>NZ_JASBTN010000050.1 GCF_030148435.1 Aliiroseovarius sp.
GCGGGTGTAGCTCAATGGTAGAGCAGTAGCTTCCCAAGCTAACGACGAGGGTTCGATTCCCTTCACCCGCTCCAATTTGTAGGCAACTAATATTTGCCTGCAAATTGCCTACAAAACGCAACAGACGCACCTACTAACCGCTTGATTGAAGGCGGCAAACAGCCAACAGCGGTTAAGCTTCCCAAGCTTAAGGTGCGGGTTCGATTCCCGCTACCCGCTCCACGCCTTCTTTCATCAACCACTGCTGATCCCGCCCCTGCCTGACGCGGAAAGGCCGGCTTTCTGCTTGTTACCGGTTGAGTCGATCTCAGGGCGTGAAAGGACGCGGGCCATTTCGATGCGATCGGACGGTGCCGGGTGAACGTGTTTCGTCCAACATGGCTCCCTGGTGCACGGCATCCGGCCCGAACGCCGCGTCGTGCTTGCCCTGCCCGGACGCTGCTGGCATCTCTGTGACAAAGGAGACCCGCCTGTGACCATAATGCCCGACCTGCCGTTCCTCACCCCTCTTTCGCCTCAGCACCTGGCTGCCGCCGGCGTGCCCGAAGGCTGGCAGTTCGGCATGGCCGACGTGGTGCGATTTCACGAGCTCGACGCGCTCAACCATGTCAACAATGTCGCCTATTTCCGCTGGTTCGAAAGCCTGCGCATTCCCTATTTTGCCGCCTATCACCTGTCGACCTATTCGCCCGGCGACCCGACCCTGGTCGTGATGACCAACTCGGCCCGCTATCACGCGCCGATGTTCCTGGGCGAACGCTATGTCACCGTGACCCGCACGGCCAGTTTCCGCAGCAGTTCATTCCGGATGGAATATGCGATCTACGGCGAGGGTACGCTGCGCGCCACTGGGGATTGTATCGTGGTCTGCCTGGAAGAGGACGCGGCCACCAAACGCCCCCTGCCCGCCGCCGCGATCGATGCCTTCGTCAGCCGCGACAAGGCCAGCCGCGAGTAGAAGCGAAATCCTGCCATGCTACCGCAAGATATGGTGACAAACCCCCGGACCTGCCCTATTCTTGGCCCCAATTCGGGCACCAGACCCGTGCAATGAAACGCCCCGCGGCGGGGCAAGGCAAGGATGGGCAGATGAGTACATTTTCCAGACGTGGTTTCCTGATCGGTGCGGGCGGAGCAGCCCTGATGACCTCGGCCTGCGCCAATGGCGTGGGATCGACCGGCGGGGCGGCGATCGACGCACGGGTCGAAGCCACGCTGAACTATCTCTACAACCGCTACCCGGGCACCCAGGAACTGGCCGACAAATCGGTCGGCATGCTGGTCATGCCCCTGATCACCGAGGCGGGTTTCGGCATTGGCGGCGCCTATGGCCGCGGGGCTCTGCGCGTGGGCGGGACAACGGTGGACTACTATGTTCAGACCGAAGCGAGCTTCGGCTTGCAGATTGGCGCCCAGCAATATGCCCATGTGCTGTTCTTCATGACCGACGAGTCGCTGCGCGGTTTCCGCACGTCCCCCGGCTGGTCGGCAGGCGGGGACATCAAATACGCGATCCAGAACGAAGGCGACCGGTTGTCGGCGGATACGCTCACCTCGCTGTCGCCAGTGGTCGCGGTGGTTTTCGGCCAGGCCGGCCTGATCGCGGGCGCCACGGTCGAAGGGACAAAATACACCCGGATCATTCCGTAAGATACGGGAAAATAATGTCAAAACGGGCGCCCGGCCGGGCGCCCGTTTTTTCTTGTAGTATTGATTAGGGCCATTTGCCTTGCCTTGCCTTGCCACGCGGGGCGCCGCGGCCCTGACGACAATATAGTTGACATTGACAACCACTTTAGTTGACATTGTCAATCATGACAGATCGCGCACCCTACCGCCTCCATGACGCCATCGGCTATCAGCTGACCGTTACCGCCCGCCTGCAGGAACGCCGTTTCGAAGCAGCCCTGAAGGCCCTCGACCTGACCCGGATCACATGGTGCGTGTTGCTTGCCACTGGCGACGAAGGGCTGAGCCAGCCCTCCGACATCGCCGAATTCATCGGGATCGACCGCACCGCCACCTCCCGTGCGCTCAAGCAGATGGAGGGCGCCGGCCTCGTTACCCGCGACCACGGAACCGGCGACAAGCGCACGACCCGCGTGGCCCTGACCGAGCTTGGCCGCGGGAAGCTCGACGAAGCCGTCCCGATGGCTTTGGCCAACCGCATCCGTACCGAAACCAGCCTGACCGACGACGAGCTGTCCGAGCTGCGCCGCCTGCTCGCAAAACTGCGTCAGGGCGATGACACCCCGCTGAAGAGGCTGTAACATGAAACTCCGCTCCTACCGCGACCGCCCGCCCCATCTGGGGCCCTACCCGCTCGAACGCCTGACCCGAATCGAAACCGCAGAGGGGCTCGACCGGCTCGCCCCGATGCCAGGGCTGAACTTCCGACGCCCTGAGGATCCCCTGTCGATCGTCAACGCGATGCAGGAATACCAGGCAATGCTGGATGCCACCCGCGACGGGCTGGTGAAACGGGAGCGCGGGGTCATCCCCGCGGACCCCATGGAGCGCGCCAACCATCTGAAGTCGTTTGGCTATTACTGTGACGCGGCAATGGTGGGCATCTGTGAAATCCCCGGCTCCGCCTGGTTGGAGACGCCGCTGAAGAACCCTGACGTGGACCGGCTGGCCAGCAAGATCGAGACCATGCAGGTCAAGACCTACGCCGCCGGGGTAGACGTGATCATGGCCGGGTTGCGCGAAAGCCTGAAGGCGCCGCCTGCGGACTGCCGCCATCACACCCACGCCATCGTCTTTTTATACGAATACCCCCGTGATCCGGGGGCGGAAGAAGAAGGCACCGACTGGCTACGCGACGCCCAGTCCCACCGCGCCTGTCTGCGCGGCATGGAAACGTCGGTCTCTCTGGCCAATTACATCCGCCTGCTGGGCTGGGAGGCGCGCGCCCACAGCCAGGCCGCCTCGGACGTTCACCTTGGCCAGTTGGCGGTTGCGGCAGGCTTGGCCACGGTCGAGGGCGACATCGCCGTGAACCCGTTCCACGGGTGCCGTTACGGCCTGTCGGCGATCACCACGACGCTTGAACTGTCCCCGGACAAGCCCCTGGCCGCAAACGCAAAACCACCCGCGACATGGCGCAGCGGGTTCGGCGCTCATGCCCGCAACAGGCGCAATGTCGATCCCTACCAAAGCCGCCGTTTCAGAGACGGCGCCCACCCGTTCGAAAAGCTGAAACGCGTCGAGGTTCCCACCACCTACATCGACCGCGCCAATGTCGCGCGGGTGCCGAAACGGGCCAACATGTTTGCCCGCTCGCTGTTCGGCGACCTCGGCCCTCTCGCACAGGAAGGCTCGAAAAACGGCAACTACGTGCGCAAGTCGGCTGCCGCCTTCGCCTTCCGCCCCTCGCTGGGCGCTTTCATCCTGCTGCAGGATGGGGAGGCGCGCGAGGTGCACCCGTCCACCATGGACCCGGCCCGCAACGCAGCGAATATCAAGGGCGCGCTCTATTTCCTGGGCTGCGATGCCGTGGGCCTGTCGGAATGTCCCGACTGGGCCTATTACAGCCATGACGCCATTGGGGAACCCATTGATCCCTATCACGAAAATGCCATTTCGATCATCATCGACCAAGGGCATGAAACCATGGAGGGCGCCAGCGGGGATGACTGGATCGCCTGTGCCCAGTCGATGCGCGCCTATCTGCGCTTCTCGCTGCTGGGCGGGGTTCTGGCCGAACACCTGCGCCGCCTGGGCCATGGTGCGCGGGTGCATTCGGTGATGGATGACGAGGTGCTGCAGCCCCCCCTGCTGCTGCTTTCGGGCCTGGGAGAGGTCTCCCGCATCGGCGAGGTCATCCTGAACCCCTACCTCGGCCCGCGGCTGAAATCCGGCGTGGTGACGACCTCCATGCCGATGGTGCATGACAAGCCGATCGACTTCGGTCTGCAAGCCTTCTGCGAGGCCTGCAACAAATGTGCCCGCGAATGCCCCTCGGGGGCGATCACCGCGGGGCCGAAACGCATGTTCAACGGCTACGAGATCTGGAAATCCGACAGCCAGAAATGCACCACCTACCGGGTCGCGCAGAAGAACGGGGCCATGTGCGGGCGCTGCATGAAGACCTGCCCGTGGAACCTGGAAGGTCTCTTTGCCGAAGCGCCGTTCCGCTGGGCGGCGACGAAGGCGCCCGGGACGCTGGCGGGGCCGCTGGCGAGGCTCGACGACTGGGCCGGAAATGGCGAAGTGAACCCGGTCAAGACCTGGTGGTGGGATCTGGAGATGGTGAACGAAGGGCCCTATGCGCCTTCCGAACACCCGGTGAACCGGCGCGAGCTGTCCAGGGGGCTTAACCTTCGTTACGAGGACCAGACCCTCGCCGTCTACCCGGCACCGCTCGCGCCCCCGCCCTACAACTGGCCGTTCCCGGCCGATCGAGAGGCTGGCATCCGGGCCTACAAGGAGATGATTTCGGCCGCGGAACACAAGCGCCGCCGCGCGGCGGGCGAGCCGCCCGAACATGTCTATACCGCCGATCAGGCGGAGGCGCCGGTGTTGAAAATGACCGTCACGAAGGTCGAGGCGATGACAGCCGACGTGACCAAGTACGAGTTCAGCGCACCGGACGGCGCCCCCCTGCCCCCCGCCACGGCGGGCGCGCATATCGACGTGGTGGTGGCCCCGGAATTCTTCCGGCAGTATTCCTTGTCCGGCGACCCTGCGGACCCGTCGAAATACCAGATCGCGGTCCTGCGCGAGGAGGACGGGCGCGGCGGATCGAAGCTGATGCACCGCATTTTCGAGGAAGGGCGCCGGGTCTTCGTCTCGCACCCGATCAATCACTTTCCGCTGGTCGAGGACGCACGGTTCTCCATGCTGATGGGCGGTGGCATCGGCATCACGCCGATGATCGCCATGGCGCACCGGCTGCATGCGCTGGGGCGGGATTTCGCGCTGCACTACTCCTGCTCGACCCGGGCCTCCGCGGGGTTCCTGAACGACCTCGCCACCCTGCCCTGGGCCGATAGGGTGCACACCCACTTCTCGGATGAGGGCACCCGGGCGGACCTGGCCAACCTCCTGCAATACAAAGAGGGTTTCCATGTCTATACCTGCGGCCCGGACCGCTACATGCAAAGCGTGATCGAGGCGGCCGAAGCCGGTGGCTACCCCGACGAGGCCCGCCACCTGGAGTATTTCAGCCCGCCGCAAACTCCGGAATACGAGAACCATGCCTTTACCCTGAAACTCGCCAGATCGGGGCGCGAGGTACAGGTTGCCGCCGACGAGGCCGCCACGGACGCGCTTCGCGAGGCGGGGATTCACGTGGATGTGAAATGCGCCGACGGCATTTGCGGCATCTGCAAGTGCGGGGTGATCTCGGGCAAAGTGGAACATCGCGACTTCGTGCTGTCGAAGGCACAGCGCGATGGCGAGATGATCCTGTGCCAGAGCCGCGCGGCAGAACCGGACGGGATGGTCGAAATCGACCTCTGACCCGGCCTGGCCCGATCTGGCCCGATCTGGCCAGGCCAGTCGCGGCGGGTCAGGTCCAGTTCACCTGCACCCCGCCGGGCAAGGCCATGCGGGCCCGCATCAGGGCCTCGTAGGCCAGCCCGGCAGAGTCGCAGAAGGACATGACCCAGGCGTCGTCCATCATCAGGAAATCGAGCACCGAGGCGAGGAAATCCGCCTCCCCGGCGCGGGACCGCAACTCGCCCTCGCTGACGCCCGTGGAGCCCAGAAAGACCGGGCACAGATCCTCGTTGCCAACCAGCCAGGCCAGGGCCTGTAGTGCCACTGTTTCGGCACATTCTTGCCTCATATCCAAACCTCATTAAGTCTTGGAAAGGTTTTCTTAACCAATTTGAGCAAACTATTACCAGACCGAACCGCAAACGAAACCGATTGGCAGGATTTCCATGGCAGGACGCATCCTCATCGCAGATGGCGTTACCACAAGCCGCATCATGCTCAAGGGCACGATGAAGGCGGCGCGTCACGCGATCCTGCAGGCCGACAATGCCGCGCAGGTCCTGCGCATGGCGCGTCGGGACCGGCCCGGCCTTATCATCCTGGGCGAAAGCCTGGTCGATGGCGGCGCCGTGCAGCTGCTGGGGAACCTGAAGGCAGACCCGCTGCTTGCGCGCATCCCGGTGGTGGTCGTGGCGGCAGGGCCCGATCGCGCGATGCGGCTGGCCGCGCTGCGCGCCGGGGCCGATGAGGTTGTCACCAAACCCTATGACGATGCGACGCTGCAGGCTCTGGCGCGCAACCTGATGCGCGCACGCACCGCGCAGGACGAGCTGGACCGGCGGCGCGACACGGCGCGGGAGCTGGGCTTCGCCGAGATCGGCAAGGGCTTCGCCTGCCAGGCCCGGCTGGCGCTGGTGGCGCCGGACATGAAAACAGCGATCCACTGGCGCGCGGGGCTGGGCCGCATGACCCGGGACCGCGTGACGCTGATGAGCCGGGAAGAGGCGATTGGACAGATGCCCGCCGGCACGACGCCGGACGCCTTCGTCGTCGCCGCCTCGATCGATACGCCTGGCGACGGCCTGCCACTGGTCAGCGAGCTGCGCTCGCGCCAGGCCACACGTCATGCGGTGATCATCGTGAAGGTGAGCGAAGAGGATCCCGCGCACCTGACCTCCATGGCGCTGGACCTGGGGGCCAATGCAGTGCAGACCGGCCCCTTCGATGCCGAGGAACTGGCCATCCGCCTGCGCCCTCTTCTGCACCGCAAACTGGAATCTGATGCCCTGCGGGCCGATTTCGACAGCCACCTGAGCCTTGCCGTGACCGACCCGCTGACCGGCGTCTACAACCGGCGCTATGCCCAGGGCTACCTGGACCGTATCGCGCGGGAGGCGCGCGACACCGGGCAGAGCTTTGCGGTGATGGCACTGGATCTGGATCGGTTCAAGTCGGTCAATGACACATATGGCCACCTGGTCGGCGACGAAGTTCTGGTCGAGGTGGCGCGCCGCCTGCGCGAGAACCTTCGCGAGATCGACCTGTTGGCGCGGACAGGTGGCGAGGAGTTCATCATCGCCCTGCCCGCCACCACCTCCGCCCAGGCCGGCGTGGCCGCCGAACGGCTGCGCCGGATGATCGGCGACACCCCGGTGCATTCCCCGTCGCGGGGGATGGACATCCCTGTGACCATGTCGATCGGCGTGGCGATCGGTGATCGGCTTGTGGGGGATGTGAATACGCTTCTGGAGCGGGCTGACCGGGCGCTTTACGCGTCGAAGGCGGAGGGGCGCAACCAGGTCACGATGGTACAGACCGCCGCCTGAACGCCGCCTTGAAACACCAAGGCGGGCCCCCGCAGGGCCCTGCCGTGCAAAATGCAGAGCAGTTTCGTCAATAGCGGTCGCGCGCCCGGTCCTTCCAGTCCGAACGGACCCGGTCCATCGAGTGGCGCAGCCCTCGTTCCAGATCATCGGCGAAACGCGCCCGTTCGCGCGGGGTCATCTTGCCGATCTGTTCGATCAGCACACCACGGCCGATCTCGGCACGCTCGCGGATCCGGTTTCCCTGGGCCGAAAGCAGCCCGTTCAGAGCCTCGGCATCGAAGGGCTCGGCCCGCAGGGTGTTCAGGATCTCCTGCATCTCGTTCACCAGCGCCCGGCGGTTGTCCAGGAAGGGGCCCGCACGTTCACGCAGGGCCTGGGCCATCTCGCGACGGCTCTCACGTGGGAAAGCGCCAATGAAGGGGCCGAAGCCCATGTCGCGGGCAATCGCCCGGTCCGGCGGGGAAAAGCGCCGGGCCTCCTGGCCGTCACGCATTTTGGCGCCCACAACCAGCCCCAGGACCAGCAGGTTCAGGGTCAGCGAGAGGGTCAGGATCACCTTGACCAGACGCCGGGTGCGCCGGGGGGAATTCTGCGCCTCGGGGGGGCGTTGTTCGGGGGTAGCGCTCATCTCAGCCCTCCTCGGTCAGCAGCACGTCGAAGCTGCCATAGCTGGGGATCAGGTCATCCACCTCATAGGCGGTCGCGGTGCTGCCGGGCAAGAGGGTTCCGCCGGACAGGCTGTTCAGCGCATCGGGTTGCACGAAACCAAGCCAGACACCGGCCACCGCCGCCGTCGCCATGGTCGCAACCGAGGGCCAGCCCCCCACCGCCGCAAGCAGACCGGCCAACAGACCGCGCCGTGCGGGCGTGGCGATCGGGGCCGGGGCCGGCATGTTCGCCTGCGCGTCGGCCAGGATGCGCGCCATCAGATCCTGCGAGGGCACCGGCGCATCGGCACGGCCCGCCTCGAAGAAGCTTTCGAGCATCTTGTCGTCATCACGGTCAGTGTTCGTCATAACCCAACTCCTCGCGCTTGCCGGCCAGGATGGCCTTCAGCGCTCTCTTGCCCCGGGCGGTCAGGCTTTCGACCGCCTCGACGCTGATCTCAAGAACCTCGGCAATCTCCGGGTTCGACGCCCCGTCAAGATGCCTGAGCGTGACCGCGATACGCTGCCGGTCCGGCAGCTGGTTCAACGCGGCCTGAAGGGCGGCGGCCCGGTCGGCCTCGATCATCCCTGCGACGGCCCCCGGCGCGTCGTCCGCCGGTTCCGCGATCGCATCGATATCGACCCCGCGCCGCTTGCGCAGCCGATCCGTGCAGAGGTTCTTCACGACCCGGTAGAGCCACGTTGTCACCTTTGCCTCGCCCTGGCGCCAGTCGGGCGCCACTTTCCAGAGCCTCAGCATGGCCTCCTGGGCCACGTCCTCGGCTTCGGCGCGATCGCCCCCCAGCATACGGGCGGCAAAGCCCAGCACCCGGGGGGTCAGTCGCATGGTCAGCATCGCCGCGGCCTCTGCATCGCCATTGCCATAGGCGACCAGAAGGGCCTCGTCCGTCACATCGGAATTTGCGTCGAATGCCATGTCCATTCCGTCTTGCGTACCCGTTCATCATTTCACACGCAACGGGAGTTCCGCGCCGGGTTGGGGACCGGGAATGTCACTGGATGGTCCCCAGAGACACCCGGCGCGGCCCCCGCCTGCTCAGTTGTTTTGCCCGGAGCGCCAGAGGCCACCCCGGTCGCCATGACCGCGTTGACCGCCCCGGCCCTTGCCGCGCATCCACATCTCTTTTTGCGCCGCATCAAACTCGGCCGCGCTGATCGCGTTGTCGTCATCGGTGTCGAACCGGTCGATCATGCGGTCGAGCCTGGCCTGATCCGGCGAGACCTCATCAAAGGACAGCGTGCCGTTCTTGTCGGTGTCGCGACGGTCCAGCATTTCCTCGATCATCCAGCCCATGCGCTTTTCGATCGTCTCTGCGTCCGGGGCGCCACGACGGGCGCTGCGACCGGCCTCTTCGGCCGCCTTCATCCGCTCGTCCATGCGGGCCTTGGCCTGCGCTGCCATCTCGTCCGAATCCAACTGGCCATCCTTGTTGGCATCGGCCGCGTCGAACCGCAGCCTGGCGTTGGCCTGCAGATCCTCGACGGTGATCAGGCCGGATTTGTCGGCGTCCAGGTCGGCAAACTCCATCTGCATGAACTTGCCGCCACCGAAGCCACCGCGTTCCATTCCGCCGCGTGGCCCACCGAAGGCCGAGGCACTCAGGGTCGTTGCGCCCACGGCGCCGGCGGCGATCAGGGCGATCAATGCGGTTTTGGTCGTGCGTTTCATTGGGTCTCTCCTTTGGTCCCGTATTTAAGTGTCTGCCCCCTCGGGCGGCCGGTTCGTTCCGGCCTCGTGACGATCCGTTTCGTCCCGTGTTGTGATCATGAAACGGGCGGGCGGCGGCTTTCCGTCGCGCTGTTTTCAATTTTTCCGAAAGGCTCTGCGTCAGGAGGACGCTGGGTCGTTTTGCACCATGGTTCCCAAAGGGGGTGTGCTTAGGGTATGGGGAAGTCGCGCGACTCGAGAATACAGGATCCAGGACCATGACGGACACACAGCCCGCGATCGGGGCCGACATAGCGGTCGAGACCGTCGATGCCGGCGGCGAACGGCCGTTGAAGCCTGCCCTTCTGAAGGGCTGGCGACGGCGCTGTCCCTCCTGTGGCACGGGGCCGCTGCTGAAGGGCTATCTGAAGGTGCGCGACACCTGCACGGTCTGCGGCGAAGAGCTGTATCACCAGCGCGCCGATGACGGGCCGGCTTATCTGACGATCATCGTGGTCGGGCACCTGCTGGCCCCGATGATCCACATCGCCTATGTGCAGTTCCGCCCCGAACCGATGACGCTGGCCACGGTGTTCACCGTGGGCGCGGTGGCGCTGTCGCTCTATCTGCTGCCCCGGTTCAAGGGGGCAATGGTCGGGATTCAATGGGCCAAGCGCATGCATGGGTTCGGTGCGCCACCCAGGTCCGGGCAGCCGGTGGAAGCGGCGCAGTAAGCGCGCCCGCGGGCGCAGGACGGGAAGATGGGAGGTCCCTTGGACAAGTCGAAGATCATCCGCAACGCGGCAACGGTCATCCTGATCCGCGATGTCGAGACACGCCCGCGTGTGCTGATGGGCCAGCGCGGGGCGAAAGCCGCCTTCATGCCGAACAAGTTTGTCTTTCCGGGCGGTGCCGTGGACATGGCGGATGCCAGGGTGCCGTTGGCCAGCGCCGGGGCGGAACCCTGCCTGACCCGGCTGGGAGAGGATGCCGATCCGGCCCTCGCCCCGGCCTGTCTGGCTGCGGCGGTCCGCGAGTTGTGGGAGGAAACCGGGCAAATCCTTGGCGAACCGGGGCAGTGGCCCGGCGAGGTGCCCGAGGATTGGACAGGTTTCGCCGAGGCCGGATATATCCCCTCGCCCGACGGGCTGTCCTTCGTCTTTCGCGCCATTACGCCGCCGGGCCGCCCGCGCCGCTTTGACGCGCGGTTCTTCCTCGCGGATGCTTCGCGGCTGAAGACCGACCCGGATGATTTTTCCGGCGCCGAAGAGGAGCTGAGCCACCTGCAGTGGATCCCTCTGGACGACGTGCGCCGGTTCGACCTGCCCTTCATCACCGAGGTGGTCCTGTCCGAGATCATCGGCAACCTGCCCGACCTCGGTGCCCCGCGCGAGGTGCCCTTCTTCAACAACACCGATGAAGAAAGCCTGTTCGAGCGGCTGGGGGGCCAGAGCCCTCTGGCCTGAGGGACGCCGGGCGTCCGGGGTCCGCGCGGCGCTCCTACCCGGCGCAGTAGCTCTGCGACCGGGTCCAGGCGCGCATGTCCTCGCGTTTCACGGCCGAATGGAACGGCCCCCAATCCGCCGCGACGCCGCGCATGCCGCGGCTGACAACCCCGTCGCGCGGCACCGTATCGGCCATGATGCGCACGGCGCAGGACAGGTTCGCAGGCCCGTCCCGCAACGCCTCGCCGGTCTGTGCCACGCAGCCATATCCGCGTGCGGTTCCGGGTGAAATCTGCACCAGCCCGAACCAGCGCCCGCCCCCACCCACGGCGCGTGGATTCCAGGTGCTTTCATGTTTCGCCAAGGCGGAAATCAACCCGGCCCAGAAAGCGCTGCGCCCGACCACGTCCTGTTTTTCGTAACCGGGGCACCATTCGGCAACATCCGCCGGCACCAGCGCGGGCAGCGCGGCCCCGTGGCTCGCGAGTGCGGCCATGGTCGCCTCGGTCCAGGCCCCGGACCCCGCGACGTGATCCCAGCGCATGGGGGTCTCGACCGGCGCCGATTTCGACGCGGTCACTCCGCCCGCGCAGGCGGCCAGCAGGAAGAGGGGGACAAGGGGAACAAAGGGCTTCATCACATGTACTCCGTCACGGGCCGCCACGAGCCGTCGCATGCCAGTCTGCGCCGTAGGGGCGCCGCTGTCCATCTCGATGGGGGAAAACCGCCGCACCGCAGCGTTAAAGTTGACCCAGGGTCAACCTTCCATCATAACCGCCCGAACGCGAAGGGAAGGCCCAACCATGAAGAAATTCGTCACCGCCAAGCTGCACGGTATCCATGTCACCGAGGCCGATCTGGGATACCACGGCTCGATCACCCTGGACCCGGACCATTGCGAGGCGGCGGGCATCCTGCCGATGGAATTCGTCGACATCTGGAACAAGCAGTCCGGCGCGCGGATCTCGACCTATGTGATCTATGGCACCCGCGGCAAGCGCCAGTGCATCCTGAACGGCGCCGCCGCACGGACCTGCCAGGTGGGCGATCAGCTGATCATCTGCACCAACGAGCTGCGCCCGGCCGAGGATGTGACCGAGATCGCACCGAAAGTCCTGACCTTTACCCGCGACAACGATGTGGACGAGGTGCTGACCTATTCCGCCGACCGGGATGCGCAGGGGCGGCTGAGTTTCTCGATCCTGAAGGACGACGCACCCCAGCAGATCCCCTACCGCGCAAAGGCGGTTTGAGCGCCCCCGGGTCTTGCCCCTCTCCGGCCCCTGCCCTAGAAGGCAGGGAACACGCCATTACGGGAAGACACCATGCTGGATCACCTCGCTTACGAAGCCCCCGCGCCCAAGGTCATTGCCGGCGCCAAGGAAGACTGGGAACTGGTCATCGGGATGGAGGTCCACGCGCAGGTGGCCTCGAAGGCGAAGCTGTTTTCGGGCGCCTCGACACAATTCGGTGCGGAACCCAATTCGAACGTCGCCTTCGTCGATGCCGCCATGCCCGGCATGCTGCCCGTGATCAACGAGTTCTGCGTCGAACAGGCGGTGCGCACCGGCCTGGGCCTGAAGGCCGAAATCAACCTGACATCAGCCTTCGACCGCAAGAATTACTTCTACCCGGACCTGCCGCAGGGCTATCAGATCAGCCAGCTCTACCACCCGATCGTGGGGGAAGGCGAGATCATCGTCGACATGGGCCCGGGCGTCGCGCGCAAGGTGCGCGTCGAACGCATCCACCTGGAACAGGACGCGGGCAAGTCGATCCACGACATGGACCCGAACAAGTCCTTCGTTGACCTGAACCGCACCGGCGTCGCGCTGATGGAGATCGTCAGCCGCCCCGACATCCGCGGCCCGGAAGAGGCCGCCGCCTATGTCACCAAGCTGCGCCAGATCCTGCGCTACCTCGGCACCTGCGATGGCAACATGCAGGAAGGCTCGATGCGGGCGGACGTGAACGTGTCGGTCTGCAGGCCCGGCCAGTATGAAAAATACATGGAAACCCAGGACTTCGGCCATCTCGGCACCCGCTGCGAGATCAAGAACATGAACTCCATGCGTTTCATCCAGATGGCCATCGACGTCGAGGCGCGTCGCCAGATCGCCATCCTGGAGGACGGCGGCGAGATCGTCCAGGAAACGCGCCTCTATGACGCCGACAAGAACGAAACCCGCTCGATGCGCTCGAAGGAAGAGGCGCATGATTATCGCTACTTCCCCTGCCCGGACCTGATGCCGCTGGAGATCGAACAGGGCTGGGTCGATGACATCGCTGCCTCGCTGCCGGAACTGCCGGACGAGAAGATGGCACGGTTCGTGAAGGACTTCGGCCTGTCGGAATATGACGCGGGCGTGCTGACCGCCGAGGCCGAGAACGCCGCCTATTTCGAACAGGTCGCCAAGGGCCGCGACGGCAAGCTGGCCGCCAACTGGGTGATCAACGAGCTGTTCGGCCGCCTGAAGAAGGAAGATCACGGCATTACCGAAAGCCCGGTAAGCCCGGCCCAGCTGGGCAGCATCATCGAGCTGATCTCGGCCGACACGATTTCCGGCAAGATCGCCAAGGAATTGTTCGAGATCGTCTATACCGAAGGCGGCGACCCGGCGCAGATCGTCGAGGAACGCGGCATGAAACAGGTGACGGATACCGGCGCGATCGAAGCCGCGGTCGACCAGATCATCGCCGACAACCCGGCCCAGGTCGAAAAGGCGCAAGCCAACCCGAAACTGGCGGGCTGGTTCGTCGGGCAAGTCATGAAAGCCACCGGCGGCAAGGCCAACCCCAAGGCGGTGAACCAGCTGGTGAGCCGGAAACTGGGGCTCTGACAGTCCGGTCGGACAGAGGGCCACACCATTCTTCTTGACCAATGGGCCGGGTCCTCCCGGCCTTATTGCATCCCCCCGCACCGGACGCCGGTCCACTCGAAGATCTCCTCGCAACTCCTTGCTCTCACGTGGAATTTTCAACAACACGCGGGGAATTGCCCATCCCTCCCTCTCCCTTTGGACAGGGGCTGCACGAATCGTGTAAGGTCTGCCCCATTGCGTCAGAAGGACAGGGTCATGAGCTACGAGTACAAAGTGGTGCCGGCACCGATGAAAGGTGTGAAGGCAAAAGGTGTGAAAGGGGCCGAGGCCCAGTTCGCCCATGCACTGTCGGAGCTGATGAACAGCCTCGCCGCGGACGGCTGGGAATACCAGCGCGCCGACACCCTGCCCAGCGAGACCCGTTCCGGCCTGACCGGCAAGACCACCGTGTTCCGCAACGTGCTGGTGTTCCGCCGGCCCCTTGCGGTGGAGACTGACGAAGCGACGTCGGACAGCGCGCCGCTTGAGGTCGAAAAAACCGTCGAAATCAACGCCCCCAGCCTGCCGTCGGCCCATGCCGCGCAGGGACTGCCCGAGGCGGTCAAACCACTCGGGGGCACGAAAGGCGATCGCGACAAGGGAAAGGTCGCGGCGGAATAATTACTCGGTAATTTCCAGGGAAAGCGCGTGGATGGCCGAGGTCAGCTCGCTACCCAGCGCCTTGTGCACCATGCGGTGACGGGCCACGCGGGTTTGCCCGGCGAAGGCCTCTGCCGCGATCACCACGCGGAAATGACTTTCGCCCGACCCGTCGTCTCCGGCATGGCCCTGATGGCGGCTGCTTTCGTTCACCACCTGCAGCATGCGCGGCTGAAAGGCGGCCTCCAATTTCTCGCGAATTTCCTCGGACCTGCTCATTTTTCCGTGCTTCCCTCTTCTATCTGACGTGAAAACGTCTAAACTCTCGGACCCGAGTCGAAAAGACCAGTTACAGGTGCGCGAATGACCAAAGACGATCCGTTTGGCTTTGATATGTCCGTCAAGACGGCGAAGAAGAAGAACCCGCGTGGCAAACGCGGCATGTCGGGCGCGTTCGAGACCTCGACCCGGGTCTGTGAACATGACGGTTGTCAGGAACACGGCCAGTACCGCGCACCGCGCAGCCCCGATCACCTGGACGAATTCCTGTGGTTCTGCAAGGACCATGTGCGCGAGTACAATCTGAAATGGAACTTCTTCAACGGCGCCACGGAAGAAGAGATCAACGCGCAATCGGACAAGGACCGCGTCTGGGAGCGCGAGACCAAGCCTTTCGGCAAACAGACCGATGAGCAACGCGCCTGGGCGCGGCTGGGCGTGGACGATCCGCATCAGGTTCTGGGCGAGAACGCGACGCAGAACCCGGGCAAGTCGATCACCGGCACACGCAAGCTGCCACCCAAGGAACGCCGCGCGGTGGAGATCCTGGAGGCCAAGGATCACTGGACCAAAGCGGAAATCCGCAAGGCCTACAAGAAGCTGATCAAGGTCCTGCACCCGGATATGAACGGCGGCGACCGCAGCCAGGAAGAACAGCTGCAGGAGGTCGTCTGGGCCTGGGACCAGATCAAGGAAAGCCGCAGCTTCAAGTAGGTGGAACAGGCGGTTATGTGACCCGGGGCCCATTCGGCCCGATTTTTCCTTGCACCGGCAGGGCTCCCGCCCGCCGTGGCGGCCTGACGGCCACCGCGGCCGTTGGGCGTAGCCAGAGCAGCTGCGCTGCTCTGGTTGCCTTCGGCGAGGATATTTCGGGAAAGATGAAAGACGGTTCGCGAAACCCGGAAAAACGGTCGGCTCAGCGGTTATGACATGGGCATTGCCCGGTTGGTGCGGTTTTCCCCGCGCATTCCGCCTCGCCGCATCATCCTGGCGCAACAACCCGCCATGACGCCACGATTTTCCAGCCGCTCCCCTTGCGCCGAGCGGGAATCTGAGGCACCAAACCGAGGTTGACCAAATGGACAGGATGCCCAGCGAACGGGCTTGAACACGGCGGACACAGACATGGATCACACGCAGAAACCGACCGAGGAAATCTCGGTCCGCGACATCTTCGGCATCGACACGGATATGGTCGTTAAGGGCTTTGAAGAGCGCGCCGACCGCGTGCCCGAAGTGGACACTACCTACAAGTTCGACCCGGACACCACGCTGGCAATCCTCGCCGGTTTCGCCCACAACCGCCGCGTCATGATCCAGGGCTATCACGGCACCGGCAAATCCACCCATATCGAACAGATCGCCGCGCGGCTGAACTGGCCCTGCGTGCGGGTAAACCTGGACAGCCACATCTCGCGCATCGACCTGATCGGCAAGGACGCGATCAAGCTGCGCGACGGCAAGCAGGTCACAGAGTTCCAGGAAGGCATCCTGCCCTGGGCCCTGCGCAACCCGACCGCCATCGTCTTCGACGAATACGACGCGGGCCGCGCCGACGTCATGTTCGTGATCCAGCGCGTGCTGGAGCATGACGGCAAGCTGACCCTTCTGGACCAGAACGAGGTCATCACGCCCCACCCGTCCTTCCGCCTGTTTGCCACGGCCAACACGGTCGGCCTGGGCGACACCACCGGGCTCTATCACGGCGTCCAGCAGATCAACCAGGCGCAGATGGACCGCTGGAGCCTGGTCGCCACGCTGAACTACCTTTCCCATGACGCGGAAACCAATATCGTGCTGGCCAAGAACCCGGTCTACAACACGGAGAAGGGCCGCCAGACGATCGCGCAGATGGTGACTGTGGCCGACCTGACCCGCACTGCCTTCATGAACGGCGACCTGTCGACCGTCATGAGCCCCCGCACGGTGATCAACTGGGCTCAGAACGCGGGCATCTTCCGCTCGGTCGGTTACGCGTTCCGCCTGTCCTTCCTGAACAAATGCGACGAGTTGGAACGCCAGATCGTCGCCGAGTTCTACCAGCGCTGTTTCGACGAGGAACTGCCGGAAAGCGCTGCCTCGATGAGCATGGGGTGATGTATAAACATATGCACGGGGGGTGTCCGCACCACACGGCCCCCGTGGATATGGCCCGGGAGGCACCATGAACAAACCCAGCGACAACCCCGCCGATCCGTTCAAGAAGGCCCTGGCCGAGGCAACCAAGGTGATGGCGGATGATGGCGATCTGTCAGTTACCTATTCGGTGGATCCGCCCGGCCTGACCGGGGACAGCGTGCGCCTGCCGCAGGTGACGCGTCGCATGACGCGCGAAGAGGTGCTGCTGGCCCGTGGCACGGCGGATGCGCTGGCGCTGAAACACAAGTTCCACGACGACGCCACCCATGCGCGCTATGCCCCCGCGGGTCAGATGGCGCGCGACATTTACGAGGCGATGGAGACCGCGCGCTGCGAGGCCATGGGTGCACGGGAAATGCCCGGCACCGCGTCGAACATCGACCACAAGCTGGACGCGGAAGCCTTCCGCAAGGGCTTCGAAAACATCACCGCCGCCGCCGACGCGCCGCTGGCCGACGCCGCCGGCTACCTCGTACGCCACCTTGCCACCGGGCGCGATCTGCCCGCAGGCCCTTCCAATGTGATGAACCTCTGGCGCGATTTCATCGAGGGACAGGCGGGGCATACGCTTGAAGATTTGGACGCAACCCTTTCAGACCAAAAGGCTTTCTCGAAATTCACCCGCCAGGTGATCGAAGATCTGGGCTATGGCGACCAGCTGGGCGAGGATCCGGATCAGGAGGACGAGAGCCAGGACGAGGCCGAGCCCGAGGCTGATCCCGAGGATCAGGACGATCAGGACCAGCAGTCCGAGGACCAGTCGGACGAGGCCGAGGCCAATCCTGAGCAGTCTCAGGAAGAACAACAGGACCAGACCGAGGCCCAGATCACCATGGATGACCTGGCCGATGACGAAATGTCGGACGAGGCGGAAATGCCCGAGGGCGACGCTCCACTGGAGCCGCCCCCGCCTGCCCCCGCGTCCGATGCGGACCCGAACTATCAAGTTTATCACTCTGATTTTGATGAGGAAATACGCGCCGAGGATTTGGCCGAACCGGCCGAGCTGGAGCGTCTGCGCGCCTATCTGGATCAGCAGTTGGAGCCGCTGAAAGGCGCCGTCAGCCGTCTGGCCAACAAGCTGCAGCGCCGCTTGCAGGCACAGCAGAACCGCTCGTGGCTGTTCGACCTTGAAGAAGGCATTCTGGACGCCGGGCGTCTGGCCCGCGTGGTGGCCAACCCGACCACGCCGCTGTCCTTCAAACAGGAAAAGGACACCGAGTTCCGCGACACGGTTGTGACGCTTCTGCTCGACAACTCGGGATCGATGCGGGGCCGGCCGATCTCCATCGCCGCGATCTGCGCCGACGTGCTGGCCCGTACGCTGGAGCGTTGCCAGGTCAAGGTCGAGATCCTCGGTTTCACCACCCGCGCATGGAAAGGCGGGCAGGCGCGTGAGAAATGGCTCGCCGAGGGCCGTCCGCAGCAGCCGGGCCGTCTGAACGATCTGCGCCACATCATCTACAAACAGGCCGACGCACCGATGCGCCGGACCCGCCCGAACCTGGGGCTGATGATGAAAGAGGGGCTATTGAAGGAAAACATCGACGGCGAGGCTCTGGAATGGGCGCATCGGCGCATCACCGCGCGGCCCGAGGCGCGAAAGATCCTGATGGTAATCTCGGACGGGGCGCCGGTGGACGACTCGACCCTGTCGGTGAACCCCGCGAATTACCTGGAAAAACACCTGCGCGACGTGATCGCCATGGTCGAGAAGCGCAAGCAGGTCGAACTGCTGGCGATCGGCATCGGCCATGACGTGACACGCTATTACGACCGCGCGGTGACGATCACGGACGTGGAACAGCTGGCCGGCGCGATGACCGAACAGCTTGCCGCGCTGTTCGACAGCGACCCGCGCGCGCGGGCGCGTCTGATGGGGATCAAGAAGGCGATCTGAACGCATTCCGACAGTTCAGCCGCCGGGGATTCGAAGATTCGCCGGGATTTGCCTCGTTACGGTTCGGGCTCTGCCACCTGAAGTTCCGGGCGCCCGGGGTAGCCATGCCACGCCCCACATCAAGCCCAGAATCCGCTTTCCCTTGACGGCAATCACCGCCAAACTGCGCGCCACCTACCCCAGGAGAAACCGATGTTCCAGAGCTTCGAAGTCACCGCCGATCCCACTCAGGGCCCTACCCGCCTGTCGGCCTTGCGCGGGTTGATGGCACAGGACCGGCTGGATGGTTTTCTGGTGCCGCGCGCAGATGCACACCAGGGTGAATACGTGGCCGATTGCGACAAGCGGCTGGAGTGGCTGACCGGTTTCACCGGCTCGGCCGGGTTCTGCATCGCGCTGGCCGATGTGGCCGGCATCTTCGTCGATGGGCGCTATCGCAACCAGGTGCGTTCGCAGGTGAGCCTGGATCACTTTACCCCGGTGGATTGGCCGGAGGTGCAGCCGGGCCCCTGGCTGGTCGAACAGCTGCCGAACGGCGGGCGCATCGGCTTCGACCCCTGGCTGCATACGGCAGCCGAGATGGACCGGCTGCATACGGCGCTCGGCGAGGGGTTCGAACTGGTGGCGTGCGAAAACCTGGTCGACCAGCTGTGGGAAGAGCGCCCGGCCGCCCCCCAGGGCCATATCCACCCGCACGGCCTTGAATATGCAGGCAAAAGCCATGAGGACAAACGCACCGATCTGGCCGCGGCCCTGCGCGAGGCCGGGCAGAAGGCCGCCGTTCTGACCCTGTCGGACAGCATCGCCTGGCTTTTGAACATTCGCGGCGACGACATTCCGCACATTCCCGTGGTGCAGGGATTCGCCATCCTCCACGACAGTGCCCGGGTCGATTTCTTCACCCACCCCGCGCGCGATTCCTCGATCGGCACGCATTTGGGGCCGGATGTGCGGCTCTATCCGGACACGGCTTTCGAAGAGGGTCTGGCGGATCTCGAAGGCCCGGTGCGGGTCGACAAGGGCACGGCACCGGTGGCGGTCAGCCGCATCCTGGAACGTGACGGGGTCGCGGTCGCCTGGGGTCAGGATCCCTGCATTCTGCCCAAGGCCGCAAAGAACGCGGTTGAGGTCGAAGGCGCCCGGCGCGCCCATCTGCGCGACGGGGCGGCGATGGTGGAATTCCTCACCTGGTTCGATGCCACGGTGCCCTCGACCAGGATCACCGAGATCGACGTGGCCACTCAGCTGGAAACCCAGCGCCGCGCGGGCAATGCATTGAGGGACATCAGTTTCGAGACCATTGCGGGCTCCGGTCCCAATGGCGCGGTGATGCATTACCGGGTGACGGAGGACACATCGCGCTTTCTGGAAAATGGCGAACTGATCGTAGTGGACAGCGGTGGACAGTATCACGACGGCACCACGGACATTACCCGCACCCTGCCAATCGGTGCGGTCGGAGATGAGGAAAAAACCTGCTTTACCCGTGTCTTGCAGGGCATGATTGCAATTTCCCGCGCGCGCTGGCCCAAGGGGCTGGCAGGCCGCGACCTGGACGCCCTGGCGCGTTTCCCGCTCTGGGTGGCGCATCAGGATTTCAACCACGGCACCGGACACGGCGTGGGCAGCTATCTGTCCGTGCACGAGGGGCCGCAACGGATTTCCAAAGTCTCGGAGGTGGCGTTGGTGCCCGGCATGATCCTGTCGAACGAACCCGGCTACTACCGCGACGGCGCCTTTGGCATTCGCCTGGAAAACCTGATCGTGGTCGAACGGGCCGAGGCGCCGACCACCGGGGATGCCGAACGCGAGATGCTACGTTTCGAGACCCTGACCTGGGTGCCGATCAACCGTCGCCTGGTGGTGGTCGAGATGCTGTCGAAGGATGAACGTGACTGGCTCAACAACTACCATGCCGAAGTGCTGGCAAAACTGTCGGATCAGGTCTCGCCTGCCGCAAAGTCGTGGCTGACTGCCGCTTGCGCACCCCTGTGACGCCGCCGCTCCGGTCCAGGGTGACACAATCTGGAAACATTGCCCCCGCAAAATGCGGCAGCCGGGTTTGACCGGTCCGGGCGGGTTCGTTGGATCGCGCGACGCCACGTCGCGCGCCGGGGTGGTTCATTCGGACACGCTTTGCGTATAGAACCCGACACAAGCACGAACACGACCGCACGCCGGTCAGGGAGGAACGACATGGCCGACCACATCAGGATCCGCAAGGCTCAGGGCACCTGGGTGGTGCGCGCCGGCGGCGCCGTTCTGGGCGAAAGCACCAATGCGCTGGAACTGACCGAGGGCGACTTTCCCCCGGTGATCTATTTCCCGCGCGAAGACCTGGCCATGGCAATGCTGGAGGGGTCGGATTCCACCTCGCACTGCCCGTGGAAGGGCGATGCCACCTATTACGAAATCCACACCAAGAGCCAGGTGATCTCGGACGCGGGCTGGAGCTATGAAAGCCCGAAACCCGCGGTGGAGCGCATCAAGGACCACCTGGCCTTCTATCCGCAGAAAGTGGCGGTCGAGCAATTGTAATACCCTCCGGCCCGGCACGCTCATCAGATCAATGTCGGTGGTACGGCGGTTGCCTCGTCTTGCTCGGCCGGCGCGTTTCCGGCACGGGGGGACGCGGGTGTTTCACCCCGCCGGTTCACTGACCACGCCACCGCCCACGGCAGCGCTGACCCCGGTTGTGGCCGGACAGGAGGTCGGCAATCCACGCGCCACGCGCACGGCGAGATAGGCGAAGGCCTGCGCCTCCAGCATGTCACCATCCAGCCCGATCGCCTCGACCGGCTCCACCGGACAATCGAGCAGCACCGACAGCCCCGCCATCAAGACCGCATTGTGCCGCCCGCCTCCGGCCACCAGCAGCCGGGTGGGCGGGGCCGGGCAATGCTCCATCCCGCGTGCCACGGCAGCGACCGCACAGCCTGCCAGCGTGGCAGCGGCATCGGCGTCGCACAGATGAGACACGGCTTCTCCCAACCCGGAAAAACTGTCGCGATCCAATGACTTGGGCGGCACCTTGAAAAAATAGGCGTCCTGAAGAAAAGCGTCGATAACCTCAGGAACCACCTCGCCGGTGGCGGCCAGCGCCCCGCCCTCGTCCAGACTTTTGCCCCGCCGCCTGGTCATGAGGTCGTTGATCGGCGCATTGGCGGGGCCCGTGTCAAAGGCCAGCAGAGCCCCCTCCGCCTCGGGCGCCTCTTTCGACGGATCGACCCAGGTCACATTGCCCACGCCGCCAAGGTTCAGGACGGCGACAGGCGCCTCCAGCCCGGCCCATTTCGCACAGGCAAAGTGAAAGAACGGCGCAAGCGGCGCCCCCTCGCCGCCCAGCCGCACATCGGCCGAGCGAAAATCCCAGACCACCGGCTTGCCCAGCACCTCGGCCAGCACCCGCCCGTCGCCCGCCTGATGGGTGCCGCGCCCCTGCGGCTCATGGGCCAGGGTCTGGCCGTGAAAGCCGACCAGATCCGCGCCTTCGATCCCGGACAACAGAACCGCATGGGCGGTCTCGACCACCTCGGCCGCCGCCTCGACCCCTGGCGCGCCCGGCCAGGCCCCCAGGGCCGCCCGGATCACCGCGCGTTCCTCGTCCCCATAGGCGCGATAGCCGGTATTGCCGAAGTCGAAAATCCGCACCCCGTCGGTCAGCAGAAGCGCCGCGTCCACCCCGTCCAGAGAAGTGCCCGACATCGCCCCCAACGCCCAGACCGGCCCATCTGCCAACATGCTCTTTCCCTTTTCCCGGACCCGTTCTATACGGAATGTTCAACGCCCAAGATGGACCGAGACGACATGACCTACCACCCCACATCAGACTTCATGCGCGTGATGATCGAACGCGGCTTTCTGGCCGACTGCACCGATTATCAGGGGCTGGACGAGGCTTTGGCAAAGGGTCCGGTTCCCGCTTATATCGGTTTTGATGCCACGGCGAAATCGCTGCATGTGGGCTCGCTGATCCAGATCATGATGCTGCGCTGGCTGCAGAAAACCGGGCACCAGCCGATTACGCTGATGGGTGGCGGCACTACGAAGGTGGGCGATCCGTCTTTCCGCGCCGACGAGCGCCCCTTGCTGACCGAAGCGCAGATCGACGACAATATCGCCGGGATCAGGCAGGTCTTTGCCTCCTATATCGACTATGACAGCGAAGGGCCGACCCGAGCGCTCATGCTGAACAATGCCGAATGGCTCGACGGGCTGAACTACCTCGAATTCCTGCGCGACATCGGGCGGCATTTCAGCGTGAACCGCATGCTGTCCTTCGAGAGCGTGAAATCCCGTCTGGATCGCGAACAGAGCCTCAGCTTCCTCGAATTCAACTACATGATCCTCCAGGCCTATGACTTCCTGGAGCTGAACCGCCGCTACGGCTGCCTGCTTCAGATGGGCGGCTCGGACCAGTGGGGCAATATCGTCAACGGGATCGACCTGACCCGCCGGGTGCTGGACAGCGCGATCTACGGGCTCACCTCTCCGCTCCTGACCACCTCGGACGGCAAGAAGATGGGCAAGTCGCAGGATGGCGCGATCTGGCTGAACGCGGACATGCTCAGCCCCTACGAATTCTGGCAGTTCTGGCGCAATACCACCGATGCCGATGTGGGCCGGTTCCTGAAACTCTACACCGAATTGCCGGTCGCGGAATGCGACCGCCTTGGTGCGCTAGAGGGCCAGGCGATCAACGACGCCAAGATCGTGCTGGCGGGTGAAGTCACCGCGCTGGCCCATGGGCGCGCAGCCGCGCAAGCAGCCGAGGCCACCGCCCGCGAAGTGTTCGAAAAGGGCGGCACCGGCGACGACCTGCCGACCATTGCGCTCACCGCCGAGGAAATCGGCGACGGCATCTCGATCGTGCAGCTGATCGTCAAATCCGGCCTGGTGAAATCCGGCAAGGAAGCCAAGCGCCTGATTGCCGAAAACGGTGCCAAGGTGAATGACGAGGCCCTGTCCTCGCCCGGGCTGATGGTCAGCGCCGACGACCTGGCCCAGCCGATGAAACTCTCGGCCGGCAAGAAGCGCCACGCGCTTGTGACCCTGGCCGACTGACCCGGAGGGCCTGCCCTCCCTTTCATCTTTCCGCACATATCCCGGGGGTTTGGGGGCAGAGCCCCCAATCCTCCCTTTCGGGCCATGCGAACCCTTGCTAACGTCCCCGGACAACAGCCACAGGACGCCCACCCCAGGAGTTCGCAATGCCCGTTTTCAATCCGAACATCCAGGCCACCACCCCCCCGCCGGTGATGGAGGCGCGGCGCTGGACCCTTGGCGTGACCTTCCCGCCCGACCGGCCGCTGATCAACGTGAGCCAGGCCGCCCCGGTGGATCCGCCACATCCGGAGCTGCGTCGGGCCATCGCGGATGCCGCCCTGAACGAGGACAGCGCGCATCTTTATGGCCCCGTCCTGGGCCTGCCCGACCTGCGCGCCGAGGTGGCGCATCAATGGGCCGCCGCCTATGGCGGGGAAATCGCCTTCGAAAACGTCGCCATCACCTCGGGCTGCAACCAGGCCTTTGCCGCGACCATGGCCACCATCGCCGCGCCGGGCGATGAGGTCATCCTGCCGACACCGTGGTATTTCAATCATAAGATGTGGCTCGACATGGGCGGCATCAAAGCCGTGCCACTGGCCACCGGCGATGACCTTCTGCCCGACCCGAAGGCGGCCGAGGCGCTGATCACCCCGCGCACCCGCGCGATTTCGCTCGTGACCCCGAATAACCCGGGCGGGGTGGAGTACCCTGCCGCACTGGTGCGTGCCTTCTTTGCCCTCGCCCAGGCCCATGACATCGTGCTGATCATCGATGAGACCTATCGCGATTTCGACAGCCGGGACGCGGCGCCACATGACCTGTTCATGACCCCGGACTGGCAGGAAAACCTGGTCCAGCTCTATTCCTTCTCCAAGGCCTACCGGCTGACCGGCCACCGGGTCGGGGCCATGGTCGCCAGCCCCGAACGACTGGCTCAGGTTGAGAAATTCCTCGACACCGTCACCATCTGCCCGGCCCAGCTTGGCCAGCACGCCGCGCTCTGGGGCATGCGCCACCTGTCGGACTGGGTCGGCGGGGAACGGCTGGAAATCCTCGACCGCCGCGCCGCGGTAGAAGAGCATTTCTCCACCCTGACCGGCTGGCGCATCCTGGGCTGCGGCGCCTATTTCGCCTATGTGGAACACCCGTTCGATACCCCTTCGCAAGAGCTCTGCCAGCGGCTGGTGAAAGAGGCCTCCATCCTCGCCCTGCCCGGCTCCATGTTCATGCCCGAAGGCGATCCGGCCGGCGACCGGCAACTGCGTATCGCCTTTGCCAATATCGACCGTGCGGGCATCGCCACGCTTGCGGACCGCCTGCGCGACTTTACCGCTGAAAATAGCCCCTGAATCCTGTCACCAGCGCTTGGCATTCCAACGCGCGCGACGTAAAACCGGCTGGACCGCAACGGGAAAGGACGGATCATGGCCGCCAAACGGGTATCGCGCACGCTGGGATGGATCCTCATGGGTCTTGTCATGGTGGGTCTGGTGGGCTTCGGCGCCACGAATTTCGGCACCTCTGCCGGGACGATCGGAAAGGTGGGCAAAACGGAAATCGATGCCAACCGGTACTTTCGCGAACTGAACGCCGAGTTCCGCGCGGTCGAGGCCGAGACCGGTCAGCGTCTGACCATGGAACAGGCGCGGCTTTTCGGTCTGGACCAGCAGGTTCTGGGCCGCATCATCGCCACCGTCGCGCTTGAGAACGAGACCGCGCGCCTGGGGTTCTCGGTCGGCGACAAGGCGGTGCGCGACCAGGTGGTGCAGATCGATGCCTTCAAGGGCGCGAACGGGAGTTTCGACCGCCAGGCCTATGAATTCGCCCTGCAGCAAAGCGGCCTGACCGCCGCCGAGTTCGAAGGCGAGCTGCGCGTCGATACCGCCCTGTCGATCGTGCGCATGGCGGTGCAGCGCGGCGTCGTTCCGCAATCGGCCTATATCGATGCGCTTTACGCCCATGCCCGCGAGACCCGCAGCTTCACCTGGACACCGCTGGAGCTCGACAAGCTCGAAACCGAGCCGGGCGCCCCCACAGACGACCAGCTGACCGCCTGGTACGAGGCCAACCCGGAGCCCTTCACCCTGCCCGAAACCAAACAGCTGACCTATGTCTGGATGAACCCGGAAGAGGTGATCCCGACCATCGAAGTGGACGAAACCGTCCTGCGTGCGCTCTATGACGAACGTATCGACGAATACCAGGTGCCCGAACGCCGCCTGGTCGAACGGCTGGTCTTCGGCACCGCCGAGGACGCGCAGGCCGCCGTGGACCGCCTGGCATCGGGCGAGATCGACTTCCCGGCGCTGGTGGCCGAACGCGGTCTGGCGCTGGCCGACACGGACATGGGCGACGTGACCCTTGATGACCTGGACGACGCGGGCGAAGCCGTCTTCGCCCTGACCGAGCCCGGCAGCATCGCCGGACCTGCCGACAGCGACCTGGGTCCGGCGCTCTTTCGCATGAACGCCGTGCTGGCCGCCCAGAACACCAGTTTCGAAGACGCCCGCGAGGAGCTGCAAGGCGAATATGCCGCCGACACCGCCCGCCGTCAGATCGTAGCAATGGTTCAGGAACTGGACGAAATCCTGGCCGGTGGCGCCACGCTGGAAGAGCTGGAAGCCGACTTCGACCTGACGCTCGGCACCCTGGCCTGGACCCAGGGCAGCGCGGAGGGCATCGCCGCCTATGACAGTTTCCGCGAGGCGGCTGGCGCCGTGACAACCTCGGATTTCCCGCAGATCACGCTGATGTCCGATGGCGGCATCTTCGCCCTGCGCGCAGACCGTATCGACGCCCCCCGCGTGCAATCCCTGGACGAGGCGCGCCAGGTGGCCGTGGACGGCTGGACCGACGGCGAGAAACAGCGCCTGCTGACCCTGCAGGCCGAGGCGCTTCTGGCCGATTTCGACGGCGGGGCCTCCCCCAACAGCAAGGGGCTGACCGAAGTGGTGGAAACCGGCCTTGCCCGCACCGACGTGGTGTCGGAAGCCCCGCCCGAACTGCTCGACGCCGTGTTCGAGATGGACCAGGGCGCCTGGCGGGTCGTGCCCGGTTTCGATGGCGTGATCCTGGTCCGTGTCGACGCGATCACGGCCGCCGACCTGGACTCGGACGATGCCCGGCTGGTCAAACAGGGCTTCAACGAGCGTCTTTCCCAGGAACTGGGCACCGACCTGGAGATCGCCTTTGCCAACGCGCTGCAGCGCGAGGCTGGCATCACCCTCGACCGCGCCGTGATCGACGCGGTGAACGCCCAGTTCCCGTAAGGAGTATCCGATGGCCCTCACCCCTTCCTTCGACGCGTTCGAAGCCGGTTGGACCGCGGGCAGGAACCAGGTGGTCTACACCCGCCTGGCCGCGGATCTGGACACGCCGGTCAGCCTGATGATGAAGCTGACCGAAGCGCGCAAGGACAGCTTCATGCTGGAAAGCGTCACCGGTGGCGAGGTGCGCGGGCGCTATTCCATCGTCGGCATGAAGCCGGACCTGATCTGGCAATGCCGGGGCGAGGGCAGCAGCATCAACCGCCAGGCCCGGTTCGACGCCGACGGGTTCGAACCGATGGAGGGCCACCCGCTCGACACCCTGCGCCAGGTGCTGGCGGAAAGCGAGATCGACCTGCCCGAGGACCTGCCCGGCGCGGCGGCGGGCCTGTTCGGCTACCTCGGCTATGACATGATCCGGCTGGTCGAACACCTGCCCGACGTCAACCCCGACCCGCTGGGCCTGCCGGATGCGCTGATGCTGCGTCCTTCGGTCGTGGCGGTGCTGGACGGGGTCAAGGGCGAGGTAACACTGGTGGCCCCCGCCTTCGTCGGCTCGGGCCTCACGGCGAAAGCCGCCTATGCCCAGGCCGCCGAACGGGTCATGGACGCGTTGCGCGATCTTGAACGCGCCGCCGTTGGCGAAAGCCGCGACCTGGGCGAGGCGATGAAGCTGGGCGAACCGGTGTCCAATTTCACCAAGCCCGACTATCTGGCGGCGGTTGAGAAAGCCAAGGAATACATCCGCGCAGGCGACATCTTTCAGGTGGTGCCAAGCCAGCGCTGGACCCAGGATTTCCCCCTGCCCCCCTTCGCGCTCTACCGCTCGCTGCGGCGCACCAACCCCTCGCCCTTCATGTTCTACTTCAACTTCGGTGGCTTCCAGGTGATCGGCGCCAGCCCCGAGATCCTGGTGCGGGTGTTCGATCGCGAAGTCACCATCCGCCCGATCGCCGGCACCCGCCCACGCGGGGCCACGCCGGAAGAGGATCGGGCGCTGGAGGCCGACCTTCTGGCCGACCAGAAGGAACTGGCCGAGCACCTGATGCTGCTCGACCTCGGGCGCAATGACACCGGCAAGGTGTCCAAGATCGGCACCGTGCGCCCAACCGAAGAATTCATCATCGAACGCTACAGCCACGTGATGCATATCGTGTCGAACGTGGTGGGCGAACTGTCAGAAGATCATGACGCGCTGTCGGCCCTGCTGGCCGGCCTGCCCGCGGGCACGGTGTCCGGCGCCCCAAAGGTGCGCGCGATGGAGATCATCGACGAGCTGGAACCGGAAAAACGCGGCGTTTACGGCGGCGGCGTGGGCTATTTCAGTTCCGGAGGCGACATGGATGTCTGTATCGCGCTCAGAACCGCCGTGGTGAAGGACGAGAAACTCTATATCCAGGCTGGCGGCGGCGTGGTCTTCGATTCGGACCCCGAGGCCGAATTCCAGGAAACGGTGAACAAGTCCAAAGCCATCCGCATGGCCGCCGAAACCGCCGCCATGTTTACCCATCGGCGCGGCAACTGAGCGGACCAAAGACCGGAAATGGGCGCCATCCTACGGCGCCCTTTCTCTTTATCTTGCCCAAAATATCCCGGGGGAGCGTGACAAGTCCCGTCAGGGCTTGTCACCTGGGGGCAGCGCCCCCACCCCATGAATCGAGCGTGCCGAAGGCACCCCATCTGGCAACATCAACCGCCAAGCATCCAGGTCCCGTCCGGGAAGAACGCGTGGAAGGCAAAGGCGAACATGACGTCATGGGGCACGTCCCTGCCCGCCGCATCACGGACCCGGATCGTGCCGACGTCGCGTCCCTGCTCGATGCGCCCGCTGTCCAGCGCCGAGGCCTGGCCGGACGTCCATGAAATCACGACACCGCCTTCGCTGACCTCGCCCAGCTCGGCCAGACGGGACAGCGGCCAGGCGCGGTCTCCGACCCGCACCACGCGCTCCAGCGCCGGAATGTCGTGCGGGGGCAATTCGCCGCTGTATAGAAACGGCCGGGCCGAACTGTCATAGCTCACATAGGGATTGCGCCCGTAGCTGCGCGGCCAATTCGGCTGATCCATCACCAGCCCGTCCGGGTTGCGTTTGGTGAACTCGGCCCAGCTTTCCAACCAGCTTGGCAATTGCTTGAGGTCGCGACCGGTGAAATACCCGACGATGCCGGTCCCGATCGCCTGCTGCCACCAGCTTTCGGTCTCGCGGTCATACATGACCATGCCCGAATTCCTGAGCTTGCCGGACACGCCGAAGCTCAGCACGCCTTCTTCGACGCGGCGGTCAAAGACGATACCGGAGTTGCAGAGCGGGCAGAAGGTCACGGCGACCGGCACATCCCCCACCAGGTCATTCACGATCTCATGCCAGGTCAGATAGCGGATCGGATAGGCCCGGGGTGTCTGGCCGGGCAACTCCAGGGTAATGACGGGTTCGCGCGCACCGATACGGTTTTCCCTGGTGGCGAGGATCATCTCGGGATCCTGGATAGAGGGGATGCCGTCCTTGGGCGGCCCGCCCGACAGGATCTCGCCCCAGTTATCGACCGAAGTGTTGGTGAAATCCGTGTTCGGCCATTCATATTGCCAGAAACTCGGATCGGCGGTGGCGGGCGCGGCTAAGGCGCCGATCAGGGCGGCGAGGCGCAGGACCCGCATCTCAGACGTCCCAGACCCGGGACGTGTTGCAGTCCTTCTCGCCGACCAGGAGGTACAGCGCCGCCGGGATGATCGTTGCCTCGTAGGGCACGGGGACTCTGGCCTGGGTCTCGGGGATATGGGCCTGGACCAGCAGGCCGGCGGCGATCAGCAGAACGGTCAGGGCAATGCGCATGGGAACCTCCTGTAGCAGTTGTTCCCAGCGAAACAGGAAAGGGGGCGGCAACGCCACCCCCTTTCACAGCTGTTTGATTGGACGTGTCCGTCTATTCGGCGGGGGCTTCGATCACGCGCACGGTCTTCATCACGTCAGGCTGGCCGATTACCGCCCCGTTTTGACCTTCGCCACGCTTGATCGAGTTCACCACATCCATACCCTCGGCCACCTTGCCGACAACGGTATAATCACCGTTCAGGAAATATCCCGCGTCGAACATGATGAAGAACTGGCTGTTGGCGCTGTTCGGGTTCTGCGAGCGCGCCATGCCGACGATGCCCGCATCGAACGCGATCTCCGAGAACTCGGCGGGCAGGTCCGGGCGGTCGGACCCGCCCCGTCCCGCCATGCGCATGTCGCCGCCGACCTTGCCGAACTGCACGTCGCCGGTCTGCGCCATGAAGCCCTCGATCACGCGATGAAACACCACGTTGTCATACTGGCCTTCGGCCGCCAGGGCGAGGATCTGCTCGACATGTTTCGGGGCCACATCCGCGAACAGCTCCAGCACCACGGCACCATTGGCGCCTTCGCCTTCGATCACCAGTTCGACGCGCGGATTGGCGGTGTCCGCCGTGGCCGCGGCCTCGGCAACCGGGGTGTCCGGCGTCACGGGAGATGAAAAGAACGTCGCCCAGAGCATGTAGCCCACCACCAGGACCGCGCCCGACAGGAAGGCCACCAGGGCAATCAGACGATCCTTAGGCATCGGCGGCCACCTTCACGGAAATCATCAGGTCCGGGCTCGCGGGCGGCTCGCCGCGCGTGATCGCATCCACGTGTTCCATGCCCGAGGTCACGCGGCCATAGACCGTGTACTGGCGGTTCAGGAAGTGGTTGTCCGAGAAGTTGATGAAGAACTGGCTGTTGGCCGAATCCGGGTTCTGCGACCGGGCCGCGCCCAGGGTGCCGCGGTCGTGCGGAATGCCCGAGAACTCGGCCGGCAGGTTGGGCAGGTCCGAGCCGCCGGTGCCCGCCATGCGCAGGTTCGCGGCGTCCTTGCCGTGCTGCACGTCGCCGGTCTGCGCCATGAACCCGTCAATTACCCGGTGGAACACCACGCCGTCATACTGGCCGGACCGCGCCAGTTCCTTCATGCGCTCGCAATGTTTGGGAGCGATGTCGTGCAGCAGCTCGATCACGACGGTGCCGTCCTTCAGCTCCATCAGGATGGTGTTTTCGGGGTCTTTGTAGTCGGCCATGAGGCTCTCCTTTGTTCGTTTGTTGGCGCCAAACTAAGCGCGCGGGCCACAAGATGAAAGAGCCACCTGCATGACAGATTGACCTAGGCGCGCTTTTGGTGTGTCTGGGGGCCGAATGACACCTGGGAGACGACGTATGGCCTGGAAGACCCTCGACGACATGGAGCTGGACGGCAAGGTTGTGCTGTGCCGCGTGGATATCAACGTGCCGGTAAAGGATGGCGCGGTGACTGACGACACGCGCATCCGGCGTATCGTGCCCACGGTGAAGGACATCGTCGCGGCGGGCGGCAAACCCGTGCTGCTGGCGCATTTCGGGCGTCCGAAAGGCGAACGCGTGCCGGACATGTCATTGGCCATCGTGCGCCCGGCGCTGGAGGCCGCCCTGGACCTGCCCGTCAGCTTTGCCGAGGATTGCATCGGCGCGCCTGCCAAACAGGCGGTGGCCGCGCTGGAACCGGGCCAGGTACTGCTGCTTGAAAACACCCGCTACCACGCCGAGGAAACCAGGAACGAGCCCATGTTCGCGGCCTCCCTCGCAGCGCTTGGCGACGTCTACTGCAATGACGCCTTTTCCGCCGCTCACCGCGCCCATGGCTCGACCGAAGGCATCGCCCGCCTGCTGCCCTCCTGCGCCGGGCGCCTGATGCAGGCCGAGCTGTCGGCGCTCGAAGCCGCCCTGGGCGCACCGGAACGTCCGGTGGTGGCCGTGGTCGGCGGCGCCAAGGTCTCGACCAAGCTGGACCTGCTGGGCAACCTGGTGGCCAAGGTGAACCACCTGGTGATCGGCGGCGGCATGGCCAACACCTTCCTGGCCGCGCAGGGCGTGGACGTGGGCAAGTCGTTGGCCGAACATGAGATGGCTGACACCGCGCGCGAGATTCTTGCCAAGGCAGAGGACGCGGGCTGCGAGATCGTGCTGCCGCGCGACATCGTCGTGGCGCGTGAATTCGCCGCGAATGCCGCAAATGAAACGGTAGAAGTCAATGCCTGCCCCTCCGATGCGATGATCCTGGACGCGGGACCGGAAACCGTCGCCTATATCCAGGGCGTGATCGAAAACGCGCGCACGCTGATCATGAACGGCCCGCTGGGCGTGTTCGAGATGGAGCCGTTCCAGAAAGGCACTTTCGCCATGCTCGACGTGATCGCCGGACAGACCGGCGCAGGCAGCCTGACCTCGGTCGCCGGTGGCGGCGACACGGTGGCGGCGATCAACGCCTCGGGTCACGGCGAGGACTTTACCTATATCTCGACCGCCGGGGGCGCCTTCCTGGAATGGATGGAAGGCAAGACCCTGCCCGGCGTGGCCGCGCTGGAAGGCTGAACAGGCTGAAAACATGGGATTTTCCTGAAAGCCCCGTCGATCTGACGGGGCTTTCATTTTGCTGCTTGCTTTTTCTTAGTGTTTTTGTCAGATTATTCTTGTCCAGCCCCCAGCCCGACGCCCTTTTCCATCACCATGAGGAGCGCGACCCAATGTCTTTCATCGAAACCCTGCTGGACCTGATCGAAGGAACACACCCATGACCGCCCCCACCCGTCCCGCCGACTTCCAGACCCGCCCGACTCATGATGCACTGGCGCTGACCGACAGCGGCAAGAGCGCGCATATCGTGCTCAATGACATGGTCTACACGCTGACCATTACCCGCGCGGGCAAGCTGATCCTGACCAAGTGACGCACAAGGCGCGGACAAAACAGGGGGTGGGCATCCACCGGTCGCCCGCCCCAAACCCGCTGCGTGGACCCGTTAGCGCCACCGCGATTGAAACCCGCGCCCCCCTGCGGTAGAGGCTGGTCAAAAGCCATTCATCAGACCCATGGGGAACTTGAGATGCCGAACCAGGATCAACTCACCAAAATTCGCGACGGAAACGGCTTCATCGCCGCCTTGGACCAATCGGGTGGGTCGACCCCCAAGGCGCTGCGCCTCTACGGCATCGAGGAAAGCGAATACGGCTCGGACGCCGAGATGTTCGACCTGATCCACGCCATGCGCGCGCGCATCAGCCAGGCCCCGGCCTTCACCGGGGATCAGGTGGTCGGCGCGATCCTGTTCGAGATGACCATGGACCGCGAGATCGCCGGCAAACCCACCGCCACCTACATGTGGGAAGAGCGCGGCGTAGTGCCCTTCCTGAAGGTCGACAAGGGGCTGGCCGAAGAAGAGAACGGCGCTCAGGTGATGAAACCGATGCCGGAACTCGACACGCTGTGCGAACGCGCGGTTGCGGCCGGGGTTTTCGGCACCAAGATGCGCTCGGTCATCTCGGCGGCGAACAAGGCCGGCGTGGACGCGGTGGTGAACCAGCAGTTCGAGGTGGGCAAGCAGATCCTGACCCACGGGTTGGTGCCGATCATCGAGCCCGAGATCTCGATCTCGATCGCCGACAAGGCCGAGACCGAAGCGCTGCTGCTGGCGGCCCTGACCGCGCAGCTGGACGCGCTGGAGGAAGGCCAGGAAGTCATGCTGAAGCTGACCCTGCCTGAAACCGCCAATCTCTATAAACCGCTGATCGACCACCCGCGCGTATTGCGTGTCGTGGCGCTGTCGGGCGGCTATTCGCGCGAGGAGGCCAATTCGCGCCTGGCACAGAACACCGGCATGATCGCCAGCTTCTCGCGCGCCCTGACCGAAGGCCTGTCGGCCCGGCAGTCGGACGAGGCGTTCAACGAGACCATCAAGGACACGATCCAGTCGATCTATGACGCCTCGGTCGCGGGCTGACGCCGGCCGGAACACACTGGCAAAAGGCGGCCTGCACGGGGCCGCCTTTTTTCATTGGAACGATTCGATTTGGGATTCACAGCTCATCAACCCTGTGTCATACTGTTCGAAACCGCCCGACAGAGGCGCATGGTGAGGCAGACATGAGCGGACCGCGCAGACAGACAGGATTAGGTGGCGTCATCTTTTTCGTGGTGACTGTCGGACTCGGCCTTTATTTCACTTTTGCTTCCGTACAGGGCGATTACGGTCTGTTCCGGCGCATCCAGATCGACGCCGAGGCCGAAGATCTGCGCGAGGAGCGCGACCGCCTGATTGCCGAGATCAACGCGCTGTCGAACAAGACCCTGCGCCTGTCCGACGACTACCTGGATCTTGATCTTCTGGACCAGCAGGGCCGCGAAGTGCTGGGCATGGTGCGCGCGGATGAGGTCGTGTTGCGCTGAGCCGCGCCACTGACTCCGGAATTTTCCTTTGAAATCAATACTCGCCAGACGGTTGCGTTTGGTGCATGGCAGCGCTGCGTGACGTTGCGGAAATTTTCGGTGAAATTTGAGATCACCTCCTGTATAAGATTGTTTAATGCTAAACTATTGTCCGGCGCGGTGATGATCACGGGCCCGGCACCAAGAGGAGGATGCTTCATGGCTGCCCGCAAAAGCGCCAAGAAACCAAACACTTCCAAGGAAGAGCTGCTCGGCTATTACCGCGAGATGCTGCTCATCCGTCGATTCGAGGAAAAGGCCGGTCAACTCTACGGCATGGGGCTGATCGGCGGCTTCTGTCACCTCTATATCGGCCAGGAGGCCGTCGTCGTCGGGCTGGAAGCCGCGGCGAAAGAGGGCGACAAGCGCCTGACCTCCTACCGCGATCACGGCCACATGCTGGCCTGCGGCATGGACCCCAAGGGCGTCATGGCCGAGCTCACCGGGCGCTCTGGCGGCCTGTCGAAAGGTAAGGGCGGCTCGATGCACATGTTCTCGAAAGAGGCGCATTTCTACGGCGGCCACGGCATTGTCGGCGCCCAGGTTCCGATCGGCACCGGGCTGGCCTTTGCCGACAAGTACAAGGAAAACGGCGGCGTGACCTTTACCTATTTCGGTGACGGCGCGGCCAACCAGGGCCAGGTCTACGAAAGCTTCAACATGGCGGCGCTGTGGCAACTGCCCGTCATCTACGTGATCGAGAACAACCAATACGCCATGGGCACCGCGGTGAAGCGCGCCAGCTCCATGCCCGACATGTTCAAGCGCGGCGAGAGCTTCTCGATCCCCGGCGAGGCGGTCGACGGCATGGACGTTCTGGCGGTGAAGGAAGCCGGCCAGAAGGCCGCCGACCACTGCCGCGCGGGCAAGGGCCCCTACATTCTGGAAATGAAGACCTATCGCTACCGCGGCCACTCGATGTCGGACCCGGCCAAATACCGGACCCGCGAAGAGGTGCAGAAGATGCGCGAAGACCATGACGCGATCGAAAGTGTGCGCGCCCTGCTTCTGAACGGCAAACACGCGACCGAAGACGACCTCAAGGCGATCGACAAGGAGATCAAGGCCATCGTCAACGACTCGGCCGAGTTCGCCAAGGAAAGCCCCCTGCCCGCAGTCGAAGAACTGTGGACGGACATCTACGCCTGATCCCCGGAGGAGACACGACAATGGCAACCGAAATTCTCATGCCCGCCCTCTCCCCCACCATGGAGGAAGGCACCCTGGCCAAATGGCTGGTCAAGGAAGGCGACACCGTAACCTCGGGTGACGTGATCGCGGAAATCGAAACCGACAAGGCCACGATGGAATTCGAGGCCGTGGACGAAGGCATCATGGGCAAGATCCTGGTGGCTGAGGGCACCGAGGCGGTCAAGGTCAACACCGCGATCGCCGTGTTGATCGAGGAAGGCGAAAGCGCCGATGACCTGGCCGCTCCGGCCCCCGCCGCAGCCCCCGCAGCCGAGGCCCCTGCCCCGGCCACCGCATCCGCCCCGGCGACGCCGGTCGAAACCGTGGTGCCGGAAGATCCGGAAATCCCGGAAGGCACCGAAATGCGCAAGACCACCGTGCGCGAGGCCCTGCGTGATGCCATGGCCGAGGAAATGCGCAGCGACGACAGCGTGTTCCTGATGGGCGAGGAAGTCGCCGAGTATCAGGGCGCCTACAAGGTCAGCCAGGGCCTGCTGGACGAATTCGGCGCCAGGCGCGTGATCGACACGCCGATCACCGAACACGGCTTTGCCGGTCTTGCCGCCGGTGCCGCGATGGGCGGTCTGCGCCCGGTCGTGGAATTCATGACCTTCAACTTCGCGATGCAGGCGATCGACCACATCATCAACACGGCGGCCAAGACACGTTACATGTCCGGCGGTCAGATGACCTGCCCGATCGTGTTCCGCGGCCCGAACGGCGCTGCCGCCCGCGTGGGCGCCCAGCACAGCCAGGACTACGCCGCCTGGTACGCGCAGATCCCCGGCCTGCACGTTGCAATGCCCTATTCGGCCGCCGACGCCAAAGGCCTGATGAAAACCGCGATCCGCGGCGACAACCCGGTCGTTTTCCTGGAAAACGAGCTGCTTTACGGGCAGAGCTTCGATGTGCCGGTGATGGATGACTTCACGGTGCCCTTCGGCAAGGCCCGCATCTGGCGTGAAGGCTCTGATGTGACCATCGTTTCCTTCGGCATCGGCATGACATACGCGCTGGAAGCCGCTGACAAGCTGGCCGAGGACGGCATCTCGGCCGAGGTCATCGACCTGCGCACCCTGCGCCCACTTGACACGGATACGGTAATCCGCTCGGTGATGAAGACCAACCGCTGCGTCACAGTCGAAGAAGGCTGGCCGGTGGCCTCCATCGGCAACCATATCTCGGCGGTGTTGATGGAACAGGCGTTCGACTATCTCGACGCCCCGGTGTTGAACATGACCGGCAAGGACGTGCCCATGCCCTATGCCGCGAACCTGGAAAAACTGGCCCTGATCACCACCGAAGAGGTGATCGCCGCCGTCAAAGCCGTCACTTACCGGTAAGGAGACAGAGATATGGCTACTGAAATCCTGATGCCCGCCCTGTCCCCCACGATGGAGGAAGGTACGCTTGCGAAATGGCTGGTCAAGGAGGGTGACGAGGTCTCCTCGGGCGATCTGCTGGCAGAAATCGAAACCGACAAGGCGACGATGGAATTCGAAGCAGTCGATGAAGGTGTGATCGGCAAGATCCTGGTGCCCGACGGGTCGGAAGGCGTGAAGGTGAACAGCCCCATCGCGATCCTGCTCGAAGAGGGTGAAAGCCTGGACGACGCTGCGGCCAGCGCCCCGGCAGCGCCCGCTGCTGCGGCTGAGGAAGCAGTTCCTGCAGCCGCCCCTGCCGCTGCCGCAGCGCCTGCCCCGGCAGCGCCGCAGGCCGGTGATGGCACCCGCATCTTCGCCTCGCCGCTGGCGCGTCGCATTGCCGCCGACAAGGGTCTGGACCTGAGCCAGATCACCGGTTCGGGGCCGAAAGGCCGTATCGTCAAGGCCGACGTCGAAGGTGCGACCGCCACTGCACCGGCCCCGGCACCCGCCGCGGCTGCCGCTGCTCCGGCTGCTGCCGCCGCACCCACCGGCCCCTCGGCCGACGTGGTTGCCCGCATGTACGAGGGTCGCGAGTTCGAAGAGGTCAGCCTCGACGGGATGCGCAAGACCATTGCCGCCCGCCTGTCGGAAGCGAAACAGACCATCCCGCATTTCTACCTGCGCCGCGACATCCAGCTGGATGCGCTCTTGGCCTTCCGCAGCCAGCTCAACAAGCAGCTGGAAGGCCGTGGGGTCAAACTGTCGGTCAATGACTTCATCATCAAGGCCTGCGCCGTCGCGCTGCAACAGTATCCCGAAGCCAATGCCGTCTGGGCCGGCGACCGGGTGCTGCAGATGAAGGCCTCGGTCGTGGCCGTCGCCGTCGCCATCGAGGGCGGTCTGTTCACCCCGGTTCTGCAGGACGCCGACATGAAGTCGCTTTCCGCGCTTTCCGCCGAGATGAAGGACCTCGCCTCCCGCGCCCGTGAGCGCAAGCTTGCGCCGCATGAATACCAGGGCGGCAGCTTCGCGATCTCGAACCTGGGCATGTTTGGCATCGACAATTTCGACGCCATCGTGAACCCGCCGCATTCCGGCATCCTGGCCGTGGGCGCGGGCGTGAAGAAACCCGTGGTCAATGCCGAGGGCGAGCTGGCTGTCGCCACGGTCATGTCCGTCACCATGTCGGTTGATCACCGGGTGATCGATGGTGCCCTGGGCGCGGACCTTCTGAACGCGATCAAGGACAATCTGGAAAATCCGGTGGCAATGCTCGCCTGATCCAGCCCCCGAAAACACAAAAGGCCCCGGAAATCTCCGGGGCCTTTTGTGTTTATTGTCAACAAATTACATCTGCTTCTTCATGCAACTTTCCAAGGTCTGATCCATCTCCACCGACGGGTTGTCGCACCCGGCCTCGCCGACAATCTTGGCAGGCACACCGGCAACGGTCACATGGGGGGGCAGGTCTTTCAACACGACAGACCCCGCCGCAATGCGCGTGCCGCGTCCGACGCGAATATTTCCCAGCACCTTCGCCCCGGCGCCGATCAGAACGCCATCCTCGATTTTCGGATGGCGATCCTCATCCTCCTTGCCGGTGCCGCCCAGTGTCACCGAGTGCAGCATCGAGACATTGTCGCCGACCACTGCGGTTTCGCCGATGACGATCGAATGGGCGTGATCGATCATGATCCCCTTGCCGATCCGCGCGCCGGGGTGAATATCGATCCCGTATACCTCGGAACAGCGCATCTGGATGAAATAGGACAGATCCTTGCGCCCGTGTGTCCACAGGTAATGGGCCAGACGATAGGCCTGCATTGCCTGGAACCCCTTGAAATAAAGGACAGGTTGCAACATGCGGTGGCAGGCCGGGTCACGTTCGAGGATCGCCGAGATATCGGCCCGCGCGGCTTCGGCCAGGTCGAGGCTGTCGGCATAGGCTTCATCCGCGATTTCGCGCAGCAGCACCATCGACATTTCGTTCGACGAAAGTTTGGCGGCAAAGCGGTAGGACAGCGCCTTTTCAAGCGTCCTGTGATGCAGCACACAGGCACCGATCAGCCCGCCCAGCAGCGGTTCGTCGGCGATCACTTCCTTCGCCTCGCGGGTAATCCGATCCCAGACCGGGTCCAGTTTGGTCAGCTCTGCGCGCATCTCGGCCATGGGGGCCTCCTTCAAGTGGTCGGGCAAGTGACGGGGCATGTTGCCCGTTCATTTTACACCAGATAGGCTGTCAAAACCAAATGGCAAAGGGTGATGCAAGGGATTTCGGCTATGAATGACAGCGACGTGAAACGCTTTCGCGCCCGCTTGCTGGAAGAACTGGCCGCCCTGGATCACGAGGATGATCTGGGTGCCGAGGCGCAGAAGGTGGTGACGCTGGACCAGCAATCCGTCGGCCGCCTCAGTCGCATGGACGCGCTACAAGGCCAGGCCATGGCAAAGGCCACCCAAGCCCGGCGCGAGGCCCACCGGATGCGCATTCACGCGGCCTTTGCCCGCATGGATGAAGACGAGTTCGGCTATTGCACCGACTGCGGGGAAAACATCGCTCCGAGACGGCTGGAGCTGGACCCCACCGTGCCCACCTGCATTTCCTGCGCGCAGGGTTAGCTTGGAGTGAGCGAAAACCTCGCTGAGACGCAGCCGCTCCGGGTGAAACCTCTTCGCATGCATGCGCAGGGCCCTCACCCCGCCCGTTCCAGAACCGCGTCAAAGATCATCGCCAGACAGGCCGCATAGTCCGGATCGTCCAGGAAGGGCTCCCGCCTGCGCGGGCGGACCATGGCCACAGACATTAGAGAGCCATTGCCCCAGAGCGGATGCAGCCGCCCGGTGTCGCGCCGGTAGGCATCCGCGGCCTCCGCCTCTACCAGCATGCGGGTCAGAAGCGCCGGGCGCGCTGCGGGGACCACGCTCAGCAATGCGCAGCCCGCCGCTGACAGGTCTCCATGCCCCAGCGGGCGCATGGTCAGCCGCCCACCGTGAGGCGGCGGAACAGACCCGGGCCGAACCGGTCCGACACCTGCGCCACGTCGATGTTGAACGTGGGCCCCACCCCGTCGGCCCCCTGCGCGGCGGCCGTATAGGTCCAGGCCGGCGTGACAACCGTTTCCTCGCGCAGGAGGCTCTCGCCATCCAGCACCCGCACAAGGTAGCTTTCGGCGCTTTCTCCCAGCGGCACCTCGGCATTCTGCCAGCTGTCGCCTTCGGACCGGGTGCGGCGGACCCAGCCCACATCGAGGTCTCCGCCATTGGCCGTGGCCTGAAGATGCACCGGCGCATAGGGGCGCAGCCCGATGCCGCTGAAGGCCTCAATCCGGTACTGGTAAACCGGGTCGTCATAGGGGCGCCCGGCGGGGCCGACGCGGTAATGGCGCGCCAACCCGCGTTCGTTCGCATTGAGCTGGATCTGCCCGACCGCATCATCCAGCAGCACGACATAGCTGCCGACCGGCCATTGATCCGGCATCAGCGCATCGCTGCCCAGCTGTCCGCGCAGCCGGCCGGTAAGATCGTAGACGCCCTCCTCGACCAGGGTCGCGTCGGTAAACTGGAAGATCTCCCAGTTCGCGGGCGTCCCGTCCCCGATGGCCGCCAGGTTGGCGCCGTTCAGCACCTCGGTCAGAGAGGCGCTGTCCAGCGTGCCGTTCGACATGCGCAGGCGCAAGGCCGGGCCTTGGTCCACCAGCCCGGGGCGCGCGGCAAAAAGCGTGGATTCCGTGACCCCCATGGTGGCGTTGCCGGTCAGGAGCGTGTTGAGCTCATAACCCGCGTCCTGCCCCGCCGAATAGAGCGCGATCGAGCCCGGCCAGGGTTGCGAGACCACGCCCAGGTGCGGCGCGTGTTCGACCTCGTCGCCGGTGATCAGCGGCAGGTCCATGAACAGCGGGAAGGCCGGCACGGCGGGCACGAAGGGTTTCGGGCGCACCATCAGCTCTACCGCGTCCGACGGCTCGTACAGCCCCGGTTCGATGCGCACCGCATTCACCATGGCCACGCCGGACTGCTCGACATGGTCCAGGCGGTAGGTTTCGGAACCCGCCTCGGTCGCGATCTCGACCACGTCACCCGCCATCACGCCGGTGGCAGAGGGCGGCAGGGCAAAACTGGCCCGGTCGCGCGCCACGCGGGCCTCGGCCAGCCAGCGTTCGGTGATCGCCTGACCCTCGCTTTGCAGCAGCACCAGTGGAAACTCGGATTGCGACACCGCGCGGCTGACCTCGTCGGGGAAGATAGCCTCGGAGGACCGCACCTCGTAGTCGCCCTCTGCCTCGACGAAGTTCAACCGCACGCGTCCGGCCATGTCGGCGGTCGGCGCACGGGTCAGCGACAGGGTCACGTCCTGCTCGCCGGTAACGGCCAGCCCCTCCGGGTCCAGCACTTGGTCGGTGTTCCCGTTGCGCGAGGCAAAGACCAGCTTGCCTTCCCGTTCAGCCGCCTCGAACCCATAGGCCAGCATCAGGGGCTGCAACGCCGCCCGCGCGCCGGAGATCGAATTCACGGCGTAGCCGCGCACCACCCCGTGCAGCGCGCTCACGTCATAATCGGCAACACCGGACCGCTCACAGATCTCGCCCACGACCGAGGCCAGCGAACGCGCCGAAGCCCGCCCGTTCAGCCAATGGCCAAACGGGTAGTTCACACCGTCGCTCCACAGGTCGACATTGCCCGGGAACCAGGGGAAGGGCCGCGCATCCCAGGCCCAGACATGAGCGCGCGACATGTCGATCATCTGCACGCCGGTCTCAACATCGGTGATGTTGTTGGCCGGATCGCCCCAGTAGTCAAACATGGCGCGCAGATACTGACGCTGGATATAGTCATCGCGCCGCCCGTTCGAGAATTTGGGCAGGCTGCTTTCGGAACTTTTTGGGTCGAGGAACTTGTTGGGCTGGTTGGTTCCCTTGTCGACGGCGGCGCAGCCCAGTTCGGTAAACCAGATCGGTTTCGAGCCGGGCAGCCATTGCGTCGGTGCTTCGCTGCGCACTCCCCCCACCCGTTCATGGTGCGTGCGGGTCCACCAGTTGGGAATGTCCTTTGCTCGCCAGACCCAGGGTTCATCATATGCGCCGTCGGTGATCGGTGTGCGCAGCTGAAGCTTTTCTGCCGCCTCGGTGCTGTAGAACCAGTCGTAGCCCTCACCGCCCTGGATATTGGATTTGAGGTAGTCGAGATTGTAGATCGAACCATGGGCCGCATCCGCCTCGCCCTCCTCGTCGCGCCAATCCGACAGAGGCATGTAATTGTCGATGCCGATGAAGTCGATATTGTCGTCGGCCCAAAGCGGGTCGAGGTGGTAGAACAGGTCGCCCGACCCGTCCTGCGGGTGGTAGCCGAAATACTCCGACCAGTCGGCGGCATAGCCGATCTTGACCTCCGGCCCCAGGATCGACCGCACATCGGCGGCCAGTTGCACCAGCTGCGCCACCGCCGGAAAGCTGTTGCCCGCGCCCCGGATTTGCGTCAGCGACCGCATTTCCGAGCCGATCAGGAAAGCATCCACGCCCCCCGCACTGGCACAGAGATGCGCGTAGTGCAGAATCATGCGGCGATAGGACCATTCGGCCGGGCCGGTGTAGTTGACGCCGTTCGCGGTCACGGTGAAATCGCCCGGCTGGGCCGTACCGAAGAAGGCGGCGACCTCGGCCTCGGCGGCGGCGGTCTGATCCGGCGTATTGTCCTGACCGGGCGCGATCGACAGGGTCACGCGCCCGCGCCACGGCAGGTGCGGCTGGCCGGTCGCGCCGGTCCAGGGATCCGTCTGCGTATTGCCTTCGGTCTGGTCCATCAGGATGAACGGGTAGAACGTGACCGACTTGCCGCTGTCTGCCAGCGCCGTGATCGCCTCTTTCACCGACTGGTCGCAGGGCGTGCCGCCATAGATCAACGAACCGGCCGCATCGGTTGGCACCTCATCCGCCCCCGCACGGGCCACTCCCGAGACCATCCAGGGCATTTCCTTGCCATCTGACACGCGACTTTCCACCTTCGGACGCAGGGTGCAGCTGTTGGCACGCAGATCGTCGCCGAACCAGGACACAACAAGCGATGCCGCGCCGCAATTGGGCAGCTCGTCCGTCAGCACCTCCAGCGAGGTGTCGAAATCGGTCTTGCCCGACGGCGAGTTGCTGTTGGTCGCGACCGAGACCCCCGGCGCGCTCTGCCGCGTGACCTGGGTGGTGGCCAGGGCATATTCACCGCTACCGGGCATGATGGCCACGGCCTGGGTGCCGCGGGCAATTTCACCCTCCTGGGTGGGAGCCTCGGGGCGGACCACCTCGAAATTCAGCTGCGGGATACGGTTGCCGAACCGGGTCACGTCCAGATCCTCGAACACCACATAGGCGATGCCACGATAGGCCGGCGCCTGGCCCGCGCCCTGCACCGCCTCGATCTTCGGGTCGGGCGACTGGTCCTCGCCGCCGGTATAGATGCGCATGTTCAGGTCCACGGGCGCGATTTCCGCGCCGTCGGCCCAGATCCTGCCGATCCGGGTGATTTCGCCCTCGCAAAGTGCCACGGCCAAGCTGACGGTATAGCTGTAGTCTACCGTCTTGGGACTGGGCGCCATGCCCTTGCCGCCGGAACGCGCCTTGTGTTCCTGGAATTTCGTCGCCCAGATCACCTGTCCCGCCACACGGGTGCGGCCATAGACCTGTGGCACCGGCGCCCCTTCGGAGGCCCCCATCAGGCGAAAGCGGTCGACTTTGCCCGTCTCGATCGGGTCGGAACCCGCGCCCAGCAGACTCTGGTCGATCACCCGGCCCAGAGTGGCCCCGATCGCCCGCCCGATCACCACCGAGCTCAGCCCCAGAACCCCGCCCCCGACCGAAGCTCCAAGCGCGGCCCCGGCCGCAGACAGAACAATCGTTGCCATCAGTCAAATCCCCTTCGGAAATGCGAAACACGCCACGATGCGGCGCGCCCATGGAGCTGAGAGCGGGCTTTCGACCACCCCATGCCCCGAATAGGCGTGAATGAAAGTGGGGTGCGGACCGGTCCGGCCCACGATCCCCAGATGCTTGGCCACGGACCGGTCGCGCATGCGAAACAGGATCACGTCGCCGGTTGCCCGCTCGCCGACGGGCTTCTCGGACATATGGGACCGCGCGGCGGTCCAAAGGGTTTCCTCGCGCGAGGGCTCCGACCAGTCGGCCGTATAGGGCGGCACTTCCTGCGGTTCGCCGCCCAGCACCTCACGCCAGACCCCCCGGACCAATCCCAGACAATCGGTGCCCGCACCGCGTACGCTGGCCTGGTGACGATAGGGGGTTCCGATCCACCCCCGGGCGGCCTCGGCCAGCACATGGCCCCGATCAGTCATCGCCGCCCCCTGACCCCGCGGTTCCGGTCGATGCGACGACCAGAGCCCCCCCGCCATTTGTCGCGGGGGCGACCGGGGTTGTCATCAACCAATCCTCACCAGGAATGTGCGGAAAGCCGCGAAAGCTCACCGCGTTGTCAAATTTCAGGCGGCAGGTTTCGAACCGCTTGTCACATCCCGCCTGAATGCGCAGCATGTCCCCGGTCGAGACCGGTGCGCGCAATGCCTCCCAGAGTTCGATCTCGCGCCCGTCGGAGGACAGGCGGTCGTTCTTGACGACGCCCACCAACCCGGCAGCGGGACCGGTCAGCACCTCGAACCGACCTTTCTCGAACCAGCGATCCGTGAATCCCGACAATTCGGCAAAACGAAATATCACGCCAGCCTTGACCACTTCCACCGCGACCTCGGCCTGATAGCCGGGTACCGCGTCGAAATCGAAACCGCATCGTCCGTCGCCAAGGACCGCGCTGCACGGCGCCTGATAGGCGCGGCCCTGCGGCTGGTTCAGCGCCTCGGTCAGGCCCTGAAGTTCGGCCTGGAATCCCCCCGCCCCGCGCGTGACTTCGCCGATCGTACCGCGAAACTGCATGAGCCGCTGGTCGGTGTCGTTCCAGTTGACCAACCAGGCCTCAACCCGCGCACCATCATAGCGACCGGCGCGAATGTCGGCTTCGCTCACCGAGGCGTCGGACAGCGCTCCCAGCGCTTCGGTATTGTCGATCGACAGCCCTGTGGTCTGCTGCAGCGCGCGTGCAGTCAGTCCGGTGTCGGCCTTGTAACGCGTGCCACCGAATGTCAGGTCCACGTCGTGGTCGGTAAATCCATGCACGGTGCCATCGCGCCGTTCCAGCCTGAAGCAGCGAGCGACCGAGGTCAGGCCGGAGGCGAGATGCGCCTCGAATTCTGCGGAAAGAGTCATCAGACACGCACCTCCACCACCGGCACATTGGGCACATCACCGGCCTTGAAACTGGCAACCGAGGTCTGAATCAGATCGGTGTCGAACCGCACCGGCACGTCAAACTCAAACCCGGCTGTGACCTCGGAATTGATGTCGGGTGGCGTGTCGAAGGTGATCACTCCGGTCAAGAGGTCGATCTCCCAATGCAGGCCTTCCTGCAATTCAGAGCCCTGGTTGCCCACACGCACCGTGCCGGGAACGGGTTTGGTGATCGGGCGGATATATTCGAACGCTCCCGAGGCATAGCGCTTGCTCAGCTGAAACTCGGTGGTCTCGCCGTCGCCCCAGGCAAGGACCTGGTCCTCGAAGCCGGGCGCGCTGTTGGGCAGTGTCGATTTGAAGTCCGACCAGTCCTTCCAGCGGAAACCGTAAAGCTGGCCACGGCGCGCCTCGAAAAAGGCGATCAGGGTCTCGATATCGTCCAGGCTGCGCATGCCGACACCGGCGTCGTAGCGGCGGCGCGAATGGGCCCAGGGCGTGTTGCGTTCTTCGAACCCGTTGGCCAGCGTCACCACCTCGGTACGCCGTTCCGGGCCACCCACCGAACCGAAGCTCAGATTGGGTGGAAAGCGGATGTCGTGGAAATTCATGTGTTACCCTCCTTCGCTCAGCGATGCCGCTGGCCGCGCGACAGGGCGCGGCTCATCTGGGCGGCAATCTGGCTCTGCGACCGCTGGAAGCTTGCCGCATCCGGGGTCGAGATGTTCATGGTGATGTTGACCGGGGCTGCATTCCCCCGCGCCTGCACGCCCAGGCGGCCATCGGCACCACGGGTGAGCGGCATGATCGCCTCGGGACCAGCTTCGCCCATCAGACCCACGCCGCCGCGCATCGGGAAGGTCACCGGTCCCGAGACGATGCCGCCGGTGGCAAGGGGCGTGACCCGCCCCTGGCTGAAGGCCGCACCGTCGGCAAAGGGCAGAATCCCGTTCATGGCCCCGCCGACGGCGGCCCCGATCAGGTCCCCGAAATGGCCGGCCACCGGTCGGATTGCCGCGTTATAGGTCGCGTCGACCATGCTCTGCGCCACAGAGCGCAGCGCATCCGACAGTTTCATGCCGTCGAACACCAGCCCGTCAAAGGCCTTGCGCAACCCGCCCGAGATCCCGCGCGACAGCACGTTCACGTCGGTGCCCAGATCGGCCACCGTGGCCTGCATATTGCGCAGCTCCGTGTTGAAGGTCGCTGCCATCGCACCAGCCCCGCCCAGCGAAGTCTCCAGCGCATCAACCTCGGCGTCGAAGCCGCCGATTTCGTTGAACCGTGCCATTTCATTCTCCTTCGTTCAGTTGCGGTGCCGCGTCTGGCTGCCTGTCCGGAAAGGCGCGCGCCAGTTGTTCCAGCCGGGCGCGGCCCAGGGGCGCGCTGCCACCGCCGTCCTGGCCCAGCATCATCATCAGCTCGACCGGGGTGAGCACCCAGAACTCGGCCGGGCGCAGACCCAGCCCCTTCAGGCCCAGGCGCATCAGGGCGGGCCAGTCGAACCGCGGCGCCTCGCTCACGTCTCACCAGGCAGGGCAAAGGCCCGGGCCAGAAGCTGGCCCGCCACTTTCGCCGCTTCGACCGGCCCTCCGGAAATCTCGGCCGACATCAGGTCGACAGGCTGGCCACGCCAGCCTCCGCCCCTCAGCCCGGCCACGATCAGCGCCAGCACGTCACGGGTGGAAAACCCGCCACTTTCGAACCGTTCGACCAGTTCGACGATCGAGCCCGTCTTAAGTGCCTCTTCCAGCTCGGCCAGCGCACCCAGCGTCAGCTTCAGCACATGGCGCTCCCCATCGATGATCAACGCCACCTCTCCCGTCCACGGATTGGCCATGATCAGAACGCCGTAAAAGTCAGCTCGCCAGCGCTGGCCAGGCTGAGTTCATAGGTCGCCTCACCATTGTGGCTGCCGGCATATTCGATCGAAGTGATCATGAACGGGCCCTCGACCACGCCGAACTCGGGCACGATGACCTGAAAGCTCGGCACCTCGTTGTCGAAGAAGATCTGGCGCGCACGTTCGTCGGTGGTTTCGTCCTTGAACACACCCGAGCCCGAGATCGCGGCCGATTTGACCCCGGCCCCGCCAAGCAGCTCGCGCCAGCCGCCCTGGCTTTCCAGGCTGGTGACATCGACGCTTTCGGCGTTGAAGCTCAGGCGCGTGGCGCGCAGTCCCGCGATGGTCTCGAACGTGCCGGTATTGGTCATGTCGAGCTTGATGAGAAGGTCTTTGCCTTTCTGGGCAACCATAGGAATAACTCCGCTTTATCAATCAGTTGTCTTGGACCTGCGCACGGAAGACCAGGTCGATGCGACGCATGTCGTCATCCTCGACCCGCCGTGCCCGTGCACGATGGAAGTTCAGAGAGACCAGCACCCCTCGGGCCAGGACCAGCGAGGCATCGACCAGCGCATCGCTGATCGCCACCGCGACCTCCTTGGCCTGCTGAAACCCCGCCGCATCGGTAACGACGCTGATGGTGAACTCATGCAGGGCGCCGTAGGTGGTCATGTCGGACCGCGCGCGCACGTCCTCCGGCCCCAGGCTCACATAGGTGCCCGAGACGATGCCCGGCGGCGCGCTGTCATAAATCGCCCCCGAGACCAGCCCGCCCAGGGTCGTATCCGCCACAAGCCGCTGGTAGACCGCCTGTTGCAGAGCCGCCGAAACGCCGTAACTCATGCCGAGACCTCCTCTTGGCAGAAGCAGGTCAGGAACTGCGCCGTGTGGTCGCTTTCCGTCACCGCCAGAATGCGAAACAGCCGGTTGCCCGCACGAAAGCGTTGTTCGGGCTTGGGCCGCGAGGGGGCGCCATCCGGGGCAGCGCGCACGGTTATGCGCAACGCGATGGTCGAGACCGTCAGATGTTCGGCGCCCCGTTCCCGGCCGGTGCCCGGCTTGATCTGCGCCCAGAGCACGCCGAGCTCGACCCAGCTGCGGTCGAAACCGCCCGCGCCGTCCGGCGTCATCTGCGCCTCTTCCAGGAGCAGCCTGCGGTTCAGGACCGGCCCGCTCACAGCGCACCTCCCCCGCCGAACAGGCGCACGGTGCGGTAGCGCTGGATCAGCATGTTCACACCATGGGGCATCACCCCGTCGTCCGACGCGCTGTCGTGACGGTGTTCGTAATAGTGGCCGGCCAGCAGCATGACCGCCTGGTTCAGATCCGCCGGGATGTCGACCCAGGCGGGGCCGAAACCGGCGTCGAAGGCGATCTCGACCTGGCCGCCGACCGGAATGGCGGGCAGCACGATCCCGGTGGATACCAGGCGCGGACGCTGCATGTCGGGTTCCAGCACATAACGGTTGCTGGCGATCACCTCATCCACACCCAGGCGGTCGGTAATGCTCACGCCGGTTATGGCGCTGACCGGGGCCACCGGCAGGGCCTGGGCGGCCAGGTCGCGCCAGGCGGTCAGGGTCCAGCTGAAGGAACGGGTCAGGAGGATCTTGCCGGTGCGGGCCTCGATCGCGGCCATTGCGGCCCTCAGATAGGCCTCCAGCACGCCGTCCTGTACCCCGTCATCGGCAAACCCGGTGCCCAACCGCAGGTGGTCTTTGAATTCCGCGACCGGCAGAGCCGCGCCCGGCACTGTGGTCTGCTCGACTAACATCATGGATCATCTCCGAAATTCCGGGCCCCTCTCGTCAAAATCGGGTGGGATGGGCGCGCGCCTCCGTATTGCTCGGACGGAGGGGGAGCAGCTAGACAACACGGGGTCTTGGCGCGCGCCCGGGGAACGCACCCGGGGCTGCCCGGGCGCGAACTTCAGGAAGTCGGATTACGAGAGGCCGAACTTCAAGAGCTTGATCGCGGCGAAGTCGCTCACATCACCGCCGACGCGCTTGGTCGCATAGAACAGCACATGCGGCTTGGCCGAGAACGGGTCGCGCAGGATGCGGGTGTCGGGACGTTCAGCAACAGTGTAGCCGGCAGCGAAGTCGCCAAAGGCGATCGACATGGCATCGGCGCCGATGTCGGGCATGTCCTCGGCGATCACCACCGGATAGCCCATCAGGCGGGCCGGTTCGCCCGCAGCCAGGCCGTCCGACCACAGGAAGCGGCCGTCCAGGTCCTTCAGCTTGCGCACCGCACCTGCGGTTTTCGAGTTCATCACGAAGGCGCCGTTGGCGCGGTACTCGGCGCCAAGCGAATAGACCAGGTCAACGATGGCGTCGGCCGGGTTGGTGGCATCGAAATCACCCGAGGTGCCGGTGGCAACATAGCCGATATTGCCCCAGGTCCAGCTGTCGTTGGCCAGGGTCGGGTGGGTCAGGATACCAGTCGGCTTGTCGGTGCCATCACCGTTGATGAAAGCAGCCGCCTCGGCGCGGGCGAACCTGTCGGCGATACGGCCGGCCAGCCAGGTGTCGATGTCGAAAGCCGAGTCATCCAGCAGGCGCTGCGAAGCTTTCGGCAGGGCCGACAACTCGTGCAGCGGGATGGTGATGCGCTCGATCGTCGGGGTTCCGGTTTCGGTGGTGGAACCGGTTTCCGAGGCCCAGCCCGAGCCCAGATCCGAAAGGTCGATCAGCACATCGTACGAGGTCGCTTCGACATTGACGACATTGGCAATGGCCCGGATCGAGGAAGCGCCTTCCAGCACATTTTTGATCGTGTCCGCAGTCTGCGGATCGACCAGATAGCCTCCATCCGCAGCCACGGCGCTCGACATGGCCTTGCCTTCCAGGTCAAGGCCACGCAGCGCGTCATCATCGCCGGAACGCAGATAGGCCTCGAAAGCCTTCTGATGGGGGGCCTCGATGTCGGCGGCAGCGGACAGCGCGGGGCGCGCGGCAGGGTTCAGGGATTTCCGGTCCAGCATGGTCAGTCGCTCTTCCTGTTGTTGAAGTTTAGTGGAAATGTCGTCTTGAAATTCTTTGATATCGCTCACAAAATCGGCCAACGCGGTCTTTACCTCATCAGCCGGGGTCTGCCCGGTCGCCTTAGTCGACCGGCCCTGAGCTTTCGTCTCATTCTTGCTCATCTAGGGATCCTTTTCAGGGGTTCGGATCGCTGGCTCAGGGTTTGCGGGCCAGCATGCGGCGCGCGCCCTGAAGGGTCGCGGCCAGTTCACGCAGCTGGGCGGCTTCCAGGCTTTCGCCCTTGGCCCCCACCCGCGCACTGGGCAGCATCGGAAAGGTGACAAGCGACACCTCCCAAAGCTCCAGCTCGTGCAAGAGCCGCTGGCCCTTGTCATTCTTGGTGGCTTTGACCGTGCGGTAGCCGATCGACAGCCCGTCGATCGCACCCGCCCCGATCAGCGCGGCGGCCTCGGCCCCACGCGCCACGTCGGTCAGGATGCGGCCCTTGACGTACAGACCGCGCGTATCCTCGCGCACTTCGTCCCAGATGCCGATCGGCTGCGACGGATCATGCTGCCACAGCATCTTTACAGTGCGATCCCTGGCCGCGAGCGCGGCCAGACTTTTGCTGTAGGCGCCCCTGGTCACAACGTCATTACCGTTGTCGGCCTGGCCGAAATAGCTCGCGTAGCCTTCGATCAGCACGCCCTCTTCGACCTCGGCGGTCGCACCCAGGCGGGCAAACTTGTGCTCCAGACCCAAGTCTGTGTGGCTCAGGAATTCGTAGTTTCCGCTCATTCTTCTTGTCCTTCTTCAGCACCGTCCGACAGTTTCGGCAGCCCCAGCAGGGCGCGTTTCTCGTCCTTGGACAGGAAGTCGGCCTCGGCCACGCGCTTCCACTGCTGGTCGCGTTCGACGGCCAGCGCGGGGACCTGGTCCAGATCTGGTTTCAGCGTCACGGCCTCGCCAGAAAATTCGCTCAGCCAATGGCCCACGCTGGCTGTCACCTTGCTCACCAGTGGCAGAACCGTCAGGCGATAGAAGGCCCGGTTCGCTTCCTGGTAATTGGCGTAGGTGGCGTCACCGGGAATGCCCAACAGCATCGGCGGCACACCGAAGGCAGTGGCGATGTCGCGCGCCGCGTTTTCCTTCGAGCTCTGGAACTCCATGTCCGAGGGCGAGAAGCCCATCGGTTTCCAATCCAGCCCGCCTTCCAGCAGCATCGGGCGGCCGGCATTGCGGGCGCCGACGTGGTAGCGCTCCATCTCGTTCAGCAGGCGGTCGTATTGATCCGCCGAAAGCTGCGCCTGGCCGTCCGCCCCGTTGTAGACGATCGCGCCCGAGGGCCGCGCGGCATTGTCCAACAGCGCCTTGGACCAGTGGCTCGCCGCATTGTGCACGTCGATCGAGGCCGCGGCCGCCTGTAACGGGCTCAGCCCGTAGTGGTCGTCCTGCGGGTGGAACAGCTTGATGTGGCAGACTGGCGAAACGCCGTCGCCCAGGTGGAAACGGTGCTTGCGCGCGCCCACCGTATAATCATAGGCCACCGGCCAGCCATCGGCGCCGGGCACCAGGTTCATCCGGTCCGAACGCAGCACATGCAGCTCCCCCGGCGCGCCGGACTCGCCGCCAACCGCCTCCAGATAGCCGTTCCCAGTCAGGAGAAGCTGGCCGAACAGTGCCTCGAACAGTTCGGCACGCACCTGTGCCTGGTTCGGACGTTGCAGCAGGTCCAGGAGCGGGTGCTCCTCGTAGCGGCGTTCGGCATCCTGAAGAACCAGCGGCAGGGCCGCAGCCGCCTCTGCAATCAGCTTGACCGAACGGAACCCGACCGGGTTGCCGGAAAAACCGGTCTTCATCAGGCTCACGCTGTCCCGCGGGCTCCAGACCACCCGGCCCGAGCCGTGATAGGCGATCACGGGACCCGCAGCCGAGGCCTTGGTCTCGGGCGCATCGGTACTGCCGCGCTTCAGAAAATCAAACACCATTCCGGTCAGCTCCTAAGTTCTCGGCTGTGCTTCCCCGGGCTGTTGCCAGGGCAAACCTTCCCCGTTCCGGCACAGGGGCTGCGCCGATCCGGTCTCATCTCTCGTTTCGTGTTGCCGCCTCTTCGCGCCCTCAAAGGCGGATCCGCGGCTGGTGGAATAATCGAGGCGGCTCAATAACTTGCCGCTCGTCTTTCCGATGTGGGCACTCTCACAGAAAGAGTTAAAAAACTCTTTAACCGAGCGTTCGCATGCGCGGGCGGCGCCAATGGGCGGCGGGATCGATCATCAACTCCGTCAGGGCCCAGACCAGCGCATCGACGCGGTCGGGGCTGCCCTTGCCTTCATACCCCCGCAAGGTCATACGGCACATCTGGTCTTCGAGCACGTCGAAGGCCCGGGCGTGTTGCACCCGTCCCTGTTCGTACAGCGCCGCCACGGGTTCCGCCCGCGCGGACTTGCCCTTGGTCGCCCGCACCGCGCGAAACGACACCAGCGGGTCGATCTGCCTCAGCACGGTTTCCACAAGGTCGCCGCCCTGGTTCACCTCGGCGACAACCCGGTCCGCGCCGTGACGCGCGGCGGCGTCCAAAGCGGCCCGGGCCCATTGGGTCGGACTGGAGGCCGACACGCTGGCATCTTCCATAATCACCGCATTCCAATCCTTCGGGTCGCCGTCCGTGACCGCGCCAGCCACCACTATGCCGCATTCGTCAGATCCCGCGTGACCAGTGACCGGAGGGTCCACGGCGACAACGACGCGCATGCCTTCGGGCAGGTCGTCGGTCCGCGTGGCCTCCAGCCCCGAAAGGGTCCAGAGCGCGCCCTCGGCGTCCTCCAGCAGCACCCCGTCCAGTTCCTGCCGCCCCAGCCGCGTACCCGCATAGCGCGCGCGCACTTCCTCCAGGAAACTCTCGGCCAGCCAGGCACGGTTCGCTTCAGTCGCCGCATGGGTTGTGACGGTCGAAGGCGTTTTGAGAATCTGTTTCAGCACTGCGACATTGCGCGGCGTGGTGGTGACGACCTGACGCGGGTGACGGCCCAGGCGCAGACCGAATTGCAGCATGTCCCATGTCTCTTCGGCCTTTTTCCACTTTGCCAGCTCATCGACCCAGGCCGCGTCGAACTGCGGCCCACGCAGCGCTTCGGGCTCATGGGCGGAAAAGGCCTGCGCCGTGGCCCCGTTGGGCCAGACCAGGCGCCGCTTGGAGGCCTCCCACACGGGTCGCCGATCCGGCGGCGAACAGGCCAGGATGCCGCTGTCGCCAAAGATCATCACATCGCGCACCTGGTCGAAGGTCTCGCCCACCAGCGCCATGCGTTGTGCCCGCCCGGCAGCCAGGGGGGAGCCCCCCTCGACCTCGGCCCGGACCCATTCCGATCCGGCGCGGGTCTTGCCCGCCCCGCGCCCGCCCATGATCACCCAGGTGCGCCAGTCGCCGTCGGGCGGCAACTGGTGCGGCAGGGCCCAGAATTCGAACAGATAGGGCAGCGCCATCAGCGCGCCGTCACTCAGACTGTTCAGAAAGGCTTCCTGCTCGCTCTTGGGCTTGCAGGACAGCCAGTCGGCGCCCGATCTCATCGCGTGCTGCGTCAAGGTCAAGCTCTCCTTCGGCACATGTGCCGGTTGCATGTTTACGGACCTGGTCAACTCGTTTCCTTTCTTCAATCACACTCTGCATCGCCATTCGGGCTTCCTTGGTCGTCTTCGCGACATTCTGGGCGCCGTCTTTTTCACCATCCTTCAACCGCAGCAGCGCCTCGTCCAACGCAGCCAAGGCACGAAGAAAGTGCCGTTCTATCAGCTCCAGAATCTCTTCCGGAGCCATCTCCTTCCCTGTGGGCGTATTCAAAGTCATGGGTGCTCTTGCCTCTCATGCTGACCCCGCACGAGCGAAATGAAAAAGCGGCCGCCGGGGTGCTCCCGGGGCCGCTGCCCATTTCTTCTAGCATGCCACAGGGTCTACATCAGACCGGGCGCCCTGTCAAATCGGGCACCCCTTGGAGCGCCCGGCATGTTCATGATTTATTTACTTTTTCTCCGCCGACACCGGCCTACTGATTGGCCCGTTCCGCCTCGATTTTACGCCACTTGGCGACGTTTCGGTTATGCTCGTCCAATGTCTCGGCAAAGGCGTGCCCCCCGGTGCCGTCCGCCACGAAGAACAGGTAGGGCGTGCTGTCCGGGTTCAAAGCGGCCTCGATCGCTTCCAGCCCCGGATTGGCAATCGGGGTCGGCGGCAGCCCGTCAATCACATAGGTGTTCCACGGCGTGTCCGAACGCAGCTCGCTTTGCCGCAGCCCACGGCCCAGAGCGCCCTGCCCCTTTGTGATGCCATAGATCACGGTCGGGTCCGTCTGCAACCGCATGCCCCGGTTCAGGCGGTTGACGAAAACGCTCGCCACCTGTCGGCGTTCCTCGGCCAGACCGGTTTCCTTCTCGACGATGGAGGCCATGATCAACGCTTCCTCGGCATTGGCATAGGGCAGGCCTTCGGCACGGGCCTCCCAGGCCGCGGCCAGACGCTCTGCCTGTGCGGCTGCCATACGTGCAATCACGTCGGCGCGGGTGTCGCCCGGACGCACCTCGTAGCTGTCCGGCGCCAGGCTGCCTTCCTCAGGAAGCTCGTGCACTTCGCCGTCCAGGAAATCCGCGCCGTTCAGCGCATCAACGATCTGCCAGCTGGTTGCGCCCTCGGCCAGAGCAATACGGTAACGTGTATCGCCCTGCTCCCGCACACGGAGGTAATCCGCCGGTGCCTCGTTTTCCGGCGCGAATTCGGCCTTTGTGACGAAGCGCTGCGTGGCCGGATCCAGCTCGCGCACCTGGACTGCGCGCGACAGGATGCCGATGCGATAGACCACCTCGGTGCCGCAGGTCGATGCCCCGCCTCGGGTAACAATGTCCACGATCTCTTCCATCGAGGCACCTTCCGGCACCAGGAACGCGCCCGCTTTCAGCTGGCTCGCCTTCCCGCTGTAATCGACCCCGACGCGGAAGATCGACCCGTTGGTGATCGCACCTTGCGCGACCAGCTCGCGGCTCACACGCGCGAAACTGGACCCGCCCGCAACCCGCAGGCAGATCGCCGCCTCCAGCGGCCCCTGGGTGCGGTATTGCTTCTTGCCCCAGGCCACAACCGCCCCTGCCGCGATCAGGATCACGACGAAAAGCGTCAGCGCGTTGGACGCGATATTGCGCCACATCAGTCCGTGACCTTGCCCAGCACCAGACAGGCGTTCGTGCCGCCGAAGCCGAAGCTGTTGGACAGGGTGACATTGATCTCACGCTCTTCCTTGGCGTTGGCGGCCAGCGACAGTTTCGGCTCGATCGCCGGGTTGTCCAGGTTGATGGTCGGCGGCGCGACCTGGTCGCGGATGGCGAGTGTGCAGAACACCGCTTCGACCGCGCCGGCAGCCCCCAGCAGGTGCCCGATCGACGACTTGGTCGAGGACATGGTGGCCTTTTCCGCGGCGTCACCCAGCAGACGTTCGACCGCCCCCAGCTCGACCGTGTCGGCCATGGTCGAGGTGCCGTGCGCGTTGATATAATCCACCGCGCTCGGCTCCAGCCCCGCGTGTTTCAAAGCTGCCTGCATAGCGCGGTAGCCGCCGTCGCCATCTTCGGCCGGGGCGGTGATGTGATAGGCATCGCCCGACAGGCCATAGCCCAGCACCTCGGCATAGATCTTCGCGCCGCGCGCCTTGGCGTGTTCGTATTCCTCCAGCACCACGACGCCGGCGCCTTCGCCCATGACGAAACCGTCGCGATCGTCGTCATAGGGGCGGCTGGCGGTTTCCGGCGCATCGCTGCGCTTGGTCGACAGCGCCTTGCAGGCGTTGAAGCCCGCGATTCCGATCTCGCAAATCGCGGCTTCGGCGCCGCCGGCCACCATGACATCCGCATCACCATACTGAATCAGGCGGCTAGCATCCCCGATCGCATGGGCGCCAGTCGAACAGGCGGTTACAACCGCGTGGTTCGGACCCTTGAACCCGTATTTGATCGACACCTGGCCCGAGATCAGGTTGATCAGCGCACCTGGAATGAAGAAGGGAGACACCCGGCGGGGGCCACGTTCCTTGATCAGAACCGCGGTGTTGGCTATCGAATTCAGACCCCCGATACCCGAGCCGATCATCACGCCGGTGCGCAGAAGATCCTCTTCGTCCTCGGGCATCCAGCCGCTGTCTTCCACCGCCATCTGTGCGGCGGCCATGCCGAACAGGATGAATTCATCCACCTTGCGCGCTTCCTTGGGGGCCATGAAGTCATCGGGATTGAATGTCCCGTCCGACCCGTCGCCATAGGGCACTTCGCAGGCGTATTTGGTGGTAACGTCCGACGCATCGAACTTGGTAATCGGGCCAGCGCCCGACTTGCCCGCCAGGATACGCTCCCAGGTTTCCTCGACCCCGCTTGCCAGCGGAGAGACCATGCCCAGACCCGTGATGACCACTCGACGCATGCTGCTGCCCTTTCCAAGGTTCTCAAACACTCCGCGTTTGATACCTTGGCCCGGGGGGCAGGGGCAAGAGTGAAAGACCTTGAAGGTGGGCGGTTGACCGCTCTCAGCTTACTTGCAGGTTGCGCGGCTTCACTTCAGTGCGAATCTTGTCACCGATAGCATGACGTGCACGCTCCAGATCGTGTTCCAATTGCAGGTGAACCCAGAAATCCGATGCCGTCGAGAAATAGCGCGCAAGTCGCATCGACAACTCCACATCCACCGCAACCTCACCCTCCAGCACCTGTCGCACGCGCGCAGGCGGGATACCGAGCCGCAAGGACAGACGGGCCAGATCGACGCCCAATGGCTCCATGAACTCGGCGCGCAGCACCTCGCCCGGTGTCGGGCAAAGGAACCTGGGGGCTTCCTCCTTCGCAGGCGGTTCAATTTGCACTTCGATGGGCAAACCAGCCGCTTTCCAGGCTTTCATTCCGCCTTCCATGTGCCGTACGTCCTTGTGGCCCTCCTTGACCAGCATCTTCGCTGCCGCTTCCGAGCGCTTTCCTACCGCGCAATGCAAGACCAGTCGCTTATCTCCGATTTCGGGGAAGAACTCCGGATCAAAGCTCGACAAGGGCAAAAGTAGCGCGCCAGCGATATGTTCGACCTCGTACTCCTTGGTTTCACGCACATCAACAAGCAGGACTTCACCGGTTTCCAACCATTCTTCGACCTCACCGGGTTGAACGGTTTCAATCACGATTTCAGCAGCCTGACCCATCTTTCGTTCCTTCTTTCTGAAAACGCCCAATCCTAACGGAGTCCGCTCTGGAAATCTGTCCCAAATAGCGAAGCACCTTGGAACAGGTGCAAATGAAAACGGCGCCCCGCAGGACGCCGTTTTCCGTAAGTCGTATCGAAAGCGATCAGGCGGCTTGCGAGATGAACTTGACCGCATCGCCGAAGGTCTGGATGGTCTCGGCGGCGTCGTCCGGAATCTCGATGCCGAACTCTTCTTCGAAAGCCATCACCAGTTCGACGGTGTCGAGGCTGTCGGCGCCCAGGTCGTCGATGAACGAGGCCGATTCCGTAACCTTGTCCTCTTCCACACCCAGGTGCTCAACAACGATTTTCTTCACGCGATCTGCGACGTCGCTCATGTTATTTCCTCACAGTTATCAGGCTCTTGGCCTCTTTTCGTCTGGCCCTGTCGAGCCGCTCAGTTTCCCGCGCGTTAAGCCGAGATACCCCCGCGCCACAAACGCGCCGGGGCAAAACCTGCGCCGCCTATAGCATATCGTTGCATTTAGGCAAACGCTTTCAACCCGCAAGGGGCTGATGGCGATCAGATCATCGCTCAGATCATTGCCATGCCGCCGTTCACATGCAGCGTGGTGCCGGTGGTATAGCCCGCCTGGTCGCTGGACAGATAGAGGACCGAGGCGGCAATTTCCTCGGCCGAACCCATGCGCCCCGCCGGGATCTGCACGTTGATCTTGTCCTTCTGATCCTCGGTCAGCTTGTCGGTCATCGCGGTAGCGATGAAACCGGGGGCGACACAGTTCACGGTGATGCCGCGGCTGGCGACCTCATAGGCGATGGATTTCGACATGCCGACCATGCCGGCCTTGGACGCGGCATAGTTCGCCTGGCCCGGATTGCCGGTGGCGCCCACGACCGAGCTGATGTTGACGATACGGCCCCAGCGCGACTTCATCATGCCGCGCATCACGCCGCGGCACAGGCGCATGGTCGAGGTCAGGTTCACCTCCAGCACACTGGCCCAGTCCTCGTCGGACATGCGCATGAAAAGCTGATCGCGGGTAATGCCCGCGTTGTTGACCAGGATATCGACCGCCCCCATCGCGGCGGCGGCCTCTTTTGGCAGGGCGTCGACAGCGGCGCCATCGGACAGGTTGCAGGGCAGCACATGGGCACGCTCGCCAAGTTCACCGGCCAAAGCCTCCAGCGGCTCGACCCGCGTGCCCGACAGGGCCACGGTCGCGCCCGCGCCGTGCAGCGCCTTGGCAATGGCGCCACCGATGCCGCCCGAGGCGCCGGTTATCAGCGCGTTCTTTCCAGTCAGATCAAACATTTATAAGTCCTTCCTTATCCTTCGGCAGGCGCAATTCTCTTCGTAAAGAATTGGCAAGAATTTTCGAGAATTCTTTGACCCGCTCAGCCGTTCAGCGCGTCCACGGCGGCTTTGACATCTTCCGGTGTGCCCACCGCGCGGCAGGTCACTTGTTTCGCGATACGGCGGATCATGCCCGACAGCGCTTTGCCCGCGCCGATCTCCCAGATCTCGGTCACGCCCTGATCCGCCATCCAGGCCACGCTTTCACGCCAGCGCACGGACCCTGTCACCTGATCGACCAGCAGCGAGCGCAGCAGCGTCGGATCGGTTTCCGCATGGGCCAGCACATTTGGCACCAGGGGCACTTTCGGCGTGTTCAACTCGACATGGGACAGGGCCTCGGCCATCGCCTCGGCAGCGGGCTTCATCAGCGCGCAATGGAACGGAGCGCTGACCGGAAGCAGAACCGCGCGGCGCGCGCCCTTGTCCTTGGCGATCTCGATCGCGCGTTCCACCGCCTCCTTGTGGCCGGACACGACCACCTGTGCCGGGTCATTGTCGTTGGCGGCCTGGCAGACCTGGTCATAGGCAGCTTCGGCGGCCACTTCGGCCGCGGTCTCGAAATCCAGCCCCAGCAGCGCGGCCATCGCGCCGACGCCCACAGGCACGGCCTTCTGCATCGCCTCGCCGCGGGTGCGCAGCAGGCGGGCAGTGTCCGCGACCGACAGGGCACCGGCGGCGGCCAGCGCCGAATATTCACCCAGCGAATGGCCGGCCACGTAGCTGGCCGCAGTGATCTCGACCCCTTCGGCTTCCAGCGCGCGCATTGCCGCCAGCGAGGTGGCCATCAGCGCGGGTTGGGCGTTCTGGGTCAGGGTCAGCTCATCCTGCTCCCCTTCCCAGATCAGGGTGGAAAGCTTCTCGCCCAGGGCCTCGTCCACCTCGTCGAACACGGCCTTTGCAGCCGGATAGGCCTCGGCCAGGGCCTTGCCCATACCGATCGATTGGGCGCCCTGCCCCGGGAATACGAATGCGCGGCTCATGGGGCCTCCTTATCGTTCGCTGTCTCGCTCTGTTGCACCGGGATAGCGCGCGGGCGGGCCGGGTGCAATTGCCGCTTGGCGAATCCCTTCCCAAAACCAACGAAACCGCGCCACAGGGCACGGTTTCAAATCCAGCATTACAAAAGACGTCAGGCGAATTCGGCCTGTCTGATCTCTCCGTCCGGTCTGCGACGCAGCTTCTTGCGCAACATTTCCCCACGTATTGCATGAGAGATATCATGCGCCAGCCGCTCGCGCAGCGGTTCCAGCATCTCGACCCTGCCGTCGGCCACTTCCACCGCCCGATCGGAGTTGCCGACCCGCAGAAACAGCCGGGCAGGTTCGCCCGGTTTCTTCGATCGCATCAGGTAAACCGAACCGATTTGCGCGAAGTCAAGCGCGGCGCTCACCTGATAGTCACCTGCGATGTTGCGCAGACCGATCCGCATTTCCTTGCGGGCCAGGTCGATCTGGACCTCGTTGTTGTACCCCGATCTCGCGCTCCAGATCAGCAGGAGTCCCGAAAACAGAAGGCTGACGCTCAACGCCAGCTTCATTGTCAGGGTGTCGTTCCCGACGACGGTGCCCGGAAGAACCCAAAACCCGAATGCGGTCAGCATACAGACAGCCCCCAGGAGCTTCCCCCCCCTTTCCAGGGCCATGCCCCGGGCTCGCGCCCGGTCGCTCTCGATCACTGTGTAACCCCAGTGGGTCTGCAATACGCGCGGCCCCCGGGCCACATCACTCACACGCGTCACGCCCTGCTGGAAGGTTCCAAGCTGTGCGGTCATCGCGCCATCCTCTGTTTCTTTCGCCCCACTTGGTTAAGGTTTCATGAGCAAAGGCGGCACAAATAAGGCAAGGCTGCGATCTTTCCATGCCCCCCGGATTCGACGCGTCCGCGAATTCGCGACCTTCTCTCCTGCAATCCTCCCTTGTAATCGCCCCCCCTGCGTGTATAAGGGCGCGTCCTTTCGCAAACCGTGATTTGCGTTGCCTCTCGTGGGTGGGCCGTGGAAGGACACAGCTGGCCCCATCCTTTGAAGCGCGCTTGAAAACAGAAGTGGAGCAAACATGCCTTTGTATGAGCATGTCTTCATCTCGCGCCAGGACCTGTCGAACACCCAGGCCGAGAACCTCATCGAACATTTTGGCACCGTGCTGTCGGACAACGGCGGCAAGCTCGTGGACAGCGAGTATTGGGGTGTCAAGACGATGGCCTACAAGATCAACAAGAACCGCAAGGGGCACTACGCCTTCCTGAAGTCGGACGCCCCCTCGGGTGCCGTGCAGGAAATGGAACGCCTGATGCGCCTGCATGACGACGTCATGCGCGTTCTGACGATCAAGGTGGACGATCACGCCGAAGGCCCCTCGATCCAAATGCAGAAACGTGACGAGCGCGGCGACCGCCGTGGCCGTGACCGCTAAGTCGAAGGAGACCTAAACAATGGCAAGCAAACCGTTTTTCCGCCGTCGCAAGGTCTGCCCGTTCTCCGGTGAGAACGCGCCCAAGATCGACTACAAGGACACCCGCCTGCTGCAGCGCTACATCTCGGAGCGTGGCAAGATCGTGCCCTCGCGCATCACCGCCGTGTCCGCCAAGAAACAGCGTGAACTGGCCCGCGCCATCAAGCGTGCCCGTTTCCTGGCGCTGCTGCCCTACGCCGTGAAGTAAGGAGAAAGCACAATGCAAGTTATCCTGCTCGAACGCGTGGCCAAGCTGGGCCAGATGGGCGACGTCGTCGACGTCAAGCCCGGTTACGCCCGCAACTTCCTGCTGCCGCAAGGCAAGGCCCTGACCGCGTCGGACGCCAACGTGGCGTCCTTCGAGGCCCAGAAAGCCCAGCTGGAAGCCCGCAACCTGGAGACCAAAAAAGAAGCCGAGGCTCTGTCCGAGAAGCTCGGTGGTCAGCAGTTCATCGTGATTCGTTCGGCCTCGGATGCCGGCGCCCTCTACGGTTCGGTCACGCCGCGTGACGCCGCTGATGTCGCCACCGAAGCCGGCTTCTCGCTGGACAAGAAACAGGTCGCCCTGATCTCCCCGATCAAGGATCTGGGCCTGCATGACGTCGCCGTCAAGCTGCACCCGGAAGTCGAAGTGACCATCCAGCTGAACGTGGCCCGTTCGGACGAGGAAGCCGAGCTGCAAGCCTCGGGCAAATCGATCCAGGAACTGGCCGCCGAAGCCGAAGCCGAAGCCGAATTCGAGATCGCCGAACTGTTCGACGACATCGGCTCGGCCGCCTCGGAAGACGACGACCTTGTGGCTGGCGACGAAGCCCCGGCCGAAGAGACCGCAGACGAAGAGTAACCTCTTCGAAATGCTGCAAGAACACACCGCGCCCCTCGGGGCGCGGTTTTTTTGTTTTCTTCCTTTGTGAGGCTCCGTGCAGGGTCTAGGTTTGAATGAAATATAAGGAATATAAGGAGGGAACCGATTATGATTATTCGTTCAGCCATTTTGAGCATCGGGTTGGCGATGATTGCCGGAGCCGCGAGCGCCTGCCCGAACTACAACCTGTACGGTGACACCTACGAGCTAAACGGCGCCGACCTCTACAACCCGCAATCGGTCAGCCTGCAGGCGGGCGGAAACCGCTCGATTACCGGTTGCGGCATTCGCTTCGGATCCGACCGTGGCCGCGGCTATGTGACCGAGGCGCCGGATTTCTCGATTCGCCTGTCCGGCATGCAACGCTATTCGATCTCTTTCTCCGTGCGCAGCCAATGCGACAGCATCCTGCTGATCAATACCGGCGCGGCGAATTGGTATTACGACGATGACGACAACGGCAATTACGATGCCAAGATCACATTGACGCGCCCGTCGAACGGCTGGATGGACATCTGGGTCGGCACTCATGACGGCTCGGTCTGCGACGCGACCCTGACGCTGGAAACCTTCTACCGCTGAAGCCGGCCCGCGCCGCCTGCCCCGACAACCGAAAAGGGCCGCCCAACCGGGCGGCCCTTTCCTTGTCAGCGGATCCCAGAGGGCCGCGACTTATTCGTCGTCCAGCGCCTCGACAGCTTTCTGCAGGTCGTCCTTCGAGACTTCCTTCTCGGCCACCTCCGCCAGCTCGAACACGTAGTCCACGACCTTGTCCTCGAACAGCGGCGCCTGGATCTGCTGGCGCATCTGCGGGTTCTGCTGCACGAATTCGAAGAACTGACGCTCCTGACCGGGGTACTGGCGCGCCTGGTTCATGATCGCCTGGGTGAACTCGGCATCCGAAACCTCGATCTCGTTCTTCTGACCCAGCTCGGCCAGCAGCAGGCCCAGGCGCACGCGGCGGGCAGCCAGGGAGTTGTGCTCCTCGGTCGGCTCGACCTCGCCGTGGTCGTGGCCTTCAACCTCGGGGTTTTCCTCGTGCCACAGCTGGTGGGCGATCTGCTTGGCCTCGGCGTCCAGCAGCGACGGCGGCAGGTCGAAGGACACGGCCTTGTCCAGCTCGTCCAGCAGGGCCCGTTTCATCACCGCGCGGGCGGCACCGTTGTATTCGGCTTCCAGACGCTCGCCGATCTGGGTTTTCAGCGCACCCAGGTCTTCCGCGCCGAACTTGGTGGCCAGTTCGTCGTTGATCTCGGCCGCTTTCGGCGCCTTGACGGCTTTCACCGTGCATTCGAACACGGCTTCCTTGCCGGCCAGGTTTTCGGCCTGGTAATCCTCGGGGAACGAGACTTTCACCTCGACCTCTTCGTCAGCCTTGGCACCGACCAGCTGCTCTTCGAAACCGGGGATGAAGCTGCCCGAGCCCAGCACCAGCGGGAAGTCGTCCGCCGCGCCGCCGTCGAAGGCTTCGCCGTCGATCTTGCCCAGGAAGTCGATCACGACCTGATCACCGTCCTTGGCTTTCGAGCCTTTGCGGCGATCGTCGAAGTCCTGCGCGGTTTCCGCCAGGTTGGCCAGGGCTTCGTCCACGTCGGCTTCGGCGGCTTTCACGACCAGCTTTTCCAGCTTGATGCCCTTCAGGTCCACATCCGGGATTTCCGGCAGGGCTTCGTAGGTCATCTCGACCTCGACGTCGTCGCCTTCCTTCCAGTCTTCCTGGTTGGTCATGGTGACGTTGGGCTGCAGGGCGGGACGGTCGCCCGTTGCCTCGAAATGCTCGGCCATGGCGCCGTCGACGGCTTCCTGCATGGCTTCGCCCATCAGGCGCGGACCGAATTGCTTCTTCAGCAGGGCCATCGGCACCTTGCCCTTGCGGAAGCCCTTCAGTTCGACTTCGGGCCGGGCCTCTTCCAGCTTTTCGTTGACCTTGGTGTCCAGATCGGTGGCCGGAACCACGATCTTGTAGCCACGTTTCAAGCCTTCATTCAGGGTCTCAGTGACCTGCATTGTTTCGTCCTTTTCTCTTCTCTGGTGCGGGTGAAGGGACTCGAACCCCCACGCCTCGCGGCGCCAGAACCTAAATCTGGTGCGTCTACCAATTCCGCCACACCCGCGAAAACCGACAGGCAGCCCGTTCAGAGCCGCCTGAATTTCGCGCCCTTCTAGCAAAGTCGGGTGGGGGATGCGAGAGGAAAAAGCGGCGAAAAGGCGTGACGCTTAACCCTATCTTCGGCTATTGTCGCCAAAAAAAGAGCAGTCAGAAAGAACAGGCACCCATGGTACAGCAAAACCGGGGGCTGACAGGTGGGCACAGGACCCGCCCGCCCCGTCATATCTTCATGTCCGGCCTCGCGTCCGGCGCCCCCGTCACGACCCTGGATGGCGAACTGCCGGTGGAATTTCTGCATGCCGGCGACCGGATCGTCACCCCGGATCGCGGCATGGTCCGGCTGCGTGCGCTTACCGCGCGGCCTGTGTATCGCAACGATCTGGTCCGGGTTTCCCCCCGCGCGCTGAATCCGGCCGCCGGCGACCCAGATTACTGGATCGCGGCTGAGCAGCCGTTGCTGCTGTGCGATTGGCGGGCCAGGGCAATGTTTGGGCGTACCCGCCTGCTGGTGCCCGCCGCACGGTTGCTGGACGGCGCGTATTTGCGGCGCGAAACCTGTGGCGGACAGACCATGCTCTTCCAGCTTCATTTCGACGAAAAGCACCTGATCCGCGCGGGCGGGCTCGACATGACGTCGACCCCGCTCAAAGGCCTGAAACGGCGCGCTCGGCCGGACCGGCAGGCGGCAACCGGTCGCTAACTTGTCCCATCCGCGCCTCATTTGCGCCACAATCCGGCATAACTTCTTCACAAGGGACCGAAGGAGTGATGCTGCCATGACCATGATGACGCCCACAATCCAGGCGGGAACGACGCGATCCACCGCGCCCGAAACCACCGCCCGCACCGGTCTTGCGCCGGGAACGATCGTGCTGACCCTGCGCGGTGAGGTGCCTGTCGAAAACCTCCGCGGAGGCGACCGGGTGATCACCCGTGACAAAGGCGCCCAGACTCTGCGTGGCGTGACGCAGCATTTCGCCGACACGACAACCATCGCCGCAGGGGCCTTCGGCAGGAACCGGCCCGAGCGCGAGCTGCGCGTCAGCACGAACCAGCCGGTGATGATCCGGGGCGAACGCACCAGTCTGATTGCGGCCCGCCACCTGGCCGGCGTCCTGCGCGATGCGGTGGAACAGACCCTTCTGTACCGTCTCTGCTTCGACGCTGAACACATCATCTACGCTGACGGTCTGGAGCTGACCACGGCGCGTGCCGCCTGAAGCATTTCGATTTCCATAAGTGGCGCCACAGGGCTCGTCCCTCCCCCTCATTCCAAACGGCGCCACGCAAGTCGCGCCAGACCACATCCCGGGTCTGGCGCGAAACGCTTCAGAGCCCGAGTTTGCGAAACACCCTTGGCAGCTGCTCCGGCAGGTCCTCGGCGATCAGCCCGGGGCCAAACTCCAGGGCGCATTCGACATGGAGCCAGGCGCCTGTTTCCGCGGCTGTCATCGGCCCCAATCCGCGCGCCTGCAGCCCCGTGATAAACCCTGCCAGCACGTCCCCTGCTCCGGCCGTCGCCAACCACGGCGCGGCGCGGTCGTAAGCGGCAGAGTTGATTGCACAGCGCCCGTCCGGCGCGGCGATCACCGTATCGGCCCCCTTGAACAGCACCACGCATCCCGCCCGCGCGGCGGCCTCGCGGGTGGCATCCACCTTGGAATAGGCCGGGCCTCTGGTCGGTTCCGCGTTCAGCCTCCCGGCAAGATCGGGGAACAGCCGGGCAAACTCCCCTGCGTGAGGCGTCAACACGCAGTTCCCATGCAGCATGTCGAAAAAAACCTGCGGTCGCTCCGCAAACGCCGTCAGAGCATCGGCATCCAGAACCGTCGCACGTCTCGCCTCCAGCGCCACCGGCACCAACTCCCGCGCGCGGTCAATCCCCAGCCCCGGCCCGAGACACAGCGCATTGACCCGCTCGTCCTGCAACACCACGCGCAGCGTGTCCGCGTCCTTGATCGGCGCCAGCATCACCGCATCCAACCGCGCCGCGCTTTCCTGCAATGCCCCCGGCGTCGGCCCCACCGTCACCAGCCCCGCCCCAATGCGCAACGCCCCGCGCGCGGCCAGCCGTCCTGCCCCGCCTTTGCCGACCCCACCGGAAAGGATCAGGCCATGGCCGTGGGAGAACTTATGCTGGCGACCCCGCTTTCCAAGCCCAATCGGCGCATTTCGCAACCTGACCAGATCACCTGGCGGATGGCCGCTGTCCCCAAGGCCAATGTCCGCCACGATCACCTTGCCCGACTGACCTGCTCCGTCCGCAAGGCGGCACCCGATCTTCTCTCTGTGAAATACAACAGACATCGCAGGAGCCAGTCGCTCAGGACGCGCTCCGGGCGATATCAGCAGGCGCCCGGAATCCGCATCCGTGCCGCTGGGCAGATCAACGGAAACCACGACCTGCCCGGAAAGGGCCGCCAGGATGTTCTGTACGTCGACGCCGAGCGGGCGCGTCAGCCCCGTGCCAAACACGGCGTCAATAACAAGGTCAGGGGAACGCTCGATCGCCCCGGGCGCTCCGTCCCAATCATTACAGCTCCCCATCCCCAACCACCGCTCATGGTTCACCCGCGCGTCCGGCGGCAGCTTCTCGGCATCGCCATAAAGAAACACCTCCACCTCCCAACCCCGCTCCTTCAACAACCGTGCCACCACGAACCCGTCGCCACCGTTGTTGCCCGGCCCGCAGAGCACCACGGCCCTTCTTTTCATCTTTCCGGAAATATCCCGGGGGGTCTGGGGGGCTGGCCCCCCAGCTTTGCCTGAGGTCTGGGGGGCTGCCCCCCCAGCTTTGCCTGAGGTCTGGGGGGCTGCCCCCCCAGCTCCCTCTGCCAGTTCCGGCCACTCGTCATAGATGGCCTTGACCACACCACGCCCGGCGCGTTCCATCAGCTCCAGCCCGGTCACGTCGCCCGACTCGATCGCCGCCTGTTCGATGGCGCGCATTTGGGCGGCGGTAAGGAGTTCTGCCATGAATTCTGCCTCCGAAATCGACAGGAAATTCACAAACCGCCCACACATGGGGCAATCTGCCTATTTTTTGTGCAAACGCCCGCAAATCAGGCCCTGCGTCAACCTGCGCTCAGCCTAGCCAATTGTGGCGCCCGCGTGAAAGTGGTCTTTCAGTTTAGACGCAGAATCCACCAAACCTTTTGCGGGGGGAGACGACATGAAAAAGATCGAGGCAATCATCAAGCCGTTCAAGCTGGATGAAGTCAAGGAAGCGCTGCAGGACATTGGCGTGCAGGGCCTGTCGGTGATCGAGGTCAAGGGCTTCGGCCGCCAGAAGGGCCATACCGAACTCTACCGCGGCGCCGAATATGTCGTGGACTTCCTGCCCAAGGTGAAAATCGAGATCGTGCTGCCCGCCGACCAGACCGACGCGGCGATCGAGGCAATCGTGGACGCGGCCAAGACCGACAAGATCGGTGACGGCAAGATCTTCGTATCCTCCGTCGAACAGGCCATTCGCATCCGCACCGGTGAATCCGGTGAGGACGCGCTGTAACAGAATCCGAATTCCAACCCAGAGGAACAGTTTCAGATGAACAACCAAGACCTCCTGAAAATGATCAAGGATGAAGACGTCTCCTATGTCGACATCCGTTTCACCGATGTGCGTGGCAAGCTGCAGCACGTGACCGTAGACGTGGACCTGGTCGACGAAGATTTTCTGGAAGAAGGCTTCATGTTCGACGGCTCGTCGATCGCCGGCTGGAAGTCGATCGAAGCGTCCGACATGAAACTGATGCCCGATGCCGCCTCGGCCTACATCGACCCCTTCTACGCCGAGAAAACCCTCTGCCTGCACTGTTCAATCGCCGAACCCGACACCGGCGAGCACTACGAGCGTGACCCGCGTGGCACCGCCCAGAAGGCCGAAGCCTACCTGAAGTCCTCGGGCATCGGTGACGTCGCCTACATGGGTCCGGAAGCCGAGTTTTTCCTGTTCGACGACGTGCGTTTCTCGAACACCATGAACAAGGTGTCCTTCGAAGTGGATGCGGTCGACGCCTCCTGGAACACCGACAGCGAATACGAGATGGGCAACACCGGCCACCGTCCCGGCGTCAAGGGCGGCTACTTCCCGGTCAACCCGATCGACGATGCGCAGGACCTGCGTTCGGAAATGCTGACCACGATGAAGCAGATCGGCATGAAGACCGACAAGCACCACCACGAGGTGGCGTCCTGTCAGCACGAGCTGGGCCTGATCTTCGACAGCCTGACCAAACAGGCCGACGAGCTGCAGAAATACAAATACGTGATCCACAACGTGGCCCACGCCTATGGCAAATCGGCAACCTTCATGCCGAAGCCGATCGCGGGCGACAACGGCACCGGCATGCACGTGAACATGTCGATCTGGAAAGACGGCAAGCCGCTCTTCGCCGGCGACAAATACGCCGACCTGAGCCAGGAGGCCCTGTACTTCATCGGCGGCGTCCTGAAACATGCCAAGACCCTGAACGCCTTCACCAACCCGTCGACCAACTCCTACAAGCGTCTGATCCCGGGTTTCGAAGCGCCCGTGCTGCGCGCCTACTCGGCCCGCAACCGTTCGGGCTGCGTGCGTATCCCGTGGACCGAAAGCCCGAAGGCCAAGCGTGTGGAAGCCCGCTTCCCCGATCCCTCGGCGAACCCCTACCTGTGCTTCGCGGCGCTGTTGATGGCCGGGCTCGACGGCATCAAGAACAAGATCGATCCGGGCCCCGCGCAGGACAAGAACCTGTACGACCTGCCGGCCGAAGAGCTGGAAGGCATCCCGACCGTCTGCGCCTCGCTGCGTGAAGCCCTGGAAGCGCTGGAAGAAGACAACGACTTCCTGCTGGCCGGTGACGTGTTTACCAAGGACCAGATCGAAGGCTTCCTGGAGCTGAAGTGGGAAGAGGTCTACGCCTACGAGCACACCCCCCACCCGGTGGAATACCAGCTGTACTACAGCTGCTGATCCTCTGATCACGGTATTTGAAAGGGCGTCCTTCGGGGCGCCCTTTTGGGTTGGGAGCCGCGTGCGGCGCGGCAAGCTCAAACGGGGATGCCCGTCTTGCACGCAGTTGTGCGGCTGCTCCCGAACTCCGGAAACCACCAATTTCGGCACAATCCTGCCCCACTGCCTCCCCAACCGCACCGCAAACCCGTGCGACTGTTGGGGACACAGAACCGAATTTCGTAGGAGGCCGTAACAGTGAGTACCTATACGAACATCCGTCAGACCCCGTTGTTCCGGCTGCAGGCGCAGATGGCCGAAGAGCGGCTGGTGAAATCCTTCCGCGCCGACGGGCTGTCGCACAACGCCCTGGCTCCGCGCGAGGCCGTGGGCCGGGTCAGGCACATCCGCCACTGGCAGAACGGGCGCTTCGTCCCGACCCCTGTGTTCGCCTGAACAGAAGGGCCGCGTCATGTCCGCGCTTGTCGTCACCCATCTTTTTCCCACCCTGCCCCCGGCCCGCGTCACGGCGCTCGAGGCGGACCTGCGGAAGGACTGCGTGTCGGCGGACGCGGCGCCTGCCCTTGACCTGCGGCTCGCGGCCCAGGACGGCCCGCTGGGGGGCGAGGCCTTTTGCGGGACCATTGCGCCGGACTCCACGCCCAGCAACCGCGCGGCCCTCATGGGCATCATCAGCGGTCACGGCGCACATCTGACACTGACGGTGGATCTGCCCGACGGGCAGGCCGCAACCCGCCGCAAGGCCCTGCGCCTGGCACTCATGGCAAGCCAGGCCCTGGTCCGGCACCATCCCCCCTTGGCCATTCTCTGGACGCCAACTGGCCTTCTGATGCAGCGCGCCGCGCTCGACGCGCTGGCATCCGATGCGGAGCCGTTGACCCTGTTCGTCTCGGCGCGCGACGAGTTGACCGGCCCGCGCCGTGTGCCCTCGCTTGCCTTCGATGGCGCGCCGATCTGGATCGGCCAGGACCTGCACGCCCGCCTGGGTGCCCTGCCGCGAGAGGTTGTGCGCAGCGCAGCGTTTGCCTTCCTGGCCGCCGCCCGCCAGAGCCCGGAACTGGTCCGGGCGCAAAGCTTCCACCACGCAGGACACAGCTACCGTTTGGCCCATGCGCCCGAAAGAAACCGGGTCGACCTGATCCCTGCCGCGCAGGATCTGCTGCATATCCGCCCAGAGCCCAGCGAGGGCCTGCGCCCGACGACAGACCGGAATATCGGCGCAGATTTCGGCCCGGCCGCCGCCTGAGATCAGGCGCACAACTCCTGCAACAGATCCCGATCCTCGCTATCCAGCCGCGCCCAGGGCACCACGAATGTATGGATCGAGAACACCACCGCCCGCGTCCTCGGCAGCCGCAACAGGCACTGACGCTCCACCCGCATCCAGCGCAGCCCATCCCCATGTACGGGCCGCTTGTCCGCTTCCGTACGCGGCTGGTGCAGCTCCGGATCGCCATAGGTCAGGAAGTTTGCCCGCCACATCGGTCGGTCCGGCTGGATCCCGTCGAACAGCCGCTGGACCCGCCGGGCAATATCGCCCGCGTATTCCGGCACCGGCGTGTGGATCATGGTCAGCGGCTTGAGGTACTTCTCCGCCAGCATCCAACTGGCCGGAAATCCCAGCAGCGCGCCGGTCAGGACATGTTCATCGGCACCCTCGGGCTTTTGCAGAAGGATCAGATCCTCCTGCACCAGTTTCGAACAGGTCTCCAGCGGGTGGTTTCGATCCACTGTCACCACCCGCCCGTCCGGACAGCGCACCTTTCGGGCACCCACGGCAAAACCCGGGATCGCCCCCAGTTCATCAAGGATACGCTCCAGCAGTTCCCCGGCGGCCGGGCGTGCGCTTGGCTCCAGACGCAACACCTTGTCACCCTGCGCTGCCACCAGCCGCGCCTTATGGGCTATCTGCGCCGCATAGGCGTCATCGACCACCAACCATTCGCCCGGCGCAACCGGGCTGATCCCCGGCAACCGGCGGGTCCGTTCCTCACGCCACGGTTTCACGGGCAGCGCTTTTTGACAGATTTCGGCCATCTCGCCTTGTTTCCCTCGCCGGTCCGTTCCCGACATTGAGGCGGCGCAAACGGGAAAGCAAGCCCCCCGCCGCGCCCTAGCGTCATTGCCAGCTAGGGAGGACAGCCATGGATCAGCACTACCGCGACATTCGCAAGATCGACCCGACCCGGGGCGATCATCTGGGCGACGGCACACCCAATGACAACAACCGGATCGAAATCGGCCCGACCCAGCTGGCCTTTCGCGAATGGGAGGCGGCGGGGCTGGAGCTGCCCAACCTCGACCGCATGCGCCGGCACCGCTGGAAACGGCTGACGCAACATATCGCCGATCGTGGCTATGGCGGGCTGTTGATGTTCGACCCGCTGAACATCCGTTACGCCACCGACTCGACCAACATGCAGTTGTGGAACACCCACAACCCGTTCCGCGCGGTGCTGCTCTGCGCGGATGGCTACATGGTGATCTGGGACTACAAGAACTCGCCCTTCCTCAGCACCTTCAACCCCTTGGTGCGCGAACAGCGCTCCGGCGCCGACCTGTTCTATTTCGACCGGGGCGACAAGATCGACGTGGCCGCTGATGTGTTCTCGAACGAGGTGCGCCTACTGATCGAGGAACATGCCGGCGCCAACAAGCGCCTGGCCGTGGACAAGATCATGCTGCACGGTCTGCGCGCCCTCGAAGCCCAGGGTTTCGAGATCATGGAAGGCGAGGAAGTCACCGAAAAATCCCGCGCCGTGAAGGGGCCGGACGAGATTCTGGCGATGCGCTGCGCCAGCCACGCCTGCGAGTTGTCGGTGGCCGAAATGGAACGCTTTGCCCGCGATATGGTGCCGCGCGGCCAGACCTCCGAGGATGACATCTGGGCGGTGCTGCATGCCGAGAACATCAAGCGGGGCGGCGAATGGATCGAAACGCGGCTACTAACCTCGGGCCAGCGCACCAACCCGTGGTTTCAGGAATGCGGGCCGCGCATCACCCAGCCAAACGAGATCATTGCCTTCGATACCGATCTGATCGGAGCCTATGGCATTTGCGTGGACATTTCGCGCACCTGGTGGATCGGTGACGAAAAACCCACCAATTCAATGATCTACGCCATGCAGCACGCGCATGAGCACATCATGACCAATATGGAGATGCTGAAACCCGGCGTGACCATCCCCGAGCTGGTGGCGAACTCGCACCGGCTGGACGACAAGTTCTGGAACCAGAAATACGGCTGCCTGATGCATGGCGTGGGCCTGTGCGATGAATGGCCCCTGGTGGCCTATCCCGACAAGCATGTGGACGGCGCCTATGACTATGCGCTGGAGCCGGGCATGGTACTCTGCGTCGAAGCTCTGGTCGGCGAGGACGGCGGCGCCTTCTCGATCAAGCTCGAGGATCAGGTGCTGGTGACGGAGGACGGGTTCGAGAACCTGACCACCTATCCGTTCGATCCGGTGCTGATGGGCAACGCCTGAAGAAAACCGCTCACGCAAGGACCGTGCCGCGTTTCCGCGCGTGGCACGGTTGCGCTGAATCAAGGCATCTCTCCCCCACCAATGGTATAATAACTTGGGTCGAAACCCGACCCGCCCATAGCCGATGACCGGCACCGCGCGAACGTATGGGAGGAAATGTCATGTTGACGACCATTCTGCGAACGATGGGTGTTGCGGCGGCGCTGGTGGCTTTTGCCAGCAGCAGCGCTTCGGCGGATGAACCCGGGAAACGCGAGTTCATGACCTATTGTGCCAGTTGCCATGGCACGGATGCCATGGGAGGGGGGCAAGTGGCCGAGTTCATGTCGGTCGCAATCCCGGACCTGACCACCATAGCCCAACGCAATGACGGGAAATTCCCGTTCCTGGAAGTGGTTCACATGGTTGACGGGCGTTCAGGCGTCATGGCGCATGGCTCCGAGATGCCTGTGTGGGGTGATCGGTTCACCGCTGATCTGCCGGACACCATGGAGGGCGACCTGAGCAGCGTCTGGAAGGTACGCGGTCGGATTCTGTCCCTGGTTTATTACCTGGAGAGCATCCAGCAATAGGCGCCACTTAGGCCGGGCCCGCCCCCTTGCGGGCCCGGACCTTGTCACGCACCTGTTCACCTTGCCTTCACCCTTGCGTGAAACACGGGCACGTGGCCTTGTGTGTGAAACCCCCGCATCCCTAACTGGAGGCCAACACGGATATGGAGGCCTCCATGAGGACCGAGAAATTCACCTTCCCCGGCCATGACGGCGCCGAACTGGCGGCGCGGCTGGATTTGCCGGACGGCCCGCACCTGGCGACCGCGCTGTTTGCCCACTGTTTCACCTGCGGCAAGGACATCCTCGCCGCCCGCCGCATCGCGGCCCGGCTGACCGCCGCCGGGATCGCGGTCCTGCGTTTCGATTTCACCGGTCTGGGCCATTCGGGCGGCGAGTTCGAGAACACCTCGTTCACCTCGAACGTCACCGACCTGACCCGCGCCGCCCTGGCCCTGACCGCCCGCGGCATGAAGCCGAGCCTGCTGATTGGCCACAGCCTGGGCGGGGCCGCCGTGCTGAAGGCCGCGCCCGAGATCGGGGCCGGGGCGGTGGTCACAATCGGTGCCCCGGCAGCGCCCGACCACGTGGTGCACAACTTCAAGGACACGGTCGACAGGATCGCCCGCGACGGTGTGGCCGAGGTCAACCTGGGCGGACGTCCGGTGCGCATCGGCAGGGGATTCCTGGACGACATCGCCGAGGCCAGCCTGCAATCGGCCATCCGCTCCCTTGGCGCGGCCCTTCTGGTGCTGCACGCGCCGCGCGACAAGGTGGTCGGGATCGAAAACGCACAGCAGATCTTCATCGCCGCCAAACATCCCAAAAGCTTCGTCACCCTGGACGATGCCGATCACCTGCTGTCGCGCGGCGCGGATGCGGAATACGCCGCCGACGTGATCGCGGCCTGGGCGCAGCGCTACCTGACACTCACGCCTCCGGCGCCGCCGGTTGGCGCACCCGAAGGCGTTGTGCGCGTGGTCGAGGCGGACCCGGACGGCTTTCTGCAGGACGTGACCTCGGGCCCGTCACATCACGCGCTGGCCGATGAACCGCTGGCCTATGGCGGCACCAACCGGGGCATGTCCCCCTATGGCTTCCTGGCTTCGGGCCTTGGCGCCTGCACGTCGATGACGATGCGCATGTATGCGCGGCGCAAGGGTTGGCCTGTGACAGGCATCCGCGTGGACGTGACCCATGACAAGGTCCACGCCCAGGACGCCTCGACCGGCACGTCCGAAAAGATCGACACCTTCCGGCGCGAAATCGAGATAACCGGCCCGCTGGATGCCGATCAACGGGCGAAACTGTTGGAAATCGCCGACAAATGCCCGGTGCACAAGACACTGGAGGCCTCCAGCCGGATCGAGACGACCATGCTGTGAGCGCATCGGAGTTTTCGCAAAATACGGCGTGTACTGGGGTCGATCCCCGAGCAGGGCGGCTTTTTTGCGCCTCACTCTTCGAAGAAAACGGCTCGCCCCTTGACCTTGGCCACAGCCCTGTCAAAAACCCCTGCATGAGCACAGGACGTTTGACGATTGACCTCGATGCCATCGCCGCCAACTGGCGCGCGCTGGACGGTATGAGTGGCGAGACGGTCCAGACCGCCGCCGTGGTGAAAGCCGATGCCTACGGGCTGGGCGTGGCCAAGGTCGGCCGGGCCCTTGCTGCCGCCGGTGCACGGCGCTTTTTCGTGGCCGCCGCCGAGGAAGGCTCCGCCCTGCGCGAAGCGCTTGGACCGGGGCCGGAAATCAGCGTCTTTTCCGGTCACATGTCCGGCGACACGGACATGATCCATGACCTGAACCTTGTGCCCATGCTGAATTCGATGGACCAGCTTACCCGCCATTTGGAGGCCCTGCCGGGCCACCCGTTCGGCATCCAGCTCGACACCGGGATGAACCGTCTGGGCATGGAACCCGGCGAATGGGCCGCCATTGCCCCCATAGCGCTGGCGCAGGGTCCGACCCTGGTGATGAGCCACCTCGCCTGCGCGGATGAGCCCGACCAGGGCATGAACGCCCGGCAACTCGCCGCCTTTCACGAGATGACCGACGGGATTGACGTACCCCGCTCGCTGGCCGCCACGGGGGGCATCCTGCTGGGCCCTGACTATCATTTCGACCTGACCCGCCCTGGCATTGGTCTTTACGGCGGGCAACCTTTCGAGGAGGCCGAGATGGTCGCCTTCCTCGACCTGCCCGTGGTGCAGATCCGCGACCTCGCCCCGGGTGAAACCGTGGGATATTCCAACACCTGGGAGGCCGAGCGCCCAACCCGCATCGCGACCGTCTCGGGCGGTTACGCAGATGGGCTGCAGCGCCATATCTCGAACCAGGCGGTGCTGTTTCACGGCGACGAGCCCTGCCCGATCGTCGGGCGCGTTTCTATGGACCTGATCGGCGTGGACGTCACCCACCTGACCGAAACGCCCAAGGCGCTCAGCATCCTCGGCCCGCACCAGAGCGTGGATGACCTGGCGGATGTGGCCGGCACCATCGGCTACGAGATACTGACCCAGCTTGGCGCCCGTTACACCCGCCGCTATGCACGGGGCCGCCAATGATCCTGACCGCCCCTCTTGCGGCGCTTGGTCGCTGGGTTCTGGCCGCGCTCGCCTCGGTCGGGCGGGTGACGCTGTTCGCGCTCGACGCGCTCAGCCACATCCTGCGCCCGCCCTTCTACCCGCGCGAATTTCTGAACGCGCTGATGAATATCGGCTGGTTCTCGCTGCCGGTGGTGGGGCTGACCGCGATCTTTACCGGCGGTGCCCTGGCGCTTCAGATCTACGCCGGTGGTCAGCGTTTCTCGGCCGAGGCCGTGGTGCCCCAGATCGTCGCCATCGGCATGGTGCGCGAGCTGGGCCCGGTGCTGGTCGGCCTGATGGTCGCCGCCCGCGTGACCTCCTCCATCGCCGCCGAGATCGCCACGATGAAAGTGACCGAGCAGATCGACGCCCTCGTCACCCTCTCGACCCACCCGATGAAATACCTGACCGCGCCGCGTGTGCTGGCGGGCCTGATCACCGTGCCCGTTCTGGTCGGCGTCGGCGATGTCATCGGCATCTGGGGCGGTTTCCTCGTCGGAACAGGGCAGCTGGGCTTTGCCCCGGGCACCTATATCAAGAACACCTGGGACTTTCTTGAAATGGCCGACGTCGTCTCGTCCCTCGTGAAGGGCGCAGCCTTCGGCGGTATTGCCACGGTGATGGGCTGCTACCACGGCATGCAGTCGGGCCGCGGCGCGCAGGGGGTGGGCCGGGCCACCAAGACCTCGGTCGCTGCCGCCGCCGTTCTGATCCTCGCCGCCAACTTCCTGCTCACCAACCTGTTCTTCACCTCATGATCGAGCTCAACGACGTCCATAAGCACTTTGGCCCCAAGACGGTCCTGCACGGGGTGAACCTGACCATCCCCAAGGGCGAGAGCATGGTGGTGATCGGTGGCTCGGGCACGGGCAAATCCGTGCTTCTGAAATGCATCCTGGGGCTGATGACACCGGATGCAGGCACGATCCTTCTGGACGGCCAGGACGTGGCCCGCGCCGAGCGTGACGCCTTTCTCGCGCGTTTCGGCATGCTGTTTCAGGGCGCGGCGCTGTTTGACAGCCTGCCGGTCTGGCAGAACGTCGCCTTCCGCCTGCTGCGCGGCTCGCTTGCGCGTCCGAAGCTTGAGGCCCGCGAGATCGCGATCGAAAAACTGCGCCGTGTCGGCCTGAAACCGGACGTGGCGGACCTTTATCCGGCCGAGTTGTCGGGCGGCATGCAGAAACGCGTGGGCCTGGCCCGCGCCATCGCCGCCGAACCCGAGATCATCTTCTTCGACGAGCCCACCACGGGCCTCGACCCGATCATGGCGGGCGTGATCAACGAACTCATCCGCGAGATCGTGGTTGAAATGGGTGCCACAGCGATGACCATTACCCACGACATGTCCAGCGTGCGCGCGATTGCCGACAAGGTGGCGATGTTACATGACGGGATCATTCAGTGGACAGGTCCAGTGGCGGAAATGGACGCAAGCCCAGACCCTTACGTGGACCAGTTCATCCACGGAAGGGCGGAAGGACCGATTGAAGCGGTGCGGTAGGCACGCAGCTTCCGTTTGCAGTGGGCCAAGGCCCGCCCCAGACAACCCGTGACGCTTCTGCTATGGAAATCCCATGTCCCTGATCCGCTACCTCAACCTCGCCCTGCTGATCGCCTTCCCCATCTCCTGGGCCGCGCCGCTCATGCGGGCGGGCATCAACCTGCCGCTGTTCGGCCTTGAGGAAATCAGTGTGATCTCGGGCCTGCAGGCGCTGTGGGACACGGATGTTCTGCTGGCGCTGCTGGTTACATTCTTCGCCATTTTCGCACCGATCCTGAAAGTGCTGGGCGTGGCCTTGATCCAGTTCGGGCTGATGCGCCGCAAGGTGCTGCCGGTGCTGAACTGGCTGGGAAAGCTGGCGATGGCGGATGTCTTTCTGATCGCGCTTTATATCGTCATCGCAAAGGGCGTGGGCATGGCCCGGATCGAGACCGCCTGGGGGCTTTATGTCTTTACCGGCTGCATTCTTGTCTCGCTGGTACTGAGCCATTTGACCGCAAGGCGCACGTAGGGCACAAACGCCCTCATGGCAAAAAGCAATTCCTTCACCTGCAGCGCCTGTGGCGCCTCCCATTCCAAGTGGTCCGGGCGCTGCGACGCCTGTGGCGAATGGAATTCCATCATCGAGGAGGCGCCTCTATCCGCCGGTCCCTCGTCGAAATCCCTGGGCAACAAGCGCGGATCGAGATTGGCGCTGACGGACCTGGCCACCGAAGAAACCCCGCCGCCCCGCACCATGGCGGGCGTGGATGAGCTGGACCGGGTTCTGGGTGGCGGGCTGGTGCCGTCTTCCGCCGTCCTGGTGGGCGGCGATCCGGGCATCGGCAAATCGACGCTTCTGCTGCAAGCCGCCGCGCAATTTGCCCACAAGGGGTTGAAAACGTTCTACATCTCCGGCGAGGAAGCCACCGCTCAGGTGCGCATGCGCGCGCAGCGACTGGGCCTGCAACAGGCACCGGTGCAACTGGCCTGCGAGACCAACCTGCGCGACATCCTGACCACGTTGGAGGCCGAGAACCCCGACCTGGTGATCATCGATTCGATCCAGACCATGTGGGCGGACAATGTGGACTCGGCCCCCGGTAGCGTGAGCCAGGTGCGCTCCGCCGCCCATGAACTGACCACCTTCGCCAAGCGCAAGGGCATTGCGGTGATCATGGTGGGCCATGTCACAAAGGACGGCCAGATCGCCGGTCCCCGCGTGGTCGAACACATGGTGGACACGGTGCTCTATTTCGAAGGCGAGCGCGGCCATCAGTTCCGCATCCTGCGCGCGGTCAAGAACCGTTTCGGCCCGGCTGACGAGATCGGCGTGTTCGAAATGACCGGCCGGGGTCTGTCCGAAGTCGCCAACCCCTCGGCCCTGTTCCTTTCAGACCGCGAGGAACCAGCCCCCGGGTCGGTGGTCTTTGCGGGCATCGAGGGGACGCGCCCCGTGCTGGTCGAACTGCAGGCACTGGTCGCCCCCTCGCCCCACAGCCAGCCACGCCGGTCGGTGCTGGGCTGGGACAGCGGACGCCTGGCGATGATCCTGGCTGTGCTGGAAGCGCGCTGCGGCATCCCCTTTACCGGGCTCGACGTTTACCTGAACGTGGCCGGGGGGCTGAAGATCTCGGAACCTGCCGCGGACCTGGCCGTCGCCGCCGCCCTTCTGTCGGCGCGCGAGGACGCGGCCCTGCCCAAGGACACGGTTGTTTTCGGGGAAATAAGCCTGTCCGGCGCGCTACGTCCGGTTGGCCAGACGGAAAACCGCTTGAAAGAGGCGCAAAAACTTGGTTTCTCCTCTGCCATGGCGCCCGCGCGCAGCAAGATCGGGGACAAACCGGGCCTGACGGTCCAAAAAATGCCGGATTTAGCTGGTTTCGTAGGCGAGATTTTCGGGGCTGGTTGACCCGGTCCGCAACGGGAGAGGCCCGAGGGAAAGATACATGGAAGCGTTCACGATTATCGACGGCGTCGTAGCCGGTGTCATCCTGATCTCGGCCGTCCTGGCCTATTCGCGCGGGTTCGTGCGCGAGGGCATGTCGATCGCCGGCTGGATCGCCGCGGCCGTGCTGGCCTACATCTTTGCCCCGGCCGCAGCGCCTCTGGTCAGGGAAATCCCGGTGGTCAACGAATTCTTCGCCGACAGTTGCGAATTGACCCTGCTGGTGGCCTTTGCGGGCGTTTTCGCCCTGTCGCTGGTCGTGGTTTCGCTGTTCACCCCGCTGTTTTCCTCGGTCATCCAGCGTTCGGCGCTTGGCGGGCTCGACCAGGGATTGGGCTTTGTCTTCGGGGTGCTGCGCGGTGTGCTTCTGGTGGCGATTGCCCTGGTGATCTATGATCGCGTGGTGATTGCCGACACGATCGACGTGGTCGACAACAGCCGCTCTGCCGAAGTCTTTTCGCGGATGCAGGACAGGATCAACGACCAGATCCCCGCCGATGCTCCGGGCTGGATCGTCGAGCGCTTCAACACCCTGGTTGCCACCTGCGAATACTGAGCATCCCCCCTTGCCCCGAACCGCTTCAGGGCGTTCCGGGACGCAATTGACAGCGCGGCCCGGGCACCCATCGGGCCAAGGTGTGCGAACGCCCGTCCTGAACCCTGCACGGAGCCGGGGCAGCCAGTCTGCCCCGGGGACAGGCGCGTGGTCGCGACTTCCTGCGCTGGCGTCCGCCTGTCGTGTCACAAAGCCTTCACATTCACGCCGATGATTGGTGACAGCCGGGCCGCGACCCTCTAAGAGGGGGGCATCCACGACCACGGATTCGGAGCCGCTGCCCATGCTGCCTGCCATGCCCCCCGCGCACCCTTTCGATGATGACAAACTGAAAGAGGAGTGCGGCGTTTTCGGCGTTATCGGCCTGGCCGATGCCGCAAACTTCGTGGCCCTCGGGTTGCACGCGTTGCAACACCGCGGCCAGGAGGCCGGCGGGATCGTCGCCCATGATCCCGAGGCCGGGTTCAACCACGCCCGCCGATTCGGCTACGTGCGCGACAATTTCACCTCTGAAAGCCTGATGAAGACCCTGCCGGGGCCTCTGGCCATCGGCCACGTGCGCTATTCCACCGCCGGGTCCAAGGGCGCCGCCATCCGCGATGTACAACCCTTCTTCGGCGAGTTCTCGATGGGCGGCGCGGCGATTGCCCACAACGGCAACATCACCAACGCCGAAGCCCTGCGCAAGGAGCTGATCGAGCGCGGCTCGATTTTCCAATCCTCCTCGGACAGCGAATGCATCATCCACCTGATGGCGCGCTCGCTGCAACGCAATATCCCCGAACGCATGGAAGACGCCTTGCGCCGGGTCGAAGGGGCTTTTTCTGTCGTCGCCATGACCCGAACCAAGCTGATCGGTGTGCGCGACCCGCTGGGCGTACGCCCGCTGGTGCTGGGCCAGCTCGGCGAAGGCTGGGTGCTGTCGTCCGAAACCTGCGGGCTGGACATCATCGGCGCGAAATACGTGCGCGAGATCGAACCGGGTGAAATGGTCGTGATCACCGACAAGGGGGTCGAAAGCCACCACCCGTTCCGCCCCACCCCGTCACGCTTCTGCATCTTCGAACATGTCTATTTCTCGCGCCCCGACTCGATCATCGGCGGGCGCAGCGTCTATGAAACCCGCCGCCAGATCGGCGTGGAACTGGCTCGTGAAAACCCGGTCGATGCCGACCTGGTCTGCCCGGTACCCGACAGCGGCACCCCGGCGGCCATCGGTTTTTCCCAGGAAAGCGGCATTCCCTACGCCATGGGCATCATCCGCAACCAATACATGGGCCGTACCTTCATCGAGCCGACCGAGCATATTCGCAACATGGGCGTGCGCCTGAAGCTGAACGTGAACCGCGCGCTGATCAAGGGCAAGCGGGTGATTCTGGTGGATGACTCGGTGGTGCGTGGCACGACCAGCCGCAAAATCAAGGACATGATCCTGGACGCGGGCGCCAGGGAGGTGCATTTCCGCATCGCCTCCCCGCCCACCGCCTGGCCCTGTTTCTACGGCGTCGATACGCCCCAGCGCGAGAAACTGCTGGCCGCCACCATGACCGAGGACGAGATGCGCGATCACCTCGCGGTCGACAGTCTCAAGTTCATCTCGCTCGACGGGCTCTACCGCGCCGTGGGCGAGGCCCAGGGCCGCGACGCCAAATGCCCGCAATATTGCGACGCCTGTTTCTCGGGTGAATACCCGGTGGCCCCGTCCGACATGCTGGACAAGGGCTTCAAGATGGCGGCGGCGGAATAAAGACCCATCTGACGCTGCGATGCGGCGAAAATCCGCTCAAAGACAGCCGGGCCCTCGCGCCCGGCTTTTCTTTCGCCCACCCGATCCCCAGATGCACCGTTGCAGCACCGGGATTGGAGCCTTGGATGAGCACGAATGAAACTCCACAGATCGTCCAGGACGAAGCCACGCAGAAATCCGCATTGCCCCATGCACGTGCGATCCTGATCGGCACGGCGGGGTCACGGGGGCAGATGCGTGCCCTGGTGCGCATGGCCGGCGGGCGGGTACGAAGCCTGACTGTCGGGGATCGGCTGGAGGGCGGCAGGATCCAGGCGATCGAGGTCGGGCGGCTGTTGCTGGCCAAGGGCAGCCAGGTGCAGGAGATGAAACTGCCGGAGGGCTGAGCCTTTCCGCTTCAGCCGGACCCAAGCCGGTCCAACACCGCGACGATATTCACCTCATAGGCAACGTTGTAGCGGCCGGTCAGCCTGCGCGGCAATTGGGCCAGATGGCCGGACAGTCGCATATCCTGCGTCTCGGGGGCGTCGATCAGGTGGTGGCGCAGGCCCAGGTTGGCACAGGCGATCTCGATCCACGGACCGTTCACCGGTTCCGGGCGCAGTTCGACCACCCGGGCCCCGGGGGCCAGGAACACGAGGTTGGCAAGCGCGGCACCCGCCGGTCCAATTACCATGCGCGCCCGGGCCATCGCGGACACCTGTTCGGCCACCGACAGGCGCTGCGGATGCAGGATGCGCACTCCCCGCGCTTGCAGCGCCCGCTCCAGCGCCGGTTCGTTGGTCATGATCCGACCGGTAAAGCCGCGCCGCGAGAGATACAGAACCTCCTCGCCGGGTGCCTCGGCGCGCGGCAGCCGGGCCACTACGTCACGCAGCAGGCCGTCATTGCGGTGCAGGTAGTGGTTCATGGAGGACAGCCAGACCAGTTCCTCGACCTCAACCGTCGCCGACCGAAAACCCGGCCCCGCCCGCAGCCCCCCTAGGGTCAGAAGGTCGCGCTGCCAGCGTGAAAGACGCGGGGTAAACGGTTGAAAATGCTCCGCTATACCAGTCGCCTCAAGGACATTCAGCCCGGTCATCCCGTCAAACAGGAAATGGCCGTAATTGGCCCGCGCTCCGGGCGTAAGCCAAAGGCTCGCCCGTTTCAGCCGCAGACGCGGCCCGGGGCGGTCGCGCCGGCCACCCTGCCCCGACAGGCTGGCCGCCAGGCTCCCGTCAGGCAGGTCCAGCCGCCCCGAGCGGGCATGCCAGGTCACGTTGCGTGCCGCGAACAGAAGAACCTGCCCCACAGGCCCCTGCGGGGTTTCGCGGCGCGGCTCGATCAGCGCAAAACTGTCCTCGGTGGGCATTTGCCCCGAAGCCAGTTCGGCGACAAGCTGCGGGCGGCGGGTCATGCAGGCGCGTTCATCAATCTTTTGGCCGGGCATCGGACCTCCTTTCGCGGGCCACAGGACCACCCCCGGCGGGCACGGTCAAGTCGCGCCCGGCCGTGGCGCGGCACCTTCGCGCTTGACGCCCCGGCGCTTCTGCCCCAAACCCGCCTCATGACCGACGACACCCGCAAACCCGCCCTCATCACCGGGGCCTCGCGCGGCCTGGGCGCCGCCCTTGCGCTGGCCCTGGCCCCGACCCATCACATCATCGCCGTGGGCCGCACCACCGGCGCGCTTGAAGAGCTGGACGACCGGATCCAGGCGGCGGGCGGACAAGCCACCCTGGCCCCGATGGACGTGACCGACAAGGGGGCGATGGCGCATCTGTGCCGCTCGGTGCACGACCGCTGGGGCGGCGTATCGATCTGGGCCCACACGGCGATCTACGGCCCCGCGCTGATGCCGACGACGGACCTGGACGACAAGGGCTGGAACCAGGCCTGGAACACCAATGTCGAGGCCACCCGAAACCTGATCCTGATGGTCAACGCGCTGATGGACGACGGCTCCACAGCGTTGTTCTTTGCCGATGACCAGGCCGGAGAGAAGTTCTTTGCGGGCTACGGCGCGACCAAGGCTGCGCAGGTCGCAATGGTCAAGAGCTGGGCCGCCGAGAACGCCAGGATCGGCCCGCGTGTCATCGTGGCCGAGCCCAGGCCGCTGGCCACCGTCATGCGCACCCGATTCTTCCCGGGCGAAGACCGCGGCCAGCTGGCCAGCGCGGACGCCGAGGCCGCGCGCATTCTGAAGGAAGCCGGGCTCATCTGAGGCCGGCAAACGCCCCTGCCGCACACAGGTCGCCAAGGCGCCCGATCCCCAGAGGCCAATGGTCACATTGCCCCCTTGTCGCAACGCTTGCCGCCCGCCCCCTGCTCGCCTATTGAGGTAGACGAGCAGAGAGACAGAACGGGGTCGGCCCATGCGCATTCTCATCACCAATGACGACGGCATCAACGCCCCGGGGCTGAAGGTCGCCCAGACCATCGCCGAGGAGATCGCCGGCCCCGACGGTGAGATCTGGACCGTCGCCCCGGCCTTCGAGCAATCCGGCGTCGCACACTGTATCAGCTATACCCATCCGTTCATGGTCGCCCAACTGGGCGAGCGCCGTTTCGCCGCCGAGGGCAGCCCGGCGGACTGTGTTCTGGCCGCGCTCTATGACGTCATGCCGGAACGCCCGGACCTGGTAATCTCGGGCGTGAACCGGGGCAATAACGCGGCGGAAAACACGCTTTATTCCGGGACGATCGGCGCCGCGATGGAGGCCGCGCTGCAGGACGTACCGGCGGTTGCGCTTTCGCAGTACTACGGGCCCGAAAACCTGTCCCTGGACAACTCGTTCGAGGCCGCCGCCACGCATGGAGCGGCAATCGTGCGCCGGTTGCTGGACCGGGCCCCCTGGGACCACGGCGCCGATTACCGGCTGTTTTACAACGTGAATTTCCCGCCGCTTCCCGCCGCAAGGGTCATGGGCACGCGCCTGGTGGCCCAGGGGCGGCGCGAGGGCACCTTCTTTTCGGTCGATCCGCACAGCTCGCCCTCGGGGCGCAAGTTCCTCTGGATCAAGGGCGGCCCGCAGCATGGCACCTGCACGCCGGACACGGATGCCACCGCGAACCTCGACGGCTACGCCTCGGTCACGCCGATGCGCGCGGATCTGACCGCTCATGACGTTGTCTCCAGGCTGGGGGATCTGTTCGAATGACCACGCGCGATGGTGATCCGGGGGCAGATGCGGAACGCAAGATGCAGTTTCTCTTTGCGCTGCGCTCGCACGGGGTCACAGACCCGCGTGTCCTGAGCGCAATGGAAGAGGTCGACCGCGCGCCCTTCATCAGGGGTCTCTTCGCCGAACGCGCCTACGAGGACATGCCGCTGCCGATCGCCTGCGGGCAGACGATCAGCCAGCCCTCGGTCGTGGGGATCATGACCCAGGCACTGAAAATTCAGCCGCGCGACAAGGTGCTGGAGGTCGGCACCGGCTCGGGCTACCAGGCCGCGATCCTCGCGAAACTTGCGCGCCGGGTCTACACGGTGGACCGTCACCGCCGCCTGGTGCATGAGGCACGCGAACATTTCGAGGCCCTGGACCTGCACAATATCACCGCGATGACCTCGGACGGCACGCGCGGGTTGCCGGAACAGGCGCCTTTCGACAAGATCATGGTCACTGCGGCGGCCGAAGACCCGCCCGGCCCCCTCTTGGCCCAGTTGGCCATTGGCGGTATCATGGTGGTGCCGGTGGGTCAGTCGGACGCGGTGCAGAGCCTCATCAAGGTCACGCGCCGCGACACGGGATACGACTACGAAGAACTGCTGCCGGTGCGGTTCGTGCCCCTTCTGGAAGGGTTGGGGCAGGAGTAACCGGCAATATTACGAAGTACGAGAGCCCCGCAAAACACCATAACAAGGGGCGAGATCATGAGGACCGAGCAATGGCAACCCTGCCGAAACCTTCCCTGAAAACCGTTCTGATGGGCGGCAGCCTGATACTGCTGACCGCCTGCGAAACGAATTTCGACATGGACCTGCGCCGGTTTGGCGGCGGGTTCGACACGTCAAGCGCGGCGCGGGCCGCCACCCCGCCGCGGCCCGAACCCGATGGGCGCGGGATTATCTCATACCCGAATTACCAGGTCGCGGTGGCGCGCCGTGGCGACACGGTATCGACCCTGGCCAGCCGCATCGGCCTGCCCGCCGCGGAACTGGCCCGGTTCAACGGGCTGCCTGGCGATGCCCCGCTGCGCGATGGCGAGCTGGTCGCCTTGCCCCGCCGCGTGGCCGAACCGTCAAGCGGCGTCATTCGCCCGGCGGACGAGATCGACATCACCACCCTGGCGGGCGACGCAATCGACCGTGCCGGCACCGACGGCACGGCGCGGCGCAACGACGGTCCGACCGGCGAGGAGCCGTTACGTCATCAGGTTGCCCGTGGCGAGACCGCCTATTCCATTGCCAGGCTCAACGGTGTTTCGGTCCGCGCCCTGGCAGACTGGAACGGCCTGGATGCGGCGCTGACCGTGCGCGAAGGCCAGTACCTGCTGATCCCGCCGGTCTCCGAGGCCCCCAGGCGCGAGGCCCGTGTGACCGAGCCCGGCGAAGGCAGCCCGACACCGACGCCTCCCTCGGCCGCGGCGCCGCTGCCGGATGAAAGCCCGGCCGCCGCCGCCGACACCTCCGCGCCGGACAGCCCGGAGCTGGGCGAGAGCCGGACCAGCGCCTCTGCCGCGCGGATGGCCATGCCGGTGGACGGGCGCATCACCCGCCCGTTCGAAAAGGGTCGCACGGACGGGATAGACATCGCCGCCAGCGCTGGCAGCTCCGTGCGCGCGGCCGCCAATGGCACCGTGGCCGCGATCACCCGCGACACGGATCAGGTGCCGATCCTGGTCGTGCGCCATCCGAACAACGTGCTGACGGTCTATGCCAATATCGACGGTATCGCGGTCGAAAAGGGAGACCGGGTCAAGCGCGGCGACAAGCTGGCCGAAGTGCGCGCGGGGTCGCCCGCCTTCCTGCATTTCCAGGTGCGCGAAGGCACGACGTCGGTCGACCCGTTGCCCTATCTGAACTGACGGAGCGTTTGGGGGGTGCGATTGGGGGTTTCACCCCCAAACCCCAGGATATTTTTGGAAAGATGAAAAGAGGCGGATCCGAATGGGGCCGCCTCCTTTCATAAGCATCACTTCTCGTCCGCACGGCCCTTGCCGAGGTGCTTGCGCAGGCGGCTTGGCGTGGATTTCTTGCGGTTCTTGTAGGGGTTCTTGTCGCCCTGACCGCGCATGGTCAGGCGAATGGGCGTGCCGGGCATGTCGAAATCCTCGCGCAGCCCGTTGATCAGGTAACGCGAATAGCTGTCAGGCAGTTTGTCCGGGTGCGAACACATGACGACAAATGCGGGCGGGCGCGTCTTGACCTGGGTCATATAACGCAGCTTGATCCGGCGGCCGCCCGGTGCGGGGGGCGGATGCTGTTGCAGCATCTCGGTCAGCCAGCGGTTCAGGCGTGCCGTGCTGACGCGGCGGTTCCAGGTCTCATGCGCCCGCATGACAGCGGCCTGCAGCCGGTCCATGCCCTTGCCCGTCTTGGCCGAGATCGTTACCAGAGGCGCGCCGCGCAGCTGTGGCAGAAGCCGGTTGAACGCCTCCTTCAGCCCCGCCAGCTTGGCCTGTTTCTCAGGCTCGACATCCCATTTGTTCACCGCGATCACCACGGCCCGCCCTTCGCGTTCAGCCAGGTCCGCGATACGCAGGTCCTGCTGTTCAAAGGGAATGGCCGCGTCCAGCAACACCACCACGACCTCGGCAAACTTGACCGCGCGCAGACCGTCGGCAACCGAAAGCTTCTCGACCTTTTCCTGCACCTTGGCCTTCTTGCGCATGCCCGCCGTGTCGAAGATCCGGGTTGGCACATCGCCCCAGTCGAATCGCAGAGAGATCGAATCGCGGGTGATCCCGGCCTCGGGCCCGGTCAGCAGCCGGTCTTCGCCGATCAGCTTGTTGATCAGGGTCGACTTACCGGCGTTCGGACGGCCGATCACGGCCACCTGGAGCGGCTTTTCGGCGGTGGGCACGCGGGCTTCTTCAAGCTCGCCATCCTCGCCCTCGACAATATCAACATCGGTCTCGGGTGCGGTTTCGGCCGCGCGGGCTTCGAATTCCTCGGCGATGGGTTCCAGGGCTGTCATCAGCTCGCCCAGGCCCTCGCCATGTTCGGCGGACAGGCGGATCGGTTCCCCCAGGCCCAGCGAATAGGCATCGTAATAGCCAGCATCGCCCGCCTTGCCCTCGGATTTGTTGGCAGCCAGGATCACATGGGCATTCTTGCGGCGCAGGATGTCGGCGAAGACCTCGTCGGCCGGCAACAGGCCGGCCCGCGCGTCCATCATGAACAGGCAGGCATCAGCCATGTCCACCGCGCGTTCGGTCAGCCGGCGCATGCGTCCCTGCAGGCTTTAGTCCGTCGCCTCCTCCAGCCCGGCCGTATCGATCACGGTAAAACGCAGGTCGCCCAGCTTCGCCTCGCCTTCGCGCAGGTCGCGCGTCACCCCCGGCTGGTCGTCGACCAGGGCCAGGCGTTTGCCCACGAGGCGGTTGAACAGGGTGGATTTGCCCACATTCGGGCGCCCCACGATGGCGAGAGTAAAGCTCATGACAGGCTCCGGGTCACATCAAGCGCCCCGCATACACGGGTTTGAGGTCAACGCAAAGCCAGAAGTTGCCCCTTGCCGGAAAGCAGGTATGCCGTGCCGTTCACCACCGCAAGGCGCGACGCCGCACCGCCGGGGATCGCCACACGGGCCACCTCGCTGCCATCAACCGGATCGAAGCCGCGCAGGGTGCCATCCGACGAGCCGACCCAGAGCCGCCCCCCGGCCAGAACCGGGCCGTAATTGGCAAAGATCGCCTTTCGACGGCGTATGCGTTCCTTGGTGTAATAGGGCAGCGGCACACCCCAGATCCGTTCGCCGGTCTCTGCGTCCAACCGCAGAAGCTCCGCCTGATCCGACACGACGAAAACCGAGTCACCGGCCACACTGACCGCATCGGCGGCACCTTCGCGCGCGGTCCAGATCCGCTCGCCTCCGCTCGTCATCGCGCTCAGCCGACCCGCGGAGGTGCCCGCGTAGACCACGTTATCCACGATCACGGGACTGCCCGAGAAATCGCGCACGCCGGTATAGGCGCGCCCGGGGCGTTCGCCGCTGACCAGGCTTGTCCAGACCCGCACGCCGGACTGGCGCAATGCGGCCATGACCTCGCCCGAGGCAAAGGGGAACAACGCCAGACGGTCGCTCAGGACCGGGCTGCCCGCGCCCAGAAAACCGGTGAGTTCCGGGGTATTCGACAGTTGCCATTTCACCCGGCCATTGGTCGCATCCACCGCCCAGGCACGGCTGTCGCGCCCACCGACATAGACCATGCCATCGGCGACCGCCGGGGCGCCGCTCACCGGGGCTTCCAGCTTCTGTTGCCACAGCACGGCGCCGGTCTCGGGGTTCAGCGCGCTGAGTTCGCCAAACCCGGTGGTCACGGCCAGGATGCCCGAGCCGATGGCCAATCCGCCCCCCGAGGCATCGTCACGCCCTTCGATCGATGGCGCCAGGGTGGCCTGCCAGAGGATTGCGCCGGTTTCGGCGGAAGTCGCAGCCACGGTCGAGCGGCTGTCCAGGGTATAGACGCGCCCGTCCTGCACCACAGGTTCGGAGGTCATGCGGTTTCGACGGCTGTTGCCGGCGCCGATATTGGCGCTCCAGACCACCCGCGGAGAGGCCGACAGGACCGGGTGGCCGGCTGCATGTCGGGCGTTGCCGCCCATGTGGGTCCAACTGGCGAGGTTGACCGGGGTCGGCAGCTCGATCGGCAAGGCCTGATTGACCGGTTCGTCCGCTCCGGCGCCATCCTCTTCGGTTGCGGGCGCTTCGGCGGCTGCCTCGGCCACCGCCCCGGGGTTCGGGCTGCGCAGGTCCTCGCGCTTGCCTTGCAGGATCTCTTCCCTTTCGCCGCAGCCGGCCACCAGCAGTCCCAGCAGAATGATCGTCGCAACTGTTCCGTTCAGCTTCACGGCCCGTGCCCCCCTTATAATTCTTTCTTCGCCGCCGGACCGTCAGGCTCCGTCCGGCGTGCCCCCGAGGGCTACAATCAACTCACCGGCACGACGGCGCAGCGCGGTAGTACCCTGCTCATCCAGCCAAATCTGTTGCAACCTGTCCAGAGCTTCCTGCGTTTCACCCTTGTCCAGATAGGCCAGCGCCAGCTGTTCTTCGGCCAGAAGGCGATAGGGCGCGCCGGCCGTGACCAGCGGCTCCAGAACGGCGATACGCGCATCGGCATCCCCTGCCCCGGGCATCAGCACCAGTTTCAGAGTGGCCAGGTCGCGATAGATGCGCGACAGGCTGGCATCCGCAGCCACCGATTCCAACACGGGCCGGCCTGCCTCGCCTTCGGCCTCGGCCGCAGACAACAGCTTCAGAACGGCCGCCGCGTCCCCTTCGGCCGCGACACCGGCAATCGCTTCGGCGCGCGCTGCGGCGGCCTCGACCGAAATAGCCGAAAGGACGGCGTCGCCCAGGGCCTCGGCCGCTGTCCGGGTCGTGATCTTGCGCCACTCATTGAAGGCAGCGCCCCCGACAATCGCGACCACGGCCACGACTCCGATCCAGCCATAGCGGCGCATCAGGGCATAGAGTTTGTCGCGGCGGACCTCTTCGGTCACTTCGTTGATGAAACTTTCCGGATTGCTCACGCGGAGTTACTCCCAAATGGTTTGCCCTTCTCTACCCCGATTGAACGGGGGTGCCAAGGCCCGGTGCAATGCTGTCATCCCCTGTCGGCACATTCGGACGCCCGACTTGTGCTGGGCTTCACAAGGCCCTATTTCGGAGTGCAAAACACTTGTTTCCAAGTTGCGCCCGGGAGGAACCATGCGCATTGTCCCCATTTTGACCGCGCTGGCCGTGGTTACTGCCTTGTTTTTACTGGTATTCCAGCGTGACAAACTCCTGGATTTCGCTGGCGGCGATACGGCGCAGGTCGCGGCCGGAGACCCTGAAACCGAGCCCGAAGAGACCTCCGGAACGGCTGACGTAGCGTCAACATCCAACCCTGCCACGGGCGTCTCCGTCATTGCCCTGCGATCCACCGCGCGCGAGATCGACAGCGCTGTCCTGCTGCGCGGCCGCACCGAGGCCGCGCGTCAGGTCGAACTGATGGCCGAAACCTCGGGCCTGGTTATCTCCGAACCGCTGCGCAAGGGGGCTTATGTCGAGGCAGGTCAGATCATGTGCCGTCTGGACCCGGGCACCCGCGAGGCATCGTTGGCCGAAGCCCGCGCCCGCCTGGCAGAGGCCGAAGCCTCCGCGCCGCAGAACGCCGCCCGGGTCATTGAAGCGCAGGCGCGGCTTGATGAAGCGCTGATCAACCTCAATGCCGCCGACAAGCTGTCGGCAGGCGGCTTTGCGTCGGAAACCCGTGTCGCCAGTGCCAAGGCCGCCGTCGAAGCCGCCCGCGCCGGTCTGGTGGCCGCCGAAAGCGGCGAGGCCAGCAGCGCGGCCGCGATCCAGTCCGCGCAAGCCGCCGTGGCCGCCGCCACACGCGAGATCGGGCGGCTGGAGGTCACCGCCCCCTTCGCGGGCCATCTGGAAAGCGACACCGCCGAATTGGGCAGCCTGATGCAGCCCGGCGCGCTTTGCGCCACCATCGTGCAGCTCGACCCGCTGAAGCTGGTGGGCTTCGTCTCGGAGCTGGACGTGGACAAGGTCGAACCGGGCGTCCTGGCCGGCGCGCGCCTTGCCAATGGGCAGGAGGTCGTCGGCCGCGTCACCTTCCTGTCGCGCTCGGCCGATCCGCTGACCCGCACCTTCCGGGTTGAAGTCGAAGTACCCAACCCGGAGCTTGCCCTGCGCGACGGCCAGACCGCCGAGATCGTAATCGCCGCCGAGGGCCGCGTGGCTCACCTGATTCCGCAATCGGCCCTGACACTGAATGACGAGGGCGCCCTGGGCGTGCGCATCGTCGAAAAGTCCAAAGACGGCGGCGACATCACCGCCTTTGCCACGGTCGAGCTCCTGCGCGATACGGTGGACGGCGTCTGGGTCGGCGGCTTGCCCGACGAGGTCGGCATTATCGTGCGCGGACAGGATTTCGTATCCGCGGGCGTGCCGCTGTCGGTGACATGGCAGGAGCCCGACGCATGAGAGGGATCGTCGATTGGGCCGGCGACCGTGCCCGCATGGTCGTCGCCTTCATCATCCTGTCCGTAACGGCCGGGATCGTGGCCTATGTCGGCCTGCCGAAAGAAGGCGAGCCGGATATCGATATCCCCGCCCTGTTCGTCAGCGTGCAGTTCCCCGGCATCTCGGCCCAGGACAGCGAGCGCCTGCTGGTGCGCACGATGGAGACCGAGCTCGCCGATCTGGACGGGCTGGACGGCATGACCGGTACGGCGGCGGAAAACTACGCCGGCGTGCTGCTGGAATTCGACTTTGGCTGGGACAAGTCCGCCGTGATCGCCGACGTGCGCGACGCGATGAACACGGCCGAGGCGAATTTCCCCACCGGGGCCGACGGTTACACTGTGACCGAGATCAATTTCTCGGAATTCCCGATTGTCATCGTCAACCTCACCGGCCCGGTGCCCGAACGCACGCTGGTACGGCTGGCCAATGACCTGCAGGACCGGCTGGAAAGCATCGACGCGGTGCTGAAGGCGGAGCTGGCCGGGCACCGCGACGAGATGCTCGAGGTGGTGATCGACCCCCTGAAACTCGAAGCCTATAACGTCACTGCGGGCGAGTTGATCTCGGTGGTGCAGAACAACAACCAGTTGATCGCGGCTGGAGAGGTGCGCACCGAGCAGGGGGCAAATGCGGTAAAGATCCCGGCCTCTTTCGACGATGTGACCGACATATACAACCTGCCCGTGAAAGTGAACGGCGACAGCGTCGTGACCCTTGGCGATCTCGCGCGCATTCGCCTGACCTTCGAGGACCGCACCGGCACCGCCCGTTTCAATGGCGAGAACACCGTTGCCCTGCAGGTGGTCAAGCGCAAGGGGTTCAACCTGATCGACACCGCCGCCCTGGTGCGCGAGACCGTGGCCGACGCCCGCGAGGAATGGCCTGCAGAGTTGCGGCAGGCGGTGCGTGTCGGCACCTCGAACGACCAGAGCTACATCGTCGACAGCATGGTCAAACAGCTTGAGGGCTCGGTCATCACCGCCATCGCGCTGGTGATGATCGTGGTGCTGGCAAGCCTTGGCGTGCGTTCAGCCCTGCTGGTGGGTTTCGCGATCCCGACCTCCTTCCTGCTGACCTTCGCCCTGTTCGGGGCGCTTGGCGTGACCGTTTCGAACATCGTCATGTTCGGCCTGATCCTGGCCGTGGGCATGCTGGTCGACGGCGCCATCGTGGTGGTGGAATACGCTGACAAGAAGATGAAGGAAGGCGTCGGCCCGATGCACGCCTTCACCATGGCAGCCAAGCGCATGTTCTGGCCGATCGTCAGCTCGACCGCCACGACGCTCTGCGCTTTCCTGCCGATGCTGTTCTGGCCGGGCATTCCGGGCGAATTCATGGGCTGGCTGCCCAGAACGCTGATCTTCGTGCTGTCCTCGTCGCTTCTGGTGGCGCTGATCTACCTGCCGGTGATGGGGGGGGTCTCGGGCCGTATCAGCCGCCTTTTCCACGTCCTCGCGGAAAGCCTGCGCCCCCTGCCCTGGCTGTTGCGTGCGGCGCTGGTGCTGCCGGCGGGCTCCCTTGTCTATGTCTCGGCGCTTCAGATGCTGAACCCCGGCTACCTGTTCAGCGTGCCGCTTGAGGGCAGCCTGGCCATTCTGCCCGGCGCGCTCCTGTTCCTTGCTGGCTGTATCGCCCTGACCGTGACGCTGGACGCGGCCAGGATCGAACGCAAACCCAGGCGCATCCGTGCGGGCTACCACCGTTCGCCCTTCGGCTGGGTGATCTACATCGTCTCGGGCAACCCGGTGATGCCGCTTGTAACAATTGGCGCGGTGCTGTTCTTCGTCGTGTCGACCTTCGGCTATTACGGCGCCAACAACAAAGGGGTCGAGTTCTTCACCGACAGCGAACCCGAGCAGGCGATCATCTACGTTCTGGCGCGCGGCAACCTGAGCCTGGCCGAAAAGGACGCGATCCTGAAACAGGCCGAAGAGGTCGCCGACGGCATGCCCGCGATCCGGTCGGTCTTTGCCTTCGCCGGCAACGGCGGGCTGAACCAGAACACCGGCGGGGCCACCGCGCCGCGCGATACGATCGGCCAGTTGCAGATCGAACTGGTGCCCTGGCGCGACCGTCCGCGTGTGACCTATGACGCGCCATTGCTGGGCGTGATCCCCTTCGAACGCACGCAGATCGATCCCGCCTACGGCGGCGACTATGTGATCGAGGAACTGAAACGCCGCCTGTCGGAAATCCCCGCCATGCGTTACGAGGTGCTGGCGCTGGAGGGCGGTCCGGCCTCTTCGAAACCGGTGCACCTGCGTCTGAAATCCGATGACTTCGGCCCCCTGCGCGAGGCCACCCGCCTGGTCGAGGACGAGTTCCGCCGCACCTCCGGCCTGACCAGTATCGAAAACACGCTGCCCCTGCCCGGCATCGACTGGGAGCTCGACGTCGACGTCGAAATGGCCGGGCGCTACGGCACCGACGTCATGACCGTGGGCGGCATGGTGCAGCTTGTCACCACCGGGCTCCTGCTGGACACGATGCGGGTGGACAGCTCGGACGAGGAAATCGAGATCCGCGTGCGCCTGCCCGAAAAGGACCGCGTACTGTCGACGCTCGACACGCTGAAACTGCGCACGGCCGAGGGGCTGGTGCCGCTGTCGAACTTCGTCACCCGCAAACCCGTGCCGTCGCTGGCCCAGATCGACCGCACCGGCCAGACCCGTTTCCACGACGTGAAGGCGGGGGTGACAGAGGGGCTGGTCAAGCTGGTTTCCGACACCGGGGAAGAAGAGATCGTATCGGCTGAAGAGGCCGAACGCCGCATGGCCGAGGACAGCCGCCTTACCCAGGTTCCGGTGACAGCCAACGAGCGCATCGACACGCTTGAGGCATGGCTGCAAACTGGTGTCCTCCCGGTCGGAGTGGACTACGAATGGACCGGCGATCGCGAGGAACAATCGGAAAGCATGGCCTTCCTGGGTCAGGCCTTTGTCGGGGCGCTGTTTCTGATGTTCATCATCCTGCTCGCGCAATTCAACTCGTTTTACAACTCGGTATTGGTGCTGCTTGCGGTGGTGCTGTCTACCGCAGGCGTTCTGATCGGCATGCTGGTCATGGGCCAGCCGTTTTCGATCATCATGACCGGCACCGGGATCGTGGCGCTGGCAGGCATCGTCGTGAACAACAATATCGTGCTGATCGACACCTATCAGGATTATGCGCGTTACATGCCCTCGCTGGAGGCGATCACCCGAACCGCCGAGGCCCGCATCCGTCCGGTGCTGCTGACCACGATCACCACCATGGCGGGTCTGGCCCCGATGATGTTCGGCCTTAGCCTGGATTTCTTCAACGGTGGCTATTCGATCAACAGCCCGACCGCGCTGTGGTGGAAACAGCTGGCCACAGCGGTGGTCTTTGGCCTGGGCATCGCCACTGTCCTGACCCTGGTCTTTACCCCCGCCATGCTGGCGCTGCGGGTGTGGATGGTGCGCGGCGCCTATGGCACCGTGCTGGCGGTGCGTGCCGGCAGCTGGACCAGGGAAGGCAAACGCCTGCGCGCCGAACTGGCCCGAACCCGCGCGGCCCGCAAGGTCAGGAACCCCGAGCTGATCTGGGACGAGGACGGCATGCCGCTGCTCGAGCGCGATCCCGAACCGCCCGCCCTGCCGGAACCTGAAAGGGACGCCCCCGAGGGGCCCAATCCGGACAATACCGACAGCCGCCCGACAGGGGACCGGTCCGTCAGCAAGGACACGACCGACGCCGCAGAATAGACGAAAGGGCCGCAAGACACGCCAGCCCTTTGCCATAAATGGGGCAGCGTCGGGCCGAATGCATTGTAGGCGTGACGCCATGTCTAAAAGCAGCTCCCGAAGATATCTTCGGGAGCTGTCTGCGACGGATGTCAGCTATGCGGACGAGGACGAAACCGCTCTCGCGGTATTGGCGCTTGTGGCGTGTGATTAGCTCAGGCTGAAACGGTAGATTTGGTGGATAGGCGCACCTGTCTGACGATTGGGACCTTCTCAATCTGATGACAGGAGGTTCCGATGACGGA
>NZ_JASBTN010000057.1 GCF_030148435.1 Aliiroseovarius sp.
AAAAATCCGGCCGGAGCCGGATCGGGAGAAACGTTTCTCTAGGGCAAGTGGCGGAGAGACAGGGATTCGAACCCTGGAGACGGTTTCCCGCCTACACACTTTCCAGGCGTGCGCCTTCGACCACTCGGCCACCTCTCCGTAACGCGCTATGTAGGCCAAGCCGGGGGGGGAGTGCAAGAGGGTCGCGTGAAAATCGATGCGCTTTTCCTGCCAGCCAAAATACGCGGAGCGTAAGCCCGGAGAATCGCGCCCCAACCCTCTCTGAATGCGCCGCTTTCCTTCTCATTCTACAGTACTTTCCCGGGGGGTGCGGCTCTGCGAAGGAAAGCTTGATTGGCAAGCATCCCTGACGCTCGGGACCCGGGCGGGCACGCCCGTTTGTCGGATCAGCTGTCCAGCAGCACGTTGAACCGTCTGTTCATCCGACCCTTCTTTTCCACCTTGCCCAGGCGGATGCGGCCGATCTCACCGGTACGGGCCACATGGGTGCCGCCGCAGGGTTGCAGATCGACCTGTTCCTCAGAGGTGCCGATGCGCACGAGGCGCACGCGGCCGGCCCCCATCGGGGGCTTGACCGACATGGTCTTGACCAGGCCGGGATTGGCCTCCAATTGGGCCTCGGTGATCCAGTCCTCGGTCACATCCAGGTCACGCGCAATCAGTGCATTGAGCGCGTCCTCCAGAGCCTGTTTGTCCTCTGGCGGGTCTTCCATGACGAAGTCCAGCCGGCCTTTTTCCGTACCGATGGATCCCCCCGTCACCGGCAGGGGCACCACGACCGACAGCAGGTGCAGCGCCGTATGCACACGCATGTGCCGGTTGCGGGTCTCCCAGTCCAGGAGCTGCGTGACCTGCGTGCCAACGGGTGGCAGCGCGGCACCCTCGGCGGGCACCAGCACGATCTCGTCGCCCTCGCCCTTCACCGTGACTGCAACGGCCATTTCGCCGCCCTCCCAGCGCAAGGATCCCTTGTCACCGGGCTGTCCGCCGCCGGTGGGGTAGAAGATCGAACCGTCCAGCACCACGCCGCCCTGGTCGGTGTGGGAGAGCACCACGCCCTCGGCCTCCTGCAGATAGGCGTCATCGCGAAACAGGGGGTCAGTCATCGGCTTCTCCTTCGGGATCGGTGCTGCTGTACATGTCGGTGACATCCAGCCCCGAGGTGTCCGGCGCCGAGGTGGCGGCGGGTGTCGACGAGGCGATCGGGGTGTCCGCCGCCTGCCCCGCTGGCCGGTTGCCGGTCAGCACTTCGGGATTTCGCAGCCAGATGTCGCGCTGCGCGAAGGGGATTTCCAACCCCTCCTCGGCGAAGCGGCGGGCGATCTCGTGGTTCATGTCGCTTTTCACCGACAGCACATAGTTCACGTCCCGCAGGATCGCGCGAATTTCGAATTCCAGCGCATCGGCACCAAAGCCCTGGAACACGACCGACGGCGACGGGTTCACCGTTACCATCGGGTGCGCTTCGGCGACCTCCTTCAGGATTTTTTCAACCCGCCGCGTATCGGTGCCATAGGCCACGCCGACCGGCACGATCACCCGACCCACCGAATTGCCACGGGTATAGTTCGTCACCACACCCGAGATCAGGTCGCTGTTGGGCAGGATCACGTCCTGGCGGTCGAAGGTCTCGATCCGGGTCGAGCGCACCGAGATGTCGCGCACATAGCCCATCTGGCCACCGACCTCGATCCAGTCGCCTTCGGTAATCGGCCGTTCGATCAGTAGGATGATGCCGGACACGAAATTCGAGACGATATTCTGCAACCCGAAACCGATGCCGACCGACAGCGCGCCTGCGACGATCGCCAGCGAGGACATGTTGATCCCGGCGGCGGTGATGGCCACCAGGGCGGCCAGGAAGATGCCGACGTATCCCAGCCCCGAGGTGATCGCGTTCTGCCCGCCCTTGTCGAGTTTGGTACGCGGCAGGATCGAGCTTTTCAGCATGCCCTGCACCACGCGGGTCAGCGAATACCCCACGACAAAAACGATCACGAAGGTCAGAAGCGCGCGAGGGGTCAGCACGGTCTCGCCAATCTGCACGCCCTGCCCGATGGTGGTCCAGAGCTCGGTCAGATCGGTCCACCGTGCGCCCCAGATCAGGCTCAGCACCGGCAGCGCGGCCAGGCCGGTGACGAAACTGGCCAGCGTCGGGGTCAGCGCCAGATGCGCGGCCTCTTCGTCGGCACCAGTCACCAGGCCGTAGAGGTTGGTGTAAAACTGGTTCAGCACCAGCAGCAGCCCCAGCACCCAGAGCGTCAACGCGGTCGGGAACAGGACTGTCTGCGCCATCTGCACATAGCCGATGGCGGCGGCGAGAGGCCCCAGATAGCCGACAGCGACCAAAACCCGCCCGAGCATCTTCATCATGCCCGCGCGGAAGCCCAGCGAGCCTTCCTCGGGGGTCTCCTCCAGCTCGCCGCTGCGGCGGATCAGGCGTCCCAGCCGCACCAGCAGAAGCCCCGCACCCAGTAGCAACGGGAAGCTCAGAACCGCCATGGTTTCGGCGGAATAATCCTCATAGGCGCCCAGTTCGCCCAGACCCCGCGACAGGCCGTAGAGCACACCCAGCACGGCCGCGTTGAACCGGCCCTCGGCGCGCTCGGCCGCGCTTTTCAGGTTCAGGACCGCCCAGGGGGCGCCAGCCGCGCCGAAAACCCGGGTGCCCAGCCAAAGCGCGGCGAAAAACAGCAGCAGGGTGATTGCCAGCGTGTCGGCCAGGTACTGGCCACGCAGCCCGATCACGCCGGAGGCTTCGAGAGCGGCCAGCAAGGCAAACAGGCCCAGCAAGGGGGCCACCACCTGCCCCAGCGATGTCAGGAACATCAGGACGCCCTGCGTCGCCCCCTTGGACCGGCGGCGCACGCGCAGGCCAATCCGGACCATCCAGGCCCGGCCCCGCAACACCAGCAGCGCGCCGATCACGCCAAGGCCGATCACCGCAGGCAGGATACGCTTCAGTTCCGCGCGCTGGGTTTCCGACCCCCAGGCGTTCTGCACCTCGACCACCGCGCCACGCAGCGTGTCGGTCACATCCTCGACCGCGCCCGGCCAGGTCGCCGGATTTACGGGGGTTGGGCCAAGTTCGAACAGAAGGTCGGTCTGGCGGTTTCGCAGCAGGCTGTCGATCTCGCCGACCAGGGCATTGGCACGTCCACGGGCTTCTTCGGCCTTTTGTACCGGAACGCGTGCCTCGTTCAGCCGCGTGGTCAGTTCATCACGCCGCTGGGTCAGGATCGAGGGTTCCGTCTGCCCTTCGGCGGGCGGCGGCCCCAGCGTGGCGATCTGGGTTTCAAGCGTGTTGATGCGCACCGCATTGGCGGCCTGCGCCTCGCCAAACGCCTGTCGCCAGGCGGTCAGCTCGGCGCGCAGGTCCTGCATCACCACGTCCGAGGCGCGACCGACCTCCAGCGCGTCCTCGACCCGGCCGGCCAGCTTTTCCCAGGTCTGATAGTCGGGACTGCCATCATCGAGTCGGCGCACCACCGGATCGGGTTCGGGCGCGATGACGGCGGGGGCAACGGAGTCCTGCGCCGTGGCTGCGAACGGCAGCCAGAGCAACAGGGTGACAAGCAACAGGCGCAATAAGGGGAACATCAATCCTCGTAGACTTCCGGCAGCATTGCCGGTTCCCGGTCCAGCCAAGCCGGAGCCGGAAGCCCCTTTTCTTTCAGGAAGGTGGGGTTGAACAATTTCGACTGATAGCGTGAGCCATAGTCGCAAAGCATGGTGACAATGGTGTGGCCCGGCCCCATTTCGCGTGCCATGCGCATGGCGCCGGCGATGTTGATGGCCGAGGATCCGCCCAGGCAGAGCCCTTCGTGTTCCAGGAGGTCGAAGACGAGCGGCAGCGCCTCTTCGTCTGTGACCTGATAAAGCATGTCCGGCTTGAAGCCTTCGAGGTTCCGGGTGATGCGGCCCTGGCCGATCCCTTCGGTGATGGACGTCCCCTCGGCATTGGCTTCGCCGTCGCGATACAGCGTGAACAGGCCCGAGCCCATCGGATCGGTCAGCGCGACCTTCACACCCTTGGGCTGCAGCGCATCGGCGACACCGGCCAGCGTGCCGCCCGAGCCCACCGCACAGGTAAAGCCGTCCACCCGCCCGCCGGTCTGTTCCCAGATCTCGGGACCGGTGGTTTCCAGATGGGCCATGCGGTTGGCGACATTGTCGAACTGGTTGGCCCAGACCGCCCCGTTCGGTTCGGTTTCCGCGAGCTTCTTCGCCAGGCGCTCGGAGTAGCGCACATAGTTGTTCGGGTTCTTGTAGGGGACGGCCGGCACCTGCACCAGCTCGGCCCCGGCAAGGCGGATCATGTCCTTCTTTTCCTCGGACTGGGTTTCCGGAATCACGATCACCGTCTTGAACCCCATCGAGCCGCCCACCAGAGCCAGCCCGATCCCGGTATTGCCCGCCGTCCCCTCGACGATGGTGCCGCCCGGACGCAGCTCGCCGCGGGCCATGGCATCCCGGATGATATAGAGCGCGGCGCGGTCCTTCACGGACTGGCCGGGATTCATGAATTCGGCCTTGCCGTAGATGGCGCAGCCGGTCGCCTCCGAGGCGGCATTCAGCCGGATCAGAGGCGTATTGCCCACCGAGGCCGCAAGGTCCTGTTTCACGTCCATCTTTTCACCCTTCCGCGCGTGTCTGTTCGTTCCTCTCAGGGATAAGCCCGCACCCCCGGGGTTTCAAGCACTGCCGCGCAATCGATCACGGTTTTGCAAAAGCCAGAAGGCAGAAAGGACCAAGGGTCCGCATCCGGCCTCGCCCGTGGATACAAGTTCCATCAGGCGGCCAAAGGGGATGACATGGGACCGAATATCCTCGGCCTCATGGTCCACCCCGCCCAGACCGGCCGCGCTGTCGGGCAGATCGGCAATGGCGATATAGGACATGAGGAACTCGCTGACCGCGCCGGGGGTCGGGTAATAATCGGCCACGTGATGCAGGGCGCCGATCTCCAGGCCGGCTTCTTCGCGGGCCTCGCGGATCGCGGTCGCCTGGGCCGATTCGCCCGGATCTATGCGACCGGCGATGGGCTCCAGCACCCAGGGGTTCGGATCTCCGCGCAGATGCGGGCCGAAGCGGAACTGTTCGATCACCATCACCCTGTCGCGCACCGGGTCATAGGGCAGCACCGTCACCGCATCGCCACCGACAAAGCCCGCGCGGTTCACCATATCGCTCATCGTGCCGTCGAACCGGCGAAAGGCCAGGTCATGTTCTTCCAGCGTGAAGAAATTCGCATAGGGTCGGCGGGCGTCACGGATATCGACATCCCCTGCCCCGAAATCCCCGCGCAGGCTAGCGGGCACCGGGGTTGCGGCCCGCACCCGGCTGTCGGCCCGCATCCGGATCATGGTGAACCGGTTCTGCACCTCGGCGGCGGGAACCTGCGGGTAATAGGACATGACCTCGCGCGCGGCATGCACGGTCATGTCGCCCCAGATCGCCGCCCAGTCTTCCAGAAACCAGGGATCGCCCGGGGTCCAGTGGCCATCCTGCGGGAACCAGGCGCGGGCCCGGGCCGGGCCGCTGTCGGTTGACAGCGTGACGTCGCGCAGCTCATAGGCAAAGCCGCCCTCGTAATAGTCCAGCCGCGCGATGTCCTCGTCGCTCAAACCCGTGACCAGCACGCCCCGGGCGGTGCCGCCCGGTTCGGCATGCATCATCGGGAAACACTGCCCTTCGGCCCAGGATACCGCATGACCCGCCAAGGCGGCGGGCCGCGTCCGCGCGCGGCTCTCGCAGCCCAGCACGAGCCGTAACAGCGGCGCATGCCGCAGGGTTCCATAGAAGAACAGGTCCATCCGCGTGCCTCGTGTCAGCGCCAGCGTTTCGCGACAAATCCGGTGATCACCCCGGCGATCAGCCCGCCGGCGATGAGCGCGCCGATCACCTCGGGCGATGCCGAAACCTTCAGGTAATCGACGGCGATCTGGAACATGTCCTGCAACGCCTCGACCGGCCCGTCATAGCGCAGGCGCATCGACAGGCGGACCATCTCGTAACCCGAAAAGCTGAGCAGCACCCAGAACCCAAGCAGGAATATGCTGCCCATACCGATGCCAACCGCCGTTCCGGTGCCATCACCCAGACGCTTGCCGGTGAAGGTCCAGCCGACAACCGCACCCCAGGCCGCTGAAATGGGGGAAAAGAGCCCCACCTGCGTGCCCTCCGGCAGCAGCGGTTTTATCATGTCCGCCACGATCCAGCCGAGGGCCGCCAGGCAGATGGCTGCCACGAGTTTCGCCGATGTCGGCATGATCCTGCTCCCTCTTCATGGCCCGGCGTCAGACAGTCAACGGAGTGTCAGGCCGGGTTCTCCATAGTCACCTGTATCACGTCGCAGTTTCCGCTGTGAAAGGCGGCGGCGCAAGAGGTCAGATAGAAATTCCACATGCGCCGGAACCGGTCGTCGAACCCCATGTCCTGTACCCTGTCCCAGCGGCCGTTGAACGTGTCATGCCAACGCCTGAGCGTAATCGAGTAGCTTTCCCCGAAGGCAATCTGGTTGCGCAGGGCAAGCCCGGCGCGGTCGATCTCGTGGCGCAGGGCCGTCTTTGACGGCAGCATCCCGCCCGGGAAGATGTATTTCTGAATGAAATCAACGCCCTTTCTGTAGCTGTCAAAACGGTGTTCGGCCAGGGTGATGATCTGCAGCGTGGCCAGTTTCCTGGGCCTCAACACCCGGCGCACCGTGTCGAAATAGACCGGCCAGTATTTCTCCCCCACCGCTTCGAACATCTCGATCGAGGCGACGCCGTCATAGCGGCCCCGTTCGTCGCGGTAGTCCTGCATCCTGATCTCGACCCGGTCCGACAGGCCCGCGCGGGTGATCCGTTCGACCGCGTAGTCGTGCTGTTCCTGGCTGATGGTCAACCCGGTGACACGCAGCCCCCGCTTGCCGGCGGCATATTCCGCAAAGCCACCCCATCCGCAGCCGATCTCCAGCACATGGTCGCCGGAGCCTACGCCCATCTGGTCCACCATCGAGGCATATTTCTGCTCCTGCGCCTTTTCCGTGCTTTCCTGCCCGGTACGGAAACAGGCGGAACTGTAGGTCATGCTCTCATCCAGCCAGAGCGCATAGAAGTCGTTGCCCAGGTCGTAATGGGCCGCGATGTTCTTTTTTGCCTGCTTCCTGGTATTGCGCCGCAGCCAGAAGCGCAGCCGCTCGTAGGCGCGCACCAGCGCCATGCCGGGAAAGCCGTTGTAGAGCTCCTCGTTGTCGTCCTGGATCAGGTCCAGAAAGGCCTGCAGGTCCGGCGTGGTCCAGCCCCCTTCGATGTAACTGTCGCAAAACCCAAGCTCGCCCTCGCGCACAAGGCGCGCGAAGACATCGTCATCATGTGCGTGCAATTCGGCCACGAAGCCGGGATTTTGCCCATGGGCGCGAAACCGCCGCCCGTCGGGCAGTACGAAATCAAGTCGTCCGTTCTTCAAACGACCGGCCAGGTCGAACACCTGCGCGAAATAGCGCGGCAGATCCTCCTGGCCTTCGGTCTTGGTCAGGATCATGCCATTTCCCCCTATTATGGGGAAATGTTAGGCGGAAACGGGCGTTTCAGGCAAGTTTAGGGCCGTTTCGCATGATCTGATAGGCAGAAAGTGCGCGTTCGCGGCCCTGTTTGAGGGATATTGCGGGCCTGGGGGCGGGCATGTCCGGCGTGAGTTGCCAGCGTCTTGGCACCACCTCGAAGAAACCGCTGTCGGGGGCCAGCCAGCGCGCGCGATAGGAACCGTCGGGATCGAATTTCGCGGCCTGTGTCTCCGGGTTGAAGATGCGAAAGAAGGGGGCGGCATCGGGGCCGCAGCCCGCCACCCATTGCCAGCCCATGGCATTGTTCGCCGGGTCCCAATCGACCAGGTGCCCGGCAAAGAACTCGGCGCCGACGCGCCAGTGAGTCATCAGGTGCTTGGTCAGGTACGAGGCCACCAGCATGCGGGCGCGGTTGTGCATGTATCCGGTTACGTGCAGCTCGCGCATTGCCGCGTCGATCACCGGCACCCCGGTGCGTCCCTGCATCCAGGCCTGGACCTCGGGGCGGGCGGTGTCGTCGTTCCAGGGGAAGGCGTCCCAACCTGCGCGCCAGTTCTCCTTTAGCATGTGCGGGCTGTGCCAGGTCAGGGCCCAGGCAAAGTCGCGCCAGGCCAGCTGGCGTTGAAACGCCGCCGCGCCGGGCCGACCGGAGGCCGCCCACCAGGCCTGACGCGGACTGAGCTCGCCCCAGGCCAGAGCAGCGGACAGGCCGGAACAGCTCGCGTTGCCCAGTTGGTCGCGAGTCCCGGCATAGGTGGACAGGTGGTCTCGCACGAAACTGCCAAGCCGGGTCAGCGCATCGGGTTCCCCTGCCCTGACATGGCGCGCAACCCCTTCCCTGCCCCTGTTCATCGGGTCGGCTAGCCGCCAGTCGGCCAGTGCCTCGGAGACAGGCCAGCCCCCCGGAACGGGCGGCGTCACCGCAGGCAACGGTGGGGCGATGTCCCGCGCGCTCAATGCCCGCCAGAACGGGGTAAAGACCTTGTAGCCGCCGCCCGCCCCGGTGGTGACGTCCCACGGTTCCGCCAGCAGCGCGCCCGGGAAGCTTTCCGCCGGAAGGGCCGCTTTCACCTCCGCGCCACCTTCCTTGCCTTTCGGATCATAGCGCCGGCTCCAGACCACCAGATCCGCGCCGGTTTCTGTCATCAGCCTGCGCAACACTTCGACCGGATCGCCAGAACGCAGGATCAACCTGCTCCCCAGCCTTTCAAGGCGCGCGGACAGCGCCTTCAGTGCCATTTCCAGGCGCATCGCGGGCGCAGCGGGCAGCCCGTCAACCTCGGCATCGCGAATGAATACGGGGATCACAGGCCCCCGCGCCGCCGCATGGGTCAGCGCGGGGTGATCGCCGAGCCGCAGATCGCGGCGCAGCCAGAGGAGCGTCGGCGCGCTCATAGCACCGCGTCGAGCGCATCCATGAGTTTGGCCACCTCATCCGCATGGGTGTAGTGGGTAAAGCTCAGGCGAAGCACGCCCTTGCCGGGGTCAATTCCAAGGGCCTCCAACGCGCGCACGGCGTAGAAATCGCCGCCCCCCGCCATGATGCCGTGCTTCGCCAGTTCGGCGGCCACCGGTTCGGCGGCTCGGCCCAGGTCCAACGCCACCGTTGGCGCGCGGCTCCCGGCGCTCTCCGGGCCCAGCAGGCGGACCGAGTTTTTGGCGCACACGTGATCCAGCAGCGGTTGCAGCAACGCCACCTCGTGGGCGCGCATCAGGTCATGGGCGCCCGCGCAGCGCGTCGCGGCGTCCCCCTCGATCCCGTGATGGGCGGCGAGCGCATCAACGTAGTCCGCCATGCCCGCCGAGGCCGCGACCTGCGCGTGATCCGGCCCGGCCGGGGTGAACCGCTTGTAGAGGCTGGCCGCGTTGAAGAAATGCGCCTGGTTGGGCAGCTCCATGCCCAACGCGCGGCGGATGACCATGACGCCCTGATGTGGCCCGTAGGTCTTGTAAGCCGAGAAAAGGTAGATATCGGCGCCGATTTCCCCAACATTTACAATCCCATGCGGCGCGTAGCTGACACCGTCCACGCAGACATGGGCCCCGGCATCATGGGCAAGTCCTGCGATGGCGGCAACGTCGTTCACCTCGCCCACCACGTTCGAACAATGCGGGAAACAGACCAGGCGGACCTTGTCGTCCAGAAGCGCCTCCAGATCGGCGGGATCAAGGCTGCCCGTTTCCGGGTTCAGCTTCCACTCACGCAGTTCGATGCCCTCTTCGGCCAGACGCCGCCAGGGGCCGGTGTTGGCCTCGTGATCCTGATTGGTGACAATGATCGCATCCCCCGGTTTCAACCACTGGCGAAAGGCCTGGGCCAGCACATAGGTGTTCTGCGTGGTCGAGGGGCCGAAACTGACCTCATCCGTTTCGACACCCAGCATCGCCGCCAAACGCGCGCGGGCTTCGTCCATCTCCTCGCCGGCAATCCGCGAGGCGTCGTAGGGCGCATAGGGCTGCACATTGCGCTGGGTGTAATAGCGCGTCAGCCGGTCGATCACCGGCTGGCAGGTGTAGGAGCCACCGGCGTTTTCAAAAAAGGCCTGTCCCTGCAGGGTTGGCTCGGAAAAAGCGGGAAACTGCGCCCGCACCCAGTCGATATCCAGTCGCGACATCTGTCGTCCTTTCATGTTCGGGGTGCGCCTGTCGGAGCTGGCGCACCAGTCCGGCAGGTCTTCCAGCCAGCCGCGCGGGAAGCCTCGCCGCCGGCAGCCCCGTGATTGCGGGACAGAGGATGGGTAGCATCATGGGAAGAACGGTCAAGGGGGAAATGCCGGCGGCCGAGACGCCCGAACCCAGGGAAGTGTCGAGCCGGCAAAGTTTGCAACCACCCCGGCAATGAGGCACGGCAGGGGCCATTGGAACGTTGCCAAGGCCCCCTGCCTTCCGATGATCGGGATCAATGCGGTCTTGGCCAGATCGCACTAGGGTTTCCGAAGTGGTGTTTGTGTAGCCGAGAGGAGGCGCGACCATGACACAGAACGTGAAACTGACAGGAAGGTGCATGTGCGGCGCGGTCAGACTCCGCTGCACGGCGATTGAACCGAAAGTTACCGCCTGCCATTGCGACATGTGCCGCCGCTGGTCATCCGGGCCGTATTTCGAAGTGTCCTGCAAAGACGTGACGTTTGAGGGCGAGGAGAACATAACGACGATCCGGTCATCCGATTGGGCCGAACGCGGGTTCTGCAACAAGTGCGGTTCAAACCTGTTCTACCACATCATCGGCAGCAAAGATTTTCAGATAGCTGCCGGAGCCATCGACGATCCCTCGGATCTGCGCCTCTCACTGCAGGTTTTTACCGACAGGAAACCGACCTTCTATTCACTGGCCGAAAAGACGAAAACCATGACTTCTGACGAGGTCTATGCAGCATTTTCCCCACCCCACGAGTGACCCCGAGGGGGCAGTTTCGCCCCGGTTTGCAGAGCAGCTCGGCGCGCGGGCCTGCCCGCAAGAAAAAAGGGGCCCCGCAGGACCCCTTTAAGCGCGTTCCAGCAGGGTTACTTGCCGCGTCGCTCCTGACGCAGGCCCAGGAAGATCGACACGCACATCAGGACCAGCACGATCGCAAACGGAAAGCCCGTCGCGATCGACGCCGCCTGAAGCGCGCCAAGCCCGCCGCCCAGCAACAGCGCGATGGCAATGGCGCCCTCCAGCAGGCACCAGAACACGCGCTGCTGGGTCGGCGCGTTGGTCTTGCCGCCCGCAGTGATCTGGTCGATCACCAGCGATCCTGAATCCGACGAGGTCACGAAGAACACAACCACCAGGATGATGCCGATAAAGGACAGCACGCCGGTCAACGGGAAGGCCTCGAACATGGAGAACATCTTCAGCTCCAGCGCCGCCTCGGTCAGGGCCGCGCCCTCGCCCGCCATGACCTGATCCAGGGCCGCACCGCCAAAGACGCTCATCCAGATCGCACCCACCACGGTGGGGATAATCAGAACGCAGGTGATGAATTCACGCACCGTACGCCCGCGCGAAATGCGTGCGATGAACATGCCGACGAAGGGCGACCAGCTGATCCACCAGGCCCAGTAGAAGGCGGTCCAGCCCTGCATGAAGTTGGTATCCTCGCGGCCGATGACCCCCGACAGGGCCGGCAGGTTCACCGCATAGGCCCAGAGGTTGTCGAAGAACCCCGTCAGGATCGCGAGCGTGGGCCCGGCGATGATGACCAGTACGACCAGCACGGCGGCCAGGATCATGTTCAGCTCGGACAGGCGTTTCACACCCTTCTCAAGCCCCATCAGAACCGAGATCAGCGCAAAGGCGGTAATGGCGATGATCAGGAACACCTTCATGCCGTCCGATACCGGGATGCCGAACAGGTAGTTCAGACCGGCCAGCGCCTGGCTGGCGCCCAGACCCAGCGAGGTGGCCAGGCCAAAGATGGTGGCAAACACCGCCAGCACGTCGACGATATGGCCCAGGATCCCCCAGGTGTATTTGCCGAACAGAGGCTGAAACACGGACCGCATGGTCAGCGGCAGGCCCCGGTTGAAGCTGAAGAAGGCCAGTGCCAGCGCGACAACCGCGTAGACCGCCCAGGGGTGCAGGCCCCAGTGAAAGATGGTCGCGGCCATGGCCAGGCTGCGCGCCGCTTCCGGGTCGCCTTCGGCGGCACCGGCGGGCGCCCAGTCGGTGCGCACCCCGCCTTCGCTGGCAATCCCGCCCAGGGACGAGCCGTAATGCGAGATCGGTTCGGCCACACCCCAGAACACCAGGCCAATGCCCATGCCCGCGGCAAACAGCATCGCAAACCAGCCCGCGTAGCTGTAATCGGGACGCGCATCATCCCCGCCCAGTCGGATCTTGCCATAGGGCGAGACGATCAGCGCAAGGCTGAACAGCACGAAGATGTTGCCCGCCAGCATGAACACCCAGTCGAAACGGCTGGTCAGCGCCGGGCGCAGCCAGCCAAAGAACTCTCCCGCCTGTTCGCGGAATACCAAGGCAAAGAACACAAAGGCCACGATCGTCAGGCCGGAGATGCCGAATACCGGGTTGTGAATGTCCAGACCGAAGATCTGGATGTTGTCCTGACCGACCTCGTATTCGGTCGGTTCTGTATCTGACATGACTGTCTCCCCACTTGTTGTGTGGGGCCGACATGTGAGCCGGATTTCTTGTGCGTGGCCCCTTGGAATGGACCAGACACCGACCGAAAGCGACATCCATGGTCGGTTGTTGCGTCACACGCACGATTGGCCCCGTGTTGCACTGGACAACTGGTCAAAGCACCATCTGGAACCGTGCAGCATCGCTGTCGAAGGGGACGAAACCGGCCGCCTCGTAGAACGCCTGCGCCTGCGCGTTTTCCACATCGGTGGCCACCGTCAGAAAATCTGCCTCCAACCGGCGCGACAGCGCCGCCGCCTCGCCCAGCAAGGCGCGTCCCACGCCCTTCCAGCGCAGGGGGCGGTGCACGAAGAGGTGGTGCAGATCCATCGCCCGCTGGCCAAACTGCATCCGCGCCCGGGGACAGAGCGCGGCATAGCCCACCAGCCCTCCGTGGTGTTCCGCCACCAGCACCCGCAGCCAGGGTGCCTGGCCAAGGCAGTCCCGCGCAAGCCCCGCCTGCGTGACCCGCGCCGTGTCACCATGGTGGCGCGCCAGGCTGCCCACCAGGTCCGCAAGCGCGCGCAGATCCCGCGCCGCCACCGGTCGAATTGTCAGGTTTTCCATCTCGTTTGTCCTTTCTCGCCCCCAGAGAGCCGGGATCGAAAAAGAAAAAACCGCCCTCGGGGCGGTCTGTCATCTGTCCATGTTCATCTGCACATGCGCACCACCCGTTCTATGAGAACAGGGGATAATAGGCGATGCTGTGCGGCAGATTGGTCATGGGGGTCTTTTGGCGCAGGCGGCGGGACCGGTCAAGCCCCGCCGCCGAAGTCTCACGCGTTCACGTCCACGACGACACGGCCCTTGACCTGACCCTTCAGGATATCCTTGCCCAGGGCGGGCAGGTCCGCGAGCGTTGCCGGCTGTACCATGGCCTCCAACTTGTCCATCGGCAGATCGCTGGCAATGCGGTGCCAGGCGCGCAGGCGGTTTTCATAGGGCTGCATGACCGAGTCGATGCCCAACAGGTTCACGCCACGAAGGATGAACGGGGTGATCAGAGCGCCCTCGATGGCGGCCCCGCCCGCCAGTCCGATGGCGGCCACGGAGGTGCCGTATTTCATCTGTTTCAGCACCCGGCCCAGCATGGCCCCGGCCACGGCGTCGACACAGCCGGCCCATTCCTCGCTTTCCAGCGGCCTACGGGTCACATCTGTCAGTTCCTCGCGCGCCACGATACGGCTGGCGCCAAGCGACTTGAGGTAGTCCGCCTGCTCGGGACGGCCCGTCACCGCGGCGACCTCATAGCCCAGATTGGCCAGGATCGCGGTCGCGACCGAGCCGACGCCTCCGGCGGCCCCCGTGACCAGGACGGGTCCGTGGTTCTTTTCCATCCCCTGGTCTTCCAGCGCCATCACCGCCAGCATCGCGGTCAGGCCCGCCGTGCCCACGGCCATCGCCTGGCGCGTATCCAGCCCCTCGGGCAGCGGCACCAGCCAGTCGGCGCGCACATTGGCCTTTTGCGAATAACCACCCCAATGCGCCTCGCCCACGCGCCAGCCGGTCAGAACGACCTTGTCGCCGGGCTTGTAGCGTTCATCGGACGAGGCCTCGACAGTGCCGGCGAAGTCGATGCCGGGAATATGCGGGTATTTGCGCACCAGCCCGCCGCCCGGCCCGATGCACAGGCCGTCCTTGTAGTTCACCGTGGAATAGTCGACCGCCACCGTGACCTCGGCCTCGGGCAGCATGTCCTCGCTGATGTCCTCGACAGCGGCGACGGGTTTTTCATCGCCTTCCTTGCGAACGACCAGAGCTTTCATGTCATTTCTCCTCAGATCCAGAATGTTTCGTGGACAAGCGCCGCACGCGGCCCGTCCGGTGTGATCACGTCAAGCTCGGTGCCGGACGTCCAATGGGTCATGCGTACCATACCGATGCCGACCCCCGTGGCGAAGTCCGGCGAATTGGCCGCAGAGGTCACTTGCCCCACCTGCCTGTCCCCGTCCATCAACGGCCAGGCCCGATCACAGGGCGGCACGTCGCCGTAAATCTCGATCGCGCGGACCTGTTGCACCGGGCCTTCCTTGGCCACGCGCAGCAGGGCATCGCGGCCGACACAGCCCAGGGCGTCCTCTGTCTGACAGAAGCGGCCCAGCCCGCATTCATGCGGGGTGTTGTCACGCGTCATGTCATTGCCATAGGACAAAAGCCCGCCCTCGACCCGTTCGATCAGGTTGGGGCAGCCCGCGTGTACATCCATCGCCTTTCCCGCCTCGAACAGGGCGTTCCACAGCGGCATGCCCAGGTCTGCGCCTTCGACATAAATCTCGAACCCGCCCTGTTTGGAATAGCCCGAGCGCGCGACGATCAGGTCACGCCCCTGAAAGCTCAACCGCTTGTAGCCGAAGAAGCGAATGTCGCGTACCGCGTCGCCGAACACCGCCGCCATCAGGTCATCGGCCAGCGGCCCCTGCACCGCCAGGGGCGATACATCGGGTTCATCAACCAGCACGTCCAACCGGAAGCCGTAGGCCAGCCCCTTGACCCAGAACAGAAGGTCACTGTCGGCGATAGAGATCCAGAACCGGTCTTCCGACAGTTTCAGCGCAACGGGATCGTTCAGCATGCCGCCGGTCTCATCGACCATGGGCACGTAGAAACACTGATCCTCGCGCATCTTCGACAGGTTGCGCGGGGTCAGCATCTGAACCAGCCGGCCCGCATCCGGCCCGCGGATTTCCACCTGCCGTTCGCAGGCCACGTCCCAGACCTGAACGGCCGACTTGAGGTGGTGATAATCCTCCTCCACCGACCGAAACACGGTCGGCAGAAGCATGTGGTTGTAGACCGTGTACCCCCTGACCCCGGCGGCGGTCACGCCATCCGAGAAAGGGGTGCGCCGCACGCGGCGGGACGGGGCTATGCTGGCCATGGGTCGCGCTCCCAGGTTTCAAGGCGGGGGCTTAACGCCCCGGCCCTTTCCAATCGATCTGGCAGATCTCGGCGGATTTTCCGTCGAAATCCCACACCCGGCCAAAGGCGCGCACGCGGCCCTGGTTGGCGGTGGCGACGGTGATGTCCGGCCCCATCCAGTATTCGGTGTTGGTGATCACCTGGTCGGCACCATCCTTGCCCGGCACCGGCTCGATCTCGCCCTTGATCGCACGGCCGACCATCAGGCGGCGCTTCTTGCCTTCGGTCTCGAAGGTGATCGGCGCGCGTTCGGCGCCCAGGAACTCGCTGACCAGCATGGAAAACAGGCCGGTGGTGCCCTTGGCCTTGCCGGTGAAGATGTTCAGCAACCCTTCGAAGGCGGCCTCCGAGGCGCGGTCGTCGATATAGGCCGCCGCCTTCCAGTTGCCGCGCGCCATGTTGCCGGGGATTTCCAGCAGAAGGCCGATGTTCAGGCCCGACAGATCCTCGTCGCCGTAATTGCCGCTGTCGATGCGGATGCCGGCCCAGCCCATGCAATAGCCCTCGGTCGGCGGGTGGTTGCCCAGCGACACGACGCAGGGGCAGAACACCGTGCAGTTGCAGTTGAGGATCAGTTCCCCCTTGATGGTCCATTCGACCGTTCCAACTTCAGCACCATCCAGCATTTGCGTCCTCCTCAGATCAGCGCGTTTGCGATTGCCGCGATGCCCGCGGCGATCAGCCCCCAGCCGAGCGGCTTCGTCAGGTGCCGCCCCAGGTCGGGGAGTTTCTCGAAAATCATTATCAACGTGGCCAGGCCCATGAAGGCCAGATTCATCACCCCGCCCACGAAGCCAAGCAGCATCAGCGCCCAGCAACAACCGAGGCAGAGCGCACCGAGGCGCAGGCCAAGCTCGATCGGGTTGCGCAGACCGGGGCGCCAGTGCTGCATGAAAAAGGTCAGGGGTTCGCGGCATTGGGTCAGGCAGGCCTCCTTGATGGCCGAGAACTGGTAGGCCCCTGCCCCGATCAGAAGCGCGCCGGACAGCCAGGGCGTCAGGCTCTGCCCAACCGGCGAGACCAGCCCGGCGCGGTAAAGCGTGATCTGCAGCCCGGCGGCCACGGCGGAAAAGCCCAGCCAGATCATCAGGTAGCCCACCAGCAGCAGCCCGAAGCCGGCCCGCGTCGCCGCACCCGAATGGATCAGGTCGTCATAGGTCGCCAGCGCCGGCAGAAAGGTCGGCGCCATCATTGCCGCCACCATCACCGCCCACATGGCGGCCACGCCCCAATACCCGGCCAGGTCCGGCGTGACGACGCAGAGCGATTGCCAAAATTCGACCCCGTACAAATTGGCCGCCGCCACCATCCCAGGCGGCAGCGCCATGGCATAGAGCGCCACCCATCCCGCAAGGATCAGGCCGAACAGCGTCAGCCAATGCGGCGCCGCCATGGCGCGGATCCTTGACGAAAGAGGCATCTTTTCTCCATCCCTGAGTCGGTGTATATAATGTCTGACAATTGAATGTCTGACAATTAAAAACATTCGGAGTGACGCAGCGTGAAAACCGAGCTTGAGCAGAACCGAGACCTTTCCGTGCAGATCGCCGAGGCCATACGCGATGCGATCATGGACGGGGGGCTGCTGGTCGACGAGCGCCTGCCCTCGGAGGCGGAGCTGTGCGAAAAGTTCGGCGTGTCACGCCCAACCGTGCGCGAGGCGTTGAAACGGTTGGCGGCGCAGAACCTGATCCGCACCCAGCGCGGCGCCTCGGGCGGGGCCTTCGTGAACCGGATCAGTTTCGAAGAGGCCTATGGCCAGCAGATCACCACCTCGACGCTTCTGCTGTCCATGAACGAGGTGGATTTCGAAACCGCCTGCGAGGCGCGCTATGCACTGGAACGCGCCTGTGTCGATCTTTCGGCGCAGCGACGCACGGCGGATCAACTGGCCACGATGCGGGCCGAAATCCACCGCCAGGCCCAGCCCGGCCTGTCGGACGAGGCTTTCTGCGCATCCGATGTGGCCTTTCACCGGGCGCTGGTGGACGGGGCGGGCAACCCGGTCCTGTCCTACCAGCTTGCGGGCGCGGTCGAAGCAACCCAGCCGCTGATGAACATGATCACCTTTACGACACGTGACCGCAATCGCATCGTGGCCTTTCATACCACGATCGCAGACGCACTGGATGCACGGGACAGCCAAACGGCGGACAAGGCGCTGGAGCAGCTTGCCGACTATACCAGCAGTTTGGCACGCGAGGCGATGGAGCGGCGTCACAAGGCGACGTAACCCCGGTTAAATCCCGCAACTGGCCGTCCACGGTGCTCCTCGCTGATGTCCGTCAGCTGCTCGTGTGATACTCACACGTCACCGCTGGATTGAACGGCATAAGGGTCCCGGCCGGATTGTCCCGGAAAATCCAGACATGCTGGTCGAAATGCGGCGCAAAGTAATGCGCCTCATCCGCTTCGGTTGCCGGATCATCCGCCATCGCATCCCAGGGCTTTCCATTGATTTCCGGCTGCGGTTTCCCGGTTTCTGCCCAGGCGGCCTGCCAGACAAGGTTTTCAACGCCAACCAGTTCGAGCGACCCATCCTGTTGCGGCTCATACATCAAGATCGCGGGCTGCATCCAATCGGTGTGAATGCCGTTCCCGTTCACCCGCGGCTTATCCCCGGTTATTCCAAGCATTGCCGGGTGGATATAGTGTATACCCATCCCCCCCCACTCGGCGGGCAACCCTTCGGCCCCGGCCGACACGCATTGATCGGCCGGATCCCGGATATAGCCATCCGCCAACGCCACATTGACATCCATGTATTTTTCCGTGGCTGCACGAACGGCATCCAAATCAACAGTTTCGGCAAAAACGCTTCCAGCCGCGAAGTAAGTTACGGCTGCGAAAACGCCGCATTTCAAAGAAAATGAATGCATTCTTTCTCTCCCCGTCGATATTATTCCTTTTTGGAAATGGCCGGCTGTTCGCATGCCGCCATGTCGAAAAGCATACACGAAATTCCAAGAGTTTTCCATTTTGCGAAATCACCCCACCAGGAACTCAAGCCAATACGACCTGCGACCCTGCGCAGAAGAGGAGTTCCACCTTGCACATCGCCCCGCCACATCCTATTTCTGTATCGTCCCCTCGGGGACTATGGACATAAACGCGCTCGTAATAAGCGGATCGGACCCGGGGGCGGTACCCGGCGGCTCCACCAAACATCCCTTGTTGGGGGACCATGGGGCCGAAACAGGATCGACGGACGTCTAAAGGGGTTAGCTTTGTCTCGGCGGGGTGCCACCGTATCGGCCCGTAAAGTACAATTGCCAACAACAATCGTGCTCCGGTCGCTCTGGCTGCGTAAGCAGTCCGAAAGATCGAAACTTAAGCCCTTTCGCCTAGCCGCGTAAGGCGGGGTTCGCAGGTACCTGGCAACAGAAACCTGCACTACCTGCCCCCTGTCCCATGATTATACCTCCGGCAAGCAGTCCGTTGTCCGCCCGGGCTCACCTTCCCTTAACCATTTCACCCTATCCTGCCAGCAGGACGGACTTGATGAGAGGGAGAGCGAGATGACACCCCTGAACACACTGAAGGCATGGTATGACCGCATCTGGTTGCAGGGTGATCTTGACGCGATCGACGAGCTGTTCACCCCGGACACAGAAGCGCAGGGCATGATGGAATTCGCCGTCGGACCGGAAGACTTCAAGGCGCTGGTACCCGCCTTCCTCGCCCAAGTGGAGCTGGAAAAGGTCAGCTATGACAAGGTGCTCGAACTGGGCGACTGGGTCTGGGCCCACATGTCCGCGCATGCCACGTCACGGGCCAGCGAGGCACCGATCACCGTAACCGGACAGATCATGGTGCGCGTGCAGGACGGACGTATCGTCGAGGCCTATAACCAGTTCGATTTCCTGACCCTGTTCGAGAAGCTGGGCTATCTGCCCCCGGAAACACTGGCGCTGTGCCTGTCCGGCGAGGGGATCGGGCTCGACTGAGCCGCCATGAACACGCTTGCCGAATCTGTCCTGCATGGGCCCTATCGCGCCCATGGAACCCTCGCTTGCCCAACTCACCCGCGTCTTTGCCCGCATCGGCCTCATGTCCTTCGGCGGCCCGGCCGCGCAGATCGCCGTCATGCATCGCGAACTGGTCGAAGTTCGCCCCTGGCTGACCGAGGACCAGTTCCTGCGCGCCCTGTCCTTCTGCATGCTGTTGCCAGGCCCCGAGGCGATGCAGCTCTGCACCTATGCGGGCTGGCGTCTGAAGGGCGTGACGGGCGGGTTGATTGCTGGGTTGCTGTTCGTTCTTCCGGGCGCTGCGGTGATGCTGGCGCTGGTGCTGGCCTATGCCGCCTGGGGCACCCTGCCTGTCGTCGAGGCGGTGTTCCTGGGCATCAAGGCGACGGTGGTGATCGTGGTGCTGCAGGCCCTGGTAAAGCTGGCGAAGAAGGCCCTGCGCCAGGCGGATCGCTGGGTCATTGCCGCCCTGTCCTTCCTGGCGCTCTACGGATTCGGCGCGCCCTTCCCCTCCGTAATCGCCCTGGCTGCCGCCTATGGTGCGCTCAGCGCGACCGGCCGGACCGAGGATGTCCCCCGTCCCGACACCACCGCCACCCTGCGCACGGCGCTGATCTGGGGCGGGCTCTGGATTGCCCCGATCGCCGCCGCCTGGGCCGCGGGCAGCCAGATTCTGGCGCAGATCGGGCTGTTCTTTTCCAAACTGGCCGTGGTCACGTTCGGTGGCGCCTATGCGGTGCTGGCCTACATGACACAGGAAGTGGTAACGCGCCACGGCTGGCTGACGACCGCCCAGATGATGGATGGTCTGGGCCTGGCGGAAACCACCCCCGGCCCGCTGATCCTTGTGACCGAATTCGTCGGCTTCCTGGCGGGCTACGGCACTGGCGGGATCGGATTGGCCCTGGCGGCCACGGCAATGACGCTGTGGGTCACTTTCATCCCCTGTTTTCTGTGGATCTTCGCCGCCGCCCCCCACGTGGAATGGCTGACCACACGTCCGCGCCTCAAAGCTGCCCTGTCCGCCATCACCGCAGCCGTCGTCGGCGTCATCGCCAACCTGTCGCTCTGGTTCGCGCTGCATGTGTTCTTTGCCGAGGTCACGCAGGCCCCCGCCCCCTTTGCCGCCGCCCTCCCGACGCCGGGCAGCCTTGACCTGCACGCGCTGGTCCTGGCCGCGATCGCCGCGGCGCTTCTGCTGGGCGGGAAACGCCCCCTTCCGCTTGTGCTTGTCCTGATGGGAGGGGCCGGCTGGCTTGTTGGATCCGTCACCATCTGACTTCCCTTCCCCCCCGAATCCCCTATGCTGGAGCAAAGCGTTTCGACCCGGACCGCGCCAGGTTCGCGTGGAAACGCCACGACACCGATCAAGGTTGTGGGCGTTGCGCGAAAAGCCGTGTTTCAGCTTCTTCACGAAACGCCATATTGTGAACAGGAAGGCCCATCCATGTCCGACCGGATTGATTATGGAAATCTGATGCACAACGCGATGCGGAGCCTGATCCGCACCGTTCTGGACGAGGTTGCCGAACGTGGCCTGCCCGGCGCGCATCATTTCTTCATCAGTTTCGACACCACCCATCCGGAGGTCGAACTGGCCGACTGGCTGCGCGAACGCTTCCCCGAGGACATGACCATCGTCATGCAGCACTGGTTCGCCGACCTTGACGTGGGCGAGGATGGGTTCGCCGTCACGCTGAACTTCGGGGACCAGCCTGAACGCATGGCCATCCCCTATGACGCGATCCGCACATTCGTCGATCCTTCGGTGGAATTCGGGCTTCGTTTCGAGACGCAGGAAGACGAGGAAGAGGCGGAACTGGCCGCCTCCGAGGAGGCACCTGTCGATTTCGAGGAATTCGCCCCCCCGGCCGAGGACAGCCCCGCCGCGGCCGAGGAGGACAAGGAAGACGCGCACAAGGACGCCGAGATCGTCAGCCTGGACAGTTTCCGCAAGTAACACGACGGCTCCCCGGGCCCGCGAAGGGGGGGCTCGCGCCCCGATTGCGGGGCCTGCGGGCGTTGCGCGCGCAAAAGACGCCGTCCAGTGCGCCACGTTAGCGGTATCCAACGGTATACAGGATTGAACTTTGCGTCCGATCCGGTATGAAGTCAGCGATCACTTATCAAAGGCGCCGAGACATGACCCAGACCCGCACCGAAACCGACAGCTTTGGCCCGCTCGAAGTTCCCACCGACAAGTATTGGGGCGCACAGACACAGCGCTCGCTTATGAATTTCCCGATCGGTTGGGAAAAACAGCCCGTCGCCATCGTGCGCGCCCTGGGCGTGATCAAGCAGGCCTGTGCCGAGGCGAACACCAGGTCGGGAGACATGGACAAGACCATTGGCGACGCGGTCGTGCAGGCCGCCTCGGAAGTGGTGGCCGGCAAGTTCGACGACAACTTCCCGCTGGTCGTCTGGCAGACCGGCTCGGGCACCCAGTCGAACATGAACGCCAACGAGGTTATCGCCAACCGTGCAATCGAGATCCTTGGGGGCGTGATCGGGTCAAAAGACCCGGTGCATCCGAACGACCATTGCAACATGGGCCAGTCGTCGAACGACACCTTCCCGACCGCCATGCATATCGCCACCGCCATGTCGGTACGCGACGTGCTGCTGCCGGGGCTGGAAAAGCTGCTGGCGGGGCTCGAGGCCAAGCAAGCCGAATTCGCCGACATCATCAAGATCGGCCGTACCCACACCCAGGACGCGACGCCGCTGACGCTGGGCCAGGAGTTCTCGGGCTACGCCCACATGATCCGCCAGGGGATCGGCCGCGTGAAGGCGGCCCTGCCCGGCATCTACGAACTGGCGCAGGGCGGCACCGCCGTCGGCACCGGGCTGAACACGAAAAACGGCTGGGGCGAGGAAGTCGCCGCCAACATGGCCCGCATCACCGACCTGCCCTTCGTCACCGCCCCGAACAAGTTCGAGGCCCTCAGCGCCCATGACGCCATGGTGTTCATGTCAGGCGCCATCGCGACCGTGGCCGGCAGCTGCTACAAGATCGCCAATGACATCCGCTTCCTGGGCTCCGGCCCGCGCTCGGGTCTGGGCGAACTGATCCTGCCGGAGAACGAACCGGGCAGCTCGATCATGCCGGGCAAGGTGAACCCGACCCAGGCCGAGGCGCTGACCCAGGTCGCCGCCCATGTCATGGGCAATGACGCGGCGATGAAATTCGCCGGCTCGCAGGGGCATTTCGAGCTCAACGTCTACAACCCGATGATGAGCTACAACCTGTTGCAGTCGATCCAGCTTCTGGGCGACGCCGCCGACAGCTTTACCGAGCGGATGCTGAACGGCATCAAGGCCAACGAGCCGCGCATCGACAAGCTGATGAAGGAAAGCCTGATGCTGGTCACAGCACTGGCGCCGACCATCGGCTATGACAACGCGACCAAAGTGGCCAAGACCGCGCATAAGAACGGCACCACTCTGAAGGAAGAGGCGATTGCGCTCGGCTTCGTGGATGAGGCCACCTTCGACGCAGTCGTCCGTCCGGAACAGATGATCGGCCCGAAAGGCTGACATGGTAAAAATCGTCAACCTGAACAAGGCGCGCAAGACACGCGACCGCGTGAAGAAGCGCGCGCAAGCCAATGAAAACGCGGTAAAGTTCGGGCTGACGAAAGCTCAGAAAGATCTAAACAGAACCCGGGGCGAGAAATCGGCCCGGGTTCTGGACGGGCAGGAAAAAGAATGAGACCCGAAAAACACTCCCTGACCCTGCACGGGCACCGGACTTCGGTGTCGCTGGAACGTGAATTCTGGGATGCGTTTCGGGAGATTGCCGCGCAGCGCGCCATGCCGATCAACGCACTGGCCGCCGAGATCGACGCCGCGCGCGGGGTGGACATGGGACTGGCCTCGGCAATCCGGTTGCACGTGTTGCGCCACTATCGTGGATTAACGGGCGACTAACCTTGCTGGGGCAAGGTTGGGCCATGACCAGATCGCCCCTTTCCTCCCCCGGAGAAATGGCTGGCACTGCTGTTCAATTGCCAGGCCGCCGCCAAGGGCGGCGTCACTCGGCGTCAGGTGCGTGATGTGGACCGGATCGTTCGGCGTGATCGTTTTCCAAGCGAAATTGAAAGGCGCGGTTTTCACCTGATCGGGAATGCCGGACAATTTCTCAATTTCTGCAATCACGACCCCGTGTGGGTTTTACGCTGACATGGCCATCAAATTTCTTCGAAGAAATTGGGAAGAGTTTTCGAAAAATCTGTCCACGCCTCACCCGCGCCGGGTGATCTTCAGCCAAATCCCGTCCTTGCCCCGCACAGTCAGATGCGCCACCGGCATCGCGGGCTTTTCGGCCACCAGTTCGAAACGGTATTCGCGCACCAGCAGGGACAGGATCAGCGCGCCCTCGATCATCGCGAAAGCCGACCCCGGGCAGACCCTCTGTCCGGCTGAAAACGGCACATAGGCCTCCCGCATGCATTTTTTGCCCTCCGGCGTCGCAAAGCGACCCGGGTCGAAGTCATCCGGCCGCTCCCAGATGCGTTCATGGCGGTGCAGGTGCCAGGGGCTCAGCACCACCTGGCTGCCCTTCGGCACAGAGCGCTCGCGGAAGGTTTCGGGGCAGGCTGCCTCGCGCACCATCATCGGCACCGGGGGATAGAGCCGCATCGACTCGCGAAACACATCGCGCGACAGTTTCAGCCTGGACATTGTTGAGAAATAGATCTTTTCAGGGTCGAAGGCCCGCGCTTCTTCGGCCACGCGGTCCTGCCACTCCGCGTGCTGCGCCAGAAGATAAAGCGCCCAGGCCAGGGCAGAGGCGCTGGTTTCATGCCCGGCCAGGAAGAAGATCGCGACCTGATCGACCATTTCCTCGGTATCGAAACAGGCCCCCGTCTCCGGGTCCGGGGTGGTCATGATCTTGGTCGCCAGATCATCCGGCGCGGTGCCCGCGCGGATCGCCTCCATCCGATCGGCGGTCAACCGGGTGATCAGCGCCCGGATGTCGCGGGCGGTTTCCCTGGTCTCACGCCGATGAAACCGGGGAAACCAGCGCGGAAGCGGCAGGATCGCGCCCAGGTTCACCACCGGCGCCGTGCGCTGATGGTCCTTGAACCGGTCAAAGACGGCGCCCGCCACCTCGTGCTCGATCGGGATCGAAAACAGGGTGCGAAAGATCACGTCGGCGGCGGCGTGGCTGGTCTGTGCCTCGATCTCGACCGGTTGGCCATCTGCCAGTGGCGCCAGCCGTTCGACACAGGCCACACCCGCATCCCACATGGCCGGGAACACCTCACGCACCCGCCCGCCTTCGAAGGCCGGGTCGATGATCCGGCGTTGCCGCTTCCAGGTTTCTCCATTGGTGATAAATACCGAATTGCCCAGCAGCGGCGCCAGCCCTTCGCGCACGCGGTCCGATTTTGGGAAGTCATCCGGCCGCCCCTTCAGCACAAGCTCGACCAGCTCAGGGTCATTGCACAGGAAACTGCGAAAGAACGGTGTGCGGAACTCGGCCATCCAGGCGCGGTACAGATGCGCGGGCTGGGCCGACAGAATATCGCGGCGAAACAGTTTCATGTAGCGCCAGAGCGAGACCTTGCCCGGGCGCGCGGGGGGTTTGGGGGGAAGAAGATTGGCGTCCGTCATGGGGCCATATCGGTGTATTTCGACATCGGCCTGTCAATGCGGCTTTTCGACGGGGGACGGCCGTCAAAGCGGGTTGCCAGGGACAACGGCCCCGCCGTGATGCGAAAGTAGTCATAGTCCCCCGGCCGGTCGAAGGCACAGAGATACTGGAAATGCAGACGAAAGAACCGCCAGCGCAGTTCGGCCCAACGTTCGGGGCTCAGGGTCTGAGTAAACGCCGCCGAGAGGACCAGCGGCCAGCGCTTGCCGGTCTCTGGTGCGACCCCGGAGACCAACACCGGATCGCAGAGCGCAAATGTGCAGCCATCCCCCGGTGCGGTCACATCGACCCAGGTGATCGCCGCAGCTTGGCTGAGGTCGTGCAGGTCGCGGCGAAGACGCCGCGCTTCGGGAAGGAAACTGACCATCGGCACCACCTGTCCCAGGGTCAGGAAACCCAGTTTTGGCCCCTTGGCTGGAAGCCGCCCGTCGCGGATCAGGTCGGCCAGGATCGAAACGCCCAGATGCGCGCCGGAGCTGTGGCCGACCACCAGCACCTCATCCACATCGGTGGTCAGCGCACGGGCGATGCGGTCGGCAAACTCGCCCATGCGCGCTTCCAACTCGGGCGGGTTCGCCCCCCGGGTGGCCGCCGAATAGCTGTAGTCGTGCATCAGGTAGTAGACGTAGAGCCTGTTGTCGGTCTTGCGGAACCACTTGAGAAGCGCGGCAAGAACGGTCAGGAACACCGCGCCCCAGGCCACCATACCCGCCAGCGGATGCAGCATGCCCGCCCCCCAGCGGGCCAGCCCCGCCAGGACCGCGCCGATCAGCACGGCCAGGACCAGTTGCAGGATCAGCATGCCCACCGGGTAGAGAGCGGCAATCACCGGCCCCTTGCGCAGCTGCATGAGCCGCCGGAGCGCGCCGGAGCCGATATAGGTCCAGGCGGTGCGAACCATCATCAGATAGGTGGCGGGAATCGACAACTCCATACTGTCGCGCACAATGTCGGACCAGACCAGAACATCGAACTCGGCTTCGACTTCTGCCCCATCCTGGGTGGAGTTGACCAGCCAGCCATAGGTTTCAGCCCCCTGCCGGCCGATCAGGTCGAGGTTGTAGCCGGAAATCGCCCCCTGGGCCGCCCCCTCCTTGCGGTAGAGTTCCCTGTAACGGCGCGGGTGAATCGGGTCGTAGCCGGGAATGTAGAACACCCGGCGTCGCGTGACTTCCTGCTTTGGTTTGCCTGTCATTTGCAGACCCTGCCCGACCTGCCATGGACATAGCAGAAAAAACAGGCGGGATTAAGACCTTACCACGCTCAGCCGATCACGGCCAGGGCCGGGAAGGTCTCCAGCAGCCAAAAGGAGAAAGCCGAGAACCCGCCGGTCAGCATCAGCAACCCGATGGTCCACAGAAGCAGGCCCATGATGCGCTCGATCTGCTCCATGTGACGTTTCATCAAGCCCATGAGCCCTGTCAGGCGCGACATGAAGGCGGCGACCAGCAGGAAGGGCACACCGAGCCCGGCCGCATAGGTGCCCAGAAGAAGAGTACCGCGCGCCACATCGCCCTCGCTTGCCGCCATCGACAGGACCGCCCCCAGGACCGGACCGATGCAGGGAGTCCAGCCGAAGGCAAAAGCCAGCCCCAGCAGGTAGGCCCCGAACGCGCTGCCGCCCCTGTCACCGGCATCGACACGCGCCTCGCGCTGCAGAAAGGGAATGCGGATGGCGCCAATGAAGTGGGCGCCGAAGGCCATCACCAGAACACCGGCGAAAATATTGAAATAACTCTGATTCTGCAGAAACAACTGCCCTGCCAAGGACGCGGCAAAGCCCAGGAACAGGAACACGGTCGACAGGCCCATGACGAAGAACAGCGCCGTGATCGTCGCCTTGCGCGCCGCCGCGCGGTCCTCGTTCAGCTCGCTCATCGAAACGCCGGACATATAGGCCAGGTAGGGCGGCACGATCGGCAGGACGCAGGGGCTGAGAAACGAGATACCGCCCGCAACAAGGGCAATGAACATGGCGGGCAGAAGGCTCGCGTCGAAGAGGTCAATTCCGAACATGTCCTTCAAATAGCGATTTCGCAGCGCGAGGTCACGGGGCAAGCGGTCACAGGGGCGCGATATCGCGAAAGCTTGACCGGGTGCCCGGCATGGACAGGGCGCCACCGGTGGCCTATGTCAGACCCATGACCGAGCTGCCCCCCCAGATGATGCATCACGACGAAGACCTCGACGCCATCGGCCTTCTGTGCCCCCTGCCCGTGCTGAAGGCGCGCAAGCGGCTGAAGGGGATGGAAAGCGGCCAGGTGTTGCGTCTGCAAGCCACCGACCCGGCGGCGGTGATCGACGTGCCGCATTTCTGCACCGAACAGGGGCACGAGTTCCTGGGCCAGGCAGAAGGCGACGGGGCAATGCTTTATTTCATCCGACGGAAGTAAGCAGGCGCCAGGCCGCAAACGCCCCCCGGAAACGAAAAACGCCGGACCCTCGGGCCCGGCGTTTTGCTTTCTTGATGGCCAGATCAGCTGGTCAGCGACCACCAGCCCTTTTTCTTGGGCTTGGGCGGCTCGGTGCTTTCCGGTGCGGGGGCTTCGGCCTCGGCCAGGGCCGGTTCCTCTGCCTGTTCCGGTTCGACCTCCGCCACCACGATCTCCTCCTCAGGCGCCTCGGCGGGCGTTTCTTCGCCCTGCGGCGCGGTCTCGACCTCGACGTTTTCGGCCGGGGCCTCGGCAGCGACCTCTTCCGCCGGTGCGGCGTCGGCCGGAGCTTCCGCAGCGGGGGCTTGCTCTTTGGGCGCGGCCGCGGTCTCGGCAGCAGGCTCGGCCTTTTTGCGGCGGGTCCGGGGCTTGCGCTTGGGCTTCTCTTCCTCGGCCGGGGCCTCGTCCTTGGCCTCGACGTCAGCCGCCTCGGCGCTGGCCTCTTCCTTGGCGTCGGTTTCCTCCGCCTTCTTCGCCTTGGGAGCCCGCTTGCGTGTGCGCTTCTTGGGCTTTTCCTCCTCGGCGGGGGCCTCTGCCTCCTCCACTTCGGCGGCCGGGGCGGCTTCACCTTCGGCGGCTTCAACCGTTTCCTCGGGCTTCTCGTCGGCCTTCTTGCGGCGCGTGCGGCGGCGCTTGGGCTTTTCTTCGGCCTCGGGCGCGGGTTCGGCGGCCTCCTCGGCGGGCGCGTCTTCGGTCGGGGCCTCGGCAGCCTCGTCCTGAACGCCGTCCCCGCCGTCCTCGGACCCGGCCTGAGCCTCTCCTTCAGCACCACCCGACTTGCGACGACGACGACGACGGCGGCGCTTCTTGGGCTTGGGCGCTTCTTCGGTCTCGTCCTCAGTGTCCACGGTGCTCACCACTTCGGCCTCTTCGACCTCGGCGTCGATGTCGCTCATTAGCGAGGCGTCAACGGAAACGACCGGCGCTTCGGGCACCACGCGCGTGGCGGTCTTGAACTTCTCGATCGAGAAATCGGGCGAGATCAGGAACGGGTCCGCTTCGATACGCACGGAAAGGCCGTAGCGCGCCTCGATCTGCGCGATATGCTCGCGCTTGTTGTTCATCAGGAAGTTGATGATGCCGATCGGGGCTTTCAGCAGAACCTCGCGGCTCCGGCGCCGCACCCCCTCTTCCTCCAGCTGGCGCAGGATGTTCAGGGCCAGGTTGTCGTCCGAGCGGATCAGGCCGGTGCCGTGGCAATGGTTGCACGGCTGGGTCGTCGCCTCGATCATGCCGGGGCGCAGACGTTGACGGGACATTTCCATCAGGCCGAAACCGGAGATCCGCCCCACCTGGATACGCGCGCGATCCGTCTTCAGCTTGTCCTTCATGCGCTTTTCGACGGCGTTGTTGTTCCTGCGTTCTTCCATGTCGATGAAATCGATCACGATCAGACCGGCAAGGTCGCGCAGGCGCAGCTGGCGGGCGACCTCTTCGGCGGCCTCCAGGTTGGTCTTGAGCGCCGTTTCCTCGATCGAGCCTTCCTTGGTGGCACGGCCCGAGTTCACGTCGATCGCCACCAGGGCCTCGGTCACGCCGATCACGATATAGCCGCCGGATTTCAGCTGCACGGTCGGGTTGAACATGCCCGACAGGTAGCTTTCCACCTGGTAGCGCGCAAAGAGCGGCATCGGTTCGGTGTACCGTTTCACGTTCTTCGCGTGCGACGGCATGATCATCTTCATGAAGTCCTTGGCGGTGCGATACCCGACTTCGCCTTCAACCAGAACCTCGTCGATCTCGCGGTTGTAGAGGTCGCGGATCGAGCGTTTGATCAGGTTGCCTTCTTCGTAGATCTTGGCGGGCGCGATGGATTTCAACGTCAGCTCGCGGATCTGTTCCCAGAGGCGCTGCAGGTATTCATAGTCGCGCTTGATCTCGGATTTGGTGCGCTTGGCACCCGCGGTGCGGACGATCAGCCCGGCACCCTTGGGCACGTCGATCTCGGCGGCAATGTCCTTGAGTTTCTTGCGGTCGGTCGCATTGGTGATCTTGCGCGAGATGCCACCACCGCGCGCGGTGTTGGGCATGAGCACACAGTAGCGGCCGGCCAGCGACAGGTAGGTGGTCAGGGCAGCACCCTTGTTGCCGCGCTCTTCCTTGACGACCTGCACCAGCAGGATCTGGCGCACCTTGATCACTTCCTGGATCTTGTATCTCTTCGGGCGCGGCTTGCGGCGGGTGCGGATTTCCTCGGCGACATCTTCCTCGGCGACCGACTCGATCTGGTCGTCCTTTTCGGTGGCGTCGAGGGGCTTGGCGTCCTCGTCGTCATCCTCGTCGTCGTCATCCGAACCGTCGTCGGAACCGTTGTCCCCGGCTGCGGGGTCGGCTTGCTGGTCCGCCTTTGCCGCTTGCGCATCTTCCGCAGCATCTGCCGATGCGTCTTCCGTGGACGCCCCGGCGTCAGCCTCCGCGTCCCCTTCGGGGGCAACAGGCACGGCAGTCTCGGCGGCGGCTTCCGCCTTCACCTCGTCGGGATCGGCCACGGGGGTCTCTGCGACCAGATCCATCGGCGACTGGCCCTCGGTCGGGTCCGCGCCGCCTTCGTCCAGGTCGATAACATCCATGCCGGCGGGGCTGGCCTCCAATTCCTTGGTGGCCACCACGTCGGTGCCCTTGGCCTCTTCGGCCTTGGATTTCGACCGCGAGCGGCGCGAGCGGGTGCGGCGCGCTTTCGGTTTCTCGTCCTCGGCGGCCATCGCTTCGGCATAGGCCTGTTCTTCGGCCAGCAGCGCCTCACGGTCCGCGACCGGGATCTGGTAGTAGTCCGGGTGGATTTCCGAGAAGGCCAGGAAACCGTGGCGGTTGCCGCCGTAATCGACGAAAGCGGCCTGCAGCGAGGGTTCGACGCGGGTTACTTTTGCCAGGTAGATATTGCCAGCCAGCTGGCGTTTGTTCTCGGATTCAAAATCAAACTCTTCGACTTTGTTTCCGTCGACCACCACGACGCGGGTTTCTTCCGCGTGGGTGGCATCGATAAGCATCTTCTTTGCCATGTTGTCCAATTGCACCCGAAGGTCGGCCTGCCCCTCCTGGAGGAGCGGCGGGGGACTCGGGGTGACTTGTCAGGGCGAGAGACGGCGCGGCGTTCGGCACGGCTGTGGTCGACCCTTGGGCCACCCTTCCGTCTTGCTCGAACCTCTCGCGCGTCATCGCGTTTCTTCTCCGGCGTCGCGGTCGGTCTTCGTGGGGTCTTGTCCCCGAACCCGGCCCGTGCCGCCCATTCAGAACCCAAGCCGCGTCGCGCGTCACCGCGCCACGGATCGAGCAAATTATTCGGCCTTTCGGCCCTCTGGCCGGACCCTCGGACCTCGTTCGCCCGTGGTCTCCGACCCTCTCGGTCTGGCCTGCCCCGCGCGGCGATCTGCGCCTGCGACCGGGTAGGTCAGCGAAACTGTCAAGCGGGCACGTTCACATGTGCAAGAACCGCTTGTGTCGAACATAAGGTCTGGGGGGCAGGAATGACAATGGCGAAAATGCGCCAATTGTATAACTTCCTGTCACAACGCCGGTTTTTCGTGCGCCCATACGGGCGGGACGGGTTGGGCACAGGGTACCGGCTCAGTACAGCCCACCCGAGGACAAGGAGCCGAAATCCGCCTTTTCGGGGATCACCACCACTTCGCCATCCGAAGTCACCACTTCTTCGCCGGTATCGGGTTCCACGATCTCGCCTTCCGTTTCGCCCTCACCATAGAGGAACAGGGGCAGGTTCGAGCCCATGGCAAAGCCACCGTCGAACATGACGCCGAACAGGGGCTCTTCGCCGTCGCGGAAATATTCCGCCACCACGTTATCGCCGATGGCATCATCCGACAGTCGCTCGCCGGTAAACCGATCGATCTTGATGAACCGGCCGCCTTCGGGCACCTCGAAGGGTCCGCCCCCATATTTTGCAACCGCCCGTTCCATGAACTGGTTGAAGACCGGGCCGCACATGCCGCCGCCCGAGCCGCCGGGCATGGAGCGCGGGCGGTCATAGCCGATGTAGCAGCCCGCCACGATGTTCGAGGTAAAACCGACGAACCACACGTCCTTGGTGTCGTTGGTGGTGCCGGTCTTGCCGGCCACGGGCACGGGCAGGGTCACGCGGCCCGCCGCCGTGCCGCGCTCGACCACCCCGCGCATCATCGAGGTCAGCTGGTAGGCGGTGATCGCGTTCATCACCCTTTCGCGGTCCGAGTCGATCCGCGGGCCATAGCCCGGGTCCAGCGCGGCGGTGTCGCAGTCCACGCAGCTGCGTTGATCGTGGCGGTACACCGTGCGGCCCCAGCGATCCTGCACCCGGTCGACCAGGGTGGGTTCGACCCGCTCGCCGCCATTGGCAAACATGGCATAGGCCGCAACCATGCGGAACAGCGTGGTTTCCTCTGCCCCAAGCGCGTTCGCCAGGAACGGGTTCATCCGGTCATAGACACCGAAACGCTCGGCATAGCTGGCGACAAGGTCCATACCGATCTCCTGTGCCAGGCGTACGGTCATCAGGTTTCGCGATCTTTCGATCCCGGTGCGCAGCGGCGTCGGCCCGTAGAATTCGCGCGAGGCGTTCTGCGGGCGCCAGATACCGGCGCCTGTTTCCACCTCGATCGGGGCGTCGATGATCACCGTGGCCGGGGAAAACCCGCTGTCCAGCGCGGCGGCATAGACGAAGGGTTTGAAGCTCGACCCCGGCTGGCGGGTCGCTTGTGTGGCCCGGTTGAAGACCGAATGCTGGTAGCTGAACCCACCCTGCATCGCGATCACACGGCCGGTGTTTACATCCATCGCCATGAAGCCGCCCTGGACCTCCGGCACCTGACGCAGGCTCCAGCGGATGAAACTGCCATCCGCCTCATTGGTCAGGGCCCGGACCAGTACGACCTCACCTTCGCGCAGCAGATCACCGGCAACGCGGGCTTTTGCACCCGCCTGTTCCGTTTCCGCATCCCAGCGTCGCGCCCAGCCGACATCCTTGGCGGAAATCCAGTGGCCGTCCTCGTCCTCTTCGACGCCCTCGATACCGATGCGCGCGTCATTGTTGCCGACGCGCAGCACCACGGCGACATGCCAGCCGGGAATGTCACGGGGCATGTCCACCTCGGCCAGGGCATCGCGCCAGGTGGCTTCGTCAACCCTCTGTTCGGAGGTGAGTGTCACCCCGGTCGGGCGCCAGATGCCACGCTCGCGGTCGTATTTTTCAAGCCCCTGGCGCAGGGCAGACGCGGCTTCGAGCTGCAGGTCCGGGTCCACGGTGGCCCGAATCGACAGACCACCGTTGAAGAACTCGTCCGCGCCGAAGTTGCGGCTGAGCTGACGACGGATCTCGTCGGTGAAATAGTCGCGGTCCGGCATGGACGCGCGGAAGGGGGCGATATCGCCGGTCTGCACCGTGCGGATCGGGGTGGCCACGGCGGTGTCATATTCCGCGCGGGTCAGATACCCGTTCTGGCGCATCTCGCGCAGCACGTAGTCGCGGCGTTCCAGCGCCTCGTCATAGTTCTTGGCCGGGTTGTAACTGTAGGGGGCCTTGGGGTGGATGGCGAGGAAGGCGGCCTCTTCCGGGGTCAGGTCTTCGAGCAGCTTGTTGAAATAGCTCTGCGCAGCGGCGGCAACTCCGAAACTGCGCACGCCAAGGTCGATTTCGTTCAAATAGAGCGCCAGGATTTCGTCCTTCGACAGTACGCTTTCCAGGCGCACCGACAGGATCAGCTCCTTGATCTTGCGCTCGGCGCGACGGTCCGAAGACAGGAGGAAGTTCTTCACCACCTGCTGGCCGATGGTGGACGCGCCACGGATGCGCCCGCCCCGGGCCGCCTCCAGAGCGGCGGCGGCAATGCCACGAATGTCGAAGCCCTGGTGCTTGTAGAAATTCTTGTCCTCGGCAGAAATGAAGGCCCATTTCACAAGGTCCGGGATCTGTTCGGGCGGCGTGTAGAGGCGGCGTTCGCGGGCAAACTCATCCATCAGGCGGCCCTCGCCGTCATAGATTCGGCTGATCGTCGCCGGGGTGTAGTTCGACAGCTGCTCGTGGCTGGGCAGGTCCAGAGAATAGGCATAGAACACGCCGCCAATCAGCAGCGCGCCCATGAAGATGGACAGGGTGATCCAGGTAAAGATGGACCCGAAAATACCAAGAATGAAGCGGACCACGCGCGCCCCCTGTTGTGCCTCGCCTGCCCCCTATATCGGGTGGCGGCACGGGGGTCAAAACCCCCCGGGCGAAATTTCGGCGGTGTCACGCCTGTTTTCCCCGGGTTTTCAGGCACCTCTTGTCCGGGCAAGGGCCGCCTGTCACGAGGGGCGGCATGAGCAGTCCCGAAATGATCCTGGAAACCTACGAGTCGGTGGCCCAAGGTTTCGCCCGTGCCCGCAACCGCAGCCTGTTCGAGCGTCGCTGGCTCGATCGGTTGCTCAACCACGCGCCCGCGCGCCTGCCCGCACGCCGGGTCCTGGACCTGGGCTGCGGCCCGGGCCTGCCGATTGCCGCCTACCTGTCCGAGCGCGGCTGTGCCGTGACCGGGGTGGACGGGGCGGCCGCGATGGTGGCGCTGTTTCGCGAGAACATGCCGCGCGCCACGGCGGTCGAGGCCGACATGCGCGGGCTTGAACTGGGCAAGAAGTTCGAGGTCGTGCTGGCCTGGAACTCCTTCTTCCACCTGTCGGTGGAGGATCAGCGCGCCATGTTCGCCACCTTCGCCGCCCATGCCGCGCCGCGCGCGGTGCTGATGTTCACCTCGGGCCCAAGCGCCGGCGAGGCGATTGGCGAGGTCGAGGGGCAGCCGGTCTATCACGCCTCGCTGGACCCGAAGGAATACCGCAAGCTGTTGGTGGACAGCGGGTTCGCACCGATTTCTTTCACCCCGGAGGATCCGGAGTGCTTCGGGCATTCGGTCTGGTTGGCACGATACATGGGGTGAGCGCCCCGAATGCCTCGCCCGGAGGGAGGGAGGGAGGGGGGGGAGCCGCGCGCAAGATCGCGGCTGTCGCTACGCTCCGATTTCATGCCCTGTCGCACATTCTTCGAATATGCTGTCGGGCCGACGCGCCCGTAGCCGGACGCTTGGCCTCCGGCGGGGATATTTTCGGCAGGGTCTACCACAGCTCAGCGCCTGAGTGGTTTCATTTTACATGACTTTAGAAGGATCTTGTAGAGGTCCCTGTCACGCGTGTTGAAACGGAATTCTGTTTCTTTCAGAAACACCGGAAACGAGGCTCTCCGAAGCCCGTTGAACTTCTGGTGCCGCCGTTTTGCATAGCTCCAGAAGCTCTCGATACCGTTGATGTGAACACCGTTTTCACTGAAGATTGGCTTGTCGCGATCATAA
>NZ_JASBTN010000062.1 GCF_030148435.1 Aliiroseovarius sp.
GGAAAGCCGCGGCGCCCACGCCCACGAGGACTTCGCGGCCCGCGACGACGAGAACTGGCGCGTTCACACGATCAGCCGCGTGGAGGGCAACAAGGTCGACCTGTCCTACCGCCCGGTCGTGCTGGACCCGCTCACCACCCCCGCCGAAGGCGGCATCGAGCCCAAGAAGATCGCGCCGAAAGCGCGGACGTTCTAATTCGATGGCGGCGCGCGTCACGACATGGACCTGCAACCGGGGGCACCTCCCCCCAGTTGCCTGTGCTGTCTTCGCTTGTCCTGCGAGGGCTCAGTGATGCTCTGGCGTCTTTTCAACATGCTACGCGGAGGCGCGCCCGACAACGGGGATGGCACCTTTACCATCACGCATCGGGGACGCGCCTTCCGCTTCCCGATCCCCGAGGGACCCGATCTGCTGTTGAACCGGGTGCGCCAAAGGGGCAGTTTTTATGAACCCGACCTGTTGGCGGCCTGCGTCCAGGCGGTCACTGGGCGTGACGGTCTATGCCTGGATATCGGCGCCAATGTGGGCAACCACAGCCTGTATCTGGCCGGCGTGCTGGGCCGCACGGTGATGAGCTTTGAACCGGTCCCTGCCTATTTGCATTTGCTGCGCCGGCTGATGGAACTGAACCCCGAAGCCGCAAAGAATGTCACGATTGTGCCCAAGGCGCTTTCGGATGCGCCCGCGACCCTGTGGATGTCGAAATACGATCCCAACAACCCGGGCACCTATTCGGTCGGCGATGCGAGCGATGAAGCCCAAGAGGTCGAGGCCCTGCGCCTTGACGATCACCTTGAGGCGGTTGGCTTGGCTGATGCTTCGATTGCGATAATGAAAATCGACGTTGAAGGGCACGAAGCGGCTGTCCTAGCCGGCGCCGCGCGCACGTTGGAGCGCAACGACTGCGTGCTGACGCTTGAGGCGTCCAATACTGCCGAATTCGACGAGATCGGCACCCAGCTGTCACCCTATGGCTTTGCCCCGGTGTCGGTGCATTGCTCGACCCCGACCGTGATTTTCGCCAAAGGGGCCGGCAACGCAGCCCACGACGAGATCCGCAGCCATATCGCCAAACACGAACGCAAGGGGAAGTCGAGATGATGAAGCTGCTTCGCAAATTGTTCGGACGCAAGTTCGACAACTCCGGCGCCTATTGGCTGGACCGCTATGAAGCGGGCGGAACTTCCGGTGCCGGCTCCTATGGCCGGCTGGCCGAATACAAGGCGCGCATCATCAACGCTCTGGTCGCCGAGCGTGAAATCGGCTCAGTGGTCGAGATCGGCTGTGGCGACGGCAATCAGTGCTCGCTGTTCGACTTCGCCAACTACACCGGGGTGGACATTTCGCCCAAGGTGGTGGCCGAAGCCCGCACGCGCTTCGCCGACCGGCCCGGCTGGGAGTTCCACGAAGCCGACACCTTTCAGACCCTGGGCCGTCCGGCTGAAATGTCGATGTCGCTCGACGTGATCTATCACTTGGTCGAAGACGAGGTGTTCGATACCTACATGCGCGACCTAACCGATGCAGCGGGAAAGTACCTATTGGTCTATGCATCGGATCACGACGCCCCCGCTCGCAGCCCGCATGTGCGCCACCGCGCATACAGCGACTGGCTCGCGGCCAACGCCCCCGAATTCGAGCTCCTGCAAACCTGGGAGCACGAGTTTCCAATGACCTCCGGGGGCGACAAGAAAGAAACCAGTTTTGCCTTCTTCCGCCTGTTCGGACGGATCGAGGCCGAAGACAAGAGCAATGCCGGCGCCCCCACCGGGCAGCCCAGCTAGCGAGGAAAGACAGACATGGTACAACTGAGCCTCCCCAAGAACTCGCAAATCCGCACTGGCAAGACCTGGCCCAGGCCCGAAGGCGCCACCAACCTGCGCAAGTTCCTGATCTACCGCTGGTCGCCGGACGATGGCGAGAACCCGCGCGTCGACACCTATTTTGTCGATATGGACAACTGCGGCCCGATGGTTCTTGACGCGCTGATCAAGATCAAGAACGAGATCGACCCGACCCTGACCTTCCGCCGCTCCTGCCGCGAAGGCATCTGCGGCTCCTGCGCGATGAACATCGACGGCGGCAATACGCTGGCCTGTATCTTCGGCATGGACGAGATCAAGGGCGACGTGAAGATCTACCCGCTGCCGCATATGCCGGTGGTCAAGGACCTGGTGCCGGATCTCACCCATTTCTACGCCCAGCATGCCTCGATCATGCCCTGGCTTGAGACCAGGACCAACGCGCCCGCCAAGGAGTGGAAACAGTCGATCGAGGATCGAAAGAAGCTCGACGGGCTCTATGAATGCGTCATGTGCGCAAGTTGCTCGACCTCCTGCCCGTCCTACTGGTGGAACGGCGACCGCTACCTCGGCCCGGCAGCCCTTCTGCATGCCTATCGCTGGATCATCGACTCGCGCGACGAGGCCACTGGTGAGCGTCTGGACGATCTGGAAGATCCCTACAAGCTCTACCGCTGCCACACGATCATGAACTGCGCCAAGACCTGCCCGAAAGGCCTGAACCCGGCCAAGGCGATCGGCGAGATCAAGAAAATGATGGTCGCGCGCACCCTGTAAGCGCTGCCTCTTTCCAAACCCAAAGCCCCGCCGGTTCGGCGGGGCTTTTTTCTCGGCATGGCAAAGGCAAGCCCCGGCGTCACCTCTTCGCCGGAATGCGCATCCGCTTTTCAGCTTTCCCCAAATATCCCGGCGGTTCCCTTTGTTGCGCCATTGGTCCGAGCGACAATGGCGACGAGGGGCTGGCCCCTCACTCCCGCGCCCGCAACACTGGGGCCGGCCGGGTCGCCAGCGGTCGCCAGGCAAACACCAGCCCTGCCAGAACCGTGACCACCACGCCGCCGGTAACGATCGCCACCGCACTCACCGGTTCGAAGGCAAAGTCACCCTCCATCACGAAATGGGTCACAGCCCAGCCGGCAAGCCCGCCCGCGAAGACCGCGACCCCCCCGGCCGCCCCGCCCAGTATGGCCGACCGCAGCGCAAAATTTGCCAGCACCTCGGCACGCGAGGCCCCAAGGGTCTTCAACACCGCCGCCTCCCAGGTTCGCGCCCGCTCGCCCGCAGCCGCCGCACCAATCAGCACTACGAAGCCCGTGACCAGCGAGGCCAGCGCCCCATAGGTGATCGCAGCGGCCACCTGCCCCATCAACCCTGTCACCCGGCCAATCGCATCGCGCACGGAAATGACCGTAATATTCGGCCAGCCCCGGGACAGGTCGCGCAGAATGGCCGCCTCGGCGGCCTGTTCGGCATAGATCGTCATGATATATGTATGCGGTGCGCCCTGCAGGGCGGCGGGATTCATCGTCATCACAAAGCCCATGCCCGCCGAACTGAAATCCACTGCCCGGAAGCTGGTAATCGTACCGGTGATGTCGCGGCCCAGGATGTTCACCGTCATCGTGTCCCCCAGCGACAGGCCCATTTCCACCGCCTCTTCCTCGGCAAAACTGATCTGCGGCGCACCCGCGTAATCCTCGGGCCACCACTTGCCCGCCGTGACCGTCGTCCGGTCAGGTTTGCGCGCGGCGTAGGTCAGCCCCCGGTCGCCGTGCACCACCCAGTGATCCCCCGCAACCTCACGGGCCGGTCGGCCATTGATCCCGGCAATAACGCCCCGCAGCATCGGTGCGCGGTCGATGCGGCTGACCGCCGGATCCCCCTCGACCCGTTCCAGCACCCCGGCCACCTGGTCGGGCTGGATATCGACGACGAAGAAGCTCGGCGCGACCTCGGGCAGTTCGCGGTCGATCGCGCCGCGCAGGTTGTTGTCGATTTGCCCCACCGCGGCCAGCACCGACAGGCCCAACCCCAGCGACAGAACCACCGATCCCGCCTCGCCGCCTGGCCCACCGACCGAAGAGAGCGCCCCGCGCAGCACCGGGCGTCCGCGCAGCGCCCGCCGCCCGGCCAGCCAACGCGCCACGAGGCGAATCGCTACGCCCGCCCCCAACAGCACCAAGAAAGCGCCAAGGATGCCCACCGCCGACCAGAAGGCCAGCATCGCAACGCCGGTCAGCCACGCGGCCAGTCCCACCAGCGTGACCAGCAACAGCGCCGTCACCACGATCCAGGGCCAGCGCGGCAACCGCCTGCGCCCCAGCGAGGCATCGCGAAACAGCGCCGCGGCGCGCAACTGTTCCGCCTGCGCCAGCGGCCAGAGGGTAAACAGCAGCGCCGCCAGCAGCCCGTAGAGCGCCGCTTCGCCCAGCGGCGCCCAGTGCAGGGTGAACTCGGCGGGGATCGGCAGGCGGGCCTCGATGATCGGGGCAAAAACCAGCGGCAGGGCCGCGCCCAGCACCAGACCGATGCCCAGACCCAGCGCGGTCAGCACGCCGATCTGCATCAGATAGACGGTAAAGATCATGCGCCCCGTGGCCCCCAGCGTCTTCAACGTGGCAATGGTCGCGGTCTTGCCGTCCAGAAAGGCACGCACGGCGGCGCAGACCCCGACCCCGCCCACCGCAAGCCCGGCCAGTCCGACCAGCACAAGGAAAGCACCCAGCCGCTCGACAAAGACCCGCACGCCGGGCGCCCCGTCCCGCGCATCGCGCCAACGTGCGCCCGCGCCTTCCAGCGTTCCCATCAGGCGGGCCTCGGCCTCGGCAAGGGCCACCCCTTCGGGCAGGTCCAACCGGTAATGCGTGTCAAAGAGCGAGCCGGGCGCGACCAGGCCGGAGCCCTCCAGATCCGCGCTCGCCACCATGGTGCGCGGGCCCAGACCGAAGCCACCCGAGGCATTGTCCGGCTCGCGCACAAGCGCGGCCGTCAATACGAAGGCCTTTCCACCCAGATGAAACCCATCCCCGACGGACAGCGCCAGCCGCTCCACAAGAAGCCGGTCCATCACCGCGCCGGGCGTGCCGCCCCTGCCCGCGAAGGCCTCGGCCAGCGGGATCGGCGGATCCAGAACAACCTGCCCCACCAGCGGGTAAACCGGGTCCACCGCCTTGACCTGCGTCAGCGCGCGGTCCTCGGCCTCCCCCGTGCCCACCACGGCCATCGACCGGAACACGATCACTTCGGACAGCGCGTCCGAGGCCGCCCGCAACGCCGCCAGTTCCGCAGGGTCTGCCCGGCGATAGGTCAGCGTGACCTCGGCATCGCCGCCCAGCAGCGCCGCCCCCTCGGTCGCCAGACCGGCGCGTATGCTCTCGCGCACCGTGCCCACGGCCGCGATGGCGGCCACGCCCAGGGCCAGACAGGCCAGGAAGACGCGAAATCCTTTCAACCCGCCGCGCAGCTCGCGCCGGGCAATGCGCCAGGCGACACTCACACCAGCACCCCGTCGCTCAGGGAGACCACCCGGTCGCAGCGTTCCGCCAGTTCCGGCGCATGAGTGACCAGCACCAGGGTCGCACCGTGCCGGTCGCGCAAACCGAACAGAAGCTCCATGATCGCCTGGCCGGTCGCGCCATCCAGATTTCCGGTCGGCTCGTCGGCCAGCAGGATATCCGGACGGGGCGCGGCGGCACGGGCAAGGGCCACGCGCTGCTGTTCGCCGCCCGACATCTGCGCCGGGTAATGATCCATCCGATCGCCCAGGCCCACCGCCTCCAGTTCCTCGCTGGCCCGGTCAAAGGCATCCTTCGCCCCGGCCAGCTCCAGCGGCGTGGCGACATTTTCCAGCGCGGTCATGGTCGGGATCAGGTGAAAGCTCTGAAACACCACCCCCATGTGATCACGGCGAAACCGCGCAAGCTGATCCTCGTTCATCTTGCCCAGATCCCGCCCCAATGCGCTGACAGTGCCCCCGGTGGCCCGTTCCAGCCCGCCCATCAGCATCAACAGCGAGGACTTTCCAGACCCCGACGGGCCGGTCAGCCCAAGGCTTTCGCCCCGGGCCACCTCCAGGTCGATCCCGTTCAGGATCTTGACGGGGCCGGCATTGCCCTCCAACTGAAGACGGGTATCTTGCAAACACAGAACGGGCTCGGACATGAATGGGCCTTTCCAATCGGTATCAAGGGGATATGGGGCCATGCGCGGCATTCTCAAGACGGCAAGGACATTGGTTCTGACCGGGTTGGTCCTGACCGCCCCTGCGCGGGCGGAGCCGGTAACGGTTCTGGCCCTCGGCGACAGCCTGACACAGGGCTACGGGCTGCCCACCGAGGCCGGGTTCGTGCCGCGGCTCGAAGCCTGGCTTGCCGCGCAGGGCACCGATGTCACGGTGATAAACGGCGGCGTGTCGGGGGACACCACAGCCGGCGGCGCGGCGCGGCTGGGCTGGTCGCTGACCGACGAGGTGGACGCGGTGATCGTCGCGCTTGGCGGCAATGACATCCTGCGCGGCATTCCCGCCTCCGTCGCGCAGGCAAATCTGGCGGCGATTCTCGATCAGATTGCCGCACGCGCCCTGCCGGTGCTGCTGGTCGGACAGCGGGCCACGGCGAATTTCGGCGCCGCCTACCAGCAGGAGTTCGACGCGATCTACCCGGCACTGGCCGCGCAATATGACACCGCCCTGTTTCCCGATTTCCTGGAGGGCCTGAACAGCCTGCCCGACCGCGAGACCGTGGTGGCGGGCTATCTGCAAGCCGACGGTCTGCATCCGAATGCCGAGGGCGTGCGCCTGGTGGTCGCAGCCATGGGCCCCGCCGTGCTTGAGCTGATCACCCGGACCAGCGCCCGCTAAAGTGGTTCGAGCGAAACCCGCGATGCAGGTTTTCGCGAAACGCATTTGGCGCTGATTCGCCTTGTGGACCCCACCTGAAATTCTCGGGCTTGCCCTGACGCAAGGTTAACTTTCGCATTCTGCGCAGACTTCCCGCCGGGGCGTTGCGGAGCCGAATAAATACCCGAAAAAATTGTTGAAATCGGCAATGATCCCTATCCTTTTTGATAGCTACACCTCCCTCTGACCTTGTGACAACTATACAACCATTGGTTGGCTGCCCAGTGGACCTGTGTTCGTGGGGGAAGGGGAACTGAATTGAAGGTACTCGTTGCTGCGCGTAGGGAATGGGGTGACGCGCGCGTCACTGCGGTTGCCGAGGCGCACCCGAACATCCAGATCACGCAGGTAAACAGCGCTGAAGCCCTGGCGACGCACGCAGGGCACGGGGTGAACGGGCGAGATGCGAGCGAATGGGACGTCGTCCTGATGGCGTTCGACCTGCCCCGCGCAAATGGTCACAGGGGGATCCAGGCCACCAGCCGGTCCCTGGCGCCGCTGCCCTTGGGGGTTTTGCTGCAGGGCGGCTCGAACGAGCTGGCGCTGCGCCTCATGACCTCGGGCGCGGCGGGCATCCTGCCCAGCGACATCAGCCCGAACCTGCTGGGCCATGCGTTGCACCTTCTGGCAGGCGGCATGCGCCTGTCGATGCTCGAAGGGCACCGCGAACTCACCGCCAATAAGATCACCTCCCAGCTGTCCGACCGCGAACTGCAGGTGCTGGCAGGGATCTGCAACGGCAGGCAGAACAAGGAAATCGCCCATGATTTCAACGTGCAGGAAGTCACGGTAAAGATGCATGTCCGGGCGATTATCCGCAAGCTCGGCGCCCACAACCGCACACATGCGGCAATGCTGGCGCGCGACCTGCATCTGGTCTGACATCCGAAATCGATGCACGCTCCCCCCGGGGGGGGAGGCGCAGGTCAATCCTCTGGCGGAGCATCGTCCCAGAGGTCCGACAGGATACGCTGGCTGTCGCCGTCCGGGTCGTCATACTGGCTGCTCTTCAGGGTCCAGAAGAAGGCCGCAAGCCCCAGCCCGCCCAAAAGCAGGGAGATCGGGATCAGATAGACCAGGACGTTCATGATTTCCTCAAGCGCAGCGCGTTGACAGAGACTGTAATCGAAGACAGCGACATGGCCAAGGCGGCGGCCAGCGGGGTGGCGAGGCCAATCAGCGCAATCGGGATCGCCACGGCATTAGAGCCTGCCGCGATGGCGAAGTTTTCCTTGATCCGGCGGGTGGCGGATTTCGCCAGCGCGACCGATCCGCCCAGGGGCGCCAGCGAGCTGCCCAGCAGAACGATATCCGACACGACCCGCGTGGCCTCAAGCGCGGAGGCCGGGGAAATGGACACATGGGCGGCGGCCAGCGCGGCGGTGTCGTTCAGCCCGTCGCCCACCATCAGCACCTTGTGCCCGGCCTTGGCCAGCTGGCCGACATAGGCGGCCTTGTCCTCGGGCAGGGTGTCGGCCTGCCAGTCGGAAATGCCCACGCGGCCGGCGATATCGGCCACCGCGGCCGGCACATCGCCCGAGATCAGCGTGACCGCGATCCCCTGCGCCTTCAGCGCGGCAATCGCCTCGTCCGCGCCGTCGCGCAGCGCATCGGTAAAGGTAAAGGCCACCGTGTGACGGTCGCCCACCTTCAGATAGGTCGCGGTCTGCCCCACGGCGTTCGCACCCAGCCATTCGGCGCGACCCAGACGCACTTCGCGCCCCTGCCAGTCGGCAACGATGCCCTTGCCGGGGATTTCCTTTACCCGCTCCAGCCTGGCCGGGCTGATCCCGGCGGCACGGGTGGCTCGGGTCAGGGCCTGGGCCAGCGGGTGCGAGCTGCCCTCGGCCAGGGCCAGGGCGACCGACAGGTCGTCCGCCTTGTGCGCGGCCAGGTCGTCCGGCTCCGGCTTGCCTTCGGTCAGGGTGCCGGTCTTGTCGAAAACCACGTGATCGACCTCGGCCAGACGTTCCATCGCGGTGGCGGATTTGAGCAGCATACCCTGTTTGAACAGCGTGCCCGAGGCAGCGGTGTTCACGGCGGGAACCGCCAGACCCAGCGCGCAGGGGCAGGTGATGATCAGGGTTGCCACGGCGATATTCATCGCCATGCGCCAGTCGCCCCCCGAATACCAGACCCAGAACAGGAAAGCCCCGAGCGCCAGCAGGTGCACCACTGGCGCATAGACGGCTGCGGCCTTGTCGGCCAGCGAGGTGTATTTGTTGCGCGCGGTTTCCGCGATGGCCACCAGATCGGCCATGCGGTGCAGCGTGCTGTCCCGCCCGGCGGCGGTCACGCGCACGGTCAGCGGGCCGGTCAGGTTGACCTCACCCGTCATGACGCTGCCGTCGGGCGCGGTTGGCACCGGCAGGCTTTCGCCCGTCAGGAGAGACCGGTCCAGCTCGCTTTCCCCGGTCGTCACCACACCATCCACCGGCACCCGCGCCCCGGGCACGACGCGCACAATATCGCCGACATTCAGCTCGGCGACCGGCACGACCTCTTCGCCCGCGTCGGACAGACGGTGCGCGCGCGGCACTTCCAGCGCCGACAGCTCCTCGGCCGCCGATCGCGCGACCGAGCGGGTGCGGTAATCCAGATAGCGCCCGGCCAGCAGGAAGAAGGTCAGCGACAGCGCCGCGTCGAAATAGGCATGTTCGCCCGAATTCATCACCTCGAAGATCGACATGCCCACTGCCAGCAGGATCGCCAGCGAGATCGGCACATCCATGTTCAGCCGCCCCACGCGCAGCGCGGACCAGGCGGATTTGAAGAAGACCTGGCTGGAGAAGGCCACTGTCGGAATGGCGATGCCGGCAGAAATCCAGTGGAACAGGTCGCGCGTCGCATCGGTGGCGCCGGACCAGACCGCGACGGACAAGAGCATGACATTCATCATCGCGAACCCGGCCACACCGAGGCGCATCAGCAGGTCGCGCCCCTTCCTGTCGGTCTCGGTCGCGGACAGCGCCACACCGTCGAGCTCATAGGCCTCAAAGCCGATCCCGGTCAGGTAATCCGCCAGATCCTGCGCCTCGACATCCGGGTCGGCCTCGACGGTGGCGCGTTTCAGGGTCAGGTTCACCCGGGCCGAGCGCACACCGGGCCGCGTCGCCAGGCCGCGCTCCACGCCCGAGATACAGGCCGCGCAGTAGATCTGCGGCAGGGACAGCATCAGACGCTGCGCCTCCGCGCCGTTGCCACGATAGCCCTTGCCCGCCTGTTCTTCGGCAAGCGGCGCGGCGTCACAGGCCGGACAGGCTGAAATCGGCACGGACATGGCTCAACGCCCCGCGATATAGATCTGGTGAAGCTGCTGGAACGGCGTGCCGTCCTTGGCGGTGGCCTCCATGCGGAAATTCCAGTACCCGCCGCCCAGCACGCCCACTTGCGCCACATAGGCGCCCGAGGCGCTCTGGCTGAAGTCCGGCGTCTGGTCGTCCTTCACATGGGTGGCGCGGCCGAAGATGCCGGTCAGGCGCAGAACCTCGACCGGCATGCCTTCGGCGTCCGTGATGTCGACGATCAGCTGCTCGCCCTCCACCTCGGCCTCGACGCTCCAGCCCAGTGCCTCCTGCGCCACGCGCAGCCGGTCGAACTGCTGCGAGGCGACATAGGAGTTCTTGGTCTCGAGCCCCGGGAAGGTGCCCACGGCGCTGAACGCCATGAACAGGTTTACCCCGATGATCACGGCAAACGCCGAAACCACGATGGCCAGCACATGCTTGCCGGTCAGCTCGAACTCCGGCTTGTCCCCGTTCTTGCTCATGTCTCAGCGCCCCTGTCCATTGAATACCGTGTCCTTGAAGGTCCGGTCCCCGGTCACGCCATCCTTGATCCAGATGCGCAGATCCGAGCGATCCAGCGTGGCCATCTCGCTGCCCTTCGGCGCGATGACATAGACACGGACCTTTTTCTCTTCGTCGGCTTCGGCAATTACCACAAGCTCGTCGGTGCCTTCCAGTTCGATCTGCAAATGGTTGGCATCGGACAGCGAGAAGTAATAGGGCCGGTCCTCGCCGTGCTTGTTGCGCACCCCGATCTCATAGGTGTTGCGGATCGACCCGTCGGCCAGGGTCACATAGGTGGGGTTGCGCACCGGACGGATGGTGACTTCCAGCGCGGGGCGCACGAACAGAGCCACCGTCAGCGCCACGCCGACCAGGGCCCAGAGCCCGGTGTAAAGCAGCGTGCGCGGGCGCAGCATGTGCTTGAGGATCGGAGTCTTCGGATTGCCGGCGCGTTCGTTCTGTTCGTCCTTCAGCGCGATGTAATCCACCAGTCCGCGTTCGCGGCCCAGTTTCTTCATGATGTCGTCGCAGGCGTCGATACACAGGGCGCAGGTAATGCATTCCAGCTGCTGACCGTCACGGATGTCGATGCCCATCGGGCAGACGTTCACGCAGGCCATGCAATCGACGCAATCGCCATATTCCGTCGTGTCGCCCTTGCGGGCCTTGCCGCGCGGTTCGCCGCGCCAGTCGCGATAGGCGACGACGATCGTATCCTCGTCCATCATCGCGGCCTGGATGCGCGGCCAGGGGCAGGCATAGATGCAGATCTGTTCCCGCGCGATCCCGCCGAAGAAGAAGGTGGTCGCGGTCAGGGACAGGACAAACGTATAGGCTATTGGATGCGCAGTGCCGGTGATCATCTCGACCAGGATGGTCGGGGCATCGGCGAAGAAGAACACCCAGGCGCCGCCGGTGGCGAGGCCGATCAGCAGCCAGGCGACCCATTTGGTCAGGCGCAGGCGGAGCTTCTGCAGGTTCCATTTCTGCTTGTGCAGGCGCAGGCGGGCGTTGCGGTCGCCCTCGATCCAGCGTTCCACCAGGATATAGAGGTCGGTCCAGACCGTTTGCGGGCAGGCATAGCCGCACCAGACCCGGCCAAAGGCCGAAGTGAACAGGAACAGCCCCAGCCCCGCCATGATCAGCAAACCGGCGATGAAATAGAATTCATGCGGCCAGATCTCGATCCAGAAGAAGAAGAAGCGGCGGTTGGCCATGTCGACCAGCACCGCCTGGTCTGGCAGGTTCGGCCCCCGGTCCCAGCGCACCCAGGGCAGCAGGTAGTAGATGCCCAGGAGAACGCCCATGGCCCACCACTTGAACGACCGGAACGGGCCCTTCACGCGTTTCGGAAAGACGGGCTCGCGGGCTGCGTAAAGCTGTTCAGGGGCGTCTGACATGGACGGGTTCCGATCCTGGTATTCGCATCTGCCCCCTTCTAGGAAGAAGCAGGCCGGGGGGGCTTTGACCTGGGTCAATAGATATATTCTAAGAACAGGTTTGACATTGCGACATTCGGCCACCGTTAGCGCACAAGTTAAGCACCTGCCTGCCGTGCCGCACCAAGCCCAGTTTTAAAGGCAGTCCACGCGGCGGGGCGCCTCGCACAAAGGTGACGATGGTGGATATGGTTGGGGGCTGGCCTTGCCGGCCCAGCCCCCGAATTGGTGGCACCGACCCCGGAGAAACGCGCGAACAGGATCAGGGATCGGTGCCTTTCCGGGGAGTGAGGCCCCGGATTTTTGGCTGGCCGGCTTATTCGCCGCCGCCCAGTCCATGTACATATGCCGCAACAGCGTTGATCTGACTATCTGACAGTTTGACGCTCCATGCCGGCATCACGCCGAACGGGCCTTCGGACACGATCGCGGTGATCTGCTCTTCCGAATCGCCGAACAGCCACAGGGCATCGGCCAGGTTCGGGGCGCCCTGTTCCCGGTCGCCGGTGCCGTTATCGGCATGGCAGGAGGAACAGTTGTCCGCATAGACTTCGGCGCCGGCAGCGGCGTCACCGTTGGCGGCGGACATGTCCGACAGGGACATGACATAGGCCACGACGTTGGCGATTTCCTCTTCTTCCAGGAAGTCGTCGCCAAAGGCGGGCATTTCCGACCAGCGGGTGTCGTCGTCATCTTCCGAACGGATGCCGTGACGGATGGTCAGGGCGATGTTCTCGATGTCACCACCCCACAGCCAGTCATTGTCGATCAGGCTGGGATAGCCGATCGAACCGTCCGCACCGGAACCGTGGCACTGCGAACAGAAGTTGGCGAAGGTCGCGCGCCCCGACTGGATCGCATAGTTGGACAGGTCCGAACCGGGCTCCAACGCGGTCAGATCGACCGACGCCAATTGCGCGTCCAGCTCGGCGTTCATGTCCTTGAACTTCTGGATGTCCTCGGCCACTTCGGCGCGGGTCGAATAGCCGCCCAGCCCGGGTGTCGCACCGTTGATCAACGGCCAGGCCGGATACCAGATCACATAGCCGATGCCCCAGACGATGGTCGCGTAAAAGACCCACACCCACCAGCGCGGCAGCGGGTTGTTGAACTCCTGAATGCCGTCCCACTCGTGGCCGGTCGTGTCAGGTTCTTTCTTTTCTACTGGTTTCTTACTCATTGCCGGGTCTCCTTAATGCTGAGCGCGGGGGAGTTCCCCGTCACCGGCAGGTTTGTCTTCGTGACGAAACGGGATGTTGGCGATGTTATCGTGCGTCTCGCGGGTGCCCGGGCGGAACGCCCAGGCGCACACGCCGAGAAAGAACAGGAACATGGCCAGGAGCACCCAGCTATCGGCGAACTGACGAAGAATGGAATAGGTGTCCATGTCCGCCCCCTTACCTGCTTGCGTCAGGCGTGAAGGTCGAGAAGTCGACCAGGGTGCCCAACATCTGCATATAGGCGATCAAGGCGTCCATTTCGGACACGCCCGGCTTGCCGTCGAAGTTGCGCACCTGCACCTTGTCGCCGTAACGCTCCAGCAGACCGTCATAGTCGCTGTCCGGGTCCGCCTGGGCCAGCCAGTCGGCCTCAGCGTTTTCCAGCATCTCGTCCGTGTAGGGCACACCCACGAAGGCGTTGGTGGCCAGAACACCGGCGATGTCGTTGGTTTCCGGGGTCAGCAGGTTGTCCAGCATGAACGCGTATTTCGGCATCACCGATTCCGGCACGACCGACTGCGGGTTCACCAGGTGATCCACATGCCATTCGTCCGAATAGCGGCCGCCGACGCGGGCCAGATCCGGCCCGGTCCGTTTCGACCCCCACTGGAACGGATGGTCATACTGGCTTTCAGCCGCCAGCGAGTAGTTACCATAGCGTTCCACCTCGTCACGCATCGGACGGATCATCTGCGAGTGGCAGACATAGCAGCCTTCGCGGATGTAGATGTTCCGGCCTTCCATCTCGAGCGGGGTGTAGGGCCGCATGCCCTCCACATCCTCGATGGTGTTTTCGAGGTAGAAGAGAGGCGCGATCTCCACGATGCCACCGATGGTGACGACCAGCAGCGAAGAGACCAGCAGAAGCGTTGCGTTCTTTTCCAGAACAACGTGTTTGTCGAGAATTCCCATTGGTCATCCCCCCTTATTCGGCCGGAGCCGCTTGGGCGTCGGTGCCGGCTTCGGCAGCCGGTGAACGCTTCACGGTCATCCAGAGGTTGTAGCACATGATCAGAGCACCGGAGAGGAACAGGACCCCGCCCATGCCGCGCACCACGTACATCGGGAATTTGGCAGCCACGGTGTCGGCGAAGGAGTTCACCAGGAAACCCTGCGCATCGACTTCACGCCACATCAGGCCTTCCATGATGCCCGTGACCCACATCGAGGCGGCGTAGAGCACGATACCGATGGTCGCCAGCCAGAAATGCCAGGACACGAGCGTGTTCGAATAGAGGCGCGCGCGGCCCCAGAGCTTCGGGGTCAGGAAGTACAACATACCAAAGGTGATCATGCCGTTCCAGCCCAGGGCACCAGAGTGCACGTGGCCAATGGTCCAGTCGGTGTAGTGCGACAGCGAGTTCACCGCGCGGATCGACATCATCGGGCCTTCGAAGGTCGACATGCCGTAAAAGCCGATCGAGATGACCATCATGCGGATGATCGGATCGGTGCGCAGCTTGTCCCATGCACCCGACAGGGTCATCAGGCCGTTGATCATGCCACCCCAGCTGGGCATCCACAGCACGACCGAGAACACCATGCCCAGAGTCGAGGCCCAGTCAGGCAGCGCGGTATAGTGCAGGTGGTGCGGACCGGCCCAGATATACAGGAAGATCAGCGCCCAGAAGTGGATGATCGACAGCTTGTAGGAAAACACCGGGCGTTCGGCCTGTTTCGGCACGAAGTAGTACATCATGCCCAGGAAGCCTGCGGTCAGCAAGAAGCCCACCGCGTTGTGGCCGTACCACCATTGCACCATGGCGTCCTGCACACCCGAGAAGACCTGAACCGACTTCGAGCCGAAGATCGACACCGGGATCGACAGGTTGTTGGCCACGTGCAGCATGGCGATGGTGACGATGAAGGACAGGTAGAACCAGTTGGCCACGTAGATGTGGGGTTCCTTGCGCTTCATCAGTGTGCCCAGGAACAGCAGCAGATAGCCCACCCAGACGATGGTCATCCACAGGTCGGTGTACCATTCGGGTTCGGCGTATTCCTTCGACTGGGTCGAGCCCAGCAGATAACCGGTCGCGGCCAGCACGATCACGATCTGGTAGCCCCAGAACACGAACCAGGCCAGGCCGTCATTCCAGAGACGCGCGCCCGAGGTGCGCTGCACCACGTAGAAGCTCGACGTGATCAGCGCGGTGCCGCCGAAGGCGAAGATCACCGCCGAAGTGTGCAGCGGACGCACGCGCCCGAAGTTCAGGTAGCCCTCGGCCCAGCCGAAGTTGAGGCTCGGAAAGGCCAGCTGGAAGGCAATGAACGTGCCCACCAGGAAGCCGACTGCGCCCCAGAAGGCGGTCAGCGCGACACCGATGCGGATCGGTGCGTCCAGATATCCGGTTTTTTCGGCTTTAGGCTCGCCAATCCGCCGCAGCGAATAAACGAACATGCCGCCCCCGATCAACATAACCAGAATGGCGTGAACCAAATAGGCTACGTCGCGGGCTTGACTTGCTGCATAGGCGGCAAACACGGCCACAAGGCCGAACACCACCAATTTCAGGTAATCCCACATTTTGCGTCCCTTCGTCTTTGTCTTTTTTGTACCCCACCCAGGTCGGTCAAAGGGGCACTTCGCGACTTAGCACGGTTTGGCCCTCTGGGGTCCATACCGCCTTGATCCATGTCAAATGCAACGGATTGGCGCGCCGGGCAATGCCCTTGACCCATGTCAAAGCGCCGCAGGGGGTTGAAAGGCACTCTGTGAGCAATATCGCAACCCCATGAAAAGGTGTGCCATGGCCTATCGCACCATCACCACCCTGCTGACCGACACGAAACTTAACGCAGCCTCGCTTGCCGCAGCCGGCAGATTGGCCGCCTCGAACGAGGCGCATCTGGACGTGCTCTGCCTCGGCCTCGACCGGACCCAGCCCGGATTCTATTACGCCGGTGCCTCGGCCATGGTCGTTCAGGACAACATGGCCCAGGCTCGCGAAGACGCGGTCAGGCTGGAAAAACACGCCCAAGCGCAGCTGGACGGGGCGCTCTTTGCCTGGGCAACGACCGGCCTGTCGGCGCAGATGGTCGCCCTGCCCGGCCTGGTCGCCCATCGCACCCGGTTCACGGATCTTGTTGTATTACCACAACCTTACGGCGAGGGGCGCGGACATGAGCTGGAGGCAATCACCGAGGCTGCCCTGTTCAATGGCGCGGTGCCGGTTCTGATCGTGCCGGACGAGGTCGAGGTGCCGGCAACTTTCCAGAACATCGTGATCGCCTGGAACGAAAGTGGCGAGGCGCTGCGGGCGATCCGCGCTGCCCTGCCCTTCCTGCAGGCTGCCGAAAGGGTGTCGATCGCCATCATCGACCCGCCGCAGCACGGGCCGGAACGCTCGGACCCCGGCGGGGCGTTGAGCCAGATGCTCGCGCGCCACGGGGTGCGGGCCGAAGTCTCGGTGCTGGCCAAGACCATGCCGCGCGTGTCCGACATCCTGAACCGCCACGTCCGCGACAAGGATGCCGAAATGGTGGTGATGGGCGCCTACGGCCATTCGCGCTTCCGCGAATCGATTCTGGGCGGGGCCACGCGCCACATGCTGGAAGTGGCCGAGGTGCCGGTGCTGATGGCCCATTGAGCCGCAGCTGATTCGGCCCGTACACGACACACCTCGCCCGCGCCGTTGTTTCGCAAACAGGGGGCTTTGGCCCTGCGCCCGCACCTGCGGCTTGACCGGGGGGGGGCGGAGGTTGGGCCGGAGGTTGGGCCGGACTCACTTCGTGAGCCTGGGAGGGGCGCTGCCACCTCTCGTGGTCCTCGCGGGCCACTGCCGGTCGTCGTCCCGCACTGACGCGCTCACCCCGGGATATTTCCGGCAAGATAAAGAGGAGAGGGGCGCGCGCGTTCAGGCCCCCGTCAGGAAAAGATCAGACGATCAAACCGCCGTCCATGTCGTCGCCGGTCTCGTCGATCAGCGCTTCGAGGTCGGGCACCAGCACCTTGCGCTTGCCTTCCAGCACGATCACCCCCGATTTCTTCAGGGCCGAGATCTGGCGGCTCACCGTTTCCAGCGTCAGCCCCAGGTAATCCGCCATCGCCTCGCGGGTCAGCGGCAGCTCGAAGCTCATCCCGTCCCTGGGCGCCTGTTTGCGCAGCGAGGCATCGCGACGTGCCAGGATCGACAACAGGCTCGCGATCTTCTCGCGCGCTGTCTTGCGGCCCAGCACCAGCATCCATTCGCGCGCCGAATCAAGCTCGTCCAGCGTCATCTCCAACAGCCGCGCACCGATGCGCGGGGTCGAGGTCATCAGCGCCTCGAACGGCTTCTTGCGGAAACAACAAATCGTGAGGTCGCTGACCGCCACCACGTCGAAGGGCGCGAAGTCCCGGCCCGGGCGGCCGATGAAATCAGACGGCAGCAGCAGGCCCACCATCTGGGTGCGCCCGTCCTCCATCGTCTGGCTCAGCGAGGCGATGCCCTGCACCACCGAGGCCACGAATTCCATTTGATCTCCGGCCCAAAGTACCGGCTGGCCGGCTTCGTAGGTGCGGTAGAACTTGATTTCCTCGAGCCGCTCCAGCTCGTCCGATTCACAGCGTGCACAGACGGCGCGGTGGCGAATGGGACAGGAGCCGCATTCCCTCGAGTCAAAGGCAATTTCATTCATGAGAGGTCAACTTGATCCTGATCAAGGAAGCGCGCGTCATTTCCCCTAAACCCTATTCGAATGCAGACCCTGACGCAACTCAGACGGCTGGGGCTTTTTGACGCCCGTGTGCCGCGATACACAAGCTACCCGCCCGCCACGCATTTCAAGCCGGGTTTCAGCGCCGACACCGTCGGCGACTGGATTTCGGCCATTCCCGCGGATGCGACGATCTCCTTCTATGTGCACGTGCCGTTCTGTCGGCGCCTGTGCTGGTTCTGTGCCTGCCGCACCCAGGGCACGGCCAATGCCGAACCGGTCCGGGCCTATGTGGACACGGTCAAGATGGAGCTCGCCCAGATCGGTGAACGCCTGGCGCCCGGTGTTAAGATCGAACACCTGCACTGGGGTGGCGGCACGCCGACGCTTCTCAGGCCGGAGATGATCACCGACCTTGCCGCCGCGATCAAGGACATGGCGCCCTTGGCCGAGGACGCGCAGTTCTCGGTCGAAATCGACCCGAACGAGATCGACGGCGACCGGTTGGACGCGCTGGCCGCATCCGGCATGAACCGCGCCTCGATCGGGGTGCAGGATTTCGATGCCGGCATTCAGAAGACCATCGGCCGGATTCAGGGCTACGACATCACCCGCCGGGCGGTCGAGGCGATCCGCGACCGCGGGGTGACGAGCCTGAACGCCGATATCCTCTATGGTCTGCCCGACCAGTCCCGTGCCAGCATCACCGAAAGCGTCCAGAAACTTCTGTCGCTCAATCCCGACCGCGTGGCGCTTTATGGCTATGCCCATGTCCCGTGGATGGCCAAGCGCCAGCAGATGATCCCGTCAGACGCGCTGCCGACACCCGAGGAGCGGCTCGAACTCTTCGAGACAGCGCGCGAGCTCTTCCTGTGG
>NZ_JASBTN010000073.1 GCF_030148435.1 Aliiroseovarius sp.
ATAATTCGCGAACCCGGCGGTGTTGTCCGCCAGCACGTCACCAACCCAGGAGGGAAAGGCATGTTTCGGCTCACCAATGGTCATATGCACGACATCGCCGCCCGGATCGTGATGATCCAGAAGGCTCCGCAGACGCGGAAACGCATATTCCGGTAGAGCGGCGAACCGCTTGGGATAGGTCATTCTGACCGCCTGATACTGCCTCATGTGCCGGGGTCATGCCGCCCCGTTTCACCCGAGGATAGCGGGCCTTCACGGCAGCGTCCAGAAAAAGCCCGCAAATTTCGCGGCTTGTGGTGGCGGGCTGTGGCTTTTAGGCCAATGCCCGCTCGGCCGCCGCCGCAAGGCGCAAAAGGCGATGATCGCTGCCCGGCGGGGTCAGTATCATCAATCCGGTCGACGGAACTCCGGTGGGCAGGCTCACGCCCGCCGAGCCCATCAGGTTCCCCACCCGGGTATTGCGCAGGGCCAGCAGGTTTTCGGTCACATAGTATTCGCTGTCGGTTTCCAGCCGCTCAAGGTTGGGTGGAAGGATTGGCGAACTGGGCAAAAGCACCGCATCGTATCCAGCAATCAGCTTGTGGAATTCAACCCTGAGCATGCGAAGGCGTTGCCAGGCACGGATGAATTCCACACCCGAGAACTGCCCGCCCGACCGGAAGCGTTCGCGGATTTCGCCGAACATCAGGTCTGGCTGCGCCTCGATCTGATCGCGCCAGGTGGCGTAGGCCTCGGTCGTAAAGAGCACCCCGGAAAGCGATAGCGCCTCGTCAACGCAGGTCAGGCGCTGGTGCCGCAGCTCGGCCCCGGCCTCCACCATCCGTCCGACCGCCCTATCGAAACCGGACATGGGGCCATCGCGCGCGTCATCCAACCCGTTCTCAAGCACCAGAAACCGTGTGCCCTGCAAGGACGCCCCCCGCAGGTCCGGTGCCGCTGCGCCCTCCAGCACACCCAGCATCAGCGCGGCATCCTCGACCGAGCGGCACAGCGGTCCGACCGTGTCGAAACTCGCCACCAGCGGCACGACACCCCGGGTGCTGAGCCGCCCGTGCGAGGTCTTGAGCCCCACCAGATCGTTCCAGGCCGAAGGGATGCGCACCGACCCCCCCGTGTCCGAGCCGATCCCGCAGGGCGCCAGGTTGAACGCGACCGAGGCCGCCGCCCCCGAGGAGGAACCGCCCGGTGCCGCACCGGGATCATTCACGCAAGGAGGCGTGGCTGTGATCGGGTTCACGCCAAGCCCGGAAAAGGCCAGCTCGCTCATATGCGTCTTGCCCAGACAGACCAGCCCGGCGGTGGCGGCATTGGCCAGCACCCGGGCATCGCGCGCAGGTACGCGCCCCTTCAGCAGCGCCGAGCCCGCCTCGGTCGCCACACCCGCACTGTCGAACAGGTCCTTCCAGCTGACGGGAACGCCGTCAAGCAGCCCCAGGCGCTGCCCCGCCTCCACGCGACGCTGTGCTGCCGCCGCCTCGGTCAGGGCACGGTCAGCAGTCACGCGGGCATAGATCCGCCCGGCCACCGGGCTCGCTGCAATCGCATCCAGATAGGTCCGGGTCAGCGCCACCGGGTCGATCTGCCCCGCGCCAATACCCCGGCCAAGGTCTGCCATGCTCATGCTCAGCCAGTTTGCGTCCATTCTGCCCTCCGCCGTTTCCGGCGACGGTACCCGCCCCACGGCGCATGGACAATCCCTGATACGGGCGTCAAAAAGGGAGCATGAAACTCGACAGTGATATCCTGATCGTTGGCGGCGGGCTGAACGGCCCGGCCCTTGCGCTGGCCCTGGGCGATACCGGCTTCAACGTAACCGTGGTGGACGCCCTGCCCAGGGGTGCGCGCGGGGAAGAGGCCTTCGACGGGCGCGGCTATGCGCTCGCCCTGGCCTCGCAGCGACTTTTAAAGGCGATCGGCGTCTGGTCCCGCGTGGGCGCAGACGCACAACCGCTTCTGGATATTCGTATCTCGGACGGCCGCGCCGGTGAAGGCCCCGGCCCTTTCGTGCTGGAATTCGACCATGCCGAGATCGACGAAGGCCCGATGGGCTACATGGTCGAGGATCGTTTCCTGTCCCGCGCCCTGCTGGAGGCGGTCGAGGCGCACCCGAAAGTCACCCTGATCGATGGCGACACCGTGGTGGCGCAGGACATCGGACCGGCCTCCGTCACCCTGGTGCTCGGCTCCGGCAGGACGCTGACCGGCCGCATGGTGGTGGGTTGCGACGGGCGCCGCTCGGGCACCTGCGAACGGGCCGGCATCGGGCGTACCGGACATGACTACGGCCAGACCTCGCTGGTCTGCGCCATCGACCATGAACTGCCCCACGGCGGCGTGGCGCACCAGTTCTTCATGCCCCCCGGACCACTGGCAATCCTGCCCCTGCCCGGCAACCAGAGCTCCATCGTCTGGACCGAAAGCCACACAGAGGCCGCACACATCCACGCGCTGGATGACGAAGGCTACCTGGCCGAACTGCGTCCCCGCTTCGGCTCGTTCCTGGGCGAAATCAGCCTGGCCGGAAAACGCTTTACCTATCCGTTGAACCTGACAGTCGCGAATGAATTCATCGCCGACCGTCTGGCCCTGGTGGGGGACGCTGCCCATGGCATGCACCCGATCGCTGGCCAGGGGCTGAACGCAGGGCTGAAGGACGTAGGCGCACTGGCCGAAGTTCTGACGGAAGCCAAACGGCGCGGCGAGGATTACGGCCGCATCGACGTGCTGGAGCGGTATCAGCAATGGCGTCGTTTCGACGTGGCCCAGATGGTGGCAGCGACCGAAGCCGCCAACCGGCTCTTTTCCAACGACAACCCGCTCCTGCGCACCGCCCGCGACATCGGCCTTGGCCTGGTCAACTCAGTGCCCGGCCTGCGCCGCGGCTTCATCAGGGAAGCCGCCGGTCTGACCGGAGACCTGCCCAGACTGCTGCAAGGCCGACAGATCTGACACGACGCAACACGCCGTCCCTTTCAGCTTTCACAAAATATCCTGGGGGTTTGGGGGTGAAACCCCCAATCACACAATCAAGCGTGGCGCAGCCTCTCCGCCCGGGAGCGATTAGGTTCTGTACTCATTAACTGGATTCCCAATTGTCGTTGTTTGTGATTCACTTTCCCGAACAGGAGGTGGATCATGGCACGTTTTGATTTGAGCGACGCGGAGTGGCGGATTATCCAGCCGCTCCTGCCGAACAAGCCGCGTGGGGTCGCGCGCGTCGATGACCGGACGGTACTGAACGGGATATTCTACATCCTGCGCACCGGCTCGCCCTGGCGCGATCTGCCCGAGCGATACGGCCCCTAC
>NZ_JASBTN010000079.1 GCF_030148435.1 Aliiroseovarius sp.
ACGGCAAAGACCAGCACCAGCAGCATGGCGAACCAGAAATTCGGCACGGCGATGCCCAGCTGCGTGGCGCCCATGATGCCGTAATCCGACGGTTTGCCGCGCCGCGCGGCCGCTATCAGCCCAACCGGAATGGCGATCGCCGTGGACAGCGTCAGCGCATAAAGCGCCAGCGGCAATGAGACCTCAAGCCGCTGGACGATCAGATCGGCCACCGGCACACGATAGGTATAGCTCTTCCCGAAATCCCCTGTCAGCATGCCCGTGACCCAGCTCAGGTAGCGGCCGGGCAGAGAGCCCGACAAGCCCAGTTCCTCCCTCAGGGCAGCCACGGTCTCGGGCTGCGCGTTCAGCCCCAGCATGAAACCCGCCGGATCGCCCGGAATGACCTCGATCATGGCAAAGATCACCAGGCTCGCCACAATCAGCGAGAGGGTGAGCGACAGGGCGCGGGTCAGGGCAAAGCGCAACATGGAGCGACGTTAGACCCGCGCGCGGGCGGGGGGAAGAGCGTATCGCGCCAGAATGCGCGCCGCGCGCCTGCGGGCCAGCCACAGCTTTTCCTCTTTATCTTGCCGCAAATATCCTGGGGGAGGGACAAGACCCGCAGGGGCTTGTCACGGGGGCAAAGCCCCCCGCGCCGAAGGCGCTGCCACCGAAAGCCAGGGGTCGCGGGCATCAGCCCGCGCGCTCCGAAACGATCAATCGCCGCGTGGGTCCAGCAGTTTCTCCAGCACCCGGTCCGAAGTGACCTGGCCAATCACATGACCATCCTCCCAGGCCACGCCCACCGGCGCGTCATGGGTCTTGACCAGTTCCATGACGCTGTGAATGTCCGCATTGGGGCGCACGATATGCGTATATTCGCCCGAGGCCGGCTCCATCACGTCGCGCGCGCAGAGCACACCCAGCGGGTTCATGTGGGCCACGAAGTCGGCCACGTATTCATTGGCCGGATTGGTAAAGATGTCGCGCGGTGTGCCGCATTGCACGATGCGCCCGCCCTCCATGATCGCGATCCGGTCGCCCAGCTTGAAGGCCTCGTCCAGGTCGTGGCTGACAAAGATGATGGTGCGTTTCAACTCGTTCTGCAGGTCGATCAGTTCGTCCTGCAGCTTGGTGCGAATGAGCGGGTCGAGCGCCGAGAAGGGCTCGTCCATCAGCAGGATCGGTGCATCGGTGGCAAAGGCGCGGGCAAGCCCCACGCGCTGCTGCATGCCGCCGGACAATTCGCTGACCTTGTTGTCGGCCCAGTCGGACAGGCCCACCAGGGCCAGCTGCCGGTCCACCTGCACATTGCGTTCGGCCACGGGCATGCCCGCAAGCTCCAGTCCCAGCCCCACGTTGTCGCGCACCGTGCGCCAGGGTAGCAGGCCGAACTGCTGGAACACCATGGCAATGCGATGCTGGCGCAGGTGGCGCAGAGTTGCCGGATCCGAATGGCTGACATCCACCAGCCCCGTGCCGTCATTGACGCGCACCTGGCCGCGCACGACCGGGTTCAGCCCGTTCACAGCCCGCAGCAGGGTGGATTTGCCAGAGCCCGACAGGCCCATCAGCACCAGGATCTCGCCCTCTTCCACGCTGATGGAACAGTCATGTACGCCCAGCACCTGGCCTGTGGCCTCCTGCACTTCGGACCGGCTCTGGTCCTGGTCCATCAGCGGCAGGGCTTTTTCCGGGCTGTCCCCGAAGACGATCGAGACGGTATCGAATTCGACGGCAATGCTCATTGGTCACGCTCCACGCGAAGGATGCGGTCGAGCATGATGGCGACCACGACGATGATGAAACCACTCTCGAAACCCAGAGCGGTGTTGACCTGGTTCAGCGCGCGCAGGACCGGCACGCCCAGCCCGTCCGCGCCCACCAGGGCGGCGATCACGACCATGGACAGAGATAGCATGATGGTCTGGTTCAGACCGGCCATGATCTGCGGCAGCGCGTAGGGCAGCTCGACCTTCCACAGGGTCTGCCGCGGGGTGGCGCCAAAGGCCTGCGCGGCCTCCAGCAGGGCAGGCGGGGTCGAGGAAACACCCAGGTGGGTCAGGCGGATCGGCGCGGGCAGCACGAAGATCACCGTGGCCAGCAGGCCGGGCACCATGCCGATGCCGAAAAAGACGATCGCCGGGATCAGATAGACGAAAGTGGGCAGGGTCTGCATCAGGTCAAGGATCGGCCGCATCATGGCATAAAGCCGGGGGCGGTGCGCTGCGGCGATGCCAATCGGCACGCCCACCGCCATGCAGACCACACAGGCCGACAGGACCAGCGTCAGGCTTTCGGTGGTTTCCTCCCAATAGCCCTGGTTCAGAATGAACAGGAAACCCAGCACCACCATCAGGCAGATTTTCCAGCTGCGCTGCAGAAACCAGGTCAGCGCGACCACCACGGCCAGCACGACAAGCGGATGCGGGGTCTGCCAGATCCAGAGCAAGCCATCGATCAGCAGTTCCATCGCCCAGGAAATCCAGTCGAACACGGGTTCGCCGGTTTCCTGCAGCCAGTCGAAGATTTTCTTCGACACTTTCCCCACGGGGATCTTGTTGTCAGTGAGCCAGTCCAAGGGTCAATGCCTTTCGCTGAGGGCCATTGTGAGGCCGGAGAATATGAGGAACCCGCCAACACCCCGGTTCATCCGGTGAAGGCGCAGCGGTGTAAGGAAGCCCTGCAGCCCGGTTCCGAGCGCGGCGTAGACAGCGACCGCCAGGCATTCGAGCCCCAGGAACAACAGGCCAAGCAGGGCGTATTGCGGGGCAAGCGGCGCTGCGAGGTCGGTGAACTGCGGAAAGAAGGCGGTAAAGATCGCGATGGCCTTCGGGTTGCCGATGGCGATCAGGAAATCGCGGCGGACGAGGGCCGAGAGCGGCTCGTCGCGCGCGGTCAGTGCCGAGGGCGCGGGGGCACGCCACATGCGCCAGCCGATCCAGACCAGATAGGCCGCGCCGGCCAGTTTGACGACGCCAAAGGCGGCCTCGGACAGGGCCAGAAGCGCACCCAGACCCAGACCGACCAGTGCGATCATCGCCGCGAAGGGCAGCATGCGCCCCATGCCACCGACAAGCCCGGCCAGGAAGCCGCGCCGCGAGGCGTTGGCAAAGGCCAGCACGTTGTTCGGGCCGGGGGCCACGTTCAGCGCGAAACAGGCGGGCAGAAAAAGGGCAAGCGCGGTCAGGGTCATGAAATCTCGGGAGATTGGGGGGGGCGAAGGGCCGAGCTGTTACCAAGCGATCGGCACACGGCTCAAGCCTGGTGCTTCTGCCGCAGCACCCCCGTTGGCCCCTCCCCCGCGAATGGGGAAGGGGGGGTGTTCAGGCAGGGATTTACATGCCCAGGGCGGACTTGACCGCGGCGGCACCGTCACCACCGTCCATGGTGGTCACGCCGTCCAGCCAGCCCATGTAGGCCTCCGGGTTGGCGGCCAGCCAGGCCCTGGCGGCATCATCCGGGTCTTCGCCATCGTTCAGGATCGCGCCCATGATCTCGTTCTCCATGGCCAGCGAAAACTCGAGGTTGGTCAGCAGCTTGCCGACGTTCGGGCATTCGGCAACGTAACCCGCGCGGGTGTTGGTATCGACCACGGCGCCGCCCAGGTTCGGGCCGAAGTAGTCGTCCCCGCCGGTCAGGTAGGACATCTCGAAATTGGCGTTCATCGGGTGCGGTTCCCAGCCCAGAAAGACGATCGGTTCGTCCTTCTTGTTGGCACGGGCAACCTGGGCCAGCATGCCCTGTTCCGAGCTTTCCACGACCTCGAACCCTTCCAGGCCGAAGGCGTTCGCGTCGAACATCGACTGGATCAGGCGGTTGCCGTCGTTGCCCGGCTCGATGCCGTAGATCTTGCCGTCCAGCGCATCCGCATTTGCGGCGATATCGGCGAAATCCTTGATGCCCAGGGCAGCGGCGGCGGCGTTCACGGCCAGGGTGTACTTGGCGCCTTCCAGGTTGGTGCGTACGATGTCGACCGTTCCGGCCTCGCGGTAGGAGGCAATGTCACCTTCCATGGTGGGCATCCAGTTGCCAAGGAACACGTCGATGTCGCCGTTCGACAGCGCGGTATAGGTCACGGGCACCGACAGGATCTTGATGTCGGTTTCATAACCCAGCGCCTCGAGCACCACGCTGGTGGCGGCGGTGGTGGCGGTGATGTCGGTCCAGCCCACGTCCGAGAATGTCACCTTGGCGCAGTTGCCATCGGCGAAGGCAGTCCCGGCGATGGCCGAAAGGGCCAGGGCGGAAAGGGTGGTTTTCAGCATTTTGTCAGCTCCCTGTTCAAATTCTTGCGGGCGTCCGGCCGGCCCCTCGGGCACCTGACCGAAACGTCTCCGAAACCCTAGCCTCATGTCGGCCGGGGTGGAACCCGCGTTTCTCCTCGTCACGCAGGCTGCTTTTTATTGATTGACGAGTCAATTAAAAAAAGCAACCCTAATGTTCGAAACGCGAACAGGAGGCGAGTTTGCCCAAAGTCGGAATGGAGCCGATCCGCCGGAAGGCCTTGGTTCAGGCCACGATCGCCGAAATCGGCAAGGCGGGGTCGCTGGACGTGACGGTGGCACAGATTGCCAAGCGGGCAGGCGTGTCCTCGGCGCTGGCGCATCACTATTTCGGCGGCAAGGATCAGATCTTTCTGGCCGCGATGCGCCACATCCTGACCCTGTACGGGGCCCAGGTGCGCGCCACCCTGTCGATCGCCAGGACGCCGCGCGCCCGGATCGAGGCGATCATTCACGCCAACTTCGAGGCGGGAAACTTCCGCCCCGAGGTGATTTCGGCCTGGCTGAACTTCTATGTGCTCAGCCAAAGCCTGGATGGGGCGCGGCGACTTCTGCGCGTCTATCAGGCGCGGCTGCATTCGAACCTGGCGCATGATCTGCGCCCTCTGGTGGGGGACCGGGCCGATGACTGCGCCGACAAGCTTGCTGCGATGATTGACGGGCTCTACATCCGCCACGCGCTGCGCGATCACCTGCCCGACGGAAAGCACGCCTGCGACCAGGTGCTTGACTGTCTTGACATGATGCTGGGAGGAAATCATGACGAAGCCTAACATTCTGATTTTCATGGTGGATCAGCTGAATGGCACGCTGTTTCCCGATGGTCCGGCCGACTGGCTGCACGCACCCAACCTGAAGAAGCTGGCGGCGCGCTCGGTCCGATATCAGAACGCCTATTCGCCCTCGCCGCTCTGTGCGCCGGCACGGGCTAGCTTCATGACCGGACAGCTGCCGCGCCGCACCGGCGTCTATGACAACGCCGCCGAGTTCCGTTCGGACATTCCAACCTATGCCCACCACCTGCGCAACCGGGACTATCAGACCTCCCTGTCGGGCAAGATGCATTTCGTCGGCCCCGACCAGATGCACGGGTTCGAGGAGCGCCTGACCACCGATGTCTACCCCTCCGACTTCGGCTGGACCCCGGATTACCGCAAGCCGGGCGAACGTATCGACTGGTGGTATCACAACATGGGCTCCGTTACTGGCGCGGGCGTTGCCGAGATCACCAACCAGATGGAATATGACGACGAGGTCGCCTATCACGCCACCCGCAAGGTCTATGACTTGGCGCGCGGCCATGACGACCGTCCCTGGTGCCTGACCGTGTCCTTTACCCACCCGCATGACCCCTATGTGGCGCGCAGGAAATACTGGGACCTCTACGAGGATTGCGAACATCTGTTGCCCGAAGTTCCGGCATTGCCCTATGAGGACCACGACCCCCACGCCCGGCGCATTTTCGACGCGAACGACTGGAAGAAATTCGACATCTCCGAAGAGGATATCCGCCGGTCGCGCCGCGCCTATTTTGCCAATATCTCCTATCTGGACGACAAGATCGGCGAGGTGCTGGAAGCGCTGGAAACAACCCGGCAGGAGGCGATCATCCTGTTTACCGCCGACCATGGTGACATGCTGGGTGAACGTGGGCTGTGGTTCAAGATGAACTTCTACGAGGGCTCGGCGAGGGTGCCGCTGATGATGGCCGCCCCCGGCATCGACCCGCGCCTTGTGACGGACCCGGTTTCGCTGATCGATGTGACCCCGACCCTGGCCGATCTGGCCGGTGCCGAGATGAACGAGATCGCCACTTGGGTGGATGGTGAAAGCCTGGTTCCGCTGGCCCGGGGGGGCACCCGCGACACCCCCGTGGCGATGGAGTATGCGGCCGAGGCCTCCTATGCGCCACTTGTACATTTGCGGTATGGACCATGGAAATACACCCGCTGCTCGCTGGATCCCGATCAACTTTTCAACATTGAAGAGGATCCGAACGAATTGAACAACCTCGCCGGGGATCCCGCGCACCAGGGCACGTTGAACAGCCTGCGGGCCAAGTCCGAAGCGCGCTGGGATCTGGAGGCATACGACGCCGAAGTCCGCGCCAGCCAGGCACGCCGCTGGGTGGTCTATGACGCCCTGCGCAGCGGCGCCTACGCGGCCTGGGATTTCCAGCCGGTGCAGAAGGCGTCCGAACGCTACATGCGCAACCACATGAATCTGGACAATGTGGAAGAGAACCAGCGTTTCCCGCGAGGGGAATGACCTCTTTCCGCCAAAGACCCACTCTGCTGGAGAAACAAGAATGCAGAACGCCCAACCCAAGGCGAGCCATTTCATCAATGGCGAATATGTCGAAGACACGAATGGCAGGCCGATTCCGGTGATCTACCCGGCCACGGGCGAGGTGATCGCGACGGTGCATTCCGCCACCCCGGCGATCATCGAACAGGCCCTTGCCGCCGCTGAATCGGCGCAGGCCGGCTGGGCGGCGATGACCGGCACCGAACGCGGTCGCATCCTGCGCCGCGCTGCCGACATCATGCGCGAGCGCAACCACGACCTGTCGGTGTTGGAAACACTGGACACCGGGAAACCCTACCAGGAAACCAGCGTGGCCGACGCGACCTCGGGCGCGGATGCGCTGGAGTATTTCGGCGGGCTTGCGGGCAGCCTGACCGGTGAGCACATCCCGCTGGCGGGCGGTGATTTCGTCTATACGCGACGCGAGGCGCTGGGCGTCTGCGTGGGTATCGGAGCCTGGAACTACCCGACCCAGATCGCCTGCTGGAAGGCGGCTCCGGCACTGGCCTGTGGCAACAGCTCGATCTTCAAGCCGTCGGAAACCACGCCGCTTTGCGCCCTGCAAGTCGCTGAAATCCTTGTTGAAGCAGGGCTGCCGGCAGGCGTGTTCAACGTGGTCCAGGGGCTGGGCGACGTGGGCGCAACGTTGGTGACGGATGCGCGTGTGGCCAAGGTCTCGCTGACCGGGTCCGTGCCGACGGGCAAGAAGGTCTATGCGGCCGCGGCGGCGGAAATGAAACATGTGACCATGGAACTGGGCGGCAAATCGCCCCTGATCATTTTCGACGACGCCGATGTGGAGGCGGCCGTCTCTGGCGCGATCCTTGGCAATTTCTACAGCTCCGGGCAGGTCTGTTCGAACGGCACCCGTGTCTTTGTTCACAAGGGTATCAAGGCGGCCTTCCTGAAGCGCCTGTCCGAACGGCTGGCCAGGGCCGTGATCGGGGATCCGATGGACCCGGACACCTCCTTCGGCCCCATGGTGTCCGAGGCGCAGTTGAGGGTCGTCGAGGGCTACATCGCCAAGGGCAGGGACGAGGGGGCGACGCTCAGCTACGGCGGCGCGCGCCTGGACCGCGACGGGTTCTTCCTGGAGCCCACAGTATTCTCGGACGTGACCGATGACATGACGATCGCGCGGGAAGAAATCTTCGGCCCGGTCATGTCGGTGCTGGACTTCGACAGCGAAGCCGAGGTGATGTCCCGGGCCAATGCCACCCAATTCGGCCTGGCCGCTGGCGTTTTTACCTCCGATCTGACCCGCGCCCACCGCGTGGTCGCCGGGTTCGAGGCCGGCACCTGCTTCATCAACACCTATAATGACGCCCCGGTCGAGGCGCCCTTCGGCGGCTCGAAAGCCTCCGGGGTGGGCCGCGAGAACTCCAAGGCCGCTATCGAACATTATAGCGAGCTGAAAACCGTCTATGTCCGGCTGTCTCAGCTGGAAGCACCCTTCTGAGGATCTGACAATGCAAGCAGATTACGTCATCATCGGCGCCGGTTCCGCCGGCTGCGCCATGGCCTACCGCCTGTCGGAAGCGGGCAGGTCGGTGCTGGTCATCGAACATGGTGGCTCGGACGCCGGGCCCTTCATCCAGATGCCCGCAGCCCTGTCATATCCGATGAACATGGGCATGTATGACTGGGGCTTCCAGACCGAACCCGAGCCGCATCTGGGCGGACGCACCCTGGTCACTCCACGTGGCAAGGTGATTGGCGGGTCGAGCTCGATCAACGGCATGGTCTATGTGCGTGGCCACGCGCGCGACTTCGATCACTGGGCTGAAAGCGGGGCTGACGGCTGGGCCTATGCCGACGTGCTGCCCTATTTCAAACGCATGGAAAACTGGCACGACGGCGGGCATGGCGGCGACCCGGCATGGCGCGGCAATGACGGGCCGCTGCATGTCACCCGGGGGTCGCGCAGCAACCCGCTGCACGCTGCCTTTGTCGAGGCGGGGCGAGAGGCCGGTTATCAGGTGACTGGCGACTACAACGGGCAGCAGCAGGAAGGGTTCGGCCCGTTTGAACAGACCGTCTGGCAGGGTCGCCGCTGGTCCGCCGCCAATGCTTACCTGAAACCGGCGCTGAAGCGGGACAACTGCGACCTGATTCGCGCCCTTGCCCGCAAGATCGTTATCGAGGACGGTCGCGCCACCGGGGTCGAGGTTGAACGGGGCGGCAAGATCGAGGTGGTGCGCGCAAATGCCGAGGTGATCATCGCCGCCAGCTCGATCAATTCGCCCAAACTGCTGATGCTTTCGGGGATCGGCCCCGCCGCCCACCTGGCCGAACATGGCATCGACGTGGTGGCCGACCGCGCAGGCGTGGGCCAGAACCTGCAGGACCACCTGGAGGTCTATTTCCAGTTTGCCGCCAAGCAGCCGATCACGCTCTATCGCTATTGGAACCTGTTCTGGAAGGGTGTCATCGGGGCGCAGTGGCTGTTCACCAAGACGGGCATGGGGGCCTCGAACCAGTTCGAAAGCTGCGCCTTCATCCGCTCACGCGCGGGCGTGGAATACCCTGATATTCAATACCATTTCCTGCCCATCGCCGTGCGTTACGACGGTCAGGCGGCGGCCGAGGGTCACGGATTCCAGGCTCATACCGGCCCGATGCGGGCCACCTCACGCGGGGAAATCACCCTGAAGAGCGCCGACCCGAAGGAGGCGCCGCGCATCTTCTTCAACTACATGTCGACCGAACAGGACTGGGTGGACTTCCGCCAGTGTCTGCGCCTGACGCGCGAGATATTCGGGCAGGAGGCGATGGCCCCCCATGTGAAACACGAAATCCAGCCCGGTGCCGACATGGTAAGCGACGACCAGTTGGACAGTTTCATCCGCGAACATGCCGAAAGCGCCTATCACCCCTGCGGCACCTGCCGCATGGGGCGGGCGGATGATCCGGAGGCCGTTGTTGACCCGGAAATGCGCGTGATCGGGGTCGACGGGCTGCGCCTTGCCGACAGCTCGGTCTTTCCGCGCATTACCAACGGCAACCTGAACGGCCCCTCGATCATGGTGGGCGAGAAGGCCTCGGACCACATCCTTGGCCGAGCCCCGCTGCCGCGGTCCAATGATGCGCCCTGGATCCACCCGGATTGGCAAAATTCGCAACGATGAAATGGCGGAATTGATCCCGGTCAAGGCAAGCAGCGCTTCCTTGCGCCTAGGCTCGGGCGAACGCGAGAAAGAAAGAGGAGACGCGCATGTCCCACACGCCGCATGAACTGCTGGAGGAATTCCCCGAACACGCCAAGAAGATGGCTGCGCTGAAGGAAAGCGACGCCCATTTCGCGAAGCTTTACGAGGACTATCACGAGGTCAACCGCGCCGTGCACCGCGCCGAGACCAATGTGGAGCCAACCGACCAGTTTCACGAAGAGGACATGCGCAAGCAGCGCGCGCGCCTGAAGGATGAGATTTACCACATCCTGAGCCACTGATCTGGTTCGAAACGGTTTCAGGCCTCGCCGGTTTCCCCGGCGGGGCCTTCGACAGCCTCCTGGAACCGCTCGAAAAACTGGTCGGTCATCTTTCTGGCAAAACCATGGATGAGTCGGCTGCCAAGTGACGCGAGCTTGCCCCCCACCTTCGCCTCGACCTCGTAGGTCAGTTCGGTCCCCTCGTCATTGTCGGCCAGGGTGACGAAAGCCGCACCCTTGGCAAAACCCGCGACGCCGCCCTTGCCCTCGCCTGCGATGCGATAGGAATTCGGGGCGTCGATGTCCGACAGGGTCACGCCGCCCTTGAAGGTGGCTTTCACCGGGCCGACCTTCTGTTTCACAACCGCATCGAACCCGTTTTCAGGGCTGCCGGTCAGTTCCTCGCAGCCGGGGATGCAGGCGGCAAGCGTGTCGGCGGAATTCAGATGCGCCCAGACCGTCGCGCGGTCGGCCGCGATGGTGCGGCTGCCTGTCAATTCCATGATGTCCTCCCTGTTCCCTTCACGTTAAAATCGATCGCGGGGCGCGTAAAGCGCCTTGGGGGAGACATCCCGGACCCTATTCATCAATCTCGTAGGGCAGCACGCCGCGCGCGTCGGGGTTCACGCGCAGCTTGCGTTCCAATGGCGGGACCGAGCGCTGGTGGCAGCCGATCCGCTCGCAAATGCGACAGGAGATGCCGATGGGCTCGAAGGCGCCCTCGTTCGAGATGTCCAGGTGGTCGGCATAGACCAGCTCCCCCGCGTGTCGGACTTCGCATCCCAGGCCGATGGCATAGCGGCGCACGGGGGCCGAGAAACTGCCGCCGGATTTCGACACGTCGCGCGCCAGGCAGAGATAGCTGACCCCGTCCGGCGTCTTGGCCAGCTGGCGCAGGAAACGGCCCGGGGTCTCAAAGGCCTGGTGCACGTTCCACAGCGGGCAGGCGCCGCCGAAACGGGCGAATTGCAGGCGGGTGGCGGAGTGGCGCTTGGTGATCGTGCCAGCCTGATCGACCCGCACGAAGAAGAAGGGAATGCCCTTGGCGCCCGGCCGTTGCAGGGTGGACAGGCGGTGCGCCACCTGTTCGATCGAGGCGCCGAAGATCTCGGCCAGGCGCTCCAGATCGTGCCGGGTCTCGCGCGCGGCAGCCAGGAAGGCGCCATAGGGCAAAAGGGCGGCCCCGGCGAAATAGTTGGCCAAGCCGATCTTGGCAATGGCGCGGGCCTCGTCGGTCTGGAATCGGGCAAGGTCCAGCGTGGCCTCCAGAAGTTCGTTTTGTGCAAGCAGCGCGACCTGGTGCAGCAACTGGAACCGGCGCGTGGATTGTGCGGTCCGGGTGGAAAGCCGCAGGGTGGAGCGTTCCACATCGAACCCACGAAGCTGCGGATCGTCATGAAGTTCCACGCTGATCTTCATCTCCCGCAGGGCACGGATGGCGGCCTGTTCCGGGTCCACGTCACGGGTGAAGCGTTCGGCGGCGCGATCGACCGCATCGATGTAATTGTCGCAATAGTGAAAGAAGTCGCGCACCTCTTCCCAGGGGCTGGCCTCTACGGAGGAGCCTTCGCGTCCCAGCGCCTCGTCCAGCGAGGCAAGCCTTTCGTGGTTCTGCCGATAGGCACGGTGCAATGCCAGGAAGGCACGCGCCAGGGCCGGCGCGTTGGAGGCCGCGAGGCGCAGATCTGCCAGCGGTGGGCTGTCGGTAAAGATCGGGTCGGCCAGGGCCTCGCGCATGTCGGTGACAAGGCGTTCGGCATCGCCGGTGGACAGCTCGGCCACATCGAAACCGAACTCCTGCGCCAGTGCCAGAACCACTCCGGTGGAGACCGGGCGATTGTTGTTCTCCATCTGGTTCAGATAAGGCAGCGACACGCCCAGTTTCTCGGCAAAGGCTTTCTGGGTCAGCCCAAGCCGGGTGCGCAGTTCGCGCAGCTTGACACCGGCATAAAGTTTCTGGGTGGCCATGGCGGGCTCCTTTGCAGGATTTGCTGGCCTAGGCGTAACATTTGCAAAGCTACGGCTGCAAGCCTCACAGGCGTCGTTCGCGGCGGATCACGGCAAGGACCGCGAGGATCGCGGCAGCGGAGCTGAGCAGCATGATCCAGATCAGCGGGAAGGCTCCGGTTTCAGGTGTCAGCAGGGCGCCCGCCAGGGCGGACAGCCCAGCGCCTCCGCCGATCATGATCGCCCCGCCCAGACCCGAAGCAGAGCCCGCGAGCCGCGGACGCACCGACAGCATGCCTGCATTGGCGCTGGGCAGGACCAGCCCGTTGCCCAGGCCGATCACGGTCATGAAACCGAAAAAAACCTCGGCCGTGGCAAAGCCTGCGGTGAAGATCGCGAGCGAGAAGATCATGCCCCCTGTCGATATGATACTGCCCCAGAGCACCATGCCGTTTACGCCCACCCGAACCGCGTAGCGCCCGGACAGGTAGTTGCCCAGGAAATACCCCAGGGCCGGGGCGCCGAAATAGATGCCCATGGTGGCGCTGTTCATGGCGTAGATTTCCGAGGCCACAAAGGGCGCACCGCCCAGATAGGCGAAGAAGGCACCAGAGGCGAAAGCCGCGGCCAGGCAATAGCCCCAGAAGCGCGGTGACAGCAGCAGTTCGGGATATTCGCGGACCTGTGCCGCGAAACCACCCTCGCGGCGGGTAAAGGTCTCGCCCATGTCGCGCCAGGCCAGGGCCATGACAAAGCCCGCCAGCAGGAACTGGGCCCAGAAGATCGACTGCCAGCCAAAGCTCTGATCCAGCAGCCCGCCGAAGGCCGGACCGATCATCGGCACCACCGACATGCCCATGGTGACATAGCCCAGCATCGAGGCCGCCCGATCCGGCGGGTGAATGTCGCGAATGACGGCGCGGCTGATCGCCATGCCGCCGACAATTGCCGCCTGGCCCATTCGGAAGGCCAGGAAGGTCTGCACGTTCGGGGCGAAAATGCAGCCGAGCGTCGCGATAAGGAACAGGGCAAGGCTCCACAGGATCACCGGGCGGCGGCCGAAACGGTCCGAGATCGGCCCGACGACTATCTGCAGCAGGCCGTTCATTGCCAGATAGAGCGCGACCGACAGTTGCATGACGCGATAGTCCACCGCGAAATGGCTGGACATGGCGGGCAGAGCGGGCAAGAACACGTTCATGGACATCGCGCCTGCGGCCACGATCAGGGTCAGCGTGGCAACATGCGGAGGCGTTCTGGGGTCCAGGAACCGGGTGGCGGGTAAATCTGCCATGGCAAAGGCGTAAGCGGCTTCGGCAAATTTGTCCAGCCGGTCGGAATTTGCGAATTCGCAATTTGCAGATCGAGACTTGCCAATAATTTGCAAATTCGCGCATTTTCCCTTTCTGCACACGCGCAATGCGGCTAGTTTGCCTTGAAATCAAGGAGTGCCGCCAGATGAAAGATATCAATCTCGAACTTGAAGCCCGCCGCGAGACGGCCCGTCTGGGCGGCGGTCAGCGTCGCATCGACAGTCAGCACGCGAAGGGCAAGTTGACGGCCCGCGAGCGGATCGAGCTGCTGCTGGACGAGGACAGCTTTGAAGAGTTCGACATGTTCAAGGCCCATCGCTGCACCGAGTTCGGCATGGAAAACGACCGTCCCGCCGGGGACGGTGTCGTAACCGGCTGGGGCACGATCAACGGCCGCATGGTCTATGTGTTCAGCCAGGATTTCACCGTATTCGGCGGCTCGCTGTCGGAAACGCATGCCGAGAAGATCTGCAAGATCATGGACATGGCCATGCAGAACGGCGCGCCGGTCATCGGCATCAACGATTCGGGCGGGGCGCGGATCCAGGAAGGTGTGGCCTCGTTGGCCGGTTACGCCGAAGTGTTCCAGCGCAACATCATGGCCTCGGGCGTGGTGCCGCAGATCTCGGTCATCATGGGCCCCTGCGCCGGTGGTGCCGTGTACAGCCCCGCGATGACCGACTTCATCTTCATGGTGAAGGACACCTCCTACATGTTCGTCACCGGCCCCGACGTGGTGAAAACCGTGACAAACGAGGTGGTCACGGCAGAGGAGCTTGGCGGCGCCTCGACCCACACCAAGAAGAGCTCGGTCGCCGATGGCGCCTTCGAAAACGACGTCGAAGCCCTGTCGGAAGTGCGTCGCCTGGTCGATTTCCTGCCATTGAACAACCGCGAGAAGCCGCCGGTGCGTCCCTTCTTCGACGAGCCGGGTCGAATCGAGGAAAGCCTGGGCACGCTGGTCCCGGACAATCCGAACACGCCCTATGACATGAAGGAACTGATCGCGAAGATCGCCGACGAGGGCGATTTCTACGAGATCCAGGAAGATTACGCCAAGAACATCATCACCGGCTTCATGCGCCTGGAAGGCCAGACCGTCGGCGTGGTGGCGAACCAGCCGATGGTGCTGGCGGGCTGCCTGGACATCGACAGCTCGCGCAAGGCCGCGCGGTTCGTGCGCTTCTGCGATGCTTTCGAAATCCCGATCCTGACCCTGGTCGACGTGCCCGGCTTCCTGCCCGGCACTTCGCAGGAATATGGTGGGGTCATCAAGCATGGCGCCAAGCTGCTGTTTGCCTATGGCGAAGCCACCGTGCCGAAAGTCACGGTAATCACGCGCAAGGCCTATGGCGGCGCCTATGACGTTATGGCCTCGAAACACCTGCGCGGAGATTTCAACTATGCCTGGCCCACCGCCGAGATCGCGGTGATGGGTGCCAAGGGTGCGGTCGAGATCCTGCACCGTGCCGATCTGGGTGATGCCGAAAAGATCGCCCAGCATACTGCCGACTATGAGGACCGTTTCGCCAACCCGTTCGTGGCGGCCGAAAAGGGTTTCATCGACGAGGTGATCCAGCCGCGTTCGACCCGCCGTCGCGTCAGCCGGGCCTTCGCCAGCCTTCGCAACAAGAAGCTGACGAACCCCTGGAAAAAGCACGACAACATTCCGCTGTAAGGGCAGGGGATGCGTCGGAAACGCGCAACCTGGGCTGGTCTGGTCCTTCTGACCGGCCTTCTGCCCCTGGTCGGGCAGGCGGCAGAGGAGGTGGCCACTCTGGTGGTTCCCTCGGGCCAGGAGGTGCGGTTTCTTGATGCGATCTGGACCGGCGAGGGCGCCGCGCGCGTGGTCCGCTTCCGCTTCGTTGCTCCCGCCATTGCCCGGGACCGGGCAGAGGTGGAATTCAGCCAGGCCGAGGCCGATATGGCCCATCTGTGCGAAGACTTCGCACTGCCGCGTCTGGCGGGGGAAGAGCCCCCGCCCGCGCAAATCATCATCAGCCTCGCGGACCGGCCGCTGGACTTTGGTCTTGCCGATCCCGAGGCCACGCAATTCTTCGAGGCATTTCGCCCCGATCATGGCTCCTGCATCTGGGAGGGTTTCTGAATGGCGCTGCCATACATGCTGAAACATCGCGGCTTTCCGGGCCGCCTGCCGGGCACGGATTTCCAGTTCGTGCTGCGGCGTGCTTCCAAGTCCGGCGCGACGCCGCTGGTGGCGCGCGAACGCTATGCCGACCGCAAGCCGGCCGACCGGCGCGCGGATGCGGGCTTCATGCAGGCCCTTTGGGAGCATTTCGGCGACCAGCCCTTCGAACGGGGCAACCTGGACGCGGGGCGTCTGTCCTGGCTGTTCGGTCGCGAGGTCGTGCCCGCCGAAGATCCGTTCGACAATGCCTCTTACGAAGCCATGTTGGTGATCGACGTCGATCACGCCCGTGCCTCCTTCCCGGATGCTTTCGAGAGGGGGTACTAGGCATGTTCCCGCTCGCCCCTCACTGCTTTGAGCAAAATCCGGCCCAAAACCCGCCTGTATTGGCGGCGGGCTATGCTGTGGGCGAAAGGGGCGGCTATCACCTTGTTGTGGCGGAGGCTACATCCCGGTTCTCCGTCAGGTTTAGTCAAAACCGTTACCCTTCCCCTTGTGCCCGGTTTGATCGCGTGTTGGTCAGGCCGGGCGCTTTTCCGTCTGACAGGAATACGGTATCAGGGGGCTATAACAGGAACGTCGAACGAGGCAGTCAACGATGCAGTTCAAAACAATCGCCATCGCGGCAAGCGCCGCAATCGTGCTGGCCGGGTGTCAGTGGAATGACCTGGAACGCGCGGGGGCCGGTGCCGCCGCAGGGGCCGTCGTGGCCACGGCCGCAAGCGGCAGCGTCGTTACGGGTGCCATCATCGGTGGCGCCGCGGGCGCGCTCTGCGACGACGTGGGCCTCGAAATCTGCAACTGATCCGGTAGCCCGACTGAACTCCGCCGCTTCGCGCGGCACCAAGACACGTGGAAACGCCATCCAGACCCCTCGGGGTCCGGGTGGCGTTTTCTTTTTGCACACGCGCCCGGGGCTTCCTGCGCGCCAAGAAATCATGACGAAAGGACCGGGACATGTTTGACAAGATCCTGATTGCCAACCGCGGAGAGATTGCCTGCCGGGTAATCAAATCCGCCCGCAAGATGGGCATCAAGACGGTGGCGATCTATTCGGATGCCGACCGCAACGCCCTGCATGTGAAGATGGCGGATGAGGCCGTGCACATCGGCCCGCCGCCGGCCAACCAGTCCTACATCGTCATCGACAAGGTGATGGACGCGATCCGCCAGACCGGCGCGCAGGCAGTCCACCCGGGCTACGGCTTTTTGTCCGAGAATTCGAAGTTTGCCGAGGCGCTGGAAGCCGAAGGCGTAGCCTTCGTCGGCCCCCCGAAAGGTGCCATCGAAGCCATGGGCGACAAGATCACCTCGAAGAAGATCGCCCAGGAGGCCGAAGTCTCGACCGTGCCCGGCTACATGGGGCTGATCGAGGACGCCGACGAGGCCGTGAAGATCTCGAACGAGATCGGCTACCCGGTGATGATCAAGGCCTCTGCCGGCGGCGGCGGCAAGGGCATGCGAATTGCCTGGAACGACCAGGAGGCGCGCGAGGGTTTCCAGTCGTCCAAGAACGAAGCCGCCAACAGCTTCGGTGACGACCGCATCTTCATCGAGAAATTCGTGACCCAGCCGCGTCACATCGAGATCCAGGTCCTGTGCGACAGCCACGGCAACGGCATCTATCTGGGCGAACGTGAATGTTCCATCCAGCGCCGCAACCAGAAAGTGGTCGAAGAAGCCCCCTCGCCCTTCCTGGATGAAGCCACCCGCAAGGCGATGGGCGAACAGGCTGTCGCCCTGGCCCAGGCCGTGGACTATGCCAGCGCCGGGACCGTGGAATTCATCGTCGATGGCGACAAGAACTTCTACTTCCTGGAAATGAACACCCGCCTGCAGGTGGAACACCCTGTGACCGAGCTGATCACCGGTGTCGATCTGGTCGAACAGATGATCCGCGTGGCGGCTGGCGAGAAACTGACCATGACCCAGGACGACGTCAAGCTGACCGGCTGGGCGATCGAAAACCGCCTTTATGCGGAAGACCCCTATCGCAACTTCCTGCCCTCGATCGGGCGCCTGACCCGCTACCGCCCACCGGCGGAAACCGCGGCCGGCCCGCTGCAGGTGAACGGCAGATGGCAGGGCGAAGCGCCGACCGGCGAGACCGCGGTGCGCAACGACACTGGCGTCTTTGAGGGCGGCGAGATCTCGATGTACTACGACCCGATGATCGCCAAGCTCTGCACCTGGGCGCCGACCCGCGACGAGGCGATCGAAGCCATGCGCATCGCGCTGGACAGCTTCGAACTGGAAGGTATCGGCCACAACCTGCCGTTCCTGTCGGCCGTGATGGACCACCCGGTCTTCATCTCGGGCGACATGACCACCGCTTTCATCGAAGAGCAGTACCCGGACGGGTTCGAGGGTGTGACCCTGCCCGAAGGGGACTTGCAGCGCGTGGCCGCCGCCGCCGCCGCCATGCACCGCGTCGCCGAGATCCGCCGCTCCCGCGTGTCGGGCCGGATGGACAACCACGAACGCCGTGTGGGATCGCACTGGTGCGTCACCGCCCAGAGTGAAAGCTTCGAGGTGGAAATCGATGCCGATCAGGATGGCTCGACCATTCGCTTCCTTGACGGTTCGTCGATGCGCGTGACGTCGGACTGGACCCCGGGCGACCACCTGGCCACGCTGGTGGTGGACGGTGAACCGCTGGTGCTGAAGGTCGGCAAGCTGCCCGGCGGTTTCCGCATCCGCACCCGGGGCGCCGAGATGGCCGTGCATGTGCGCACCCCGCGGCAGGCCCAGCTGGCCTCGCTGATGCCGGAAAAAGTCGCACCGGACACCTCGAAAATGCTGCTCTGCCCGATGCCGGGACTGGTCGTGAAGGTCGACGTGGAAGTCGGCGATGAAGTCCAGGAAGGCCAGGCGCTCTGCACCATCGAAGCGATGAAGATGGAAAACATCCTGCGCGCCGAGAAGAAGGGCGTGGTGTCCAAGATCAATGCGGGCGCGGGCGACAGCCTGGCGGTCGACGAAGTGATCATGGAGTTCGAATAAGGTGGACCTTGTCCTGCATATCGGCGCGCATCGCACGGCGACGACCGCGATGCAGGACATGCTGGTCGCCGCCCGTCCCGCCCTGTCGGCGGCACGGGTGACGGCTCTGGTTCACGAGGAACTGGGGGCGGTCGAGGGATTCTCGACCGTGCCTGTTCGCGAAGGCTGGGACAAGACACGTGCAGCCTTCGACCGGGCCACCCGGGGCGCCGAAACTGTGCTGATTTCCGAGGAAAACCTGATCGGCGACATGGGGTGGAACATCCGTTCGGGCCAGTTCTATCCGAATGCCCGGCGCCGCCTGAGCGCCTATCGCGATTTTCTGGGTCAAGCCCCGCTGCGCATCGGTCTGGGCATTCGCGGCTATGCTGACTACTGGATCTCGGCCCATGCGCAGGAGCTGAGCTACTGCCACGTCGGCCGTGAGGGCGTCGTGCGTTTTGCCGAGGCGCGGGCACAGCTGATGGCTGTCAATCGCGGCTGGCGCGACCTGGTACGCGATCTGCGTGTCGTGTTTCCCGAAAGCGAGCTGGTGATCTGGCCGCTGGAACACCGCATTGCGCTGCCCGATCTGGCGCGTCGCCTGTTGGGGCTGGCCGATCTGGCCTTGCCGAACCCGCCAGCCGGTGTGAATGCCGCGCCGGATCACGGCAAGCTCAAGCCGCTTGAAGCCTTTCGGGCGAAAAACCCGAACGCATCGCGCCACGCCGTGCAGGAGTTTCTCGACAGGTGCGACAAACAGCCATTCGAAGGGTTTTCCTGCGCCGACCAGCTGCGCCTGCAGGCGCGCTATGCCGATGACCTCGGGGCGTTGGGGCAGGGTGCCGATGGCGCCGTGTTGCTGCCCCCCAATCGGGAAGCCGCGTGATGCTTGGCGCCGTTCACTCCTACGGCTTGGCCCGCTGGTCGCGCAGCTCCTGCTGGCGCAGGGGCATCTTGTCGATCGACCGCGTCAGCTCGCGTAACGACCAGGGCCCCGGCTTGCGCAGGTATTTCGCGCCGTCCTTGCCGATCAGAACAAAGGCGAAGCCGCGCGGACGCAATGCCGTGCGGATCGGGCTCATGGCGGCCGGGTCGGTGTCGGTGATCACGATCACGTCACGGCTGAGCAAGACCTCGGGTTCGTCGCGGATGGCTTCCAACTGTTGCACGAAACGCGGGTCAGCCGGGTTGTCGGCAAAGACGACCAATACCCGCTTAACCCATTGGTATTCTGACAATTCATGGTCGCCTGCCGGTTCGGGCGCCCAAGCCTCGACTGCGAAAGCGGGCAAGGCGGTAATCAAGCTTATCAATGCGGCACGTATGAACATGGGGCCTCCTGTTCCTCAGATATAGGACGGGATGCCCGCAGGACAAAGGGCCCGTTGTGACGCGGGCAGAAAAGAGGGAAAGATGAGCGACATCAAAACCTGGAAGGAACTGGCCGAAAAGGAGCTGCGTGGGCGGCCCCTGGAGGACCTCACCTGGAACACGCTGGAAGGCATCGACGTCAAGCCGCTCTACACGGCCGAGGACACCGCCGGGCTGGACCACATGGGCGGTGTGCCCGGTGTGGGTCCGTTCACCCGGGGCGTTAAGGCGACCATGTATGCGGGCCGTCCCTGGACGATCCGCCAGTATGCCGGGTTCTCGACCGCCGAGGAATCGAACGCCTTTTATCGCAAGAACCTGGCCGCCGGTCAGCAGGGCGTCTCGGTCGCCTTCGACCTGGCCACCCACCGTGGCTACGACTCGGACCACCCGCGTGTGGTCGGCGATGTCGGCAAGGCCGGTGTGGCGATCGACAGTGTCGAGGACATGAAGATTCTGTTTGACGGCATTCCGCTCGACAAGGTCTCGGTCTCGATGACCATGAATGGCGCGGTCATTCCGATCCTTGCCAGTTTCATCGTCGCGGGCGAGGAGCAGGGCCATGACAAGTCGCTGCTGGCGGGCACCATTCAGAATGACATTCTGAAAGAATTCATGGTGCGCAACACCTATATCTACCCGCCTGAACCCTCGATGCGGATCATCTCGGACATCATCGAATATACCTCGAACGAGATGCCCAAGTTCAACTCGATCTCGATCTCCGGCTACCACATGCAGGAGGCGGGCGCGAATCTGGTGCAGGAGCTCGCCTATACGCTGGCGGACGGGCGCGAATACGTGCGCGCCGCGATCGAGGCGGGCATGGATGTTGACAAGTTCGCCGGGCGCCTGTCGTTCTTCTTTGCGATCGGCATGAACTTCTTCATGGAAGCCGCCAAACTGCGCGCCGCGCGCCTGCTGTGGCACCGCGTCATGACCGAGTTCGGCGCCAAGTCCGAACGCTCCAAGATGCTGCGCACCCACTGCCAGACCTCGGGCGTGTCTCTGCAGGAACAGGATCCCTATAACAACGTGATCCGCACCGCCTATGAGGCCATGTCGGCGGTTCTGGGCGGCACCCAGTCGCTGCACACCAACGCACTGGACGAAGCCATTGCGCTGCCGACCGAATTTTCGGCCCGGATCGCGCGCAACACCCAGATCATCCTGCAGGAAGAAACCGGCGTGACCAATGTGGTCGATCCTCTGGCCGGTTCCTATTACGTCGAAAGCCTTACCGCCGAACTGGTCGACCAGGCCTGGGCCCTGATGCAGGAAGTCGAAGAGATGGGCGGCATGACCAAGGCCGTGGCCTCCGGCATGCCGAAACTGCGGATCGAGGAATCCGCGGCCAAGCGCCAGGCCAACATCGACCGCGGCGACGAGGTAATCGTCGGCGTGAACAAGTACAAGCTTGAAAAAGAAGACCAAATCGAAATCCTCGACGTGGACAACATGGCCGTGCGCGAAGCTCAGGTCGCGCGCCTGGGTCAGATCCGTGACAGCCGCGACGAAGCCGCTTGCCAGGCCGCCCTGGACGAGTTGACCCGTTGCGCCAAGGAGGGCGGCAATCTGCTGGGCGCCGCCGTCGAAGCGGCCCGCGCCCGGGCCTCCGTGGGAGAAATCAGCATGGCAATGGAGAAGGAATTCGGTCGCCACCGCGCCGAAGTGAAAACCCTGGCCGGTGTCTATGGCGCCGCCTACGAAGGGGACGAGGGCTTTGCCCAGATCCAGAAATCGGTCGAGGAATTCGCCCGGGCCGAGGGCCGTCGCCCGCGCATGCTGGTGGTGAAGATGGGCCAGGATGGCCATGACCGCGGCGCCAAGGTGATCGCCACCGCCTTTGCCGACATCGGCTTCGACGTTGACGTGGGTCCGCTGTTCCAGACCCCGGAAGAGGCCGCCCAGGATGCCGTTGACAATGACGTGCACATCGTCGGCATCTCCTCGCAGGCCGCCGGTCACAAGACCCTGGCCCCGCAGCTGGTCCAGGCGCTGAAGGACCAGGGCGCCGAGGATATCATCGTCATCTGCGGCGGGGTCATTCCGCAGCAGGATTACGAATTCCTTTATGAAAACGGCGTGAAGGCGATCTTCGGTCCGGGCACCAACATCCCCGAGGCCGCGCAGCACATCATGGACATCATCCGCTCGTAAGCGGAAGTCCGTTCCTGAAATGCAAACGCCCCCTTGAACGGGGGCGTTTTTGCGTTCAGCCTGCGGGGCAGGAGGTGCCCAATGTCCCTGGCCGAACTCGATCACATCGTCATCTCTGCCGCGACGCTCGACGAAGGCGCGGCGATGGTGGAACGTACCCTGGGTGTGCCCATGGCCGGCGGCGGGCAGCACGTGCGCACCGGCACCCACAACCGGCTGTTGTCGCTGGGGCCGGACTGTTACCTCGAGGTGATCGCGGTGGACCCGCAGGCCGCCGGGCCGGATTTGCCACGAATGTTCGATTTGGACTATTTCACCGGAGATGCGCGCCTGACCAACTGGGTTGTGCGTGTGAATTCTCTAACCGAGGCCCTGCACCGCGCCCCGGTTGGGACCGGCGACGAACAGGCGCTCGGCCGGGACGGGATGCGGTGGCAGATGGCCATCCCGCCGCGCGGCAACTACCCGTTCGGGGGCGCCTTTCCGGGCCTGATCGAATGGCGGGGCAAACGTGCCAGCGAGGTTCTGCCCGACAGTGGCTGCCGCCTGACCCGCGTTGTCATCACCCATCCCGAGGCCACCGCGCTGGAGGTTGCCCTGCACCCGTTCCTCGCAGACGCGCGGGTCACTCTGAGCGAGGCACCCGAGATCACCCTTCAGGCCGAGATCGACACGCCCACAGGACGAAAGGTGCTCCGGTGATCCGAGCTGCCACGCCAGAGGACGCGACCGGGATCCAGGCGTTGTGGAACCTCGCCATCCGCGACACGTTGATCACCTTCAACAGCGTGGAAAAGACGCAGGACGAGGTGCGGCGTGCCATCGACACCCATGACGCGTTTCTGGTTGCCGAAGAGGGTGGAGCGATCCTGGGCTACGCCGCCTTCGGACCATTTCGCGCCGGCGTGGGCTATACCCCGACCAAGGAACATTCGATCATGCTGGACCCGGCCGCGCGCGGGCGCGGGATCGGGCGCGCGCTGATGCTCCGGCTCGAAGAGGCCGCGCGCGCGCAGCGGGTGCATTCGCTGATTGCCGGGGTTTCCGGCTCCAACCCGGGAGCCGAGGATTTCCATGTGGCTCTTGGTTTTGCGCGGGTCGCCGTGGTGCCCGAAGTCGGCTTCAAGTTTGACCGCTGGCACGACCTTGTTCTCATGCAGAAGTTTCTGTGATTCCAGCCAGATTCCCGGTACACAGGGTCCATGTCGCTCTGGTCCCGCATATCCGATGCCCTGGCCGCCCTGTCCAAGGGCGAAAGCCTGTCGGATGTGTTCTCGCACCTGCGCACGCCGCCCGAACGCACCGCCGGTTTCGCCATCGCGGTGATTGCCCTGGGGGCCAAGATGGCCAAGGCGGACGGGCAAGTGACCCGCGACGAGGTCTCGGCCTTTCGCGAGGTCTTTTCGATCCCGAAATCCGAGGAAAAAAATGCAGCCCGCGTGTTCAACCTCGCGCGGACCGACGTTGCCGGGTTCGAGGAATATGCCGCCCGCATCGCTGCAATGTTCACCGGGGACGACAAGCCGCTTTGCGACCTGATGGAAGGCCTGTTCTTCATTGCCGTGGCAGATGGCGAATACCACCCGGCCGAAAACGAATTCCTGCAACGCATCGCCGAGATCTTCGGAATGAGCGAGGCGGGGTTCCGCCGCCTGCGCTCGCGTTTCGTGCCGGATGAACACCCTGATCCCTACGAAGTTCTCGGCATTTCCCCCGAAGCCTCGCTGGAGGAAATTCGCCGCGTCTGGCGCGCCGAAGTGCGCGAAAGCCACCCCGATCGCATGCTTGCGCGCGGCGTGCCCGAGGAAGCGATCAAGCTGGCCGAAAAGCGGCTGATCGCCGTGAACCGCGCCTGGGAAGAGATCAGCGAAGGACGGGCCTGATGCGCATTGCCACCTACAATGTCGAATGGTTCAACAGCCTGTTCGACGATGGGGGGCACCTCCTGGAGGATGACCGCTGGTCCGGCCGCCAGGACGTGAAACGGGGCGAGCAACTGGCCGCCCTGGGGGTCGTGTTCACCGCCATGGATGCCGACGCGGTGATGGTGATCGAAGCGCCGGACGACAATCGCCGGCGCGACACGGTGCTGGCGCTTGAGACATTCGCGCACAAATACGGGCTGCGCGCCCGAAAAGCGATCCTGGGCTTTCGCAATGACACCCAGCAGGAGATCGCGCTCCTGTACAACCCCGATGTGCTCGAGGCCGTGCACGACCCGCGCGGGCACGAGACCGGCAAGAAAGGGTCTGCGGACGCGCCGCGCGTTGACGGGGTGTTTCGCTGGGACGTGGACGTGGATGCCGACCCGGACCTGATCACCTTTTCCAAGCCCCCGCTGGAGCTGGAACTGACCGTAAAGGAAACCGGTCGGCGCCTGCTCATGATCGGGGTTCATGCGAAATCCAAGGCCCCCCATGGCGCCCGCAGCCCGGATGAGATCATGCGCGTTGCCATCCAGAACCGCCGCAAGCAGATGGCGCAATGCATCTGGCTTCGCCAACGGATAGAACAGCACCTGGCCGATGGCGACAGCCTGATCGTGCTGGGGGATTTCAACGACGGGCCGGGGCTCGACGAATACGAATATCTATTCGGCCGCTCCGGGGTCGAGGTCGTCCTGGGCGAGGCAGGTGCGGTCAAGCTGCACGATCCCCATGCGCGCATGGCCCTGACCCGCCGGGTTGGCCCCAGCCCAGTCACAGCGCGTTTCTATATCGCGCCCGAGAAGCGCTACCTGCAGGTGCTTCTAGACTATGTCATGCTGTCCGAAGATCTCTGCGCGCTGGGGCCCAAGTGGCGCATCTGGCACCCGTTCGACGATCCGGTCTGCTACCGGACACCGGAGCTGCGCGAGGCGCTTCTGACCGCCAGCGACCACTTTCCGGTCAGTGTCGATCTGGCGCTTTGACACGCGCGTCCCCATATTGGGGACATGAGACAGACACGCACATTCTTTCTGGGCGCGGTGCTGGCGCTGGCGACCCTGCCGGTAGTGGCGGAAGAAACCACGAACCCCGAGCTTGAACGCGGCGGAGAGCTGCTGCGCGAAGGGTTCGGATTGCTGCTCGAGGGCCTGGCCACCGAGCTTGAGCCGATGGCCGAAGCCTGGCAGGATCTGGTCGGGCAACTGGGCGATCTCAGCGCCTACCACCCCCCGGAACGCCTGCCAAACGGCGACATCATCATCCGCCGCAAGACCCCGCTTGAACTGGGCCCGGAGGGTGAGATCGACCTCTGATCCCCTCTTTATCTTGCCGCACAATATCCTGGGGTGAGGCCGTCAGGCCGAGGCAAGCGAGTACACTTGGGTACCGGCGTCGGCTGGCAGCGGTTTTTGAGAAACCGCGAGAAGCGGCAAGGCCCTGCCCAACTCCGGACAAGCCGAAGGCGTGGGCCGGAGACGGGAGGCCCACCGTCGCGAAACGCGTGGAGCGTGTCAGGGCCCTATCGCTGCGTCTTGACCGTCGCCTGGGCCCCCAGCGCATCCGCCAGCGACTGGAACCGCGCCTGGGCCACCTCTCCGAACAGGTCGGCTGCCTGTTTGCGCAAGTGCAGGTGCAGCTCGCGTTTCTTGGGAAACCACTTCAGTTCAGCCTTGCCCAGGGGGTCATCCACCGCGAACATCGCGCCGAATCGCATCGCCTTGCCCAGGGCCTCGGCGCGGGCGCAATCCTCGTCCGCGAGGATCGAGAAAAGTTCCTCGAACCGCGACCCGTCGCGCGAGTTCTTGTAACGGTGCAAAAGCGCCACCCCAAGGAACACCCGTTCTTCATGGGTGAGCCCGCCCAAGTTTGCGCGCGTGGCATTGTCGAAACAGACCTCGTGGCGGTAATCGGGGTGGGCGCGCCAGCTTACGTCATGCAGCAGGCAGGCCGCCTTGACGACGCGCAGCTCCGCCGGTTTCGCGGATTTGTACAGCGGTTGCAGGAAGGCGTAGAGCGCCTTGCCGAACCCCGGGTTGCGCGCGTCCTTCTTCTCGGCGAAATAACAGGCCTCGATCAGCGGGTCGCGTTTGCGCAGCCGGTCGGGCATCTGTTCATAGAGCATGCCTTCGCGAATCCCGTAGGAACTGACCGCGATTTCCTTCGGGCGGAACACTCGCACCAGCCGCTTCAGAACCAGTGCGGCGGTCGGCACCAGCGCCATACGTGTCGAGGAGGTGCCGGTGCGCTGACGCACTGCGTCCAGATCGGCCTTCTCGATCCATTTCAAAGTCTGCGAGAGCGACTTGGGCGTCATGCGGTATTCATGCAGCACGGTCAGCGGATAGCCCCGCCGCTCCATGTCCAGTCGGGCAATGGCCCGCCAGGAGCCGCCGACCAGGAACAGGCGCTTGTGGTCGGTGCCCATTTCTTCGGCCAGGGCATCCACCGTGCGGGCGATCTCGGCCTTCAACCCCTTCTTGCCGCCGGGAAGCCCCGCCAGTTTCAACGGGCCCAGTTCCGAGGTCACGCGCTTGCCCACGTCGCCACCGGTGATCTCGGCCAGTTCCAGGGAACTGCCGCCAATGTCGCACATCAGCCCCTTGGCGTCCGGCCAGCCCAGCAGTACGCCCTGAGCAGACAGCCGCGCCTCTTCCTCCCCGTCGATGACATAGAGCTCCAGCCCGGTCTCGCGCAGGATCTCCGCGCGGAATGCCGGCCCGTCGGTGGCATCGCGGACGGCCGCCGTGGCAACGGCGGTCAGCGGCGCCAGCCCCATGCCCTTGGCGATGAGCTGAAAACGCTTGATCGCGGCCAGGGCGCGCACGCGGCCTTGCGGGTGCAGATGGCCGGATTCGCGCAGACCGGTACCCAGCCCGCAGAGGATTTTTTCATTGTAGAAATAGGCAGGAGACCGCGCCGCCCCGTCGAAAACGACCATGCGGACCGAGTTCGATCCCACATCCACCACCCCGACGCGCGAAAGCGCCCGCGCCGAAGGGTCGTCGAACAGGGGACGGCCGAATGGCCCCCATTCTTCGGTATTTCCGTCCATGATCATCCCCGCCAGGTTCCGTTTTCACCCTGCCCAAGCGCGCACGGAAAATCAATCTTCCGAATGGGTCAGTTCCGGCACGTCCGACGCCCCGGCCGAGCCGCGGCCCGACAGCGACGGGTATTCCATGAAGAACCGGTGGCAGTTGAACGGGCGTTCGATCGCGGCCAGGTCGGGGCGGGCAAAGCGGCCGTCCGGGGCCATCACCCAGCTCTGCGCCACATCGGCCAGGTTCGCCGCCATGATCTGGCTGACGATCTGCGCCTTCACGGTGGCATTTGTAATCTCGATCAGGGTTTCCACGCGGCGGTTCAGGTTGCGTCCCATCCAGTCGGCGGACGAGATATAGACCTTGGCCTTTTTCGTGGGCAGCCCGTGCCCATTGCCGAAACAGACGATGCGCGAGTGCTCAAGGAACCGACCGACGACCGATTTCACACGGATGTTCTCGGACAGGCCCTTGATGCCCGGTCGCACCCCGCAGATGCCGCGCACGACGAGCGAGATTTTCACCCCCGCCGCGCTGGCCTTGTAAAGCGCGTTGATGACCTCGGGCTCGATGAGCGAGTTCATCTTGGCCCAGATTTCCGCAGGTTTTCCGGCCCTGGCATGTTCGATCTCGCGGTCGATCATCTCGATCAGGCGGGGTTTCAGGGTAATCGGCGATATGGCCAGGTTTTCCAGCGCATCCGGTTGCGCGTATCCGGACAGGTAGTTGAACACCCGCGTCGCATCGCGTCCCAGTGCGGCGTCGCAGGTGAACAGGCTGAGGTCCGTGTAGATCCGTGCCGTGATCGGGTGGTAGTTGCCGGTGCCATAATGCGTATACGTCACCAGCCGGTCGCCTTCGCGCCGGACCACGGTCGAGATCTTGGCATGGGTCTTGTAGTTCATGAAACCATAGACGACATGCGCCCCCGCGCGTTCCAGCCGGCGTGACTGGCGGATGTTGGCGGCCTCGTCGAACCGTGCTTTCAGTTCGACCAGGGCAGTGACCGATTTCCCGTCCTCGGCCGCTTCGCACAAGGCCGAGACGATCGGGCTGTCATGCGAGGTGCGATAGAGCGTCTGCTTGATTGCCACGACATCCGGGTCGACGGCGGCCTGTTTCAGGAACCGCACAACCATGTCGAAGGTTTCATAGGGGTGGTGCAGTAGCATGTCCTTCTGGCGAATGGCCGAGAACATGTCGCCCTCGTGGTCCTGCACCCGTTCCGGCACGCGGGGGGTAAAGCTGGGCCAGAGCAGATCGGGGCGCTCGTCAAGTACCAGTTCCTTCAGGTCGGCGGTGCCGATGAGCCCGTCCACCTCGACGATTTCGTCATCGGTAACACGAAGCTCCTCCTGGATCATGCGGCGCAGCCCGGACGGCGCGCCGGCCGACAGTTTCATGCGCACCACCTCGCCGCGCTTGCGGCGTTTCAGCGCGGTTTCGACTTCGCGCACCAGGTCTTCGGCCTCTTCCTCCAGTTCCAGATCGCTGTCGCGCAGGATACGGAAGGCGCAGTTGCCCTTTTCCACGTAGCCCGGGAAGAGCGAGCCGAGGAATTCCAGCAGAACCTCCTCCAGCGGCAGGAAGCGCGCCTGGCCCTCCGGCGCGGGCAGGCGCACGAACCGGTCGATCTGCTGCGGGATCGGCAAGAGCGCCTTGAGCTTGCGCTTGTCGGACTTGCGCTCCAGATGCAGCGCAAGCGAAAAGCCGGTGTTCGGGATGAAGGGGAACGGGTGGGCAGGGTCGATCGCCAGCGGGCTCAGAACCGGGAAGATCTGGTGCAGGAAGGCTTCGTCCAGGTGCCTGCGGTCCGCCTCGGTCAGATCCTTGCGGGAGCAGATGGCAATGCCCTTGTCCCGCATCTCCCGGGCCAGCACTTCGAAAGTGCCCTGCTGCCGCGCCATGAGGTTGCGGGCGTCCGCGTTGATCAGTTTCAGCTGTTCGGCCGGCGACAGCCCGTCGGCGGCTGGTGTCGTCACCCCTTCGCGCATCAGCTCGCGCAGACCGGCCACGCGCACGGTATAGAATTCATCCAGGTTTGTGGCGCTGATCGACAGGAACCGCAGCCGCTCCAGCAGCGGCACGCGCGGGTTCTCGGCCTCTTCCAGCACCCGCCAGTTGAAGCCCAGCCAGCTGAGCTCACGGTTGAAGAAACGGCGCGGTCCGGCGATATCCTCGTCAGACAGCTCTACGGGGACGGGAAAGTCGGAGTGAAGGAAATCGGCGTTGGTCATGACAAGACTGTATCGTGCTCGAGTGTGAAGGGAAGGTGACGATAGGACGTTTCCCACCACATCCCTTTGCGATGGATCAACCCGGGCCGATTCATGTGCCCGGCTCGGCGGAATTATCCAGGATACGGGCCGCGAAGGTGCGGGTGATCGGGCTGTGCTCGGCCAGGGCCGCGCGGTCCAGCCGGCCGACCAGCAGGGCGGCCTGGGCCAGGGACCTGTCCATGCGCCTTACAAGATAGGTGATCAGCGGATGGGTCACGATGATCTGCCGGTCATCGAAGAATTTCACCAGCACGGCGGACAGAAGCATGTCGTCGGGCGCATCAAGGCGGGTCAGCGTGGTGCCCTCCATCCGCGAGCGCAGGTCCGGAAGGTCAAGGCCCCAGCGGCTGGGCGCGTCGCGGGCCGTGACCAACAGGTGGCCGCCCTCGGCCAGGATCAGGTTGTGCAGGTGAAACAGCGCCTCCTCGGCCCTGCGGTTGCCCGCGATCCGGTCCGCGTCCTCGACCACGACGGACTGGCCTGCAAGCGCCGCGATATCCGTGTCCGGCAAATCCTGCGCGGCGACCAGCCGCGCCGCTGTCATCTCGGCCCAGACCAGCGCCAAATGGGTTTTTCCGGACCCTTCCGGCCCCGCCAGAACCAGCTTGCGGTTGGGCCAGCCCTGCCAGCCCTCGACCGTTGCCATGGCCGCGGCATTGGAATGGGTGACGAAGAAATCCCCGCGCCCCTGCGCCGGGCGCACGGGCAGGTCAAAGGTCAGTTGCCGGGCCATGTCAGTCTTCCGCCGCCTCGCCCTTGCCGGTGATCCCGGTGTAAAGCCGTCCCTGCTGGTATCGGGCCACGCCAAAGCGTGCGACCACCCCCAGGGCGGCGGCAACCGGCACCGCGACCAGCATGCCGACGAAGCCGAACAATGCGCCGAACGCCGACAGGGCGAAGAGCAGCCAGACCGGGTGCAGCCCGACCGATCCGCCCACCAGTTTCGGGGTCAGGATGTTGCCCTCCAGGAACTGGCCCGCAAAGAAGATCGCGGCCACGCCTGCCAGAGTCCACCATTCGCCCCAGAACTGGAACAGCCCCAGCCCGATGGCCAGGGCGCCACCCACCAGCGCGCCGATATAGGGGATGAAGGTGATCAGCCCGGCGATGAAGCCGACGATCAGCCCGAACTGCAGCCCGACCACCATCAAGGCCACCGCGTAATAGGTGCCCAGGATCAGGCAGACCGTGCCCTGGCCGCGAATGAAGCTCGACAGGGTGGCGTCGATCTCGGCGGCGATCTTGCGAACGGTCGGCGCATGGTCGCGCGGCAGAAGCTTGTCGATCTCGCCCACCATGCGGTCCCAGTCAAGCAGCAGGTAGAAGGCCACGACAGGCGTGATGACCATCAACACGACCACGTTGATGATCCCCATGGCTGAGCCGACAACAGCGCTGACCAGCTCGCCGCCACGTTCCTGGATGGTCTGCCCCAGTTTGCCCAGAGACTGGCGCAGGGTGGAGCTTTCGTCCATCAGGGCCGGGAAGCGATCGGTCAGGAACCCCTGCAACTGGTTGAACAGGTCGGGGGCCACATTGACCAGCGAGACAGCCTGGCCGACCAGGCTCGGTACGATCAAGAGGATCGCAATGATGAACATCAGAACCGCCAGAACCGAAATGATCGCGGTGGCCAGCACGCGTGAACAGCCGGTGGCCTCCAGCCGGTCCGCCACCGGGTCGAGGAAATAGGCGATCGCCCCGCCCAGCACGAAGGGCAGGATCACATCGCCCAGAAACCACAGGGCGGCGATGAGGATGGCGGTGGCAAGGGTCCAGTACTTGGCCTGGGTCTGAACGGGCAGGGCCATGAAAACTCCGTATAACTCCCGCCCTATGTCGCGTTTTTCGCGCCCTGGTTCAAGAGGGACGGCCCAGGAGCCTATCCCGACACTTCCCTTTATCTTGCCCCAAATATCCCGGGGTGAGGCCGAAGGCCGAGGGGCAGCGCCCCTGGGCTCACAGGGTGAGCCAGGCCCGACCAGCAATCAAGATTGCCCCCGCCCCCGCTTTCGCATAGGACGAAGCAAAGCTACGAACAGCCAGACCAGACGAGAGACAGACCATGCGCCTCAGCCGCTATTTCCTGCCGGTCCTCAAAGAGAACCCCTCCGAAGCCCAGATCGTATCCCACCGCCTCATGCTGCGCGCAGGCATGATCAAACAGCAGAGCGCCGGGATCTATTCCTGGCTGCCCATGGGGTTCAAGGTGCTGCGCAAGATCGAAAACATCGTGCACGAGGAACAGGCCCGCGCCGGTCACATCGCGATCCAGATGCCGATCCTGCAGGGCGCCGATCTTTGGCGCGAAAGCGGGCGCTACGACGACTACGGTCAGGAAATGCTGCGTATGCAGGACCGCCACGGCCGCGACATGCTCTACACGCCCACGGCCGAGGAAATGGTGACGGACATCTTCCGCAGCCACGTCAGCTCCTACAAGGACCTGCCGCTGACGCTCTACCAGATCCAGTGGAAATTCCGCGACGAGATCCGCCCGCGTTTCGGCGTCATGCGCGGCCGCGAATTCTACATGAAGGACGGGTACAACTTCGACCTGACCAAGGAAGACGCGCTGCACGCCTACAACCGCCACCTTGTCAGCTACCTGCGCACCTATGAGCGCATGGGGCTGCAGGCCATTCCGATGCGCGCTGATTCCGGCCCGATCGGCGGCGACGATACCCATGAATTCCTGGTGCTCGCCGACACCGGCGAAAGCGAGGTCTTCTACGACAGCGCCGTGACCGACCTGAGTTTTGGCGACCGTCAGATCGACTATGACAGCGTGGAAGAGTGCCAGGCGGTGCTGGAAGAGTTCACCTCAAAATATGCCCGCACAGACGAGACCCATGACGAGGCCGCCTTCCACGAACGCGTCCCCGAAGACCGCCGCCGTGTCGCGCGCGGCATCGAAGTGGGGCAGATCTTCTATTTCGGCACCAAGTATTCGGATGCCATGGGCGCCACCGTACAGGGGCCGGACGGCAAGCCGACGCCGGTGCACATGGGATCGCACGGCATCGGTGTGAGCCGTCTGCTGGGCGCCATCATCGAAGCCAGCCATGACGACAAGGGCATCATCTGGCCCGAAGGTGTGACCCCCTTCCACGTCGGTATCGTCAACCTGAAACAGGGCGATGGCGAAGCCGACGCGGCCTGCGACAGCCTCTACAAGGCCTTCGAGGCCGCCGGTCTGGAACCGCTCTATGACGACCGCAAAGAACGCGCCGGTGGCAAGTTCGCCACCATGGATCTGATCGGCCTGCCCTGGCGCATCACCGTCGGTCCGCGTGGGCTGAAAAACGGCGTGGTCGAGCTGACCTGCCGCCGCACCGGGGAAAGCGAAGAGCTGCCGCCGGAACAGGCAATCGCCAAGGTGGTGGAGATCTACGCCAAACACTAAAGCGGTTTTTCGCTGAAAAAACAGGGGTGTGGGCGGTCTTCTTGACCCCCGCGCCCTTTTTCATTCAGGATGGCTGTAAAAGAACAGAGCAGGTGACGGGCATGACAAGCCATCCGGAGGCGGGGCTATGATCCGCGTGCTGGCCCTTGTGGGCGGGCTCGGAGGAGCCGTGACCCTGTCGCAATTTCCCGAGTATTCGCAGCAATACCTGCAGCGCCTGGCGGGCGCGGTCGATGAGCTGAGCGCGGTCGTGGCGGCCTTTGACGCCTCCGCCGCGGGGTTCGACCTGACCCGCGTCGAGGCGCTGGCGACCGGGATTGGCTTCGGCGCCGGATGGCTGATGGTGGCGGGGCTTTTGCGCGGACTGATCGGCCTCTCGCGACGGCGCAAGGCAGGGCACGCGGAAACGTCGCTCAAGCCCGCCCGCAATGCATCCAGCCCGCGGGGGCTGCGTGAACCGCCCCCCGTGACCCGGGCCGCGCGCGATGCCGTGGCAGGGCTTGAGCATCCCGCCGAATAGGCCCTCAGAACCGCAGGTTCACGCCCAGTTTGAAATTGTGAAAGCGCGGTGTGGCCTGGGTTGACGCGCCACCTGCATCCTCCAGCCGGACCTTGCCGAAATTCGCGTGTTCGTATTCACCGGTGACGGAAATCCGGTGGGTCAACTGCTTTTCGACCCCCAGGCCAAGGATATGCCCATTGGCCGAGAAACCGGTGTCGATTGCCACCGGGCGCGCTGCACCCGTGCCGGTCACGGCATAGTCGAACGCGCCACGGGACAGTCCGGCAATGGCATAGAGCTGTGCCCCCCAGGCGGACTGCGCCAGACCAGCCTTCAATCGCAGCGACAGGGCACGGCTCAGCCGTGATGCGGCGCTATACCCCCCGGCGGTGAAACTGTCCCCGACCTTGCCCCCCTCAAAGGCCAGCTCGGGGCCGATCACCATCATGCCCAACTGCCAGCGATAGCCCAACCGCAGCCCGGCATTCAGCCCGTCGTCGTCCAGTTGCCCGATCGGGATCGAGCCCGGGCTGCCGGATGGCGAGACACCGACCGCATCCTGGCCGGGCAGGGCATAGCCCAGGGTGAACCCGCCATAGGCGCCGGTCCAGCCCGGATCGGCCGTCGCGGCGGAGGGGGGCGTGGGAGCGGAAGGCGTTTCCGGGCCAGCGGCCATGAGGGCAAGGGGCATCACGGCTGCGCAAATGAGCGTCGTGGCAAAGCGGGGCGTCTTTGATGTCATCGGTCTTGTCCAGCGCGGCGGGCGAAGATGCCCGCCACCGGGCTAACGTGACATCGGTATTGCCGCCAGCCCTAAGGTTCGAAAGGCAAGAGCGATTGTAAGCTGTTGTAAATAAACCATAAAAACTGGAATTGAAATAAAAACAAGAATTGTTCAAACCTGGCTGTTCAGAACGAAAAAAGCCGCCGCTCGGAGGAGCGACGGCATTTTGAAACCCGTGAGAGGGGGTCAGCTTTTCGGCGCGATGACCCGGTTCACATGACCCATCTTCCGTCCCGCTTTCACTTCGGCCTTGCCATAGAGATGCAGTGCGGCGTTGGGTTCCCTGGCGATCTCGCCCACCCGGTCCATGTCGGCGCCGATCAGGTTCTCCATCACCACGTCCGAATGGCGTGACCCGTCACCAAGAGGCCAACCGGCCACGGCGCGTATGTGTTGTTCGAACTGGTCGATGGTGCAGCCGTCCTGGGTCCAATGGCCGGAGTTGTGCACGCGTGGGGCGATCTCGTTCACCACAAGGCCCTGCGGGGTGACGAAAAGCTCGACGCCCATCACGCCCACGTAATCCAGCGCGTTCAGGATCCTGCCGGCCAGCAGCACGGCGTCCATGCGCTGGGCGGCGCTCAGATTGGCGGGCAGGGTGGTGGTCGACAGGATGCCGTCCTTATGCACGTTTTCGCCCGGATCGTAGCAGGCGACCTCGCCGGTGGTGCCGCGGGCGGCGATCACGCTGACCTCGTGGCTGAAGCTCACGAAACCCTCCAGCACCGCAGGGGCGCCGGCCATGTCGGCCAATGCCTGGGCTGCGTCCTCGGGCGCCATGATCCGCGCCTGGCCCTTGCCGTCATAGCCGAAACGGCGGGTTTTCAGGATCGAGGGCGCGCCGATGGTCCGCATGGCCGCGTCCAGATCGGAGGTGTTTTCCACGTTGGCATAGGGGGCGACGGTCAGGCCCAGCCCGGTCAGGAAGTCCTTTTCCACCAACCGGTCCTGGCTGACCCGCAGAGCCTCGCGGTTGGGGCGGATCGGGCGGACCGCCTCGATCACGTCCAGCGCGGCGGTGGGGATGTTTTCGAACTCGTAGGTGACGACATCGACGCTGTCGGCAAAGGCCCTCAGGGCGTCCTCGTCGTCATAGCCCGCTGTTGTCACCCGGTCGGCCACATGACCCGCAGGCGGGTTGGCGCCGGGTTCGAAGATATGTGTGCGGAAACCCAGGCGGGAGGCCGCGACAGAGAGCATACGGCCCAACTGGCCACCGCCCAGGATGCCGATCACGGCGCCGGTAGCCAGGGCCTCAGTCATCGGAGGGCTCATCGGGGATGGAGGCCGAAAGCGCCGCGCGCCAGGCGTCCAGGCGCCGGGCCAGATCCGCATCCGACACGGCCAGGATACCGGCCGCCATCAGGCCCGCATTGGCCGCGCCCGCAGCCCCGATCGCCATGGTCGCGACCGGGAACCCCTTGGGCATCTGCACGATGGAATAGAGGCTGTCGACACCGGACAGCGCACGTGTCTGCACCGGCACGCCCACGACGGGCACACGGGTTTTCGAGGCCATCATGCCCGGCAGATGGGCCGCACCTCCAGCCCCCGCAATGATCACGTTCAAGCCACGATCCGCGGCGGTCTTGCCATAGTTCCACAGCCGGTCCGGCGTGCGGTGGGCCGAGACAATCTTGGTCTCGTAGGCAATGCCCAGTTCATCCAGAATGTCGGCGGCTTCCTTCATCGTGGGCCAATCCGACTGGCTGCCCATGATGATCCCGACTTTCACGTCCGTCATGCTGTCCCCACGTCCTTTGCCGGTGGTCGTTGAAGCCCGCTTTATAACGGCCCCAGCCCTTTACGCAATGATATCCGGCGTCAGCTGATCCTCGATCGCGGCGATCTTGTCCTTCAGCGCCAGTTTCTGCTTTTTCAGGCGGCGCAGCTGCAGTTGATCGGCCCGGCCGGTTTCCTCGAGAGCGGTGATCGCGGCGTCCAGATCGCGGTGCTCGCGGCGGAACACTTCCAGCTCGACGCGCAGCACCTCTTCTGGCTTCATTTCTTCGGCTTTTGTCATGGCTGAGTCGGGTTCCCAAAATCCTGTGCACAACTTAGCTGCCCGCCCCGGTTCCGCCAAGGGGTGGGTGTGACATCGGGGGGCTTGCAGGCAGGAGACGTCACCCCCATATTCAACCGGAGGGTCGCCGGAGGCGGGGCCCCGGTTTGCGTGTCGCTTTGATGAAGGACGTGTCGATGACGAAAATGACCCTTGGGTCCCACCCTTTCCTGCTGGGCTTCGAACAGCTTGAGCGCCTGGTGGAACAGGCTTCGAAAGGCCAGGACGGATACCCCCCATTCAATATCGAACAGGTCAGCGAGCGGGGCTATCGCATCACCCTCGCCGTGGCAGGGTTTTCGGATGACGACCTGTCGATCACGGTCGAGGATCACAAGCTGGTCATTCGTGGCCGTCAGCCCGAAGCGGACGCGACGCGGGTCTTTCTGCATCGCGGCATTGCCGGACGCCAGTTCCAGAAGAGCTTTGTCCTGGCCGATGGTGTCGACGTGAAGGGCGCCACGACCGAGAACGGCCTTCTGCATATCGACCTGGAGCGGGCCGAGCCCGAGAAGGTCGTGCAGACGATCCAGATCAATCGCGGCTGATATTTCAGACCATCAACAGCTTGTGAGCGGACGGGCAGAATGCCCGCGCCGACCCCATATTTTGTGTATGGAAGGAGACGTGTCATGGATGTGAAATACGAAATCCTGCCGGAAAACGGCGAACGCATCGTCTATGTCCGGCCAGTGAATGTCGAAGACCTGCCCGACGAGATCCGGCCCCAGGTCGAAGGGATCAAGCGGCTGTTTGCCGTGCATGATGCCGATGGCGAGCGCCTGGCGCTTGTGCGCGGCCGTCGCCTGGCCTTTGCATTGGCGCGGCAGAACGATCTGTCGCCCGTGTCGGTGCACTAGGGCCGATTGACGCCGCCTTCGAGAGGCTGGTCAAACACACGGATCCGGGGCAATCTGCCCCGGGTAACGGAGCGCGTTGTGGTCGAGTTGTTCCTGGGATTGCTTGCCATCATTCTGGTGGTATTGGGTGTGTGGCTCGTTTTTGGCGTAGTGTGCGACATGGCGGACGCCCGCGGGCATAGCCGTACTCTCTGGATGGTTGTTTCTTTGGTATGGTCCCCCTTTGCGGTGATGTTCGTGCTGTGGCTGTTTGTTCCGCTGCTGGAAATCGGTGAGGAGGAGGCGGGTTGAGCCGAGCCTCGGCGTACGCAGAAGCCGGGCTTGGGCCGCTTTCCGAAGGGGTTTCCTAGGCTTCCAGATTTCTGGCGTTTCGGTGTGACCACGTGCCGAAATCCTCCCCAATCGACAGGGCACAGGCCTGGTTCGCCTCCGCGCGGGTCCGGCCGTCTATCCGGGCGTCCTGCAAATTGCCGGGGTCGGACAGGGGCGCCGCCAGGCTGCGGGCCTCGGAAACCTCGACAACGTCCCGTTCTGTCCGGGCAAAGGCCGCAGACAGCCAGATATCATCCACGGCCCAGGCGATGTCCGGCGGGCACATGGCGATGTCATCCAGCCAATCGGGCCGGATCATGACCCCGGCAAAGCCCTGCGCGATCGGCGGGCCGGAGAGCTTCAGCCGATCCGCCCCGAACGTCGCGCCGGCCAATACCGCGCCCGGATGTTGCGCACGGCCCGCGCGAAAGGCATCCGCCCAGCCCGGCGCATAGTCCCAGTCATCGTCGCAATAGAGCAGTTCGACCGCCTGCCCCCGCAGGGCCTGCGCCGCGTGCAGGACCTTGGCGGCCGGTCCCTTGTCCTGCGCCGGGCGCAACAGCTCCGCGCCGGGCAGGTCCGGCACCGCATGGTTCCCGGGAAAACGGCGATACCTGCGGGGCAGGGTGACGATCACCCGGTCTGCCTGCCTGCGCAGACCCGCCACCACGCGGGGCAACTGGCCGAAACGCGGCGGGATCGAGGTGAGCGAGATGACGAGCGGAACCATGCGCCGACACTGCCCCACGAAAAAGGCCGGAGCAATGCCCCGGCCTTTCCTGCGTCTCTGTCCAGAGGCTTATGCCTTGATCAGACCCATGCTTTCCAGCTTCAACAGAACCTGGTGGGCGCAGTTGTCGACCTCGACATTCTCGGTCTCGACCGACAGCTCGGGGTTTTCCGGCACGTCATAGGGGTCCGAGATCCCGGTGAATTCCTTGATCTTGCCCTCGCGCGCCAGCTTGTAGAGCCCCTTGCGGTCGCGGCGTTCGCATTCCTCGATCGTGGTGGCCACGTGCACTTCGACAAAGGCGCCGAAGGCCTCGATGTCCTCGCGCACGGCGCGGCGGGTGGTCGCATAGGGCGCGATCGGCGCACAGATGGCGATCCCGCCGTTCTTGGTGATTTCAGAGGCGACATAGCCGATGCGGCGGATGTTCAGGTCGCGGTGCTCTTTCGAGAAGCCCAGTTCGGACGACAGGTTCTTGCGCACGATATCGCCGTCCAGCAGGGTCACGGGGCGGCCGCCCATCTCCATCAACTTCACCATCAGCGCGTTGGCGATGGTCGACTTGCCCGAGCCCGAGAAGCCGGTGAAGAAGACGGTAAAGCCCTGTTCGGCACGCGGCGGGCGGGTCTTGCGCAGTTCTTCCACCACGGCGGGGAAGCTGAACCATTCGGGGATTTCCAGCCCTTCGGCCAGGCGGCGGCGCAGTTCGGTGCCCGAGATGTTCAGGATGGTAACGTCATCCTTGTCGGCGATTTCGTCGGCAGGTTCGTATTGGGCGCGGTCCTGCACATAGACCATATGTTTGAAATCAACCATCTCGACGCCGATCTCTGCCTCGTGCTCGCGGAACAGGTCCTGGGCGTCATAGGGGCCGTAGAAGTCTTCACCAGCCGAGTTCTTGCCGGGGCCCGCGTGGTCGCGGCCGACGATGAAATGGGTGCAGCCGTGGTTCTTGCGGATCAGACCGTGCCAGATGGCCTCACGCGGACCGGCCATGCGCATGGCAAGGTTCAGAAGGCTCATGGTGGTGGTGGCCGAGGGGTACTGGTCCAGCACCGCCTCGTAGCAGCGCACACGGGTGAAGTGGTCGATGTCGCCCGGTTTGGTCATGCCAACCACCGGGTGGATCAGCAGGTTGGCCTGGGCTTCCTTGGCGGCGCGGAAGGTCAGTTCCTGGTGCGCACGGTGCAGCGGGTTGCGGGTCTGGAACGCCACGACACGGCGCCAGCCGAGCTTGCGGAAATAGGCGCGCAGCTCGTTCGGAGTGTCGCGGCTGCCGCGGAAATCGTAATGCACCGGCTGCTGAATCCCCACGATGGGGCCACCCAGATAGACCGGGCCCGCCTGGTTGTGCAGGTAGTTCACCGCCGGGTGGGCGTCGTCATCGGCGCCAAAGACCTTCTCGGCCTCGCGCGCCTTGTTCGGCACCCAGTTGTCGGTGACGGTCATGGTGGCGAGGATCACGCCTTCCTGGTCGCGCAGGGCAATGTCCTGGCCTTCGGTCAGCGTGGCGGCGAAATCTTCCGACACGTCCAGGGTGATCGGCATCGGCCAGAGCTGACCATCCGCCAGGCGCATGTTTTCGACAACGCCGTCATAGTCTTCCTCGCCCAGAAAGCCCTTGAGCGGGTTGAAGCCGCCGTTCATCAGAAGCTCCAGATCGCAGATCTGGCGCGGGGTCAGGTCCCAGGAGACCAGGTCAGCAGCTTCCACTTTCAGCTTCTGCGCGCTTTCGTAAGAAACATAGAGTTCCGGGATCGGGGTGAGGTTGTTTTCCATGAGATTGGTCCTGTATTTGAGCGGAACCAGGCCGCTGGTGGTGCCGGTAAGCTCCGCGTGCAGGGCGTTGTATTCGGCCAGCTTGTGGGCAAGGAAATGGTCGGTAAGGCGGCGTTTTTCGGCGCCGCCCCGGCCGGTGAGCGTATAGGTGAACCGCTGGCGTTTGTCCGGTCCCTGGCGGGCGCTGACGCTGATCAGCCCCGCCTCGGTCGCGGTACGCAAAAGCGCGTTGAGCCTGCCCAGAGACACGCCGATCGCCGCTGCCAGCGCGCGCTGCGAGGCCTCCGGCGCCGTGTCGAGCTGGCGCAGGAGCCGGAAGAGCTGATCTTCCTCGGCAGAATTGGGCTGTGTCAGTGTCGATGGCATGGGGCGATTCAATGGCCGACTCAATGTGTGTTCACGCGTGAACACATCGCATGAAATGCCGCGTCCGCAAAGCTCTTTTCGCCTAAAGGGTGAATTTCCGCCGAAACCTCGGTCAAGGCGAACGGTGTCGTGAGGCAGGCGCCCTCGCAGGCGACGCTGTTTGTCCCCGGCCGCCATTGAAAGGATGACCGGGGGCGTTCCTGACCGGTCCGGTGCGCTGGTCATTGGCGGGGCGCGCGGTTTCTGCGTGCCATCTGGCCCGGTCCCCGATCGAAGCGCGTGGGTGTACGGGGGGCAATCGCGCAGGAGCGGTCTGTGGTCAGGCCCTCATATTCGCCATGTGACCCGCGCCCGTGGCGCTTTGACACCGGGATGCGAAACAAGTGCGGCGGGCGGAACCTGAAATTCCGCCCGCCGAAAGCACGATGGCAAAATGGTCATTCGGCCGCTTCGGCCGTTTCGCTTTCCAGTTCGGAAATATAGGCTTCCGCCTCCAAAGCGGCCATGCAGCCCATGCCCGCCGAAGTCACCGCCTGGCGGTACTTGTGGTCGGTCAGATCGCCGGCGGCAAAGACGCCGGGGATCGAGGTCGCGGTCGAGTCGGGCTGGGTCACGACATAGCCTCCCATGTGCGTTTCCAGCACATCCTTGACCAGTTCGTTCGCGGGCGCATGGCCGATCGCGATGAACACACCCTTGGCCGGGATCTCGGTGATCTTGCCGGTTTTCACGTGTTTGGCGCGCACGCCGGTGACGCCCAGCGGGTTTTCGTCGCCCACGACCTCTTCGAGGGTGTGATCCCAGAGCGGTTCGATCTTCTCGTTCTTCATCAGCCGGTCGATCAGGATCTTTTCGGCGCGCAGTTCGTCGCGGCGGTGGATCAGGGTGACTTTGCTGGCGAAGTTGGTCAGAAACAGCGCTTCCTCGACCGCTGTGTTGCCGCCGCCGACCACGACGATCTCCTGGCCGCGATAGAAGAACCCGTCACAGGTGGCACAGGCAGACACGCCGAAGCCCTTGAACTTCTCTTCCGAAGGCAGGCCCAGCCACTTGGCGCGTGCGCCGGTGGCCAGGATCACCGCGTCCGCCGTATAGGTCGTGCCGCTGTCGCCCTTGGCCACGAAGGGGCGCACCGACAGGTCCAGATCGGTAATGATGTCGCCGATCACCTCGGTGCCCACGGCGCGGGCGTGTTCTTCCATCTTCATCATCAGCTCGGGGCCTTGGATGTCGATGAAGGACGGGTAGTTCTCAACCTCGGTGGTGGTGGTCAGCTGGCCGCCGGGTTCAATGCCCTGAACCAGGATCGGGTTCAGCATGGCGCGGGCGGCGTAGACGCCGGCGGTATAGCCGGCGGGGCCGGACCCGATGATGAGGGTTTTGGTGTGGCGCGTATCGGACATGTCTTGTTCCCGGTCAGAATTTGGTTCACACGGATATAAGGCGCATGGGGGGATGGGAAAAGCCCCCCCTTTTCCAATCCTGCTCCTGGTTGTGAACGCAGCGTCGCATCCGGAAATGATGTTGCGTGAGCGCGAAAGATTATTGCGCGTCCATGCGCGCGAGGATAAGGTTCGCGCAACTTTTCACAGGATGACCCCGATGGCCACCAGCAAACTTGACCCGATCGACCGCATGATTCTGGCCGAATTGCAGGCGGACGGGCGCATGACCAACGTCGAGCTGGCAAAACGGGTCGGAATTTCCGCTCCGCCCTGCCTGCGCCGCGTGCGCACGCTGGAGGAATCGGGCTACATTCGCGGCTATCACGCCGATGTGGACGCCCGCGCGCTGGGCTTCGAGGTGCAGGTCTTTGCCATGGTCGGTCTGGTCAGCCAGGCGGAGGCGGATCTGTCCGCCTTCGAGGGAAAATGCCGTGAATGGTCGCTGGTGCGCGAGTGCCACATGCTGAATGGCGAAGTGGATTTCATCCTGAAATGCGTGGCGCCTGACCTGTCGACTTTCCAGACCTTTCTGACCGAGCAGCTGACGGCGGCGGACAACGTGGCCTCGGTCAAGACCTCGCTGGTCATTCGCGATGCCAAGGATGATCCCGGCGTGCCCTTCGACGTGCTCGAAGCGCGGCTTGCGGAAACCCCCTGACGCGCGGCGGGACCGTGCTGACGCGGCGGGTTCCGAAAGGGCCTCACCCAACGGCAGGGCGTTGCGCCGGACAGGTCACGGGCAGGCTCCGGGATAAAGACGTCGTTCCGGGTTCCGAACGGGTTCGGGTCCAATGCATTCCGGGGGCGGCGAGTGATGCACCAAAAAAAAAGCCGCCCTCCGGATTGGAGCGGGCGGCCAGTTCTCTCTGCTTATGAAGAGGGGGTCAGGCGGCGCGGGCGCGGGTTTTCGCGGCCTTTTTGCGTGCGTCGCGGCGTGCTCCGCGGGTCCAGGGAAGCTCTACCGCGTCAGTGTCGGCATCCACGATCCATTTCATCCAGCGTTTCTGTTTCATTTCTGCCTCGTTGTCTTAACCGTGTCGACGGTGTGGTCTTGCTGTCGGGGACCAGCCTAGACAGGGATTCGGGCAGGGGTTTGGCAAAGCCGTGAGATATTCTCAAAAGGTGCCGGAAACCGTAGCGGGCACAGCGAAGCCTTGAAAACAAGGGGTGCGGGAAACATTCGCCGATCCGGGGCGCAACTGTTTCCACGATTGGGGCGCGATTTGGGCACTCGCTGCCCAGGTTCGGCCAATTTTACGGCCTGACCGATGCCGGGACAACGCTTCCGGTCGGGTGCCCGCAAGACCCTCGGTTTCGCCCCGTTGGCTGCTACAGCCGGATGGCCGAGACCAGCCGTCCGTAATCGGGCTCTCCGCGATGGACCGAGCGGCGGTAGGAATAGAACAGGTCCGGGTTGGCGTAGGTGCAGTGACGCACCCATTCCGCATTGCCCACCCCCGCCGCGCGCAGGCGTTCGAGGCAATAGACCGGCAGGTCAAAATGGTATTTGTCGCCCACGCCGTTCACGAAGAAGCGGCCATTGTCCGCATCCGCGTCAAGGAACCGGTCAAGGAATTCCGGGCCGACTTCGTAGTTCTGCTGCGAGATCGTCGGGCCAAGCACGGCACAGATCCCCTCACGGGTCGCCCCCAGCCCCACCATGGCCTCGATCGTTCCTTCCAGAACGCCGTCCAGCGCGCCCTTCCAGCCCGCGTGGGCCGCGCCCACGACGCCCGCCTCGCGGTCGGCGAACAGAACCGGGCCGCAATCAGCGGTCAGGATGGTCAGGGCCAGGCCCGGAGTGGCCGTCACAACGGCGTCGGCCTCGGGCTTGTTGCCCAGCGGCCCTTCGGCCACCACCACGTCGGGGGAATGCACCTGGTGCACGCCGATCAGGTCCTCGGGCGCGACGCCCATCGCCTCGGCCACCCGGGTGCGGTTGATCGCGACCGCCTCGGCCATGTCATCGCTGCCCGCGCCGCAGTTGAGCCCGGCATAAACCCCGGAGGATGCGCCCCCCTTGCGGGTGAAGAAACCGTGCCGCAGGTCCCCTATGGCGTCCGATATGATGGCTTCAAGCGTCATGTGTCGTTCCCGGAATGGCCGGCTCTCCTGCGCGAGTCAGGCCGAGCACCTTGAAGAGCGTCCCCATTTCGTCCGGGTGCGTCAAGCGCCGATGGGCGGCAACATGGCTGTCCAGCGCCGGGCCGCTCAGGGCCTTGGCGAGGGCCCGGGCGCGCTGGGTAATGCCGAGCCGTTCCAGAAACAGGCCCTGTGGTGCCACCCGGGCCGGGATCAGGTCGGTCGCGGAGATCAGGGCTTCGAAATCGACATGGCAGGTCAGGTCGGCCTCTCCCGGGCTGCGCAGAGGGTCGACCGGCCGGTGCGCCTTCAGCGCCTGCAACGTGTCGCCCTGCGAGCGCCATTCGCCATAATCGATCACAAGGGCCGCGCCGCCATGTGTCTGGATGCGGGCTGCGACCGGTGCCAGCACGGCGCTGGCGGCGGGGCAGTATTCCACCACGTCTCCGTGCGCGGTGTCCTCGCGCCGGTGGGTCAGAAAGGGGGCGGGGGTCGGACCGGACAGGCCCAGGATCAGCTTGCCGTTCTGCACGCCGACCTGCCGCTCGCGCCAGCCGTCCTCGTCCCGCACGAACTGGCGCACGGGCAGAGCGTCGAAGAACTCGTTTGCCACCAGGAACAGGGGCTGGTCGGGCAGTGTGTCGGCGCTGTCGTGATGGGTGGGGGTGTGGGCTGCCAGTTGCTCGGCCTGGATCGTGCGCAGTTTCGGCGAGGCTTCGACAAGGTGCACCTGTGCTGCAGCGTGAAACCCCGGCACATGGGCGGTGGCGCGCAGGATATCGGCCATCAGCGTGCCGCGCCCGGGGCCAAGTTCGGCCAGCGTAAAGGGCGCGGGGGCACCGCGATCAAGCCAGGCCTGGGCCAGCGCCAATCCGATCATCTCGCCAAACATCTGGCTGATCTCCGGCGCCGTGGTGAAATCCCCCGCCCCCCCCAGCGGATCGCGTGTGGCGTAATAGCCGTGCCGGGGATGGAGCAGGCACTCGGCCATGTAATCGGCCACGGTGATGGGCCCGCTCTGGGTGATGCGGGCGATCAGAAGGCCGGTCAGGGCAGTCATCGCGCGGGCCTCCGCGCGGCCCAGATCAGGGTCGCGAGGCCGATCACGATCATCGGGGTAGACAAAAGCTGACCCATGGTCATGCCGATGTCGGGGCTCAGGCGGATCACGTGACCCCAGGGGTTGTCAGGAGTGATGTATTGCCCATCCGCCTGACGGAAGAATTCAACCGTGAAACGCGCCAACCCGTAGCCCAGGAAAAAGCCGCCGGTCAGCATGCCGGGGCGTTTCAGCCAACCGGACCTCCAGGCAAGGTGCAGAAGAACGGCCGCAAGCAGCACGCCTTCCAGCCCGGCCTCGTAGAGCTGGCTTGGGTGGCGGGCACAGGGGCTGGCGAAACCGGGGCAGTATTGCGCGGCCTCGCCGGGGAAGATCACGCCCCAGGGCGCGTCGGTCGGGCGGCCCCAGAGCTCGGCATTGATGAAATTCGTCACCCGGACCAGCCCGATGCCAATCGGCGCGGCGATGGCCAGAAGGTCGGCGATCGAGGCCGTGGCCAGCCCGTGTTTGCGGGAAAACAGCCAGACCGCCGCGCAGACGCCCAGGAACCCGCCGTGGAAAGACATGCCGCCCTCCCAGACCTGCAGGATCTGACCGGGGTTTGCCAGGTAATACGCCGGTTGGTAGAACAGGACAAAGCCCAGCCGCCCGCCCGCGATGATCCCCACCACGATCCAGGTCGACAGCGCCTCGAGCTGCTCGGAGGTCATTGGCGCACCGTCCTCGCCCCAAAGCCTGAGCGTTTTCAGGGCGCGGGCGATGATCCACCAGCCGATGGCAATGCCGACAAGATAGCCGACCGCGTACCAACGCAGCGAAAAGCCGCCATCGCCAATGGGGATGGTGAAGATTTCGGGCGAGATGTCGGGGAAGGGAATAGCTGCAATCATACAGGGTAGGTGGCCGGGCGGGCAGACGAAGTCAAGCTTGTGATTTCCACTGTTCGAGCCCATATAGGCGTCATTGGACGAAGGAGACCCATCCATGCAGACGCGCAACAAGGTTCTGGACGATATTTCGCAACTGATGACCAACGCCATGGGCGTGGCGCAGGGCGCGAAGGACGAGGCCGAGACCGCGATGAAAAGCTGGATGGACCGTTGGCTGGCCGATCGCGATTTCGTCACCCGCGAAGAGTTCGATGCGGTACGCCTGATGGCCCAGAAGGCGCGGGAAGAGAACGAAGCCCTGAAAGCGCGCCTCGCCGCGTTGGAAGAGGCCTCGAAGGGCTGACGCCCTTTCCACGGGCTCAGTCCCGAAAGGTTTCCCCGGTGTGCCACGAATGGCCGCCGAAGGGGCCTTTCGTGCGCCGGATCCGAATGGGGCGGCGCGCTATTTCAGGATTGGTGGCTTACCGGGGTCCATGCCCGGCGGTTGCGGAGCAGAGGGCGCCTGTGCGGCCGGTTCGGGCAGGTCATAGCGCAACCCGTGACGCATAAGGCTTTCGCCGGCCTTGTCCGCGCTGGCGAAGAAGCCGACATCCAGCTGCCCGGCTTCGATACCCGAAAAAGTCAGCGCCTCGCTCACCGCGCCAGCCAATGCCGGTTCGGCGCCCGTGACCGGGTCGATGAAGCCCAGGAGGTGCCCGCGGCGCCCGTCTTCATAGGTCACGCCGACCAGGCAGGCGCAGCGCGCCAATCCGCCTGCGGTGGCCAGTTTGGCGTCCAGGCCAATGAGCAGCCCCTCCGGCAGCGCGCCGGGGGCGGTGACTTCGGAGATCCGTGCCTCGACCTGTTCGGGACCATGGCCCAGGGTTTCGGCCAGCCAGCCCATCGCTTCGGCCGGGATCAGGATCGACGAGGGCGCGACGCCCAGGTTCACCCCCAGCCCGATGCCTTGTCCCGCCAGCATGCCCGCGATCACCCGTCCGGGCAGCGCGGCATAGGGCGAGGCGGTTTCGGTAAAGCCGGTCAACCGGTCCTCGCGATCAAACACCAGCACGAACCTGTCGCCCTCCAGCTCGAACAGCTCCGGGTCCAGACTGTCGCCATCCGCCTCGCGGGTCAGCAACAGGAACAATTCCCCATCCGCCAGCCTCTCGTAGAACCTGAGCCGCGCCGCGTCATCTTCCAGGTCTGCCTGCATCCCGGCATGGGCGGCGTCGAGACGGGTCAGGTCGTCGCTGGTCTGGTCGGTCATGCAAGCACCTCGGTTATGCGGGTTCGAAGGGCGGGCAGGAGCTTTGCCTCGAACCAGGGGTTCTTCTTCAGCCATCCCGTATTGCGCCAGGACGGATGTGGCAAGGGAAAGAGGCGCGGCGCATGGGCGCGCCAGCCCGCAACCGTGTCTGTCACGCCCGTTTTCGCGCCCAGGTGCCATTTCTGCGCATGGCCCCCGACCAGCAGGGTCAGGGGCATTTCACCCAGCGCGTCATCGACCCGCATCGCCCAGGTCTCGGCGCAGAGCTTCGGGGGCGGCAGGTCCGATCCCCTGGCGTCGTACCCCGGGAAACAGAAGCCCATCGGCGTCACCGCGATCCGGTCGCGGTCGTAGAAGGTCCCGCGATCAAGTCCCATCCAGTCACGCAGCCGGTCGCCGGAGCGGTCGTTGAAGGGAAGTCCCGTCTCATGCACCCGCATCCCGGGCGCCTGGCCGATCACCCGGATGCGCGCGCCGGGCCGGAACCAGGCCACCGGGCGCGGCGCATGGCCCGTATGGGTCGCGGCAAAGCGGCCGGCGCAGAGACGGCAGGCCGAGATTTCGTCGGTGAGGTCCGGCATGGCGTCAGGGTAAGGGCGGCGGCGCGGGCGAACAAGGTGGGTAGCATATATTTCGAAGAGTCTCGAAATATGTATTGTTTCGCTCCATTATTTCTATATTTCTAGAAATATGAAACACGATTCTCCCTCCCCCACACGCGGTATGTCCGTGGAAGTCGTTGCCAGCTCCTTCGCGGCGCTTGGCAGCGAACAGCGGCTCGAGGTCCTGCGCACGCTGGTGCGTGCCGGACCCAAGGGTCTGACCATTGGTGAGCTTGGCAGGCGCTCGGGCGTTTCCGGCTCGACACTCACCCATCACATGAAGATCCTGGCCGGTGCCGGGCTGGTCACGCAGGAAAAACAGGGCCGGTCCATCATCTGCGTTGCCGCGCAGTTGGAGGTCATGCAGGCCCTGTCCGACTATCTTCTCAACGAATGCTGTGCCGATTGCGCGCCAGAGGACAGGGGCCAGAATCGAAATGGCTGACACGACACAAAACGCCCCGAAATCCTGGAAGGTCGACAAGGCCTGGGTTGCGATCCTGTTGATCCCGGTGGCCCTGGCGATCTTCGACCCGGTCGAGGTCTGGCCCATGCTGACATTCGCCGCAGGCGCCTTCGGGACCACCAGCATCTTCATCGTCTTCGCCGTGCTCGCCGTGGCCTACATGAAAGCGACCGGGGCCGAGAACCTTCTGGCCAGAGCCTTTGAAGGGCGTGAGTTGCATATGATCGCCATGGCTGCGCTGATGGGCGGGCTGTCGCCCTTCTGCTCCTGCGAGGTCATTCCCTTTATCGCCGCCTTGCTGGCTGTGGGCGCGCCGCTGTCAGCGGTCATGGCCTTCTGGCTGTCCTCGCCCCTGATGGACCCGGCCATGTTCCTGATCACCTCCGGGACGCTTGGTGTGCCCTTTGCCGTGGCCAAGGCGGCCTCGGCCGTGTCATTGGGCCTGTTTGGCGGCTTGATGGTCAAGACCTTCGCCCGCACCGCCATCTTTGCGGATCCACTGAAGACTGCGCCGGTGGAAAGCTGCTGTTCCGCCTCTTCCTGCGGGTCAGGCGAGGCGGGGCCGCTGCGAGGCGAAACCATCTGGAAATTCTGGCCCCACGCAGATCGTCGGCGCACCTTTCGCGACACGGTGATCGAGAACGCGCTGTTCCTGGGCAAGTGGCTGCTGCTGGCCTACATGATCGAGGCGCTGATGCTGCGCTATGTGCCTGCCGACATGATCGCCAGGGCGCTGGGCGGGGATGGCATCGGCCCGATCATCCTGGGGGCGCTGGTGGGCATGCCCGCCTATCTGAACGGCTATGCCGCCGTGCCGCTGGTCGGTGGCCTGCTGGAGCAGGGCATGTCGAACGGAGCGGCGATGTCCTTCGTCCTGGCCGGGGGCGTCAGCAGCATCCCTGCCGCCATCGCGGTCTGGGCACTGGTCAAGCCGCGCGTCTTTTCGGCCTACCTTGGGCTGGCCCTGATCGGCTCGGTTGCTGCCGGGTTTGTGTGGAATGTGATCTCCTGACGCAACTTTTGCACCCTGTTGACATTGACCGGGCGCCCCGTTCCACTATCTGACCATGAGGGTCGGACAAGGAGCGGGGCGCCCGAACGCCTGCCACCGGCCCGGTCGGGTGCGTTCGCGCTTCCGGGGAGACACCGGGAAAACCCGGAACTACAAGGGGAGCTTCGCAACTGGCGGGGCAAAACGGGGGACGGCATGTATCGCGTCTGGAATTTCATCACTACCTATTCGGTCCTTCTGATCAGCGGCGCACTGATAGCCCTGATCTGGGCCAATATCGACGCAGACAGCTACCACTACTTCGTGGAATATCCTATCTGGTTCAATGACTTGATCGGGTTGGACCTCTCCTACTGGAAAAAGTCCATCGGGCCGGAGGCCGCGCAGTTCGACCCGGGCGGGGCAGGCAAGGTTCTGACCTTGCACTACCTGGTCAACGATATTCTGATGGCCCTGTTCTTTGCCATTGCCGCCAAGGAGGTCTGGGAGGCCGTCATACTCAAGGACGGCTCCCTGCGAGGCAAGAAGGCGGCCACGCCACTGGTGGCCACGGCAGGCGGCATGTTCGGCCCGATCGCGGTCTACCTGGGGCTTGCCGCCGTCCTGGGCAGTGACGTCTATGACGCGGTATCGCGCGGGTGGGCCATCCCGACCGCCACGGACATCGCTTTCAGCTACCTGGTGGGGCGGATAGTATTTGGTGCGGGCCACCCGGCGGTGCGTTTCCTGCTGCTTCTGGCCATTGCCGATGACGCTGCGGGGCTGGTGATCCTGGCGATCTTCTACCCCTCAGGCGAGTTGGCGGTGGAATGGCTGGGCCTGTCGGTTGCGGCTTCGGCCGGCGCGTTCTTCTTCTTCAACTGGCTGCCGCGCCGCCTGGACCGTGGCAATCAGCTCCGGCCGAAATCCACCTGGGTACGGCAGAAACTCAGCTTCTGGCCCTATGCCATTGCTGGCGCCATCAGCTGGTTCGGGTTTGCCCAGTCAGGTCTTCACCCGGCGCTGGGCCTATTGCCGATCGTTCCTGCCATTCCCCACGCCGACCGCGCCTTCGGCATCTTCGCCGAGGCCGAGAAATACCTGCACGACCTGTTGAACGAGATGGAACACGCCCTGCAATGGCCGGTCGAGATCATCCTGTTCTTCTTCGGCCTGCTGAACGCGGGCGTGACATTCAACGCCATCGGCGAGGCAACCTGGCTGGTGCTGGCGGGGCTCATCATCGGCAAGCCGCTGGGCATCCTGCTGTTCGGCTGGGTGGCGGCAACGGTCCTCAGGCTGGGCCTTCCGGAAGGCATGCGCATCATCGACCTGATCGTGATCGGTTTCGTCGCCGCCATCGGCTTTACCGTGTCGCTCTTCGTCGCTTCGGTGGCCTTCGAGGGCGGACCAACCCAGGACGCGGCCAAGATGGGCGCCCTGTTCAGCTTTGGCGCGGTGTTCCTGTCGCTCTGGGCGGGGAAACTGTTCCGGGTAGAGAAACAGATCGCCTGATTGGACGGCGAATCCCGGGCGATTGTTTCTGCCCGGGATACAAAAAACGCCGAATTTGCGCCGCAATTCGCCTGCCTAACCCCCGAAGCCGTTGTGTTTCGGGGGATTTTTCGGACATAATGCTGCCTAAATGGCCCTCTATAGCTCCTCTTTAACAAAGCTCGGCTAAAACAGAGCGATGAGGCAGTAGCAGTTCGGAGCGCGTGAATGCTCGAGTTCATCAATGTCAGCAAGTCCTTCTGGACCGGCAAACAGCGCAAGGTCATCCTTGATCGGGCGTCGTTTCGCGTGGAGCTGGGCAACTCGATGGGCATCCTGGCGCCGAACGGCACCGGCAAGACCACGATCGTCAACATGATGGCCGGGCTCGAGAAACCGGATGAGGGCGAGATCCGGCGCAAATGTCGCGTTTCCTTCCCGCTGGGGTTCATGGGCGGTGTGATCGGCAAGCTTTCCGCAAAGGAAAACGCGCGCTACGTGGCGCGCCTCTACGGCCTTGATCCGGATTATCTGGAGGCGTTCACCCGCTGGCTCTGCGGGCTGGAGGAATATTACGATTTCCCCGTCTCCACCTATTCCCAGGGCATGCGCGCGCGCTTTACCTTCGCGCTGCTGCTGGCTTTGGAGTTCGACATCTATCTGATCGACGAAGGCATGCCTCAAACCACGGATGCCGAATTCAACCGCAAGGCCGGGGACGTCTTGCGCCAACGGTTGGAAAACTCGACGGTCATCGTTGTCTCGCACCAGGCGCAGACGCTGGAGAAATTCTGTCGCTCGGCGGCGGTCCTGAAAGACGGGCAGCTTTATCAGTTCGACACCTTGGAAGAAGCGAAGCAGCTCTATGACTACCAAACCCAGGGCTAAGAAGTTCCGCATCCGCCGTGCCGCTCCGGCCGGCAACTCGGGCGAAGCGCCCGGGCGCGGTGGTGGTGCGACCGGACCGGCGCGGTCCACGGCGGCCGGTGTCGCGGGCGGCGAACGGCCCGAAGTCACCAGGCCCGAGCAGCCCGCGCCCCGTGCACAGCCTCGCACCCTGAACCCGCTGGAGGAGGCCGCCCTGGGCCCCCAGGAAGACGGCTTTCCCGAAGGTCCGATGACCTCGCAGGCGGCCCGGGCCGGGGCCAAGTCCGGCTCGGTCGAAAACTCCGGTGAGGTTGCTGCCGAGGCCGAAATCTCGGCGATCCGCAAGGAAGGTCTGACCGGGCGCCAGCTGCGCATGGCGCGGCGCGTTGCGCAGAAACACGGGCTGCCCGCGACCTCTGATTTCGACGCGGTTCGCCTGCTCAGGAAGGCGGGCATCGACCCGTTCCAACGCGCCACCATGCTGGAACTGGTCAACCCCGAAGGCGCAAACCAATTGGCCGAGAAACCGGTGCAATTGCCCCAGACCGTCAAACCGGCTGAACAGACCCTGCCGTCGGCCCGCGTGATGGACGCCGCCGAACGCGCCCGATCGGTCATGGAAATCCAGCTCGACATCGCACGCCGCCGTCGCCGCAAGTCGATGCTTCTGCTCACCCGGCTGGCTTTCTTCGTGTTCCTGCCCACGCTGTTTGCGGGGTATTATTACTACAAAGTCGCGACACCGATGTATGCCACCAAGTCCGAGTTCGTGATCCAGAACGCAGACGGGGGGAGCGGCTCGGGAATGGGGGGGCTGTTGCAATCCGCCGGCATCGGATCACCTGACAGCATAGGGGTGCAGGGCTACCTTCTGTCGCGCGAAGCGATGTTGCGGCTGGATGCGGACGAGGGGTTCAAGGCGCATTTCTCGGCCCCGTCGATCGACCCGATCCAGCGCCTCGAAGAGGGCGCGAGCGACGAGGACGCTTACAAACTCTACAAGCGCAACGTGAAGATCGGCTATGACCCGACCGAGGGCATCATCAAGATGGAAGTGGTCGCAACCGACCCCGCGACCAGCCAGCGCTACTCGGAAATCCTGATCTCCTATGCCGAGGAAAAGGTCGATAACCTGACCCAGCGCAAACGCGCAGACCAGATGAAAGGCGCGCAGGAAAGTTTCGAGAAGGCCGAGGCCAAGTGGCTCGATTCCCTGGCCGAAAAGGAGCGCCTGCAAATCGAACGTCAGGTGCTGGACCCGACAGGTGAAGGCAGCCTGCTCATGGGGCAGATTTCCAACCTGGAAACGCAGCTGCTGGAGCAGCAGTTGAAGGAACAACGGTTGAAGAACAACGCCCGCCCGAACCAGGCGCAGCTGTCTGCCGTGCAGGATGAAATCCGCATCCTGTCCGCCCAGATCGTGGAGCTGCGCCGCAAGGTCGATGAACTTGCCCGGATCCAGGGACAGCTGGCCGAGGCCGAGACCCTTGTCCTGACCCGCGCCGCGCTGATGCAGCAGTCGCTGCAGCAGCTCGAAGTGGCCCGGGTCGAGGCCAACAAGCAGACCCGGTATCTTGAGACCAACGTGAACCCCACCGCGCCGGATCGCGCGACCTACCCGCGCGCCTTCGAAAACACGATCCTGTCCTTCCTGGTCTTTGCCGGAATCTACCTGATGGCCTCGCTGACCGCGTCGATCCTGCGCGAACAGGTTTCCGCATGATGAAACGCCTCGACGTGGCCGGGGTAAGGATCGGCAACGACCTGCCCCTGACCGTGATCGCCGGCCCCTGCCAGCTCGAAAGCCTGGAGCACGCGCTGGGGATTGCCGAGGTCATGGCGCAGGCCTGTGCGGAGGCCGGGCTGGGCTACGTCTTCAAGGCAAGTTTCGACAAGGCCAACCGGACCGCCGTGACCGGCCGACGGGGGCCGGGGATCGACGACGGGCTGGAGATGCTGACGGGTGTGAAATCCCGCCTGGGCGTGCCGGTACTGACCGATGTGCACGCGCCCGAGCAATGCGCCCCGGTGGCCGAGGTCGCGGATGTACTGCAGATCCCGGCCTTTCTGTGCCGCCAGACCGACCTCTTGCTGGCCGCCGGGCAGACGGGCAGAGCGGTGAACATCAAGAAAGGCCAGTTCCTGGCCCCTTGGGACATGGAACACGTGACGGCCAAGGTGGCCTCCACCGGCAATTCCCGCATCCTCCTGACCGAACGCGGCACCAGTTTCGGCTACAACACCCTGGTCGCCGACATGCGCGCCCTGCCGCAGATGGCGGCAGCCGGATACCCTGTGATCATGGATGCCACTCACGCGGTGCAGATGCCGGGTGGGCGGGGAGGCACCTCGGGCGGGCAGCGCGAGTTTGCTCCGATCCTGGCGCGGGCGGCGGTGGCCGTCGGCGTAGCGGGCGTGTTCCTCGAGACCCACCCCGACCCGGACAGGGCGCCCTCGGACGGACCCAACATGATTGTGCTGGACGATATGCCCGCGCTGATCGCCCGATTGGCCGCGTTCGATGCGCTGGCAAAAGAGGCGTAGGGACGAGGGCTGAAACGACAGGCGAGCCCTGCACAAAAGAGCCAAGAAAACCGCGCGGATTTGTGTTTTTTGCTCTTGCACCCCCGCGCGGCTTTGACTAGATAAGCCTCCACCGTTGGGGTGTAGCCAAGTGGTAAGGCAACTGTTTTTGGTACAGTGTACCGTAGGTTCGAATCCTACCACCCCAGCCAACCATTCTCTGAAAGTTCAGCGCGAAGAGATACAGGGATCGTCTCCCATAGTCCCGTGTGAAAGTGCCCCGGTTTCTGTCTCGGTGTTCCCCGGAACCTGAGCCCGGGGGTGTTGAGAGTTTCCGGGGAGAAAGGTGGGGAGGGGCTCAGCCACGGGGGTGCTTAGAGCGGGCGGCCGGGATTTCGTGGAGTTTGTCGAAGGGTTCTTTATGGACTGACGGCAAGGCCAATCGCCCTGCCACCGAAGGTGATCCGGTTCAGAACAGCACCGAGGGCAACCACGTCGCCAAGTCCGGGATCATCCAGACCAGAAGGACACCAACGGCCTGCAGGGCAATGAATGGGACAACGCCAGCATAGATGGCGCCGGTCGATACCTCCTTCGGGGCGGCCCCACGCAGGTAGAACAGCGAAAAACCGAAGGGCGGGGTGAGAAAGCTGGTCTGCAGGTTGATGGCAATCAGGATGCCCAGCCAGATCGGATCATATCCCATCAGGATCAGCTGCGGCGTGACAAGTGGCAGCACGATGACCGAGATTTCAACAAAATCGAGGAAGAAGCCCAGAAGAAAGATGAAGAGCATGCAGAACAGCAAGGCTCCGATTGGGCCGCCGGGCAACTGCGACAGGATGTGGGCCACCCGCTCTTCGCCACCCAGGCCGATGAACACCAGCGAGAACATCCCGGCAGCGAGGATCGTGGCGAAGATCATTGCCGTCATGGTGGCGGTGGACTCAACCGCTTGATGCAGGATGCGTTTTGGCCAGCTGGCAAACAGCGAGACCAGCACTGCCACCCCGCCAATGGCCGCAAGGGCGGCGTAGACAAAACCAAGCGAGAGTGCGCCGGGCCCCAGATCATCACGTTGCAGGCGCACCGGGGCCACGCCTGAAAGGACTGCCAGCAGAATGAACGAGCCGGCCCCCAACAGGATCAGCCGTTGCGAACCGCCGGACCGCAGACCCGCCATCAGCAGGGCCCCGACGGCGCCGACCGATGCGGCTTCGGTCGGCGTGGCGACACCACCAAGGATCGCGCCGAGGACCGCAAAGATCAGCAGGATCGGCGGCACGATGGCCGCGATCACCTCGGTCCATGCCGGCTTGGCCAGATGGGCGGGGGCAGAGGGCATGTCCTGTGGGCGCAGGAAACCCCGGATCACGATATAGAGCAGGTAGAGCACCACCAGCATCAGACCCGGCAGAAGGGCCGCGGAAAAGAACTGCCCGACGGACAGCGCCTCGACCGAGAACTTCCCCTGTTCGTACTGGGCCTGCTGATAGGCATTGGACATGACATCGGCGAGGATGATCAACAGGGTGGAAGGGGGAATGATCTGCCCCAATGTTCCGGCCGTACAGACGATGCCCGAGGCAACCCTTGGGGCATAGCCCGAGCGCAACATGGTCGGCAGGGCGATCATGCCCATGGCGACGACCGTGGCCCCGACAATTCCCGTCGAAGCTGCCAGAAGTGCTCCGACCAGCACGACCGAAATGCCGAGCCCCCCCTTGAGCTGGCCGAACAGGCGCCCCATCGTATCCAGAAGGTTTTCCGCGATCTGGCTCTTTTCCAGCACCGCCCCCATCAGGACAAAGAGCGGGATGGCAATCAGCACCTGGTTGCTCAGCAGGCCGAACACGCGCTGGCTCATGGCGCCGAGCAGCGTGATGTCCATGACCCCCAGCACCCAGCCGAGATAGGCAAAGATGATCGCAACACCCGCGATGCTGAACGACACCGGGAACCCCAAGAGGATAGCCCCCATGAGAGCCGCGAACATGATCAGGTCCAGATTCTCGCTCATTATCGGGTTTCCTCGCGCAGCAGCCGCACCAGAAAGGCGACGGATTGCAGCAGAACCAGAATGCAGAAGGCCGGGATAAGGGACTTCAACAGGAAGACCGCCTTGATCCCGCCCACGGAAAGAGGGCCTTCGAGGATGCTCCACGAGCTGCGAACCGACGGCCATGACCAGTACAGCAGGGCAACCATCGACGGGATGAGCAGGCAGAGGTGGCCGAAGATGTCGATGCGGCGCCGGGCCAGTTGGCTTAGCCGCGCATAGAACACGTCGACACGCACATGTTTGTCGACCAGCAGCGTATAACCGGCCGCCAGCATGAACAGCGTCGCATGCATGTAAAGAACGGTTTCCTGCACGGCGATGGAATTGACGCCAAACACGTACCTCCCGACCACGATCGAGAACTGGACAAGAACCATTGCCAGAGCGAGCCAGCGCACTGCCATGGCAACCGTTTGGTTTATCAGGTCGAACAGACGCGCTATTGCCGCCACTGGTTATCCTCCCCTGCCGCAACGCCCGGCAGCGCGACCCGAAGGCCGCGCTGCCAGTTTTTTCAGTAGCCCAATACGCCGGCGCGGGCGTTCATCTGGCCATTGTCCGCAAAGGTCATGTAGCCGCCGATGGAATCGCGATAGGCGACGAAGCTCTCGGTGATGCGACGCACGAGCTCGTCATCATCCTGACGCAGATCTTCAATCACTTCGGCGGCGGCCTTGCCCATTGCCGTGATGACATCCTCGGGGAACATCCTGACCTGGACACCATGCTCTTCCACCAGCGTTTTCAGCGCGAGCGCGTGCTTGGTGGTGTATTCGGTCCAGACCGGGTTGTAGAGGCTTTCGCAGGCCAGTTGGACAACCTGTTTCAGATCGTCGGGCAGTTCATTGAACTTGTCCTGATTGACCCCGGCTTCCTCTGCCGAGGAGGGTTCGCCGACGCCGGGCCAGTAGTAGTTCTTGGCCACCTGGTAGTAACCCAGGGCGCTGTCGGTCCACGGGCCGATGAACTCCCCGGCGTCCAGCGCGCCGGTTTGCAGCGCCTGGAACATGGCCGGGCCGCTCATGGCTTCGGCCGCCATCCCCAGTTTCGCGGCCATTTCCGACGCCAGGCCGGTGGTGCGGAACTTGAGGCCTTTCAGGTCCTGGGCCGAGTTGATCTCATTGCGGAACCAACCGCCCCATTGCGGGCCGGAGTTGCCGCAAAGGAACGGCTTGATACCGAAGCGACCATACATCTCGTCGTAGAGAGCCTGCCCGCCGCCATGCTGCATCCAGCCGAACTGTTCATCCGCCCGCAGGCCAAAGGGCTGCGAGCCGAACAGCAGGATGCCCTTGGATTTCGAGCCCCAATAGGCGGGAACCGCGTGGTAAAGCTCGGCGGTGCCCTCGCTGACCGCGTCAAAGACGCCCCGGCCGGGAACCAGTTCGCCCGCGGCATAGAGTTTCACCTCGATCCGCCCGCCCGACAGGGTGGTGATCCGGTCGGCCAGCATTTGTGCGGCAACGCCGGGCCCGGGCAGGTTCTTCGGCCATGCCGTGACCATTTTCCACTGGTGTTTGCCTTGTGCGAGGGCCGGGGTGGCCAGCGCGGCGGCGGTGGCACCAAGTGCCCCCGTTTTCAAAAACTGTCTTCTTTCCACTGATCTGTTCTCCCTTTCAGATAAGTTAGCCAAGGATTGCCGGCAGCCGCAGCCCGTGTTCCCGGGCGCAGTCCAGCGCGATGTCATAGCCGGCGTCAGCATGGCGCCAGACGCCGCTGGCCGGGTCGTTCCACAGGACGCGTTCCAGCCGTTTGGCCGCCTCGGGCGTGCCATCGGCGCAGATCACCACGCCCGCGTGTTGCGAAAAGCCCATGCCGACGCCGCCGCCGTGGTGCAGGCTGACCCAGGTGGCGCCGCTCGCGGTGTTGACCAGCGCATTGAGAAGCGGCCAGTCGGACACGGCGTCCGATCCGTCGCGCATCGCTTCGGTCTCGCGGTTGGGGCTTGCCACGGACCCGCTGTCCAGATGGTCGCGCCCGATCACCACCGGGGCCTTCAGCTCCCCTGAGGCCACCATTTCGTTGAACATCAGGCCGGCCCGGTGCCGATCGCCCAGGCCAATCCAGCAGATCCGCGCGGGCAGGCCCTGGAATGCGATCCGGTCGCGCGCCATGTCGAGCCAGTTGTGAAGATGCGTGTTCTCGGGGAACAGCTTCTTCATCGCCGCGTCGGTCTTGTAGATGTCCTCGGGATCACCCGAGAGGGCCACCCAGCGGAACGGGCCGACCCCTCTGCAGAAGAGCGGGCGGATATAGGCGGGAACGAAACCGGGGAAGGCAAAGGCGTTTTCCAGACCCTCTTCCAATGCCATCGGACGGAGGTTGTTGCCGTAATCCACGGTGGGCACGCCGGCCTCGTGGAAGGCGACCATCGCCTCGACCTGAACGCGCATGGAGGCGCGCGCCGCCCTTTCGACCTCTTTCGGGGCCGTTTCGGCCTTGGCGCGCCATTCGGCCACGGTCCAGCCCTGCGGCAGGTAGCCGTTGACCGGGTCATGCGCCGAGGTCTGGTCGGTCACGATACCGGGGCGCACGCCGCGCTGGTAGATTTCCGGGAAGATGTCTGCCGCATTGCCGATCAGCGCCACGGATTTCGCCTCGCCCGCCCTGGTCCAGCGCGCGATCATCTCCAGCGCTTCGTCAAGCGAGTGGGTCTTTTCATCGACATATCGTGTGCGCAGACGGAAATCGGCGGATTTCTCGTCACACTCCACGGCCAGGCAGCAGGCCCCGGCCATGACGGCGGCAAGCGGCTGTGCGCCGCCCATGCCGCCAAGACCGCCCGTGAGGATCCAGCGCCCTTTCAGGTCGCCGTCATAGTGCTGACGACCGGCTTCGGCGAAGGTCTCATAGGTTCCCTGCACGATGCCCTGCGAGCCGATGTAGATCCAGGACCCGGCGGTCATCTGACCATACATCATCAGGCCCTTCCGATCGAGCTCGTTGAAATGGTCCCAATTGGCCCAATGCGGCACGAGGTTGGAGTTCGCGATCAGAACGCGCGGCGCGTCGGAATGGGTCTTTACAACGGCAACCGGCTTGCCGGATTGCACCACCAGGGTCTCGTCCTCTTCCAGCGTCTTCAGCGTGTCGGCGATCAGGTCGAAGTCCTTCCAGGTGCGCGCCGCCCGTCCTATGCCGCCATAGACCACCAGCTCGTGCGGGTTCTCGGCCACATCCGGATGCAGGTTGTTCATCATCATCCGAAGCGGCGCCTCGGTCATCCAGCTCTTGGCGTTCAATTCCGGGCCGGTGGGGGGATAAACGTCACGGGTGTTCTTGCGGGGATCAGTCACATCGGGGCTCCTTATCGGACCAGCGCATCGGAAAGCGCGAGGCGGTTCAGGTATTGAAGAATGGTCTTGAGGTGCGGGCGCAGGCGCGCGGCACGCTCTTCGAGATAGCTCCAGGGGGGCGCTTCCTGCATGTAGGTGGACTGGGAAAGCTCCATCTGGATCGCATGGATGCCCGTCTCGGGCCGCCCGTAGTGGCGCGTGGTCCAGCCGCCCCTGAACCGGCCATTCGTCACCGAAGCAAAGCCGTCGGCATGTGTGCAGACAGCGACGGCGGCCACTTCGACCTCGGCCGCGCAGCTCGCGCCCAGATTGGTGCCGATGTTGAAGTCCGGCAGTGTGCCGTCGAACAGGAACGGGATGTGCGAGCGGATGGAATGGCAGTCGAACAGGATCGCGACACCATGTTTGTCCCGCACCCGCTCAAGTTCCGCGCGCAGCGCTGCATGGTAGGGGGCGTGATAGGCGCGGCGGCGGGCTTCGACCTCCTCCGCCGTGGGCTCCAGGCCTGCGGTCCAGATCTCCTGCCCGTCAAAATCGGTCAGGGGCACAAGCGTGGTGGTGTTCTGCCCGGGGTAGAGCGAGACCCCCTCAGGATCCCGGTTCGCGTCAATCACATATCGGTGGATGTTGGATTTCACCACCGTCGCCCCGTCGAGCAACCCGTCATAAAGCCGGGTGATATGCCAGTCGGTATCTGCAAGTTTCCGCCCGTTCGCATTCAGACGAACGCGGACGTCATCGGGTACGAAAGTCCCCCCGTGCGGCTGGCCCAGAACGATCGGGCCATCGCCACGAACCACCTCGCAGACATTCATGGTTTCAGCTCCGGCAGGGGGGTGTCGCAGGCGGTGGTCAGCGCGCCGCTGGCCACCAATCCGGCAGCGGCTTCAAGGTCGGGCGCCATATAGCGATCCGGTCCAAGCGTTTCGACATCGCGCCGCAGCCGTGCCAGCACCGCCCGCAGTGGCTGGCTGGTCGCAAGCGGCGCGCGGAACTCCACCCCCTGCGCCGCGCAGAGCAGTTCGACGCCCAGAATGCGGCTGAGGTTGCGGGTCATCTGCATCAGGCGCCGGGCGCCATGGGCGGCCATCGAAACGTGATCCTCCTGATTGGCCGATGTCGGTGTCGAATCCGTCACGCAGGGGTTGGCCAGATGCTTGTTTTCGCTCATCAGCGCAGCCGTGGTGACTTCGGCGATCATCAGCCCGGAGTTGAGCCCCGGATCGGGCGTCAGGAACAGCGGCAGGTCATGGCTCAGGGTCGGGTCCACCATCAGGGCTATGCGGCGCTGTGCAATGGCGCCGATTTCCGAGATCGCCAGCGCGATCATGTCCGCAGCGAAACCCACGGGTTCGGCATGGAAATTGCCGCCCGAAACGATCAGCCCTGCCTCGGACAGCACCAGCGGGTTGTCGGTGGCGGCATTGGCCTCGATCTCGAGCGTTGCCGCGGCCTGGCGCAACACGTCCATCGCTGCGCCCGTCACCTGTGGCTGGCAGCGGATGCAATAGGGATCCTGCACACGGGTGTCGCCGTCGCGGTGGCTCTCGCGGATTTCACTGCCTGCCAGAATGGCGCGCATTGCCGCTGCGGCCTCAATCTGGCCGGGCTGGCCGCGAAGCGTGTGGATTTCCGGCTGTAACGGTGCGGTCGAGCCCATGACAGCGTCCGTCGACAGGGCCGAGATCACCAGTGCGTTCCGCGCCGCATGCCAGGCTTCGAAGAGGCCGGCCAGGGCGAAGGCGGTCGAGAACTGGGTGCCGTTGATGAAGGCCAGGCCTTCCTTCGGGCCAAGCCGGAGCGGGGCAAGCCCGGCCTTCGCCAGCGCGTCCGCGCCGGGAAGTACCGCGCCGTCATATTCTGCTTCTCCTTCGCCGATGACTACGGCCGTCATATGGGCCAGAGGGGCCAGATCCCCGGATGCACCAACCGAGCCTTGCGCCGGAATGACCGGGGTGACACCTCGTGCCAGCATCTCTTGCAGCAGGTCCACGAAGTCCCAGCGCACCCCGCTGGCACCCCGCCCGAAGCTCAGCAATTTCAGGGACATCACCAGCCGGGCCATCCGCCGTGCAATCGGTTCGCCCACACCACAGCAATGCGACAGGATCAGGTTGCGCTGAAGCGTTGCGGTATCTTCGGGGGCGATCTTCAGACTGGCGAGTTTCCCGAACCCGGTGTTGACGCCATAGACGGCGGTCTTTCCGGCTGCGGCTGTGGCAATCCGGCTTGCGGCCTCGTCCACCGCAGTCTTGCAGGCGGGATCGAGCTTTACCGGGGTCTGGGTCCAATAGATGTCTGCCAATTGTCCAAGCGTGACGGCGCCGGGAGTGAGAGTCAGGACGCTCATGTGCGACCTCCGAAAATGCGCTTGTGAAGGGGGTTGAAACCGATGCGATAGGCCAGTTCGGCTGGATGTTCGACATCCCAGACCGCGAGGTCCGCGCGTTTGTCCACCTCGATCGTGCCGCAATCGGTCAGGCCGAGGGCGCGGGCGGCGTTGCGGGTCACGCCGGCCAGCGCCTCTTCCGGCGTCATCTGAAACAGCGTGCAGCCCATGTTCATGGTCAGAAGAAGCGAGGTCAGCGGAGAGGAGCCCGGATTGGCATCCGTGGCCAACGCGATCGGTACACCCTGCCGACGCAGGGCAGGGATCGGCGGCTTCCGGGTTTCGCGCAGGGTATAGAAAGCGCCGGGCAGGATAACGGCGGTGGTGCCGGCCTTTGCCATTGCCGTTACGCCCTCGTCGTCCAGGTATTCTATGTGGTCGGCCGACAAGGCCCCGTAGCTGGCGGCGAGTTTCGCCCCGCCAAGGTTTGACAGCTGCTCTGCGTGCAGCTTGACCGGCAGGCCCAGGTCTCTGGCCACATCGAATACCCGCGCGATCTGGTCGGGCTGAAACGCGATTCCCTCACAGAACCCGTCTACCGCATCGACCAGCCCCTCCGCGTGGGCGGCGCGCAGCGTGGGGATACAGACCTCGTCGATATAGGCGTCATCGCGCCCGGCATATTCCGCAGGCACCGCGTGTGCGCCAAGGAAGGTGGTCACGATCCGCACCGGCCGCACATCGGTGATCCGGCGCGCGGTGCGCAGCATCTTCAACTCGGTGTCCCGGTCCAGACCGTAGCCCGACTTGACCTCGATGGTGGTTGTGCCTTCCGCGATCAGGCTATCGGCCAGTTTCACCGCGGAATTCAGCAACACCTCTTGCGAGGCTTCCCGCGTTTTGGTCACGGTCGAGACGATCCCTCCGCCCGCCCGCGCGATCTCTTCATAAGAGGCCCCTTTCAGGCGCATCTCGAATTCCCGCGCGCGGTTGCCACCGTGCACGATATGTGTGTGACAGTCGATCAGGGAGGGTGTGACCAGCCGGCCTTCCAAAGACCGCGCAGGCAATCCGGCAAACCGGGACGGGCAATCCGACGCCCTCCCGGCCCATGAAATCCTGTCACCTTCGATCACAATGCAGGCGTCATGGATCAATCCATACTCCGTCGCGTCGGCGGCCATGGTCGCCACGGAGATGTCGGAAAGGCGGAAGGGCGGGGGCATCGTTTGTCCTTGAATATGTAGCTACATAAAGCTAATATGATGCTACATAATAAGTCAATGGACTCCTGTGATGCAAAAAATAGCCGCGAAACAGGCTCTTACCGAGGCCGGTTGGCAGGACAATGTCGAGATCGGTGTCGAGAAGGGCCGAATCTCTTACATCAAAGAGGCGGCAGGCCCTGCCGATGAGAGGGTTTCATTGGTTCTGCCAGCCCCTCTTAACCTGCACAGCCATGCCTTTCAGCGCGCCATGTCGGGTCTGACCGAAGCGCGGGGCCCGGATGGAAGCGACAGTTTCTGGAGCTGGCGGCGCCTGATGTACAGATTTCTGGATCAGCTCACCCCGGATCAGGTCCAGGCGATCGCCGCCCAGGTGTTCCTTGAGATGCTGGAAGCCGGATATGCCAGCGTTGCCGAGTTTCATTACCTTCATCATGATCGCGAAGGGAACCCCTACACAAACCTCGGCGAAATGTCCGGGCGGATCGTAGAGGCCGCAAAGGATGTGGGCATTGGCCTGACCCTGCTGCCGGTTCTGTACCAGTACGGCGGCTGTGATGCGCGACCGCTGAATGGCGGGCAGCGGCGGTTCGGCAACGACCCGGATCGGTTTCAGCGCCTGCATGAAGCTGCGGCGCGTACAGTCGCCTCCGGGCCTGCCGATTTTGATATCGGTGTGGCCCCCCATTCCCTGCGGGCGGTTGACGCCGAGGGGCTCGCCCGGTCGATCGCCTTGGGTGGCAATGGCCCAATTCACATGCATCTCGCGGAACAGGTTGCCGAGGTTGACGAGGTCATTGGCCACATGGGGGCCCGCCCCACCGAATGGCTGCTCGCCAATCAGGATGTCGATGCGCGGTGGTGCCTGATCCACGCGACCCAGATGACCGAAGCGGAAACCCGTGGTCTGGCAAAGACAGGCGCGGTGGCGGGTCTGTGTCCGATCACGGAATCCAGCCTCGGCGACGGGATTTTCAACGGCACCCAATATCTGGCGGACGGGGGGCGCATCGGGTTCGGATCGGATTCAAACGTGCATATTGCCCTGTTCGACGAACTCAGGACGCTGGAGTACTCGCAACGCCTGCGGGACCGCAGCCGGGCCGCACTGGCAAACCGGGACCATTCGACAGGCCGTGTGCTGTTTGACGCGGCAAATGCGGGGGGGGCGCAGGCCGGAGGACGGGAATGCGGTGTGCTTGCTCCCGGGATGCTGGCGGACATGGTCGGGCTTGATCTGGACAATGAATGGGGCGTCGGGCGCCGTGGGGACATGGCGCTGGATACGCTGATCTTCGGCGGGCATGGCCACGATTGCATCACGGATATCTGGAGCGCGGGGCGCCACGTCGTAAAAGGCGGTCGCCACGTCGCGCGGGACCGGATAACAATGGAGTTCGTCAAGGCGATGGGAGAGCTGGAGCAGGTGATATGAGCGCAGACCGGCTGTCTTGGAAAGATGTCAGGGATCGGATCCGCGATCAAATTCTCCAGCGCGCCTATGCGCCGGGTGACAAGCTGCCTCGCGATGCCGATATCGCGCAAGAGTTCGGGTGCGCCCGTTCGACCGTGCAACGGGCCATGCAGGATTTGTCTGACTCGGGCCTGATTGAACGCAAGCGCAAGGGGGGCACGCATGTCAGGGCCGACCCGGTGACGCGGGCGACACTCGACATTCCCATCACCCGGCTTGAAGTGGAGGAAACCGGCAGCGTCTACGGATATCAGCTGATTGACCGGCAGGTGCTGCCCGTTCCCCGGGAGATCGCCGCGAAGCTTGAACAGGTCGAAGCCAAGTCCATGCTGCGTGTTCAGGCGCTGCATCTTGCGGACCACAAACCGCATATCCTCGAAGATCGCTGGGTCAGTATCGAAACCGCACCGGAAATCCTCGATGTGGATCTTTCACGGGAAAGCGCCAATGAATGGTTGGTGCGCAACAAACCCTATACCCGGTTCGACCTGCGCATCTATGCCATCGCTGCCGACGCGCAAACGGCCAGGATGCTGGCCGCTGAACCCGGCGACGCATTGCTGGTCATCGACCGCACCACATGGGTCGGGGCGGACCCGATCACGACGGTTCGGTCGATCACCATTCCCGGCTACCAATTGCTGACCAAGAGCTGACCCTCAGTTTTGCACGGGAATGGGAGCAGGGGGCCCGTTTCGAAACGGCATTGCCCCGTGACCCGGATCCTTCAGAGGCATCGCCTCACGTTTGTTTGAACTTTGATCGAAATCAATGATCGAGCAGGGGTGTCGGACGAGGCTCGGTTTGTTGGTAAGGGAAAGTGCATTCAGTGCGTCCGCGAGATGCGTCATGTCCGATCTGCTCAACGGTGCTGGCAGCATTGTCAGCATCGGTCTTCCTGTCCGCTGCGCGTGAGGTCCATGGCGGTGGTGCGAGGATCGGGGCGATCACCGGGCCACGGCCCCGGGTCTTTGGCTTCGGGGGGCACGGAATGATCAATTTGTTTCGACTTTTGCAGAGCAGGCAGGCAAGCTCCGGATACGGTTCCAAGGCGTCATTCACATGAAGGTCTCGGCCATGCTCAATCTAGCCTGGAAAAACAGCATCCTGCGCCCTGGCCGCATGGTTCTGATCATCCTGTCCGTTGCCGCGGTGCTGGCCGAAATCCTGGTGTTGGAGGGGTTTCTGGCCGGCTCATATACACAGTTGCGGCAAACGGTGCTGCGCCGCGGTGGCGATGTCATGGTGGCCCAGTCGGGCGTCACGAACTTCCTCGCAACGCGTTCGATCCTGCCCCAGCAGGCCCGTGCCGCCGTCGAGGCCATCCCGGGCGTTGCCGGGACACATCCCCTGGCCGCGATCGGCCTGATTTACGAGGCCGGGGAACGGCGCTCGCCCATCATCGTCATGGTCTATGACGATGCGGGCGGTCCCTTTGCAATGGCCGCCGGCAAGCCGCCGGCCGAAGATGGCAGCATCGCAGTCGACCATGCATTGGCCGAAAAGTTCGGCTTGAGCACCGGCGACACGCTGACGCTGTCCGACTTCGAGTTTTCGATTTCCGGCATCACGCGCGGTGAATCGGCGCTGTTCACGCCATTCGCCTTCATGAATTTCGATACGCTGATCGATTTCTATTTCGAATCCGACGTGGCCTCGGACATTGCCGCATTCCCTCTGCTGAGCTTTCTTTCCGTTGACGCCGCACCGGGGACCGATCCCGCGGACCTTGCCGCGCGCATTACCGGTGAAGTCGCCGACGCGCAGGCGATGCTGCCGCGCGACCTGGCCCTGAACGACGAAGAAATGGGCCGCGAACTGTTGGGGCCGGTCCTGAACCTGCTTTTGGGTCTCAGCTACGGGATCGGCGCCATGGCGATCGGAATGTTCACCTTTGCGGCCGTGCGAAGCCGTCGCAGGTCGCTTGGGGTGATGCGCGCGCTTGGCTTCACGGCGCGGCACATCGCAACCGGCGTGGTTGCGGAAGCCGTGGTGACAGCCGTCGCTGCGATCCCCCTGGGGATCCTCATGGCCGTCGGCCTCGCCGCGCTGATCGAACGGGTCGCTCCGGTTTACCTGCTGGAAGTGCTGGAGCCGCGGGCGCTTTTGCAAACGGCTTTCGTCGCGGTGGCACTCGCTGTTCTCGGAGCTCTGGCGCCGCTTCGCATGCTGATGCGGCTCGACCCGGCTACGGCATTCAGGGAGTGAAGCGATGTTGAACTGGACCTTTCGCGAACTGATTTCCGCCCCGCAACAGCTTCTTGCCAGCGTCGCCGCGGTGGCTGGCGCCTTCGCGCTGGTCCTGTTCTTCGAAGGCGTCTTTGCCGGGGAATCCGACCAGATCGTTGCCCTGATCGAACGCACCGAAGGCGATGTCTGGGTCATGCAGAAAGGCGTCGGCAACATGCACATGGCGACGTCATTCGTTTCCGACTGGAAGATTGACGCCGTGGCGGATGTGGATGGCGTCGAAAAGGTCACGCCGATCCTGTATCTGAACTCGGCGATCGAGGCGGGCGGGCGCAACTGGTTCTCCTTCGTCGTGGGTCTGGAACCGGGCGACGGACGCGCGGGCCCGTGGCGGCACGCGGGGGGCGCGCAACTGCCCGGGGCAGGCACGGCCATCGTGCCGGACATCTTTGCCTCGGACGCGGGTCTGTCGATTGGCGACACGGTCCGGATCGCCGGTCGCGATTTCGCCGTGGCCGGTTTCTCGGGCGACACGTTCTCGATGGCAAATTCCATCACCTTTGTCACCATCGACGATCTTGCCGATACGATGTCGTCGATCGGCACCGTCAGCTACATGCTGGTCGATGCCGCGCCGGGGGTGGACCCGGCCATCCTGGCGAACCGGATCATGGGCGAGGTCGAGAAGGTCAACGCCTTGACACGTGCGGAATTCGCGGCACGTGACTATTCGATCGCCGTGCAGATGGGTTTGGAAATCGTCTGGATGATGACCCTCATCGGCGGGGCGCTGGCGATGCTGCTGACCGGTTTCATCGTCCATTCCCACATCTCCGAGCGCGAACGCGAACTGGCGGTCATGAAGGCGCTCGGGGTCCGCAACTCCGCGATCTACGGCTCCACGATGCTGCAGGCACTGGCCATTGGCGCCCTGGCCTTCCTGCTGGCGGTCGCCCTGATGCTCTTGGCCATACCGCTCACGCAGTGGCTGATGCCCAAGGTCAGCCTGGCCATGACCGGCGAGGCGCTGATCCGAACCGGATCGACCGCCTTGGTCGTCTCGCTGGTCGCCTCCGTCATCCCCGTCCGCCGGGTGCTGTCGGTCGATCCCGTAACCGCGTTTCAGCAATGAGGAAGCAGCCATGACAACACCGATCCTGAGCGCCCGGGACATCGTCAAGACCTTCGGCGAAGGGCACACGTTGGTGCGCGCCGTCGACGGTGTGTCGGTGGAGCTTCAGCCGGGCGAACTGGTGACGATCACCGGACCGTCCGGATCCGGGAAGACGACGCTGGTCTCGATCCTGGGCGCATTGCTGCGGCCCAGCTCGGGCGAGGTCCGTATCGATGGCGCGGATCTGTCCGCCCTGAGTGACGCCGAGTTGTCGCGTCTCCGGGCGCGGTCAATCGGATTCGTGTTCCAGTCTTTCAACTTGCTCGAGGCGCTGAGCGTTCGCGACAACGTGCTGTTTCCCGCGACTCTCGCGCCGGGTGGCACGCGGGCTGCCGAGGCGCGGGCCGACGCCCTGCTTGAGAAACTCGGCCTGACCGGGCGCCGGTCCGCGCTGCCGCGCACCCTGTCGGGTGGCGAAAAGCAGCGCGTGGCGATTGCGCGCGCGCTCATCAACGAACCCAAGCTGATCATCGCCGACGAACCCACCGGAAATCTGGACAGCAAAAGCGGGCAGCAGGTGGTCATGATCCTCCATGATGTGGCACGCGATCAGGGCAAGTCGGTCCTGATCGTCACCCATGACCAGCGGGTCGAGGAAGTGGCCGACCGTGTGCTCTGGCTCGAAGACGGCACGCTGCGCGATCGCAAGGCAGAGGTGCGCGACTGGGTGCGCGACCCTGTCTGCAACATGGCGCTCGACGCCTGGACATCGACCATTTTCGCCGATCATGGCGGGACGCGCTTCCACTTCTGTTCGGACCGCTGTCGCGAACGGTTCCTCGCAAAGCCCGATAAATACACCGGGCATGAATCGGGCACTGTCATCCCTCTTGAAAGGAGGCCGAAATGAAACCCTTTCTCCCGCTTCTCCTGGCCAGCCTTCTGGTGGTGCCGGTGTCGGTTTTCGCCGGCTCCGACGGCGCGGCGCGCGGCCTTGCCATAGCTCAGGAATCCGAACGCCGCGATACCGGCTGGCGCGACAGCACCGTGGACGTCACCATGATCCTGCAGGATCGTCGCGGCCAGACCCGCGAACGGATGCTGCGCCTGTCGATGCTGGAAAAACCCGGCAACGCCGGGGACAAGACCCTGACCATCTTTGATTCACCGCCCGACATGGCCGGCACGCTGTTCCTCAGCCACGCCGTTGTCGGAAATGACGACAACCTCTGGCTCTACCTGCCGTCCCTGAAACGGGTCAAACGCATCTCGTCCTCCAACAAGACCGGCGCGTTCTTCGGCAGCGAATTCGCCTACGAGGACATCTCGGCCCCGGAAATCGGCAAGTTCACCTACAATTATGTCGGTGACAAACCCTGCGGGCGGCTGACCTGTTTCGTCGTGGAACGGTTCCCCACCTACCGCAACTCCGGCTACAGCAAACTGGTAACATGGTTCGATACCGCCGAATACCGACCGCAGCGGATCGACTATGTCGACCGCTCCGGCAGGGCCCTCAAGGTGCTGACCTTTTCGGGATACAAGCGCTACGCCGGTCGGTACTGGCGGCCACAGACATTGACCATGCAGAACAACAAGACCGGCAGGACGACGATCCTGCGCTATGGAAACTACGCTTTCGGACGCGGCCTGTCGGATGCCTATTTCAGCCAGGGCAACCTGAGGAACATCCAATGACAAGAGGAACATGGTTCGCCTTGATCGCGGCGTTCGTGGCGGGACAGGCGGGGGCGCAGACATCCCTGAGCGGTTCGATCGCAGGCGAATTGCGCTATTTCCCTCAAAGCCCCGCTTTCGCCGGGCAGTCCGACGAACCTCTTCAGTTCTCCACCAGCTTCGAAGCCCGGATTTCCCACGACCTGGAAAACGGCAACAATCGGATCGTCGTCTCGCCGTTCCTGCGCTTTGGCGGCGACGGCCGCGATCATGTCGACCTGCGCGAGGCCTTCTGGCTGCACCAGCGCGACGGGTGGAGCCTGACGGTCGGCATCGACAAGGTGTTCTGGGGTGTCACCGAAAGCCGCCACCTGGTCAATATCATCAACCAGGACGACGCGCTTGAGGACATCGACGGCGAAGACAAGCTGGGCCAGCCCATGGTCAGCCTGTCATTCTACGGCGACTTCGGCGCCTTGAGTGTCTATGTGCTCCCATGGTTCCGCGAGCGCGAGTTTCTGGATTTCGGCGACCGGCTCGCAGGTCCGCTGCCGATCGGCCCCGCAACCTACGATTCCCCGGACGCGCGATCCCACGTCGACTATGCGCTGCGCTGGTCGCACTCGGTCGGGAGCGTCGATGTCGGTCTGTCCTACTTCAACGGAACCAGCCGCGAACCTCGGATGATCGCCACCGGCCCCACCCTGGTTCCGCACTACGACCAGATCAGCCAGGCCGGTCTTGACCTGCAACTCACCACCGGCGACTGGCTCTGGAAACTGGAGGCGATCCGGCGCAACGGGCATGGGCCCGGTTTCTGGGCCGCCACGGGCGGGTTCGAATGGACGACCCCCGGCTTTGCCGGAACTGGTGCCGACCTCGGGCTGATTGCCGAATACAGCCACGATGGCCGCGACCCGACCCTGGCGCCGGCCACTCTCTATGACGACGACCTGTTTCTCGGCGCGCGGCTTGCGCTGAATGATATCAGCGACACCAACCTCCTCGCCGGCGCCCTCCTGGACCGGGACACCGACGCGCGCGTGTTCCTGATCGAAGGCCAACGGCGGCTGGGCGACGACTGGCTTCTGTCGCTCGAAGGACGTTTCTTCGACGGCGCGACCGGGTCGGACCCGATCCTGGCCATCCAGAACGACGACTTCCTTTCGATAAGTCTGAAACGGTCATTCTAGGACTTCGGGCCCTCGGCCGACGTGTCGCGCGACAAGGGGCAGCACGGATAGCCGTCGCGTCCAACACCAAGAGCCGTCAAAAGTGTGTCGTCTTCAAGCAGCCCGTCCGCGTGCATCGCAAAAGCGGACTGAATTTGTAGCGGAAAACTGCGTGCGGACTGTGTACGATTTGTGTACAGATGCAGTTCGACTGCATGTTGTGGTCGATGCGCTGATTTTTGGGGAAAGATACAATATATTGGAGGCGAGTACCGGAATCGAACCGGTGTACACGGATTTGCAATCCGCTGCGTCACCACTCCGCCAACTCGCCGCCGAAGGGTGCAGGCGGTTTAGCCCATGGGCGGGGCGGGTGCAAGCCCTGATCGGCGCCGGGTTTGCCGGGATTATTAGTGGCAATCTTGCCGCAGGGCGGGGGGCGGATATTGCCGCTCCTCTCGATCTGTGGCAAGACGGGCTCGCTATAGCCACGGATGGATCGACCATGACTGATTTCGCCGCCCGCCGTACCATGATGGTGGACACGCAGGTGCGTCCCTCGGATGTGACCAAATACCCGATCATCGACGCCATGCTGTCGGTCCCGCGCGAGGCCTTCGTGCCGGATGACAAGCGCGATGTCGCTTATGCCGGGCGCAATGTCGATCTGGGCGCCGGCCGCGTCGAGATGGAGCCGCGCACGCTGGCCAAGATGCTCGATGCGCTGGATGTGCAGAATGACGAACTGGTGCTGAACGTCGGCTGCGGCCTGGGCTACGGTGCCGCGGTGCTGGCGCGCATCGCCGATTTCGTCGTCGCGGTTGAGGAAAACGAGGCGATGGCCGCGGAAGCCGAAGCCGCCCTGGCCGAAAACGGGATCGACAACGTGGCCGTGATGGCCGGCGCCCTGACCGAGGGCAACGCCAAGAACGGTCCCTATGACGTGGTGCTTCTCGGCGGCGCGGTCGAGATCATACCCGAGGCGCTGCTGGACCAGCTGAAGGACGGCGGGCGCATCGCGGCAATTTTTGCCGACGGAATGCTGGGCATCGTGCGTATCGGTTACAAGATCAACGGTGAGATCGCCTGGCGTTTCTCGTTCAACGCGGGCGCCCCGGTTCTGCCCGGATTTGAAGCCCATGAGGCCTTTGCTTTGTAAACAGGCATCCCTATATAGGGAAAATCGCATATAACAACCAGAGGGATAGCTGAAATGCTGGCAGGGCTGAAACGCAACTTCGTGAAAGGCGCTGCCACGGCCGCCCTTGTTCTGATGCCTATGAGCGCGCTGGCGGAAACGCTGACCGACGCGATGGTGTCGGCCTACAAGCATTCGGGGCTTCTGGAGCAGAACCGCGCGCTGCTGCGCGCCGCGGACGAGGATGTGGCGGTGGCCGTCGCGGGCCTGCGCCCGACGCTGAAATACATCGCGACGGCGACCTATTCCGACCCGACCAACGTCGTTGCCTCCGATGACACCCTGTCCGGCTCGATTACCCTGTCCTCCTCGCTGCTGCTCTATGATTTCGGCGCCAGCAAGCTGCGCATCGACATTGCCAAAGAGACCGTGCTGGCCACCCGCGATGCGCTGACAATGGTCGAACAGCAAATCCTGTTGCAGGCAATCGCGGCCTTCATGGACGTGCGCAAGGCGGCAGAATCGATCGCGCTGCAATCGAACAACGTGCGCCTGCTGACACAGGAGCTGCGCGCCGCCAATGACCGGTTCGACGTGGGCGAAGTGACCCAGACCGATGTGGCCCAAGCCCAGGCACGCCTGGCCGCCGCCCGGGCCGCCGAAGGGGCCGCCCGGGGCCAGATGGCAATCGCGCGCGAAGCCTACAAGGCGGCAACCGGCCGTTATCCGGGCAACCTGGCGACCCCGCCCCGTGCGCCGAAAACAGCCTCGACGCTGGAAGAGGCCAAGGCGATTGCCCGGCGCACCCATCCCGACATGCTGCGCGCCCAACGTCAGGTGACGATCGCGGAGCTTGGTGTGCAACTGGCGCTGGCCTCGATGAAACCTTCGGTCACGGCCTCGGCCAACCTGACCGGCGTGATCGGTTCTGCCTCGCCGATCGGATCGCGCGAGGACTTCCTGAGCAGAGGCGCGTCGGTGTCCGTCAGCGGTCCGATCTACCAGGGCGGCAAGCTCTCGGCGCTCTATCGCCAGGCGCTGGCCCAGGCCGAGTCGCAGCGCGCCAACCTGCATGTGGTGCGCCAGACCGTGGACCAGACTGTCGGCAATGCCTGGGCGCAGCTGGCCATTGCCACCGCCCAGATCGAAGCCACCGACCGCCAAATCCGCGCCAGCCGCGTGGCCCTGCGCGGCGCGCGGGAAGAAGCAAGCCTGGGCGCGCGCACCACGCTGGATGTGCTGAATGCCGAACAGGAACTGCTGGATGCCGAAGACGCCCGCATCAATGCCGGGGTGGACCAGTACCTTGCGGTCTACCAACTGCTCAACTCCATGGGCCTGCTGACCGCCGACCATCTGCGCCTGGGTGTCGTGACCTACGACCCCGAGGCCTATTTCAACACTGTTTCGACCGCGCCGGTGCGCCAGGTCAGCCCGCAGGGCGAAAAGCTGGATGCGGTGTTGAAGGCTTTGGGCAAGCAGTAAAATCCTTGGCCTACGCGTCAAGGCCCGGACCCGCTCCGGGCCTTTCCTTTGCCCTCTCGGCGGTCAAGTGACTGAAATAGCAAAAATTCGTGCCATCTGTTGTTCGAATCTCCACCGCCCGCTAAACTGACACCGAGGCGTAACGTAACAAGAAACAGGGGCAGGGCATGTCCGAAGCCGTGACCAATGCCGAGATTGAGGATGTCCTGTCCTCGATCCGCCGGTTGGTATCCGAAAGTGCGATGCCGGATCCGCAGGCCGCCGCGCCTGCACCCGAGCCGCCTGCACCCGAGCCGCGGGCGGAACCGCGTGACGAGGGACCGACCGTTGAACGACTGGTCCTGACCCCTGCATTCCGCGTGCATGAGGTTGCCGGGTCTGCCACCGATACAGACACCGATACCGACAACGATACTGGCCCTTCGACCGATCTTCAGACCGGTGCGAACCCCGTGTTGCTGTCCGATCCGGTGTGCGATCTCGTCACCCCGGAGGATCCGGAGGATCCGGAGGAAGCCGAGGATCCCGAGGTCGAAGAGGCCGCGCCGTCTGCGCCGTCCTGGTCCGGGGCCGAAGATCCCGCCGGGCGTTCCGAAGCCGATCCGATGGAAGCCGAAGCCGACACAAGCCTCGAAAGCCGTATTGCCGAGCTGGAAGCGGCGATCGGCGACGCCCCCGGCGACTGGGAACCCGATGGCAGCGAAGTGGAGCCAGAGGAGCCGCAGACCGTCGTTTTCGTACACGCCGCCTGGAGCGCGCGGGAAGAAGACGGACGGGAAGAAGACGAAGTCGAGGAAGCCGGGTTCGTCGAGGTCGACGAGCCGCCGGTCGACGAGGCCGAGGTCATTTCGCTCTCCCCCGCACCCGAGAGGCCGGCAGAAACCGATCCGGTTGCCGACGATCCTGTGGCCGACGACCCTGTGGCCGACCCGATTGAGGATACCACGTTCGAGGACACCCTGATCGAAAACGGTCCGGTGGAGAACGCGCCTGGAGCTGAGCTTGGAGCAGAGGATGCCGAGGCCCTGTTCGACGAAACATTCGACGAGGCGGTGATCGACGAAGACGTGCTGCGCGAGATGGTGCAGAAACTTGTCCGTGAAGAGCTTCAGGGCACGGTGGGTGAACGCATTACCCGCAATGTGCGCCGTCTGGTGCGCCGCGAAATCCAGCGCGCATTGACCCTGCGCGAGTTCGAATAGGCCAGGCTTCGGCCTGCCAGACCACGCCCGCGCCCGTCGCGGGCGTTTTCGTTTATACCGGGGGCGGCCGGTCGGCCGATTACCGTTGCTGACCCTCAGCGCGCGGCAGGGCGCGCGGCCTGCAAATCGGTCCGCTTTGCCTATGTCGCGAGCGACAGCAGCCGGTCGATGTCCAGATGGGCCTCCATATGGGCGGCCAGCGCGTCCAGTGTATCCTCGACCTGCTGATCGTGGCTGGCCCCGGCGTGTTCGGCCCCCAGCCCGGCCAGATAACCCGCCCGGAAGCGGTCTGCGCTGAACAGGCCATGCAGATAGGTGCCCTGCACAAGCCCATCTGCGCTGACAGCCCCCTCGGGCCGGTCGCCGACCGTAAGCCAGTTGCGCGCGCAATCCGGGCCCTGGGTGCGGCCGAGGTGGATCTCATAGCCCCTCACCGCATCGCCGGTTGGAACCCAGGTCGCCTCGGTCAGGGATAGGGTCTTGGCCGGTTCCAGCGTGGTGGTCACATCCAGCAGGCCAAGCCCACGGGTCGTGCCCGGCGCACCCTCCACACCCTCGGGATCGGCAATCTCGTGCCCCAGCATCTGATAGCCGCCGCAGATGCCCAGCACCCGGCCCCGCCGCCGCAGATGTGCCTTGAGATCAATGTCCCAGCCCTGCTGGCGGAAAAAGGCGAGGTCGGTGATGGTGGATTTCGACCCGGGGATCAGCACCAGCGCCGCATCGGCGGGCAGGGGGCGGCCCGGCGGCACAAGCTCGACCGTGACCTCGGGTTCGGCGGCCAGCGGGTCCAGATCGTCGAAATTGGAAATCCGCGCCAGTTGCGGCACCGCCACCTTGACCGCGCCGCCCGCGCGCGAGGCGATGTCCAGCACATCCTCGGCGGGCAGGCGCCAGCTGTCCCTGAACCAGGGCAGAACGCCCAGGGGCGCCCAGCCGGTGCGCCGGGCGATCTCGGCGTCGCCTGCCTCGAACAGGCGGGGATCGCCGCGGAACTTGTTGACCAGATAGCCCTTGATGCGCCCGGCGTCCTCGGGCGTCAGAACCGCCTGGGTGCCCACAAGCTGCGCGATCACGCCGCCCCGGTCGATGTCACCGGCCAGCACCACGGGCACGCCTGCCGCTTCGGCAAATCCCATGTTGGCAATGTCGCCGGGGCGCAGGTTGGTCTCGGCCGGGCTGCCCGCGCCTTCGACCAGAACCAGATCGGCGCCAGCTTTCAGCCGCTCGAAACTTTCCAGAACCTTCGGCAGCAGCCGCGCCTTCAGCTGCCCGTAGCCCATCGCGCCGGTGGTGCTGTAGCGCTGCCCCTGAACCACGACCTGGGCGCCGGTCTCGCTTTCCGGTTTCAACAGCACGGGGTTCATGTCGCTATGCGGCTCCAGCCTGCAAGCCATCGCCTGCAAGGCCTGGGCGCGGCCGATTTCACCGCCATCTGCGGTCACGGCGGCATTGTTCGACATGTTCTGCGGCTTGAACGGTGCGACCTTCAGTCCGCGGTTCACGCAGGCCCGTGCCAGCCCCGCCACCAGCATCGACTTGCCGACATTCGAGCCGGTGCCCTGAATCATGAGTGCTTTCGTCATGCCCGTCTTGTCCGGCGGATCGGTGCCGCGTGCAAGTCCGTTTGCGACGCCCCGGAACCGTTGCGTCACGCCCCGGTCACAGAGCCGGGGTTTGGTGCATGTGATCGAGCTGACGGGCCGTGCGGCTTTCCACCCCGGGCCAAGAAAAAAACGCGCCCGGGAGGGGCGCGTTCTTTTGCTCCGTCACCGCCGGCGGGCGGTGCGGGTATATCTTACGCGGCTTCGGCCTGGGCCCGGCGTTCGCTTTCCTCGCGGCTCAGTGCCACCGAGGTGCGCACACCTTTCGAGACGAAGTCCATCAGCCCCGAAACCACGCGTTCGTTCGGGTCGATGCCGGCACAGCTCAGCACCTCGCGGCCGTCACGCGAGCGCGCCCAGCGGGCGATCTGCTCGGGACCATTGCCGTATTTCTTGTCATCGGCGATCGCATCGTCCAGGGCGGCCAGCACCACGGCGGCAAACAATTTGCGCGCGCGGTTGCCCTGTTCGTTGTTGAATGCGGTGCCGTCCACAGAGTCCAACATTCGGCTTCCTTTGGTTCTTATTGCTCTTGCGCTTTACGGCGTGCGGGCCAATATGGCTTTTTCCGCGTGATTCGGTATCCCTCCTGACGCATGGCTGTCATGCATTTGCAGCATGGCTGGGCGCGGTTTTGCACAGCATTTGGTCAACTTGTCAGGCGAGGCCTCACAAGATATAGGGACGACCGATACTGGTTCAACCTTTCAGGGTGGTAAAGACATGCCCAAGATCAACGGCAACGAAATTCGTCCCGGCAACGTGCTGGAACACAACGACGGCCTCTGGGCCGCAGTCAAGGTCGATCACGTGAAGCCCGGCAAGGGCGGCGCCTTCGCGCAGGTCGAACTGAAGAACCTGCGCAACGGCTCCAAGCTGAACGAACGCTTCCGCTCGGCGGACAAGGTCGAGCGCGTGCGTCTGGAGCAGAAGGACCAGCAGTTCCTCTACGAAGATGACGGCATGCTGATCTTCATGGACACCGAGACCTACGAGCAGAACCAGATCCCGGCCGATCTGCTGGGCGAACGCCGCCCCTTTCTGCAGGACGGCATGACCATCGTGGTCGAGTTCTACGAGGCCGAGGCGCTGAACGCCTCCCTGCCGCAGAAAGTGACCTGCACCGTCGAAGAGACCGAGCCGGTCGTCAAGGGACAGACCGCCGCCAACAGCTTCAAACCGGCGATCCTGGACAATGGCGTCAAGGTCATGGTGCCGCCCTTCGTCGGTCAGGGCGAGGCGATCATCGTGAACACCGAAACGATGGAATATGCCGAACGCGCCTGACGGTTGGACAATCGAGCAGGCAAGGCGCGCCCTCCGGGGCGCGTTTTTTGTTGCCGGGAATGATGGCGCTCATCGCGCGTCAGGGCAGGGGGTGGCCCCGGCGCTTTTCGTGCGGAAAAGGAAAGCGCGCCCCGAGGGGCGCGCTCAGCCGTGAGTGGACTTGGTCTTTCCTGTATCCGGTCAGGCGATCAGCCTTGCCGTGCAGGCCAGCGCGCAATTGGTGGCCCGTTCGAAATCGCCGTTGCAGCCGTGCGGGCAGCTGCGCGTGCAGGGGCTGCTTTCGGTCGCCTGGCCGGTTTCCGGATCCAGAACGTCGAAAGCCGGCGTGCCGTCGGGCCGCATCGCGATCCGAGCCACCGCGTCCCCGGTGTCCGGATGCAGCACGGTCGCCCGGTCGGGCCCCTCAACGCGGGCCCGCCATTCCACCCCGGAACGCGGATCCATGCGGGAGATAAACCCGCCTGTCGTTCTACTATTGGTCATATCGCCCCCCCCCTCTGGTCAGCGCCATCAGGCGCACTTTATGGCGAATCTGTCGCAGGAGCGCTTTGATCCGGATCAAAGACGGCTCAAGTGCCCAAAGCATCAAGCCGCGCGGACAGCATGCCGTGATAGCCCGCCCCGAACAGGGACACATGCACCAGAGCGGGCCAGAGCTGGTACACCGCGCGCCGGGTCGCCCAATCCCCTTCGGGTCGCCCGTAGACCTCCCGGAAGGCCGGATGCGGGCTGCCGAACAGCTCCAGCATCGCCAGGTCCACCTCCGGGTCGCCATGGTAACTGGCCGGGTCGATCAGATGGGCGGAGCCGGCGCCGAAAAGCACATTGCCGGTCCACAGGTCGCCATGCAGCAGGGCGGGACGGGGTCGCGCGGGGATCAGTTCGGGCAGGCGCCCGGCCGCCACCTCGACACGCCGGGCAAGCGGTGCGGGCAGGGCGCGGGCCAGGGGCAGCACCTGCCGTTCGGCCCAGAAAACTGCCCAATCCTCCATCCAGCCATTCGGGATCGCCACCGGCCCGAAGGCATAGTCGTCATCCCAGCCGTAGCCTCGCGCCTCTTGCCCGTGCAATGTGCCAAGCCCCAGACCCAGGGCGCGCCAGCCCTCCGGTGTCGGCCGGGTTTCCGGCAGGTAGTCCAGCAGCAACACGTTGCCGCCGACACCCAGCACCCCGGGCACCGGCGCACCGGCGTCGCCCATGATGCCCAGCATGACAGCTTCCCGGTCCACCATCGGTCCGCGCTTTGCGACCAGCCGCGCCCCGTCCGCAAGCGTGACCAGCGTGACCTCGGACAGGTCGCCGCCATGGAGCGGGCGGGTGGCCGCTACCTGCGACCCGGTGATCCTTGCGATCAGGGCGTCCACCTCACTTTACCCATGTCACCGTGGCATCGCCTGCCTGCATCTCGCCATCGGCCCGGTCGAAGCGCAGATAGGCGATCGCCCTGTCGCCCGACCGGGAATGCAACATGCCCACCGGCCTGCCGTCCCGGGTGATCGCCGTTCCCGGCGCGGCGGAGCCATCGACCGTCACCGTCGCCAGCCCCTTCCTGAGCTCGGTCTTGTGTTTCATCCGCGCGGTGACTTCCTGGCCGACATAGCAGCCCTTGCGGAAGTCCACGCCATGGAGCCGCTCGAAGCCGCATTCCAGGATATAGCTGTCCGGCCCCAGCTCGATGCCGGTTTCAGGGATGCAATGGGTTACGCGGATCGCGTCGAAATCCGCGCCGTCGCCCGCCGCCCCCGCATAGCTGCGCCACCCCAGCGCCGGGTGGCGCGGATCGGCGAAACCGCCCTCCGGCACCGGGCCGGTGCCCCGGGTCACGGCCAGATCGGAGGCCGCAATCTGCACATCCGCCCTGAGCTTGTACATGTTCAGCCGCTGCAAGAGACCCGGCGCGAGCTCGCTCGCCACGTCGATGCCGATGGCGTCCCCCAGGCGCAGGAGGAAGAAATCGGCCAGGTACTTGCCCTGCGGTGTCAGAAGCGCGGCATAGACCAGCCCGTCCTCCAGCCCGTTCACGTCATTGGTCACAAGACCCTGCAGGAAATCTTTGCGGTCACTGCCGGTCACGGTCAGAACGGTACGGGTCATCTGCTTCTCCTGTCGCCATGAAGACAGTATAGGGGATCGAACACCGGAGAGACCACATGCGCGCGCCCTTGTCCATTGTCATTCCCACCCTGAACGCGGCCGACGAACTGCCCGGCGCGCTCGCCTGCCTGATGCCGGGAGTCGAAGCCGGGCTGGTGCGCGAGCTGGTGGTGTCGGATGGCGGGTCCACAGATGGCACCGTGGCGCTTGCCGACGAGGTCGGCGCCGAGCTCGTCACAGGTCTCCCGGGGCGCGGCGGGCAGATCGCGCGCGGCGTCGCGGCGGCACAGGGCCACTGGATCATGGTCCTGCATGCCGACACCCAACTGGGCGACGGCTGGGTCGAGGCGGTGGAACGGCTGATGGCTCGCGCCGCCGGAGGCGCACCGCGCGCCGGTTACTTCCGCCTCAGCTTCCGCGCCAGGGGGCTGATGCCGCGCATCACCTCCGGCTGGGCCAACCTGCGCGCGCGCCGGTTCGGCCTGCCCTATGGCGATCAGGGGCTTGTCCTGCCGCGCCGCCTTTACGACGCGGTCGGCGGCATGCCCGATCTGCCCCTGATGGAGGATGTGGCAATGGCGCGGCGCCTGCGGGGGCACCTGGTTGCGCTCGACGCGTCCGCCGCGACCAGCGCCGCGCGATACGAGCGGGACGGGTGGGTGCGGCGCGGCACACGCAACCTCTGGACGCTCACGCGGTATCTGGCGGGCGCGGACCCCGAGGTGCTGGCAAGGGGCTATCGGTGGTAGCGGGTTTCAAGTCGCGCGGCCAAACTCCGCCGCCTGTCCCGCGCCGCGATCACGGATCCTGAAACTGCAACCGGTAAAGCGCCGCATAAAGCCCGTCGCGGTCGATCAGTTCCTCATGGGTGCCCTGGTCGACCACGCGCCCGTGGTCCATGACGACGATGCTGTCGGCCTCGCGGATGGTGGACAGGCGATGGGCGATCACCAGGGTGGTGCGGCCCTGGCTGAGCTCCTCCAGCGCGGCCTGCACCAGTTTCTCGCTTTTGGCGTCCAAAGCGGATGTGGCCTCGTCCAACAGAAGGATCGGCGCGTCGCGCAGGATGGCGCGGGCAATGGCGACGCGCTGGCGCTGACCGCCTGACAGGTTCGCGCCGCGCGGACCGGCGGGCGCGTCCAGCCCACCCTCGATCCGCGGCAGGAAATCGGCGACATGGGCGGCCTCCAGCGCGTGTTTCAACTGGGCGTCCGAGACATCGCCACGCCCCATCAGCACATTGTCGCGCAGGCTTTCGTCGAACAGCAGCGCATCCTGAGAGACCACGGAAAACAGCCCGCGCAGCGCGTCCAGCGGCAGTTCGGTGACGGGCACGCCGCCCACGCTGACCTCGCCGCTGTCGGCATCCACCAGACGGGTGAGCAGGTTGAAAACGGTGCTTTTCCCCGCGCCGGACGCGCCGACCAGTGCCGTGGTCTGCCCCGCCCTGGCGGTAAAGCTCGCGCCCCGCAGCACCGGCGTGTCACCATAAGAGAAACGCGCGTCCCCCAGCACCACGTCGGCGGCATCGGTGGGCATCGGCAGGGCCTTTGGTTTGGCCGGGGGCAGGATGGTCGGGCGTTCGTCGAAGATGGTGCGCAGCCGCATCAGGCTGGTGCGTGCCGCCTGCCAGGCGCCGGAGATGCGGCCCACCTTGCGCATCGGGTCGAACATCATCGCCATGGCGGTAAAGAAGGACATGAACTCGCCCACGGTCTTGTCGCCGCCCGCCACCTGGGTGCCGCCGTAATAGACCACGGCGAAAAATCCGAACCCGGCGATGGTATCGACCAGACCGGAAATGCCGCGCTGGTTCGAAAAGGCGCGGATATGGGCGCGGGTGAACCCGGCGACCTCGTTTTGAATCCGGTCGGCGTCGCGCGCCTCGGTGCCCGAGAGCTTGATCGAATTGATGCCGTGAAAGCTCTCGTCCAGCCGGGTTGAAATCCGTGCAGCCGCGTTGCGGGCCTCGGTGGTGTAGCGGCGGATATACCGTTGCAGCAGCGTGATCGGCCCCAGAAACAGCGGCACCGCGATGATCGCGATCAGCGTCCAGAGCCAGTCGATATACAGCGCCACCCCAAGCAGCGCGAACAGGGACACGAAATCGCGCACCGCCGAGGACAGGGTGCTTTCCCACAGGAAGGACACCGCCTGGGTGTCGCCGCGCACCCGTTCGATCAGCGTGCCCGGTGGCGTGTCGCGGAAAAAGGCGCTGTCCAGCGTCAGCATGTGGCGCACGAGGTCCGATTGCAGGTTGGCCGAGCTTCTCTGCCCGACCTTGACCATCAGGACGCCGTGACCGAACCCGGTCGACGCGCGCAGCAGGAACAGGCCCAGGACGGAAAACGAGACAAACAGCAGGTCCGCCCGGGTGCCGCCCAGGAAAACATCGTCGAACATCGGCTCCACGATACGCGCGAGCACCGCCAGCGACAGGCCTTCGACCACCATCATCACCATGGAGGCAACCAGCAGCCATTTGAACGGGCGCATGTAGCCGCGCCAGAGCCAGCGCAGCATGTTGGAGGTCGGTTCGGGTGTGCTCATCGGCGCGGGATCCTGTCTCGGTCCTGGGAAGGGCGCCCGGGATGGGCTCCCCCGGTTTACTTACTGCGCGCGGGGGCGGCAAGAGCAGGGGGCAGGCACGACCCGGCGCCGGGGTCAGGCGGGCGTTGACCTTGCCCCGGGACCGTCCTCGCCTTGGCCATGGCTGGGCAGAGATGACTGCGGCGCAGGGGGGGGTGCAGGGCCAAGGCGCGCGGCGGACCGGCCTCCTTGCCAGCGCCGTGGGGCGGGCGACGGTTTTCCCGATCTGTCGGGGCGCCCGCGCTGCAAGCGGGGCCAAGACGTCGAACCGCGTTATTGCCGTCGCTTGCGGCGCGGGAGGAACACATTGACCAGCGCGCCGACCAGAAGGGCGGATGCAAAACCCGCCACCGCCCAGATCACCGCGAGCCACAGAAACAGGTTCACCCCCAGCGAGACCAGCGCGGGGATGGTGTAATCGGGTGCGGCGCCTGTCGGTCGGTTCTGCATGGGAACACTGTGCCACAAAGCGGCGGCCTGCGGGTTCAAATGGCGGTGAAGGCGCGGTGAGAGCGCGGTCAGCCCCGTGCCCGGGCGGCCTCCAGCGCCTCCGGCAGGGCGGCTTCGAACAGGTCCAGTTCACACCCGCGCCCGGCCGAGATGCGAATGCAGCGGTCCTGTGGCGCGACGAAGGGCATGCGCACGAAGACGTCCCGCGCGACCAGCTCGTCCAGCACCGCGCGAGCAAACACCCCGTCCGCGCCGCAATCCACCGCAACGAAATTGGTCGCCGAGGGCAGGGCGCTCAGCCCGTTCGCCGCGGCAATCGCGCCGATCCGGTCGCGCGCGCCAGCCACCTGCGTCACCACGTGGCGAAGCCAGCCCTGATCCGCAAGCGCCGCCAAAGCCCCGGCCTGGCTGATCCGGCACATGCCGAAATGGTTGCGCACCTTGTTGAAGGCCATGATCAGCTCGGGATGGGCAATCGCGTAGCCCACCCGTGCCCCCGCGAGCCCATGGGCCTTGGAGAAGGTGCGCAAGCGGATCACACGCCGGTCGGTGACATCCAGCGGCGGGGCGGTGCCCTCGGGGGCAAACTCCACATAGGCTTCGTCCAGCACCATCAGGCAGCCTTCGGGCAGGGCCTCGATCATCGCCTGCAGCCGGTCCGCCCCGTGCCAGGTGCCCATCGGATTGTCCGGATTTGCGAGGTAGACCAGCTTGGCCCCGGTGCCCTCTGCCCGGGCGACCAGCGCGTCGGGATCCTCGTGATCGCCCGCATAGGGCACGGTCTCCAGCCGCCCGCCGAACCCGGCCACGTGGTAGTTGAAGGTCGGATATGCCCCGGCCGAGGTCACAACCACGTCGCCCGGCCCCACCATCAGCCGCACCAGGTAGCCCAGCAGCCCGTCGATCCCTTCGCCCACCATGATTGCATCTGGCGGTACGCCGTGGTGCGTGGCCAAGGCCTGGCGCAGATCGTGGCTTTCCGGGTCGCCATACATCCAGGCGTCGGCGGCGGCCTCGCGCATCGCTTCGATGGCGGCGGGGGAGGGGCCGAAGATGTTCTCGTTCGCCCCCAACCGCGCGGCAAAGCTCCGTCCGCGCGCGCGTTCCTGGGCTTCCGGCCCGACAAAGGGCACTGCGGCGGGCAGGGAGGTGGCAAGCGGGGTGAGGCGGGGGGCGTGGTTCCTGGTCATGGCCGCAGTATGCCGAAGAGCGGGGCGGGGGCAAGGGATTGCGCGGCGTTCCGCAACGGGTCTGCACTGGGCATCGGGCGCGGGATGTCGGGCGCGGGACGCCGGGCGCACCCTTGGCCCGACGACTGTTTCAACCAGGGGCTGCAATTCGACCTCCAGGCTGTGCACCTTGCCGGCAAACGGGGGCAAATGTCGCATCCATCCGGCAGATGTCGCCCCTGTCCCTTGACCCGACTCGGCCCCGGGGCTAGAGCGGGGGCGCTTCGGTCCGGGCCTCGTGCCTGGTGCAAAAGGGAACGCGGTGCGCCTGTCTGGTCAACCCGCGACTGCCCCCGCAACTGTAAGCGGCGAGGCGCGTCGGACATGCCACTGTCCCCCGTAAGGGTGGGATGGGAAGGCCCGATGCGCTGCTTGAGCCGCGAGTCAGGAAACCTGCCGAGGTGATCACCCTGTATCCGGCGCGGGGCGCGTCGGGGCAACGGACCTTCCGTCGTGGTGGCACATTCACCGCCCGGAAGGTGTGCCTTCCGGTCAGACCAAAGACCCGCTATCCCCGGCCCGTTGGCCGGGAATGCCATGGAAGGCAGACAAACCATGACCCGACGCGTGCTACTTGCATCCGCCGCCACCACCGCCATTGCGGTCCTGACCACCACCCCCGCCCTGTCCCAGGAGATCTTCGATCTGGGCACGATCACCGTCTCGGCCAATGCCGAAGCGACCGAGCTGGCCCGCTCCGGCACCACCGTCGAAGTGATCGGCGGCGACGAGCTGTCGACCCAGAGCACCGGGCAGATCGCCAACTACTTTACCCGCCTGCCGGGCGTGGTGACAGTGAACAACGGCGGCCTGGGCACCAACACCACCTTCCGCATCCGCGGCCTGGGCGGCGCCTATGTTCCGGTGCTGATCGATGGCATCGACATGTCCGACCCGGCCTCGACCGGCAACGGGTTTTCCTGGGGCGGGCTGACCGGCGCGGGCATTGGCCGTGTCGAGATCCTGAAGGGCGCGCAATCGGCCCGCTACGGCCAGGGCGCCATCGGTGGTGTCGTGAACATCGACACCTGGCGCCCGGAGGTCGATGGCGCCTCGGGTCAGGCCAGCGTGGAATACGGCAGCTACAACACCCGCGCCGCCAGCGCCTCGGCGGGTTTCCGTGACGCGCGCACCGAACTGGCCTTTACCGCCTCGCGCATCCTGACCGACGGGTTCTCGACCCTGGCCGCGAACACCGAGGACGACGCCTATCGCGCCACGCGCCTCAGCTTCTCTGCCACTCATCAGGCCACCGACAACCTGCTGATCGGTGCCGCGATCCTGACCGAAGACAGCTTCGTCGAATATGACGAGACCTTCGACGGCGACCCGACCAATGACAACACCGCCACCACCGCGCGGGCCGGGCGCCTGTCCGCCGAGTTCTCGACCGGCGCCGTGGACCACGATGTGTCGTTCTCGAAGCTCGACACCGAACGGCGCGACACCGGCTGGTACAGCTTCTTCAAAGGGGAACGCGAGAAAGTCGAATACAGGGGCAATGTCGCTCTCGGCATGACCGACCTGAGCTTCGGCATCGATCACCTGGCCGAAAGCGCCACCACCGTGGATGGGCTCGCGACAACCACCACCACGACCGCGAACACCACCGGTCTCTTCGCCGAGGCCGCCTTTGCGCCCACCGATGCGCTGGATGTGGTCGTGTCGCTGCGCCATGATGACAACTCGCGGTTCGGCGGCATGTTCTCGAAACGCGTCGCCGCCGCCTGGCGTCCGGCCGAGGACTGGATCATCCGCGCCCAGGCCGGTACCGGCTTCCGCGCGCCGTCGCTGACCCAGCTCGACACGTTCTACGGTCCCGGCGATTTCGACCCCGAAGAAAGCCTGAACCTCGAACTCGGCGCGGAAAGGCGCCTCGGCGGCGAAGATTTCGTCAAGGCCACGCTGTTCTACAACGAGATCGACAACCAGATCTATTTCGATGGCGCCTCGACCAGCTGCACATCGACCTTCGGCTGCTTCGAAACCCAGAGCTTTACCGCCAAGGGGATCGAACTGTCGGGCCAGGTCGCCCTGTCCGACACGGTCGATCTGACCGGCGCCTATACCTGGACCGACGCCAAGGCCGCCGACGGCACCGAGCTGGGCCGCCATGCCGAGCACGTCCTTGCGGTGGGGCTGGACGTTCAGGCCACCGATGACCTGTCGCTGGGCGTCACCGCGCAGCGTTTTGGCGGCGTAAACCCGTCGCCCTTCGACGCGGGTTTCCCGCTGGTGGACGACTACACGCTGGTGGGCCTGAACGCGTCGTATGATCTGGGCAACGACATGGCCATTACCCTGCGCGTCGAAAACCTGCTGGACGAGCAATACCAGACTTCGGGCGGCTACAACACGGCGGGCCGTTCGGCCTACCTGGGTCTGAGTGCGTCGTTCTGATCGCATAAGACGCAGGGTCGCCCTGGCGCTTGCCGGGGCGGTCCTTGCGAGCTTCGCAGTTGCGGAGGCCGAACCGCCGCGTCGTGTCGTGTCGATGAACCTCTGCACGGATCAGTTGGCCATGCTTCTGGCATCCCCCGGCCAGCTGATTTCGGTCTCCGACGTGGCCTCGGACCCTCAGGTCTCGGCGATGATCGACGAGGCCCGCGCCTATCCGCAGAATTTCGGCCGCGCGGAAGAGATCTACCTGATGAAACCCGACCTGGTGCTGGTCGGTGAATATTCCCGCACCCAGGCCGCCGAGATGCTGGAACGCCTTGGCGTGCCGGTGCTGCGCCTGCCCTTTGCCCGCTCGATGGAGGATGTGGCCGAGGGCATCCGCCTCCTCGGGCAGGCCCTTGGGCGCGCGGCGGAGGCCGAGGCGATGGCGGCCGATTTCGAGGCCCGGCTGGCGACTCTGCGCGCCGAGGTCCGCTCGAACCCCCGTGCCGCGCTCTATAGCGCCAATGGCTATACCACCGGACGGCTGTCGCTGTCGGGCCAGATCCTGCTGGCCGCCGGGTTCTCCAACGTGGCCGACGAGGCAGGCATTCCGATCGGGGGCAACCTGCCGATGGAGCGCCTTGTCATGGCCGAACCCGACCTGTTGATCACCGCCGCGCCCTATCCCGGCGCCTCGCGCTCCGAGGACGTGCTGCGCCACCCTGCCGTGCAGGCGATGCGCGCGGCGCAGACCTCGAAGATGATTTCGTCGAACGACTGGGTCTGCGGCACGCCCTACGTGCTGCGCGCCATCGAAACACTGGCCGGCGAACGCCGCGCGCTGGACGCACAGGACAGGGCCGGGGAGGCCGGGCAATGAGGCTGCTGTTCATCATCCTGATCCTGCTGGTCGCCGGGCTTTTCGTGGCGGGTCTGACCGTCGGCCCGGCAGACACCGGGTTCACCGAGGCGCTGGCTGCGCTGGTGAATGGTGGTGACGGCCCGCTGCCCCTGGTGATGCGCGAAATCCGCCTGCCGCGCGCGCTTCTGGCGGTCATGGTCGGGGCGGGGCTGGGCCTCTCCGGCGCCGCGCTGCAGGGCTACCTGCGCAACCCGCTGGCCGAACCCGGGCTGATCGGTGTGTCGAACGCTGCCGCGCTGGGGGCCGTGGTGGTGATCCATGCCGGGCTGGTGGCCTCCGGCACGCTGGCCTTGCCCTTCGCCGCGCTGGGCGGGGCGCTGATCGGTGTTTTCCTGGTGCTGGCGCTGGCCGGCGCGCAGGGCGGATCACTGACGCTGATCCTTGCGGGCATCGCCATCTCGGCCCTGGCCGGCGCGCTCACCTCGCTGGTGCTGAACCTGTCACCCAACCCCTTCGCCGCCTCCGAGATCGTCTTCTGGATGATGGGCAGCCTCGCCGACCGGTCGATCGTCCACGTCGGCCTGCTGCTGCCCTTCGTGCTGGTCGGCGGCGCGATGATCCTGTCGCTGGCGCGCGGGTTGGACGCGCTGACCCTGGGTGAGGACGCAGCCGAGACGATGGGCTATTCACTGACCCGCCTGCGCCTGGTGCTGGTGATCGGCGTCGCGGCCATCGTCGGCGGGGCCACCGCCGTTGCGGGCGCCATCGGCTTTGTCGGCCTTGTCGTGCCGCACATCCTGCGCCCCTTTGTCGGCGCGCAGCCCTCGCGGCTCTTGTGGGCCTCGGCGCTGGGCGGGGCGGTGATGCTGCAGATGGCCGACATCCTCGTGCGTGTCATCCTGCCCGAACGCGACCTGAAACTGGGTGTGGTCACGGCCATCGTCGGCGCGCCCCTGTTTCTGCACCTGATCGTGAAAACACGCCGGGAAAGCGGAGGCGGGCTGGCATGAGCGTTCTGACCCTCGACAGGCTTTCCGTCACCCTGCGCACGCGCAGCATCTTTTCCAATGTCTCGCTGCGGGTGGCCCCGGGCGAATTCGTCGGCCTGATCGGTCCGAACGGCGCGGGCAAGACCACGCTGATGCGCGCCGCCCTGGGGCTGATCCCCAGCACCGGGCGCTCCTCGCTGGCCGCGCTCACCGCCCGCGACCGCGCCAGGGCGGTGGCCTGGATGCCGCAATCGCGCGAGATTGCCTGGCCGATCCCGGTGGAACGGCTCGTCGCTCTGGGCGCCGAAGCCGCCGGGCATTCCCCAACCGGGCGCGCGGGCCAGACGGCCATCGAGGCCGCCATGTCCCGCATGGGGCTCACGTCCTACAAGGGGCGCGCCGCCTCGCGCCTGTCCGGTGGCGAACAGGCCCGGGCCCTCATTGCCCGCGCGCTGGCGCAGGACACGCCGCTTCTGATGGCGGACGAACCCATTGCCGGGCTTGATCCGGCGCACCAGATTTCGACCATGGAGGTCTTCGCCGCGCTGGCTGCCGAGGGCCGCGCCGCGCTGGTGTCGCTACATGACCTCGGGCTTGCCGCCCGGCACTGCACACGCCTCGTCCTGCTGGCCGAAGGTGGCATCCTTGCCGATGGCACCCCTGCCGAGGTTCTGACCCCCGAAAACATGGCCCGCGCCTTCGGCGTTTCGGTCTGGCACCGTCAGACCGGGGACGGGCCGATCTTCCAACCGCTGGAGGTGCTCTGATGCTCACACTGGATGCCCCCTGGCTGGACTGGGATCTGGGCGCGGAGATGCCGGTGATCTCATGGGCGCTGAATCGCCCTGGCATTACCACCGCCCGCCACATCATCTGGCGCGAGGTGAAGAATGCCGACCTGCCGCCCGGCATGGACGTCGTGGCCTGGCTGAAGGGCGAGCTTGCCAGCCGCAACCGTGCAGAGGCCGTTGCCTTTCTGACCTCGCGCAATGTCTCCGTGCACCACGTGGCCGAGGCGACCGAAGGCCGGACTACCGCGCAGGCGGTTGCCACCGTGGGCCTGTCCAATGCCGAACGCGTCGGTGCGCGGGTGGATTATTCCCGCCGCGACTGGGGCACGATCAACGTGGCCCTGCGCCTGGATGCGGGCCTCACTCAGGCTGCCCTGATCGAGGCGCTTTCCATCGCCACACAGGCCCGCACCGCCGCCGTGATGGATGCCGATTTCCGCCTGCCCACCGGCGTGGCCACCGGGACCGGCACCGATTGCATCGCCGTGGCCGCCCCGGCGGGCGACACCGGGTTTGCCGGTCTGCACACCGACGCGGGCGCTGCCATCGGCCGCGCCGTGTATACTGCCGTTGCCGAGGGCACCGCGCGCTGGCTCGCGAAATCCTTCCGCGGCAATCATGACATCGAGGAGGCAGCGCAATGAGCCCGATCGCCATCATCGAATTCCTCTCGCGCGGTGGCCCCGCGCTCTGGGCCATCGCCGCGCTGTCGGTGCTGACCGTGGCGCTGATCCTCTGGCGCATGTTGCAATTCTGGTCGCTGGGCGTTTGGCGCGGGCAGGGGGCCGAGGCCGCCGTGAGCCTCTGGTGCGACCGGGATGTAAGCGCGGGTCACGCCGCCCTGCCAGCCCGGCCGGGCATTCGCGCCCGCCTGGCACGGGTCGCGATGGAGGCCCTTCTGAACCCGCGTTTCGACGCCGAGGCCGCTGAACGCGAAGTCACCCGTGTCGCCAAGAACGAGCTGGCCGAGCTGCGCCAGGGCCTGCGCCCGCTGGAACTGATCGCCACCATCGCCCCGCTGATCGGCCTGCTGGGCACGGTTCTGGGCATGATCGAGGCGTTTCAGGCGCTGCAGGACAGTGGCGCGGGCGCCGATCCCTCGGTGCTTGCGGGGGGCATCTGGGAGGCGCTTCTGACCACCGCCGCCGGCATGGCTGTCGCCATCCCCGCCGCCATGGCGCTGAGCTGGTTCGAAAGCGTGGTCGAACGGGTGCAGATCGACATGGAGGACATCGCCACCCGCCTGTTCACCCATGCCCCGGTGGACCGCGCCGCCTGATGTTCGCCTTCGCCGCCTCCAGGCCCAGAAGACGGCCCAGCCTGACCCCGATGATCGACATCGTGTTCCTGTTGCTGGTGTTTTTCATGCTGGCCTCGCAATTCGGCCAGGACCGGGCGCTGCCCCTGTCGCTGGGCGCGGGGGGCGGCAGCTATGAGGGCCCGCCGCGGCTGGTCTCGATCGGCCCCGACGGTCCCGCCCTGAACGGTGCCCCGATGGAGGCCGACGCCTTGGCCGAAGCACTGGCGCCGCTGATGGCTGCGCCCACGGACACGGTGGTGCTGCGTCCCGTGCCGGGCAGCGACCTGCAGGCCATCGCCGACGTGGCGACAGCGCTCAACGCCGCCGGGATCAACCGGCTGGTGGTGGTGGAGTAGGCCGATGGATTTCGCAACCGCCCCCAAACGCCGCCCCGCCGAGGCCATTCTGCCGATGATCAACGTGGTTTTCCTGCTGCTGATCTTCTTCCTCATGACCGCGCAGATCGCCCCGCGAGCCCCCTTTTCCGTCACCCCGCCCGACGCGCCGTCCGAAGGGGCGCCGGAGGGTGACGGCATCCTCTTTGCCGGGGCGGATGGAGCCCTGTTCTACAACGGTTTGCAGGGTGACGCCCTCTGGGCCGGCCTCTCGGACCGGGCCGCCGATGCCCCGTTGATCCTGCGCGCGGACAGCGCCCTGCAGGGGCCGGAATTTGCCGCGCTGCTGAGCCGCCTCGGCGCGATGGGCATTGCCTCGGTCGAGCTTGTGGTGGGGGGAAGATGAGCAAGATCGTGCAATTCTCCGGCCTGATCGGCGTTTCCGCCGCGCTGCATGTTGCGGCCTTCTGGGGGGCGGGCTCCGATGGCGGCGCCCCTTCCGGTGCGGGGGGGCAAAATGCCGTGACCCTGGCCGCCGCTCCCGCCGAACTGGTGCAGGCGGTGGCGCAATGGGACCGCGCGGCGGAGGTTGTCGAAGCGGTAAGTCAGGCGCTGCCCCCGGCGGTGGAGGACGCGCCGCCCGTGACCGAGGCATCGGCGGCCGCACTCGCACAGCCCCCGGCACCGCAGCCGGTGCCGCCCGCCCAGCAGGCGGCGCTGCCGATCCCGACGGCCCCCGCCAGACCCGCGCAACCGGAGGCCGCCGCCCCCCCGCCGCCGCAGCCCGCGCCGGAGGTGCCGCAGCTCCGCCCGACCCGGCGCCCCGAAGCCCCCGCACCCCGCACCACGCCGCCGGTCGAACTGGCCCGGCCTGCCCCGGCGCCCGTCCCGCAGACCACCGCGGAACCGCCCGCCCGCCCGGCTGCGAAACCTGCTCCCGCATCTGCCCCGCAACCCGCCGCCCGCGCGGCGGGCAATGGCGAGGACGCCCAAGCAGGCGGGGCGGCGCAATCCGGCGCCGAGGCCCCCTCGGCCGCGCGGATCAACAAGCTGATGGCGCGCTGGGGTGGCGGCATCCGCAAACGGGTCGAGCGGCGCAAACGCTACCCCTCCGGCACCCGCGCCGCCGGGCAGGTGGACCTGAGCCTGTCCGTCACCACCCGGGGCCAGCTTGCCGGGGTGCGCATTACCCGCAGCTCCGGCGATGCCGCACTGGACCGCGCGGCCCTGAAGGCGGTTCAGGGCGCGCGCCTTCCCGCCGCGCCCAAAGGCATGCCGGCGGGGACACATGCCTTTACGCTGACGCTGGCTTTCTCACGCTAAGGCTTTGGGCCCGACACGCTGCACCGTCTCAGAACATCCCGTTGTCATGTGCGCTTTCCGTCGGGATCACCTGCAACACGTCCCAGTGTTCGACCACCTTGCCGTTCGCATCGAAGCGGAAAATGTCGATACCCGCGTAGTCGTCGCTGCCCGGCCATGTCTGGTGGCAATGGAGCACGACCAGATCGCCCTCCGCCACGCTGCGCACAAAGCGGACCTGCTTGCCGGGGTATTCCGCCGCCATCCGTTCGAAATAGGCGATGAAGGCCGCCTTGCCGTCCCCCACATGCGGGTTGTGCTGGATATAGACATCCCCGGCATATTGTTCGATCGCGCCGCTCGGATCGCACTGGTTGAACATGAGGTCGTAGAAGGCCATGGCATTGGCCTTGTTGGTTTCGGTCTGGTGGGTCATGGGTGCCTTTCTTGTCCTGCGTGGAGGTTTCGCGAAGCCAAGGGCAAATCGCGGGTCTGAAAGAAAACCGGCCGCAACGGGGATTGCGGCCGGCCGGAATATCGTTTCCCGACCCCCTCAGCCCATCTGCGCGGTGGGCGTGGATTTGGAAATCGCGAGTTCCTCGTCATCCATGCCTTCCGGGATGCCCTCGAACAGCGGGGTCGACAGATAACGCTCGCCGGTATCGGGCAGCATGACAAGGATGTTTGATCCTTCGGGCGCATCCCTGGCAACCTCCATCGCCGCGGCAAAGGTGGCCCCGGCCGAGATGCCGACGAATATGCCTTCCTCGGCTGCCAGGCGTCGCGACCAGGCGATGCCGTCCGGGCCGGGGATCTTCAGCAGGCTGTCATAGCCGCCCTTGTCGATCGCCTCCTGCAGCACGAAAGGAATGAAGTCTGGCGTCCAGCCCTGGATCGGGTGCGGCTCGAACTCCGGGTGGCTTTCGGTCGGCTGGTTGGAGTCGTTACGCGCATTGGTATAGCCCGAGGACACGATCGCCGCATTGGCCGGTTCGGCCAGGATGATCCTGGTCTCCGGGCTGTCCCTGCGCAGCACCCGGCTGACGCCCGAAACCGTGCCGCCGGTGCCATAACCTGTCACCCAGTAGTCCAGCCGGGTATCGGCGAAATCGGCCATGATCTCGCGCGCGGTGGTGCTTTCGTGAATGTTCGCATTGTCCGGCGTTTCGAACTGGCTGGCCAGAAACCAGCCGTTGGTTTCAGCTAGTTCCTTGGCCTTGTCGTACATGCCGGTGCCCTTCAGCTCCTTCGGGGTCAGCACGACCTTGGCGCCAAGGAAACGCATCAGGCGGCGGCGTTCGACCGAGAAGCTTTCGGCCATGGTGACAACCAGAGGATAGCCCTTGGCGGCGCAGACCATGGCAAGCCCGATGCCGGTGTTGCCCGAGGTCGCCTCGATCACGGTCTGACCCGGTTTCAGCCGGCCGTCACGCTCGGCCGCTTCGATGATGTTCAGCGCCAGCCGGTCCTTGACCGACCCGGCCGGGTTGAAGGCTTCGGACTTGACGAAGACGTTCACGTGCTCCGGCGCAATGCGGTTCAGGCGGATCGTCGGGGTATTGCCCACGGTGTCGAGGATGCTGTCGAAACGGCGGCCGTGGCCGGTGGTGGTGCGGATGCTCATGGCTGTCCCCTTTTTCCCTGTTGGCGCGGTGTCAGGGCGTCAGCCTAGCCCAGCTTGCCGGGAAGGAACAGGGGGGGGGAGCGCCGCCCGGTGCGGGCGGCGCCGTGTCCTTCAGGTGCGGAACACCCGGTAGATCGCCGGGATCACCAGCACGGTCAGCAGCGTCGAACTGAGCAGCCCGAACAGAAGCGAAATCGCCAGACCCTGGAAGATCGGGTCGGCCAGGATCACCACCGCGCCGATCATTGCCGCAATGGCGGTCAGCAGGATCGGCTTGAAGCGGATGGCACCGGCCTCGATCAGGATTTCCAGCTTGTCCTTGGCCGGATCCGCATGGCGGATGAAATCGACCAGCAGGATCGAGTTCCTGACAATGATCCCCGCCAGCGCGATGAAACCGATCATCGAGGTGGCCGAGAAGGGCGCAGAAAACAGCCAGTGCCCGGCCATGATCCCGAGGAAGGTCAGCGGGATCGGTGTCAGGATCACCAGCGGCAGCTTGAAGCTGCCGAACTGCGCCACCACCAGGATGTAGATGGCCAGAAGCGCCACACCGAAGGCCGCGCCCATGTCGCGGAACGTGACCCAGGTCACTTCCCATTCGCCGTCCCAGAGCAGCGTGACCCCGGCTTCGCTTTCCGGCTGACCATTGAGGGAAATCACGGGTTTGGTGCCTTCTGCCCAGTCCATCCTGTCGATCTCCTCCTGCACGGCGAGCATGCCGTAGAGCGGCGCCTCATAGGCGCCGGCCAGCTCTGCCATCACCATTTCGGCGGCGCGGCCGTTGTGGCGGAAAATCGGGTAGGAGGCGCGCTCTTCGCTGATCTCGATCACGTCGCCCAGCTCCACCACGCCGCGTGCGCCGGGCAGGGTGTTGGCGGGGATCGGGGTCGACAGGAAACGTTCGTCCATCACCCGGTCGGCCTTGTCGAGTTCGACCGTGATCGGGATCGGATACCGCCCGCCCCCACGATGGGAATAGCCCACCGTCGAACCGCCGTTCAGGATGGCCATCGTGTTGAACACGTCCTGTTCCTGCACACCGTGAAACTCCAGCTTGTCGGTCGAGATCGTCGCGCGCAGCCGGCGCGGGGCGACGCCATAGCTGTCGTCCACATCCACCACGAAGGGCACCGCCTCGAAGGCTTTGCGGATCTGCGCGGCGGCTTCACGCCGGGTCTCGGGGTCCGGGCCATAGACCTCGGCCAGCAGGGTGGCGATGACCGGCGGGCCGGGGGGCGGCTCGACCGTTTTGAGCACCGTGCCCATGGGCACGTCGATCTGGCTGATCCGCTCGCGGATTTCCAGCGCGATGTCGTGGCTTTCGCGCTCACGGTGGTCCTTGGCGGTCAGGTTGATCTGCACATCGCCCAGCTCCGGCGTCTGGCGCAGGTAGTAATGGCGCACCAGCCCGTTGAAGTTGAAGGGCGCCGCCGCGCCCGCATGGGTCTGCACGGACACGACCTCCGGCAGCTCCAGCACCGCCGCCGCCACGTCCTGCGCCACGCGGTCGGTCATCTCGACCGAGGCGCCCTCCGGCAGGTCGAGGATCACGGCCAGCTCGGACTTGTTGTCAAACGGCAGCAGTTTCACCGTCACGTCGCGGGTATAGAGCGCGCCCAGTGAGCCGAAGCTCAGCACGACGGTGACAAGCAGGAAGGTCAGCGCGGTGGTTTTCGAGCGCAGCACGGGCCGGGCCACGGCTGCGTACATGCGCCCCAGCCGTCCGCCCTGTCCCCCGTCGTGCCCGCCGCCCTCATGCCCATGCGCGTCCGCCTTGCCCGCGATTTTCACCATCAGCCAGGGAGTGATCATGACAGCCACGAAGAAGGAAAAGATCATCGCGGCCGAGGCATTGGCCGGGATCGGCGACATGTAGGGGCCCATCAGCCCCGACACGAACAGCATCGGCAAAAGCGCCGCGACCACGGTCAGCGTGGCGACGATGGTCGGGTTGCCCACCTCGGCCACCGCGCGGATCGCCTTGGTGACGCGGTCGGCCTTGTCCTTCATCGACCAGTGGCGGTCGATGTTCTCGATCACCACGATGGCGTCATCGACCAGGATCCCGATCGAGAAGATCAGCGCGAACAGCGACACCCGGTTGAGCGTGTAGCCCATGACCCAGGCGGCAAACAGCGTCAGCAGGATGGTGACAGGGATCACCACGGCCACGACGATGCTTTCGCGCCAGCCGATGGCAAACAGCACCAGCCCGACGATCGACACGGTGGCAAGACCGAGGTGGAACAGCAGTTCGTTGGCCTTTTCGTCGGCGGTCTCGCCATAGTCGCGGGTCACTTCGACCTGCATCGTATCGGGGATCAGGCTGCCCTCCAACGCCTCGACGCGGTGCAGGATTTCCTCGGCCACGACGACCGCGTTGGCGCCCGCGCGTTTGGCGATTGCCAGCGTCACCGCCGGAGTGCGGTGGATATTGCCCTCGGCGTCGCGGGTCACGTTCGACACGATCTTGTCGGAGGTATCCGGCACGAAAGAGACATCCGCCACGTCGCGCACATAGACCGGGCGCCCGTCGCGGGTGGTGATCAGCAGGTTGGCGATCTCTGCCGGTGCGGTCAGGCTTTCGCCCGCGATCAGGGCAATCTGTTCGCCGCCATCACGGATGTATCCGGTTGAAAAGGCGCGGTTTGCCGCGCCGACCTTGCCGGCGAGCTGTTGCAGGGTCACGCCGTGCAGCGCCAGGCGTTCCGGGTCGGGGGCGATGCGGATCGCCTCGGGGCTTTCGCCGACCAGATAGGTCAGGCCGACATCGCCGATCTTGGCGACCTCCACCTGCAACTCGCGGGCAACGCGGGTCAGGTCATTGGCCGACAGGCTGTCCTCGCCGGGCTTCGGCGTCAGGGTCAGCGCGACGATGGCCACGTCGTCAATGCCGCGTCCGACGATCAGCGGCTCGCCGATCCCGACCGGAATGCGGTCCATGTTGGCGCGGATCTTCTCATGGGCGCGCAGCATGGCGGCATCCATCGAGGTGCCGACCAGATAGCGCGCCGTGACCATGGCATAGTCGTCCCGCGTGGAGGAATAGACATGGTCGATCCCGTTGATGCCCTGCACGATGGTTTCCATCGGTTCCGTCACCAGCTTGACGGCATCCTCGGCGCGCAGGCCCGGGGCCTGGATATGAATATCCACCATCGGGACCGAGATCTGCGGCTCTTCCTCGCGCGGCAGCGACACCAGCGCGACCAGGCCGACGGCAAGTGCTGCCAGGATCATCAGCGGCGTCAGGGCCGACTGGATGAAGGCTTTCGTCAGCCCCCCGGCAATCCCGAGCGGCGTGTTGTGGCTCTGATCACTCATGGTCTGACGCCCCTGCGTTCGTGGCAGGCTGGTAGTCCTGCACGATCGTGTCACCGGGTTTGAGGCCCGAGACCACCTCGATCAGGGCCTCGCCCTCGATGTCCTGCGGCTCGCCCAGCACCACGGCGCGTTCGGTGACGCGGCCGTCTTCCTCGACGGCGACGAAATCCAGCCCCATGCGGGTCAGCACCGCGTCTTCATGCACCAGCAGCGCCGCGTGTTCGCCCACGGGCAGGCGCACCAGCACACGTGCCCCGGTGAAGGCCTCGGACAGCCCTTCCACCTCGACATCGGCAGTGACACGGCCATGCTGAATCTGCGGATAGAGCTTGGCCAGCCGCCCCGTGCGCGTCGCACCGTTCTCGCCGATCAGGATTTCCGCGCCCTCGCGCAGGAACCCCGCGTGGCGTTCCGGCACCGCGAGGCGCAGGAAGAAGCCGCCACCGCCGATCATGGCCACCGGTTCACCGGGCATGATTACCGCGCCGGTTGTGACCGGCACGTCCAGCACCACACCGGAGAGCGGCGCCAGCACGGTGCCGTCGGCGGCCTGCTGTTCGATCACGGACCGTTCCGCGCGGGTCGCTTCGATCTGGTTGGTCAGCACATCCACCTGGGTGCGCAGCGCGTCCAGCCGCTGCACGGTCGAGACGCCCCGTTCCACCAGGTCCTCGCCCCGTTTCAGCTCGGCCTGGGCGTTTTCCAGCTGCGCCTGAAGCGCGGCCAACTGTGCGTCCACCGCGTTCAGCTGCAGGGTCAGCTTGCGATCCGAGATGGTGCCGATCGGCTGCCCCATCTCGACCCGATCCCCTTCCGAGATGCTCACCACGTCCAGCGTGCCCCCCAGTCGGGCCCGGGCGGGCACAAGGTCGCGCGTCTCGATCTGGCCGAACACGGCCTTCCATTCGGTCACAGTGACCTCGTGCAGTGGATGGGTCTCGTCAGCCTGGGCACTCACGGCACTGACAGCGGTCAGTGCGGGGATCAGCGCGGCCAGAAGCGCGGCGTTCAGCGTGGCGGGCAGGGGGAGTCTCATGGTGTTTCTCCGGGGATTCTCTGCGGTTCATATTCGTATATCTCACTTTCCAGATATATTTCAAGACCTGTTAAAACATGGCAGCGATTTTTACGGGCGGGTCAGCAGAAAAGGGCGGCCTGCAGTCACAAGGCCTTTACCCTCAGGCGAACCATACCCCTGCCCAGATTGACAGGTTAAGGGGCGGCTGACACAATTTCTCTTATGTTTTTTGACAGTTACGAGGTGCCAAAATGACTTATGAGATCTTGAAACTTCGTTTGCCCACATCGCTTGTTGCCCTCTGAGCTTCGGTGGCCGTTGCTGTGACGGCCACAACGCCGGGCCCGGCGCGCGCGGACAAGGGCGGGCTCATTGCCGGGGCCATCGTAGCCGGCGCGATCATCTGTGCCTCCAACCCCAAGGCCTGCGGCGGCAGGGATCGTGGCAACCGCGAGGCCGCAGCTGGCGGCGGCGGCGGGGATGCGATCGCGATGAACCGGGATCAGCGGATGATGGTCCAGAGCGGGCTGCAGAACCTGGGCTTCTACACCGGGGCGATCGATGGGGCGATCGGCGCGGGCTCGCGCAATTCGATCCGCAACTACCAGACCGCCGTGGGGGCTCCGGCGACCGGTGCCCTGACCGGGGTGCAGATCAATGACCTGGTGGCGCTCTCGCCGCGTTACGTGCGCTACCCGGTGAATGACACCAACCTGTTCATGGCCGACATTGCCCCGGACCTGGACCGCGATGGCGTGGCCCGGCTACAGGCGGCGCTGAACCGGGCGGGCTATAACGCGGGGCCGGTGGATGGCGTAATGGGCGGGCGCACCGGCAACGCCATTCGCCTTTACAAGGCTGACAACGGGCTGCCGGGCAATCCGCTGCCCACGCGCCGCCTGCTGGCACATCTGCACGGGGGCGAAGCCCCGCTGCCCGCCGGGGTCGAAATGGCCGCGATGCAGCCCGAGGGCTTTGACACCCAGGGCTACCTGGCCGGGATGAACAGCTCCGGCGAAGCCGGGCTGGCCACCAGTCTGGGCGGCGGCAAGGCGGCTCAGGGCAAGGAAAGTGGTGGCGCGCCGGTCGTCGTGGCCGGGGCCACCACCAATGCGCCCGCCCCCCCGCCGTACCGATGGCGATGGACCTCGAATTCGACATTCTCGGGGCCAGGCTGGGCGCGGACAATGCCACGCTGGACCAGGTGCTGAAGGTCGAACTGGGGGCAGAGCTCCTGTCCGGTGAGGCCGGCGCCGATCTGTTCGGCGGCAATACGATCCTGGCCGCGGCGCGCCAGTGGATGCAGCCCAACTGGCACGAAGCCCCGGCCGAGCAGATCATTGCCCTGTCCGACCCGGCCCGTCCCGAGCTGGGCGCGCTGGCGCTGATCCGCCTCGTCCGGCTGCCGGCCTCGGTGGACCAGGCGCTGTTCGATCAGCATATCCTGCCCGAGATGTTGGCCTATTACGGCGAGACCGGCCGCGTGGGCGACAGCCTGAGCTGGATCGGCAACGCAATGGCCCGCACGGCAGCGGCGGAGGATGCGGCGGTGCTGGACGCCTGTGGCAACCTCGAAGTGGCGTCGGTGCCCGAGGTGGGAACCGCCATTGACGGTCTGTGGAGCCGGGGGGGGCGGGGTTGCTCTGGACACCGCAAGCCTCGGCAGCGTGTCCAAACCCTGTGGCACCGTGGTCCGGGTCTCGTTCCAGCCCGGTCTGCTGACCATCGGGCTGTGGAACTCGGATGTTCTGGCCGGTCCCGCCGCGGTTCCGGTGATCAAGTTCTGAGCCCGGCGCAGCGTCGCGAACCCGACAGGTTGCGTCCCCCGGGTCGCGCCGTGTTCCCGGCCGGTCGGCCCTGGGCGACCGGGTGACGAATTGCCTTTGATGGCGCTTGGCTCGCCGCGCCGGAGGCGCTGTTCGACGCCGTATCCGGCCTTGGCCCCGACGATCTGGTGGCGGCGCAGCTCAGCTCGAAAAACTCTTTTCAACCCGGTCCAGCGTTTCCATCGCGTGGATCACGTCGGTGACGCAGCCGTTCGGCTTGCGGCCTTCCCGGATGGCCGAGACGAACTCGCGGTCGATCAGCTCGATCCCATTGTTTGACACGGCCACGTCCGACAGGTCGATCTGGTTGTCATACCCGTCATAGAGATCGTCATAGCGGGCCACATAGGTGCCCTGATCGCAGATATACCGGAAATAGGTGCCCAACGGCCCGTCATTGTTGAAGGACAGCGACAGGGTGCAGATCGCGCCGGAGGGCACTTTCATGCCGATCGTCATGTCCATCGCGATGCCCAGGTCGGGATGGGCCGGGCCTTGCAGCCCGAAAACCTCGCTGGCCGTCTCGCCGGTCTGGTACTGGAACAGGTCGACCGTGTGGCAGGCGTGGTGCCACAGCAGGTGATCGGTCCAGCTGCGCGGCTCGCCCTTGGCATTGGTGTTGCTGCGGCGGAAGAAATAGGTCTGCACGTCCATCTGCTGGATGGTCAGTTCGCCCGCGTCGATCCTGTTCTTGATCCACTGGTGCGAGGGGTTGAAGCGGCGCACCTGGCCGGCCATGCAGGTCAGACCGGTTTCCTGCGCCTTGTCCACAACGCGCTGGCTGTCCTCAAGGCTGTCGGCCATCGGAATCTCGATCAGCACGTGTTTTCCGGCCTCCATGCAGGCAATCGCCTGGTCGGCATGCATCTGCGTGGGGGTGGACAGGATCACCGCGTCCACGTCGTCGCGCGCGATGCATTCCCCCAGCGTGGTGCCCGCGTGGCCCACACCGCGTTCGGCGGCGAAAGCCTCGATCTTGTCCCTGGTCGGGCCCATGACCGAGGTGACAGTAACCCCCTCGATTTGCGCCAGCGCGTCCATGTGTTTCATCCCGAAGGCGCCATAGGCGCCGGCAACGCAGATCCTCATTGGGTTTTCCTTTCCTCAAGTGCGGCCAGGACCGCATCGGCCCGGGTGCAGAAATCCTTGTCTGCGGAGGGCAGCCCCAGCGCGCCCACCGCCTCCTGCCAGGCCGTGGTGGCCCGGCTCATGCCATTGTCCAGTCCCAGCGCGGCCACGGTCGCGGCCACTTCGCGCATCTCGGCCGCGCGGCGGGTGCCATGGGTTGTGACACGTTCCAGGTTGTACGCCGCCTTCGCCGCCCAGTCCCAGCCCGGGTGCGAGGCATCGAGCGAGGCGATCACCTGAGCCTCCACCCCGGCCTTGCGCGCCGCCAGAAGGCTTTCGAGGCAGAGCGCCTCGATCCCCTTCACCATGACCGAGCGCAGCATCTTCACCGCGCTGGCCTGGCCGACTTCGTCGCCCACGATGGCCGGCTGCATGCCGAGCGACAGACAGAGCGCCTTTGCCGCTTCCGCATGCGGTCCGGCCAGCAACACCGGCACCCGGTGCAGGCGCGGATGCACCGGTGCCATGATGGCCATGTCCACATAGCGCCCGCCTGCGGCCCCGATCACCTCGGCCGCCGCCCGTTTCGTCTCCGGCGCGCAGGAATTGCCGTCCAGATACAGCGTGCCGTCGGTAATGTGGCGGGCCTGCGTGGCCGCCGCAGCACCCGCCTGATCCGCCGTGACCAGCGACACGAGGTTCAGACCTCCGAGCCCCTCGGGCCCATCACAGCCCGCAACCTGTGCGCCCGCGTAATCGGCGCGTTTGCCCGCAGCGTCGGGGCCCTTGGTCTTGATGTCGAAAGCGTGGATCTCCAGCCCCGGCGCGTTCCGGCGCCAGCCCCGTGCAAAGGCCTGGCTCGCTTCGCCGAAGCCGATCAATCCAATCCGGGCGGGTGCATCTGTCATGTCCCCTTCCTAAGGGCGGGCGCGGGGAGGGGGAAATTCATTGCCCTTCGGCGGTATTCGTTTTCTCTATAGCACCCGTGGCGGCCTCGCGGATCAGATCGAGGAACCGGGCCTGGGTTGGCGTCGGTTTCCAGCCCTGCCGGGTGGTCAGCCCGATCGGCCGTGTGCTGTCCGGTAGGGGGATGTCCAGCGGCACCATCTGGCCTTGATGACGCTCCACCCCGATCTGGTTCAGCGAGATGATTGTCACGTAATCGCCTCGCGCCAGCAGACCACGCACCATGACCATCGAGGAGGACACGACCCGGACCGGTGTCTCGGGCAGCTCGTCGATCTTCAACACCTGATGCAGGTAGCTTCCTGCGGGCGTGGTGATCGGTGGCGCGATCCAGGGGTATCCCAGCGTGTCCTCCAGACGCACACCCTGTCGGTTCGCCAACGGGTGGCCCGGTCCGACCACCAGCGCCAGCGGATCGTCGAACAACGCCTCCTGCACCACGTCCTCGGTGGGCGCCGGATCGCGCAGCGCGCCGATCAGCAGGTCCAGGTCGCCGTGACGCAATCCTTTCAGAAGCTCGCCATAGGGCCCGTCCACATTGCGAAGCTGCACCCCCGCGCGCTCCTGCAACAGCCGGTGCATGGCATCCGGCAGGATCGCCGCGCGTGACAGCGGCATCGAGCCCACCGCGATCCGCGTGCTGTCGCGCCCCTTCAGCGCGGCAAGCTCGGCTTCGCCCTGCCGCAGCTCCGCCCCTGCCAGTTTCACCGCCCGCGCCAGCACCTCGCCCGGTTCGGTCAGTTCGATCCCGCCCCGGCGCGGCGCGAACAGCGAGATGCCCGCGAGTTTCTCCAGGTCGCGGGCGGCGCGGTGTATCGAGGGCTGGCTGATCCCCGCCGCCCGGGCGGCCAGGCTGATACTGCCCGCATCCCCCACCGCCACCAGCGCGCGCAGCTGCGCCGCCGTCACACGGGCATGGAAACCGGGATCGGGCCGCGCGCCCTCCAGCGCGCCTTTCCGCCCGGCCAGGCGCACCGCCTGTTCGGCGCCCTCCTCCAGAAGGGCGAACAGCGCCCTGATCCGCGCCGCGAAAAGCGCGCCGGTATCGGTCAGGAACATGCCTTCGGGGCGGCGGTCGAACAGCACCGTGTCCAGGCTGCGCTCCATCCCGGCGATGGCCTGGGTCACGGCGGGCTGAGACAGGTGCACCGCTTCGGCCCCCGCGCTGATCCCGCGCAGCCGCGCGGTTTCCCTGAAGGCTTTCAGGTGGCGTATGTTTGGCAAATCCACTGTCATGTCAGCGCCTTGTGATCCCGGAGGGGCAATCTGCCCAGCCTCTTATAGGCATAACTTATACCATCCCACGGGGATTGAAATGGCCCTGCGCGGGGGGCGGGCCTATGGTCGGGACAACGAGTTGAAGAGGCCACGCACCATGACCGACAAGAAAACCGCCCTCGTCATTTCCGCTCATGCCGCCGATTTCGTCTGGCGCGCCGGCGGTGCCATCGCGCTGCATCAGGAGCTGGGCTATGACGTCACCGTCGCCTGCCTGAGTTTCGGCGAGCGCGGTGAAAGCGCCAAGCTGTGGAAGCAGGACGGCATGACGATCGAACGCGTCAAGGAGGCCCGCCGCGAGGAGGCCCAGGCCGCCGCCGATGCGCTGGGCGTGCGTGACATCCGCTTCCTCGACCTCGGTGACTACCCGCTGCGTCTGGACCGCGAGGCGCAGGACCGGGTGGTCGACATCATCCGCGAGGTGCAGCCGAAATGGATGATGAGCCACTCGAAATGGGACCCCTACAATACCGACCACATGAACACGACGCAGTTCGCGCTGGAATGCCGCATGATCGCCCAGGCATGGGGTCACAATCCGGGGCAAAAGGTTTTGGGCGCGCCGCAGATGTACCTGTTCGAGCCGCACCAGACCGAGCAGATGGGCTGGAAGCCCGACACTTTCCTCGACATCACGCCCGTCTGGGAGAAGAAGAAGGCGGCGATCCACTGCATGCAGGGGCAGGAGCACCTGTGGGAGTTCTACACCAATGTGGCACGCAACCGCGCCAACCACTTCCGCCGCAACTCCGGCGGCATGGCCGGCGGGCGCAAGGCGGAATATGCGGAAGGGTTTGAAAGCATCTTCCCTCAGACCGTGGATGAGCTGGCATGAGCGTGCAACCGGGAACCACCGGCCTTGTGGTCCAGAACATAGAACGCGCCGATCCGGCTGTCATCGACGGGCTGGCCGCGCTGGGCGTCGCCACCGTGCACGAAGCACAGGGCCGCAAGGGGCTCTTGGCCGATTACATGCGCCCGATCTATGCGGGCGCCCGGGTGGCCGGGTCCGCCGTGACCATCCTCGCGCCACCCTGCGACAACTGGATGATCCATGTGGCGATCGAACAGCTTCAGCCCGGGGATATCATGGTACTGGGCACGACGTCGCCCTCGAAGGCGGGCTATTTCGGCGACCTGCTGGCCACCTCGGCCAAGGCGCGTGGCTGCCGCGGGCTGGTGATCGACGCGGGCGTGCGCGACGTGGCCGACCTGGCCGGAATGGATTTCCCCGTCTGGTCCAGGGCGGTCTTTGCCCAGGGCACGATCAAGGAGACGCTGGGGTCGGTGAACGTGCCGGTGGTCTGCGCCGATGCATTGGTGAATCCGGGTGACATCATTGTGGCCGATGATGACGGCGTCTGCGTGGTGCGCCGCGCAGAGGCCGCCGACGTGCTGGAGAAGGGCCGGGCCCGCGAGGCGAACGAGGCCGCGAAACGCGCCCGTTTCGAAGCAGGGGAACTGGGGCTCGACATATATGACATGCGCGGGCGCCTGGAGGCGAAGGGGCTGAAATATGTCTGAGGCCTGGAGGCAAAGGGTTTCGAATTGGGCGAGCGCCCGATCCGACCAACCGGGGCCTGTGCCCCCGGACCCCGAAGAACTGGGGGCGCTGCCCCCGGACCCCCGGGATATTTGGGGAAAGATGAAAGGGGGCGGGCGTGTCTGACGGCGTGCGCTGTATGTGGATGCGGGGCGGGACCTCGAAGGGCGGGTATTTCCTGGCCGAGGACCTGCCTGCCGATGTCCGGGCTCGAGATGCTTTCCTCATGCGCATTATGGGAAGCCCGGATATGCGTCAGATCGACGGCATGGGCGGGGCGGATCCGCTGAGTTCGAAAGTGGCGGTGGTGAAACGGTCCGAACGGGTGGGCGTGGACGTGGAGTTCCTGTTCCTGCAGGTTTTCGTCGACCGGCCCCTCGTGACCGACGCCCAGAACTGCGGCAATATCCTGGCAGGCGTCGGCCCCTTCGCGATCGAGCGCGGGCTGGTGTCGGCGCGGGATGGGGAAACGCCGGTGGTGATCTACATGGAGAACACCGGCCAGGTGGCCGAGGCCATGGTGCAGACGCCGGGCGGCGTCGTGCGCTATGATGGCGCGGCGGCGATTGACGGGGTGCCGGGGCGCGCGGCGCCGGTGCCGATTGCCTTTCGCGACACGGCGGGGTCGTCCTGCGGGGCGCTTCTGCCCACCGGCAATGTGCTTGATGTGGTCGAGGGCGTCGAGGTGACAATGATCGACAACGGCATGCCTTGCGTGCTGCTGCGCGCGGCTGACATGGGGATCACCGGGGCGGAAGACCCGGCCGCGCTGGAGGCGGATGAGACCCTGCGCGCGCGGCTGGAGGAGATCCGCCTGGCCTGCGGCCACCTGATGAACCTGGGGGATGTCTCCGACATGTCCGTGCCGAAAATGACAATGATTTCAGCGCCCGGACAGGGGACGATTGCCACGCGCACCTTCATTCCGCACCGCTGCCACAAGGCGATCGGCGTGTTGGGCGCGGTCTCGGTCGCCACGGCCTGCCTGGTGCCTGGCAGCGTGGCCGAGGGGCTGGCGCAGGTGGGCGAGGGGAGGGGAGGCGCCCTGTCGGTCGAACATCCGACCGGTGAAATGACCGTGGTCGCCACGGTGGAGGCGGGCGAAGTCACCCGCGCCGCAATCCTGCGCACCGCGCGCAAACTAATGGATGGAGAGGTCTTCGCATGAGTGAGACACAGGTCATGGATCCGGACTGGCTGGCGTTCCACCCGAACCCCAAAGCGCCGGGTTTCAAGCTGCCGAAAGGGGCGGTCGACGCCCATTGCCACGTGTTTGGCCCGACGCCCGAGTTTCCCTTCGCGCCGGAACGCAAATACACGCCCTGCAATGCCGGCAAGGAGCAGCTCTTTGCCCTGCGCGACCATCTGGGCTTTGCCCGCAACGTGATCGTGCAGGCGACCTGCCATGGCCGCGACAACCGCGCCATGATGGATGCCTGCCGCGCTGCCGCAGGGCTGGCGCGCGGCATTGCCAGCGTGGGCCCCGATGTCACGGATGCAGAGCTGGCCGAGATGCACGAGGCCGGTGTGCGCGGTGTGCGGTTCAACTTCGTGCGTCGCCTGGTCGACGCCACGCCGAAAGCGGTGTTTCGGGGAATTGCCGACCGCATCGCCAAGCTCGGCTGGCACATCGTGGTCTATTTCGAAGCCGCCGACCTGGACGGGCTGGTGCCCTTCCTGGAAAGCCTTCCCACCGTGATCGTGGTTGACCACATGGGACGCCCGGATGTCACAAAAGGAACATCTCACCCGGATTTTCAGCGTTTTTTGCAGCTAATGCAGGAGAATTCGAATATCTGGTCGAAAGTCACCTGTCCCGAACGCCTGACCGCCGATGGCCCGCCTTACGACGACGTGGTGCCCTTCGCCGCCGAGGTGGTGACGCGCTTCCCGGACCGTGTACTCTGGGGTACGGACTGGCCGCACCCGAACATGAAATCGCACATGCCCGATGACGGGGCGCTGGTGGATTTCATTCCGAGAATAGCACCTGACCCTGAGCATCAGCAGAAGCTTCTGGTCGACAATCCGATGCGCCTTTACTGGGCGTAAGCGCCTGCGCGCGCCGGTGAGGGCCGGAGCGCAGGCAAGATACGAGGAGGAAACCGATGCACGACATGCCCGGTCACGACTACCATATCGACATTCCCGGAACGACCATCTTTGACGGCAGACAGGCGATGAAGGGCTATGCGCTGAACAAGATGTGCTATTCCTTCAACAAGGCGGTGAACCGCGATGCCTTCAAGGAGGATCCCGAAGCCTACATGGAGAAATTTGGGCTGAACGACGCGCAGAAAGACGCGATCCGGTCCACCAATATCCTGGCCATGATCGAAGAGGGCGGCAACATCTACTACCTGGCGAAACTGGCCGGCATCTTCAAGCTGTCGGTGCAGGATGTGGGCGGGATGCAGACCGGCATGACGACCGAGGAATTCAAGGAATACCTGCTCAGCCAGGCGTAAGGAGAATGACCAATGGCCAAGATTCTCGGTGGTATCACCACGTCGCACATCCCCGCCGTGGGCAACGCGATTCAGAACGAGCTCTATGACGACCCCTATTGGAAACCGTTTTTCGACGGCTATCCGAAGGTCCATGAGTGGGTGAAGAACAACAAGCCCGACTATGTGATCAATATCTACAACGACCACGGGCTGGGGTTCTTCCTGGACCAGATGCCGACCTTTGCGATCGGTGCGGCCCATGAATACAGGAACGAGGACGAAGGCTGGGGCCTGCCCGAACTGCCGCCCTTTCCCGGCGCGCCCGAGCTGAGCTGGCACATCATCGAAAGCATGGTGGCGGATGAGTTCGACATTACCTCCTGCCAGGAACTGCCGGTCGATCACGGTTTCGTCGTGCCGATGCAGCTGTTCTGGCCCGGCGCGCCGAACAATCCGGACATGCCGCGCGCGGTTCCGGTCTCGGCCAATACCGTGCAGCACCCGATCCCGACCCTGAAACGGGCGCTGGATTTTGGCAAGGCACTGGGCCGCGCGATCGAGAGCTTCCCCGAGGAGGCCAAGGTCGTGGTTCTGGGCACCGGAGGGCTGTCGCACCAGTTGGAGGGCAAACGCGCCGGTTTCATCAACCGCGAGTTCGACGAATATTGCCTGAACAACATCGCCCACAATCCCGAAGAGCTGACCAAGATCTCCCGGATGGAGCTGGTCGAGAAGGCCGGGGCCCAGGGCACCGAGTTCCTGATGTGGATGATGATGCGTGGCGCGCTGGGGGACAATGTCACCGAGCTGACCCGCAACTACCATATCCCAATCTCGAACACCGGCGCCGGGACGCTGCTGCTGGAATGTGCCTGAGCGGGGATTAACGGCGTTCAACCTGCCCTGTTCGGCGCGTTAAACAGTTTAAACAAGGGCGGTAGGGCGCGTTAAACTCTTTAACCTTTCGCCTCCAGCGCCCGGCGGAAGTCGCGCGGGCTCTGTCCCGTGGCCCGTGCAAAGACCCGGCTGAAATAGGCCGGGTCATTGTATCCCATCTGGTAGGCGACCTCTTGAATCGACAGGTTCGAAAAGGCCAAGTTCCGGCGAGCCTCGCGGATGACCCGTTCCTCGATCGCCGCCGAGGCCGGCCGCCCGGTCGCCACCCGCATCACCCGGCTCAGATGGGTGGGGGTGACGGCCAGATCGCGGGCATAGTCCGCCACGCGCCAATGATCCCTGTAGTGGGTCTCGATCAGGGCTTCGAAACGGCGTTGCAGGCGGGTGTCCGGACGCAGGCCGCCGGACTCTGCCCCGGCCATCTCCCGGGCGACCAATCCCAGCAGCAGGGTCGACAGGCTGCGCAGGATATGTGCCCGTGCAAAACCACGGGTCGGGTATTCGGCAAAGATGCGACGGGTCAATATCCTGATATCATTTGTTGATTTCAGAATGTCCGGGCGCGACAGCACCGGGCGCAACCCCTCGCCATCACGCAGGACCTGATCCAGCAGTTCCGACGCCAGCGTGACCACCCAGCCCTGCGTTCCGGGTTCGAACCGGAACCCGTGCACGGCACCGCGGGGCATGTTTACCAGGCTTCCTGCCGACAGGGCGCGCGGTGCCTCATCGATCAGCAGCGTGCCGCTCCCCCGCTCCAGCAGCAGAACCTGGTGCAGCCGGGCGTGGCGATGGGGTCTGAACTCCCAGTCATGCACGACCGAACGTGCTTCGATCGTTTCGCAATGTACCACGTCCGGCAGGTCGGCATCCTCGCCGAAAAGGTTGAATGTCTCGATCTGATCCATGTTCGATATGTACCAGAAGTGGCCGGAAGTATCCATTCAAATCCGTGTTGGAAAGGCGCAGGATGGGATCAAAGAGGAGAACAGCGCCATGAAAACGAAAGTCGGTATCATCGGAGGCGGCCCGTCCGGCCTCATGCTCAGTCAACTGCTTGATTTAAAAGGGATTGATAACGTCGTCCTGGAAAAACACACCCGCGACTACGTGTTGGGGCGCATCCGTGCCGGCGTGTTGGAGCACGGTTTCGCAGAGCTCATGCGCGAGGCCCGCTGCGGCGACCGCATGGACGCCGAAGGCGAGATTCACGAGGGCTTCTATATTGCTGAAAACAATGAGAAAAAACGCGTCGATCTGGCCGGGCACACCGGCGGGAACTCGGTTGTCGTCTACGGTCAGACCGAGCTGACCCGCGACCTCTATGACGCGCGCGCCAAGATGAACGGCAAGGTCATTCACGAGGCGCTGGACGTCAAACCCCATGATATCAATACGCAAAACCCCTATCTGACCTACCGGCAGGGGGATGAAACCTTCCGCATCGACTGTGATTTCATCATCGGCGCAGACGGATTCCACGGGGTCAGCCGCAAGTCGATCCCCAAGGATGTGCTCAAGGAATATGAAAAGGTCTATCCCTTTGGTTGGCTTGGAGTTTTGTCGCGCACCAAGCCGGTCTCGCCCGAGCTGATCTATGCCAAATCCGATCGCGGTTTCGCGCTCTGTTCGCTGCGTAGCCAGGTGCTCAGCCGCTATTACATCCAGGTGCCGCTGACCGACAGCACCGACGACTGGTCCGACGAGGCCTTCTGGGAGGAGCTGAGGGCACGCCTGCCCGACGATGTCGCCGATCGGCTGGAAACCGGCCCTTCGATCGAGAAATCCATTGCCCCACTCAGAAGTTTTGTCGCGGAACCAATGCGTTACGGTAACATGTTCCTGGCAGGGGATGCCGCCCATATCGTGCCGCCCACCGGCGCGCGGGGGCTGAATTCGGCGGCCAGCGACATCTACTACCTCTATCACGGGCTGGTGGATCACTACCTGAACGGGGATGACAGCGGGCTCGAAAGCTACAGCGAAAAGGCCCTGGCGCGGGTCTGGAAGGCGCAGCGATTCAGCTGGTGGATGACCTCGCTGCTGCACAGGTTCCCGGATGCGATCCCTTACGATGACAAGCTGCAACAGACTGATCTGGAGTATCTTTTCAGCTCCGAGGCGGCAATGACATCGCTGGCGGAAAACTATGTGGGCCTGCCCTTCTGAGAACTTGACCCATGTCATGGCGGGCCCACTGCGGCCCCGTCAATATGCGTTCAAGAGAGACGCAAAAGGGGAAGACCCATGTACAAGAATATCCTGGTCGCCGTCGCCCTGGACCATGACCGCGATTCGAACGAGGCTCTGAACATCGCCAAGGCGTTGGGCGAGGCGGATGCGAAGATCACTGCCCTTCATGTGATGGAAGAGGTGCCGTCCTACGTCGCGCAATACCTGCCCGAAGGCCAGTTGGAGAGCAACGTGCACGAGCTGGAGGCCCGGCTGAAATCCGAACTCTCCGGCCGCAACGGAATCGAGGTTGCCGTGGTCGCGGGCCATGCAGGCCACACCATTGTCGACTGGGCCGCCCATCACGACATCGACTGTATAGTTATCGCGTCGCACCGCCCCGGCCTGCAGGATTATTTCCTGGGCTCGACTGCGGCCAGGGTCGTGCGCCACGCCCCATGCGCCGTGCATGTGCACCGCTAACGAACTGGGACGGTGAAGAAAAGGCGGGCTCTTGAGGCCCGCCTTTCGCGTTCCTACATGGGGGGGAGACCAGAGGAGGAACGCGCAAGATGAAATGTCCGATCGACCAGACCGAACTGCTGATGACCGAGCGTCATGGGGTCGAGATCGACTACTGCCCGAAATGCCGCGGCGTATGGCTGGACCGGGGCGAACTGGACAAGATCATCGAAATGGCGACGCCGGAAGTGGCGCTGGCGAACCCGGATCCGGCTCCCGCGCCGGCCCCGCGCGCATCCGGTCATCCCGAACGCCGACACGAAGAGCCCCGGTATGGGGAGCGCCGGGATGATCGCCGCGGCGACCGCCATGGCGACCACCGCGACGACCGGCGCGACACCTACAAATCCGCCAAACGGTACAGGAAGAAGCGGCGCAAATCCTTTCTGGAGGACATGTTCGACTTCTTCGATTGACGGTTTGATCGATGGCCCCTCTGGCCTTTTGCCCGCAGGGTGCTAGGCTGATCCTGCGCGAGCCAAATGCCAGCGGAGGAACACATGCCCGTCATCAAGAAAGACGCTGATCTTCAGACCGTCATCACCACCTATGAAGTGACCCCCGGCACCTGTGCCGATCTGTGCGAGGAAATCCGCGTCGCCTGCAACGAGTTCATCTCGAAACAGGACGGGTTTATCGGCGCCGCCCTGCATGTGAATGACGCGCAGACACGCATCGCCTCCTACACGCAATGGCGTACGCGGGACGATTTCATGCGTGTCCTCCGGTCCGAGGAAATGCGGGTTTATCATCGCAAATTCAATACCTTGTCCAAGAATTTTGCCCCAGTTCTCTATGACGTGGTGATGGTTTCTGACGGATGAGCGACCTGCCGGTCATCGGCGCGCAGCTTTCGGTGCTGGACCTCGCCCGGCACCGGGATTGGCTTTTCGCCAAGGATCGCGACCTGGAGCTGCCCGAATTCTGCATGGGCGACATTCTGGCCCAGCCTGCACCCTTCATCGAGATGGCACAGAAGACGCTGGAGGGCTGGCACGGGCGGTTGGGCATCCACGGGCCTTTCGCCGGGTTCGAGCTTGACGTGAAGGACCGGGAAATCCGTCCCGTGGTGCAGCGCCGGATCGACCAGGCCCTGGACGTTTGCGAGGCTCTGGGGGCGGTGCAGATGGTGCTTCATTCGCCCTATGACCGTTGGGACGAATGCAACCTCGACAACACGCTGGCCGGGCGCGACAAGCGGGTCTCGGCGATCCTCGACACGCTGGAACCGGCGCTGACCCGGGCGCGGGACATCGGCGTACAGATCGTGCTGGAAAACATCAAGGATACGGACCCAGCCGACCGCATGGCGGTGGTCGCCGCCGCCGATACCGCCGCGCTGGCCCTGTCGGTGGACACGGGGCACGCGCATTGGGCGCATTGGGTGGACGGCGCGCCCCCGGCGGATCGTTTCATCTCGGCGGCCGGCAGCAGGCTGGGCCATGTGCACCTTCAGGACACCGATGGCTGGGCCGACCGGCACTGGGCGCTGGGCGAGGGCAACATCGTCTGGCCGGCCGTGTTCAAGGCCCTGGCGGGCTGTGACGCGCGGCCCCATCTGATCGTCGAGATCAATGAATTCGACAGGGTCGAGGACAGTGTCGCCCACCTGGAGGCGCTGGGACTGGCGCAGTAGGCCCGTGGTCCGCGCGCCTCTGCGTCGGATGGGTTTAGCGACCGAAAACTGCCAGGATGGCCGCAGCGATTGAGGAGGAAATAATGCATTATTTCAAAGGCATGGCAATCTCGACTGCGCTTCTGGCGGTCATTCCCACCGCCGGTCTCGCACAGGAGTTGATCGGGTCTTACGTGGCCCATATCGGGCGCGAGGATCTGTACAATTCCAGCGGCGCGCGTCTGTCTGAGCCCTGGCAGATCATTCGCCAGGATCGGGCAAACTTTCACCGTTTCGGCATCCGGCACGCAGGCGACGAGTGGGACAGTTTCTTCGGGGATATCGACAACCGCGCAGCGATGGAGCGCATGATCATGAACGGTTCCATCAACCCGGTGGCCGCGCGGGATATCGTCTCGGGCGGGGCGACGGTGGTGGTCGAGGTCTGGGGATATGGGGACACCGGCAACTCGGTGCGGGTGGATGTCTATCGCTGAGGGCGGATCAGGTACCAGGCCAGCGCCACCAGCTCGCGTAGGGACATTTTCAGCAGGCGCCAGGGGCTGCGGCCCTTGAGGCCCGGATGTGCGCCGGTCGCCCGCATTCCCAGCCGCCGCGCCACCAGATGTGCACGGGGCAGGTGGTAGAGGTCGGTGACGATCACCACCGGGCCAGTCGGGTCAGGCAGCATGGGCTGCGAAAAGGCGAGGTTCCGCGACGTGGTGGTCGAGCGGTCCTCCAGCTGGATGGCCTGCTCTGGTACGCCCAGATTGATGCAAATGTCCCGGATTGCCGCAGCCTCTGCGGGCGGATGCACACCCATGCCCCCGGAGGCAATGATCCCGCTCACCCGGCCATCAAGATAGAGCCGCGCCCCATGTTCCGCCCGCAGCCTGAGCGTGGGCGAGGGCACGCCACCCGGCCAGACCGCGGCGCCGAGGATGATGGCGGTGGGTTTGCTCATGTCGGCAAGGTAGGGGGTGCGGCTGGCGAGGGCAATCCGCTGCGGCGGTCCGCGAAGCCGCGCGGTGGAAAGTGATACCGGACGGGCCGAAGGCCCGGACAGCGCCCGCCCCGCCCCGACAAGCGGGTGCTTCTCGCCCACCCGCGTGGCGGCACTGTCCTTTTTGGAGCGTAAACCTGCAAGCGGTCAATCTGCGGAATTTGAAAAAGTTACGAGCTGTTTACGAATATCGACAATTGGCATGTGAGGGGGCATCCAATTCCGTCGAAAGTGATTCCCAGTCAGTCACCGCCTCTTCCCTCGTCCCGCCCGCTGCCCCGGTTTCCCCGCGGTACTCCGCCCCTTCGGCTCGGATGCCGCCTCCACCGCCGATTGCCGTGCCAGCGGGTCGTCGGCCACGGCCAGCTCCACCGCTTCCAGACGGTGGACTTCGTCGCGCAGGCGGGCGGCTTCTTCGAATTCCAGGTTCTCGGCCGCCTTGCGCATCTCGGCGCGCAACCCGTCGAGGTGGGCCATCAGGTTGGCGCCGACCATCGGCTTGTCGACCCTGGCGGTGACGCGGTTCATGTCGACGTCACCCTCGTAGAGCCCGGCCAGCACGTCCTCGACATTCTTCTTCACCGTTTCCGGCGTAATGCCGTGCAACTCGTTATAAGCCATCTGTTTTTCGCGCCGCCGGTTGGTCTCGGAAATCGCGCGTTCCATGGAGCCGGTAACGCGATCGGCATACATGATGACGCGCCCCTCGACATTTCGTGCGGCCCGGCCGGTGGTCTGGATCAGCGAGGTCTCGGAGCGCAGGAAGCCCTCCTTGTCGGCGTCCAGAATGGCAACGAGCCCGCATTCGGGAATGTCCAGACCTTCGCGCAGCAGGTTGATGCCGACCAGCACGTCAAACGCCCCCAGCCGCAAATCCCGAAGGATTTCAATGCGTTCGATCGTGTCGATATCCGAGTGCATATAACGCACGCGAATGCCCTGTTCGTGCAGGTATTCGGTCAGATCCTCGGCCATGCGTTTGGTCAGCGTCGTGACCAGGGTGCGCAGGCCTGTTTCGGACACCCGGCGCACCTCATCCAGCAGGTCATCGACCTGCATTTCGACCGGGCGGATTTCGATCTCGGGGTCCAGCAGGCCGGTGGGGCGGATGATCTGTTCGGCAAAGACGCCACCGGACTGTTCCAGCTCCCAGCCCGCAGGTGTGGCCGAGACAAAGACCGACTGCGGGCGCATGGCGTCCCATTCCTCGAATTTCAGCGGGCGGTTGTCCATGCAGCTGGGCAGGCGGAACCCGTGTTCGGCCAGGGTGAACTTGCGCCGGTAGTCGCCGCGATACATGCCGCCGATCTGTGGCACCGACACATGGCTTTCATCGGCAAAGACGATGGCGTTGTCGGGGATGTATTCGAACAGGGTGGGAGGCGGTTCGCCGGGCGCGCGGCCGGTGAGATAGCGCGAATAGTTCTCGATCCCGTTGCAGAACCCGCTGGCTTCGAGCATTTCCAGATCAAACCGTGTGCGCTGTTCCAGCCGCTGGGCCTCCAGCAGCTTGCCTTCGTCTTCGAGCTGTTTCAGCCGCACGGCGAGCTCTTGCCTGATGCCCTGAATGGCCTGTTTCAGGGTCGGCGTCGGCGTCACGTAATGCGAGTTCGCATAGACGCGCACCTTGTCCAGAGCGTCGGTCTTGGCCCCGGTCAGCGTGTCGAATTCGGTAATGCTTTCCAGTTCCTCGCCAAAGAAGCTCAACCGCCAGCCGCGATCTTCGAGGTGGCTGGGCCAGATTTCCAGACTGTCGCCGCGCACGCGGAACGAGCCGCGCTGGAACGCGTTGTCATTGCGTTTGTATTGCTGGGCGACCAGGTCCTTCATGACCGAGCGCTGGTCGTAGTCCTTGCCGACCTCCAGATCCTGGGTCATCGCCGTGTAGGTCTCGGGGCTACCGATGCCGTAGATGCAGGAGACCGAGGCGACGATGATCACGTCGTCCCGCTCCAGCAGCGCCCGCGTGGCCGAGTGGCGCATGCGGTCGATCTGTTCGTTGATCTGGCTTTCCTTCTCGATGAACGTGTCGGTGCGCGCCACATAGGCTTCGGGCTGGTAATAGTCGTAGTAGCTGACGAAATATTCGACCGAGTTGTCCGGAAAGAAGCCTTTCATCTCGCCATAAAGCTGGGCGGCGAGGGTCTTGTTCGGGGCCAGGATGATGGCCGGGCGCTGGGTTTCCTCGATCACCTTGGCCATGGTGAAGGTCTTGCCGGTGCCGGTCGCGCCCAAGAGCACCTGGTCCTGTTCGCCCGCGTTCACACCTGCGGCCAGTTCCGCAATCGCCGTGGGCTGGTCGCCCGCCGCCGTAAAGGGGGTGTGCATGACGAAACGCTTGCCGCCTTCCAGCTTGGGACGGGCCTGGGGCGCGGTGGTGGGCGAGGTAAGCGGGCTGTCGGTCATGACTGATTCCTTCCGGGCCTCCCTAAGATGGTCGCATTCTGGTCGCGCGCAAGGGCCTGCCGCGTGGTCATCATGGCCTGTCCTGTCAGCGGCTGTCAGCATGGCGCGCATGAAGGTCTGGGATTGGCCCGGTACGGGCGAGAAAGCGTGGTTTTACGGGGGGAACGGCTTCCCCCTGGGCTTTTATGAACCGCTGATGCGGCGGCTGGCGCGGCGGGTATCCCTGTCCGGTCTGCACAACCGCGCCTGTTGGTCGGAGGCGGGGGCGCCCGGGCGCGGGGATGGCTGGCGGCGCTACGGCGCAGACCTGGCCCATGCGATCCGGGCGCGGGGGGCGGGCGTGATCGGGATCGGCCATTCGATGGGCGCCTGTTCCATGGTGCTTGCGCAGCGGGCCGATCCTTCGCTGTTTCGCGCGCTGGTGCTGGTGGAGCCTGCCGTTGTCTCTCCCCGTGCCGTGAGAGTGGCGAAAAGGATGCCGAAATGGGCCGGGCGTTTCGTGAAACCCGTGCGCGCGGCGCGGGACCGCAGGGATCATTGGCCGGATGGGGCGCAATATCTGGCCGAGCTGCAATCCCACCCCGCCTATCGCCGTTTCGACGCGGAGGCTTGGGCGGCGGTCGCGGCCCATGGGACGGTTGCAAACGGGCAGGGGGTGCAGCTGGCCTTTCCCAAGGCCTGGGAGGCGCATAATTTCTTTCATGCCGAGGCGGTGCTGGCCGATGTTGAAACGCTCGACATCCCGGTGGCGGTGATCCGCGGGCGGCCGAGCTATTTCTTCCCGGAGCCGATGTGGCATGAACTCGCCCGGGTGCGGCCGGACTTTGTTACGCTGGAAGACCCCGCTTTCGGCCATCTTTTGCCGATCGAGGCGCCCGGATCGGCATATGATCTCATCTCTCAGGCGCTTTCCCGCCTGTCCGCTTGACCCTCTCGCGGGGCCTCCTGCAACTGGGGAAAACCGCGAAAAAAGAGGGAGAGCAGAATGGTCACGATCCGACGCGCAGAGATGAAGGACGCCCCGGCAATTGCCCGGCTGGTGGAGGCACTGTTGACGGAATTGAGCGGCGATGGGCTCGCCCCCGTGGCCCCCGTGGCCCCCGTGGCCCCCGTGGCGCGACAGCTTCTGGCCGGGCAGCAGGTGATCGGGCTGTTGGCCGAATCCGACCGGCGTGCAGTGGGCGTGATGATGCTGAACCGCTGCGCGGCGATCTACGCGGGCGGCGGCTTTGGCGAGATTTCCGAGCTTTACGTCGATCCCGCCTTTCGGTCACGCGGTGTGGCGGCCGAGCTGTTGGGTTTTGCGCGCGAAGTGGCCCGGCGCGAGGGCTGGACCCGGCTGGAAGCCGGCGCACCCGCGCAACCCGCCTGGGCACGCTCGCTGGCCTTTTTCGAACGCGAAGGTTTTGCCGAGGTCGGACCGCGTCTGCGCTGGGTGGCGGCATAGGCCCTCCCCATTTCTGGGGAGGTGCGCGGACCCTGACGGCGCGGTAAAAAACCGACACGACTGGCACGTGGTTGACCGATTGGGGTCTCCGCGCTCTTTCCGCGCCAATTCCTTGAAAAGATTAACAAATCGTTACCACTTAAAGGTGATTTATTTTCAATAAAACACAACCAAAAGTGTATTTTCCTGTTGCACGATTATTCTCCTCGCGCTAGCGTCAAGGGGCAAGCAGCAAGACAGGCTGTCGGCCCTGACGAAACACCCACCCCACCCCTCGCTCCCTCGTCAGGTGCCGGCAGCCCACCTTTCCTGAGACGAGTTGTCTTGCACGAGACCAAGGGCGTTTCGGCTTGTTGTTGAGACACGGCAATCAGGCGAAGTGCACGGAACTGGTTGAAGTTGTAGGCGTTTCGAAATCAAGTTGTATCCCAACTTAATCTCGAAACGCTTCGGTAAATGGTACTACGCCCCGGGCATGTCCCGGGGCTTGTTTTTTATGGTGCCCGGGGTGTCTCGGGGCTTGCGCTGGGGGCCAAGGTTTCGGATAACATGCCCAGCCCTATCAAGGAGTCGATCCATGCGCGCCCGTATCTATCAACCCGCCCGCAACGCCATGTCCTCGGGCATGGGCAAGACGCGGGTCTGGCTGTTGGAATTTGCCAATGACGAGGCGCGCGAGATTGATCCGCTGATGGGCTGGACCGGCTCGGGTGACACGCAAAGCCAGGTGCGCCTGCGCTTTGACAGCAAGGAGGCCGCACTGGCCTATGCCGAGGCCAAGGGGATCGAAGCCACGGTGACTGAGCCCCACAAGCGCGTGGCGAACATCCGTCAGGGCGGCTATGGCGAGAATTTCGCCACCAACCGCCGCGGTCCCTGGACCCACTGAAGCCACAGGGCCGGGGGCGGGCGATCCGCTTTGCCGGTCCGTCTGCCGATGCGCGCCCGGTTTTCCGGATGCTTTCTGCCTGTGACATTTCGCCCCGGGAGCGGTCTCAGCCGTTCAGGAACATGCGCGCGGCGGCTTCGAATTCACGCGGCTTCTCGGCATGCAGCCAATGGCCGGTGCCAGGAATCTTGGCCTGTCTGGCATTCGGGAACAGCCGTTTGATCAGCGGACGGTGTTCTGCCAGCACGTAATCCGAATTCGCCCCGGCCAGGAACAGGGCAGGGCCGTCGAACCGGCCACTCACAGCCGGGAAGCCGGTGATCTTTTCCATGTCGCGTTCCAGCACTTCGAGGTTCAGCATCCAGCGCTGCCCCTTCACGTCCAGCGACTGCAGCAGGAAGGCGCGCACGTCGGGTTCCGGGATGGCGGCCTCCAGCGCCGCGTTGGCCTGGCTGCGCGTGGGGGTCAGTGTCAGGTCCAGCGCGCGCATGGCGTGGATCAGGTGCACCTGAGTGTGACTGTAGGCGACCGGCGCGATGTCCGCCACCAGCAAGCGGCGCACCCGGTCCGGGCTGTCCAGCGACAGCACCATCGCGGCCTTGCCGCCCATCGAATGGCCGATCACATCCGCCTCGCCACCGATCGCATCCACCACCTCGCCCAGGTCGGCGCCCAGGTCGTGGTAATCGTGGCTTTCTTCCCAGCGGCTGGCGCCGTGGTTGCGCATGTCCACCGTGACCACCCGGCGGTCGTCTGCCAGACGGCGGGCGATCACGCCCCAATTGCGGCCGGACCCGTAAAGGCCGTGCACGATCAGGATGGGCGGGCGGGTGGCGTCGTCGCCGAAGGTCTGCATCTCCAACATGGTCCCGACATAGCGCAGGGCGGTTGAGGCGGAAAGCCCTCTCCGCTAGGGTCGCGCCGCAACGAGAGGACACGAGATGGATCTGGACCCCCGGGTGGAAATCCTGACCCGGTTGATGGAGGAACGCCTGGGTCTTGGCGGGGAGGGGTTCGCGGCCAAGCTGGCCCGGGCCGGACGCCGCCTGCCGCGTCGTATCCGCCGTGACGGGGCGCTGATTGTCGACGCGCTGTCCCTGCAAGCCCACCCGAAACTGTCGCGCCAGCTCGACGCGGCGCGGCTGGATCGCTCGCTGACCCATGTCGAACGCCACCTGCGCGGCATCGACCCGTGGGACCGGCGCAAGGGGATTGTTCTGAACTGGCTCGCCGGGATTGCCTTCAGCCTGCTGGTGGTGGCCGCCCTGTTTGTTGCCGCGCTGCGCTGGCGTGGGCTGATCTGAGCCTTCGCAACCGGTCCGGCCACGGCGTCGGGGCGGTTTGCCTTCCGGCGCGCCGGCGCTAGGATGAACGCGGTTCATGAACAGGAGGTCCGGATGAGCGAAAAGACCAAGGCACGGCGCGCGGCCCTGGGTCAGGCCCTGGTGGACGCGGCCGAGCGCGGCGTGGTCGCCGGTGGTCTGGCCTCGGTCAAGGCGCGGGATCTGGCGGCGGAGGCAGGCTGTTCCCTGGGCGCGATCTACAATGTCTACCCCGACCTTCCGACCCTGTTCATGGAGGTGAACGCGCGGACCTTCGCGGAGCTGGACGCGGCCCTTTCCGCCAGCCAGGACGGGCAGGCAACCCCGCGCGAGGCGCTGGTCGCCATGGCGCTGGCCTACCTGGACTATGCGGAGGCCCATACCAACCGCTGGCGCGCTTTGTTTGACCTGGAATTGCCGGACGATCCCGCCCTATCGGACTGGTACCTGACCCGGCTGCGCGGGCTCTTTTCCCATATCGGGCGGGCGCTTGCGCAGCTCTGGCCCGACCGTGACAGGGCCGAGATCGAGATGATGACCCGCACCTTGTTTTCCTCGGTGCACGGAATCGTGCTTCTGGGGTTGGAACGGCGGTTTTCCAATATTCCGCCCGAAGAGGTCGGGCGCATGATCCGTGGTTTGCTGGCGGAAATCTGAGGTTGGAGCGTTCTGACCGGCGTTCGGGAAAGCTCCTCCGTCCGGGCCGAAAAACGAGAAGCTGCTTGAGGAGTTCACCGCCAAGCCGAGGCCTGGAGGCTCCGGGGAGGGCAGGCAGGCGGGCAGGCCTGCAGGCAAAGAAAAAGGGCCCCGCTGGGGGCCCTTTTGTCTGTTCGGCAATCCGCTTACAGGTTCGGATACATCGGGAAGCGGGCGCAAAGCGCGGCGACCTTGCCACGCACGGCCTCCTCCACCGCCCCGTTGCCATCCGCGCCATTGGCGGCCAGACCGTCCACGACCTCGATGATCAGATCCCCGATCTCGCGGAATTCTGCCTCGCCAAAGCCACGGGTGGTGCCGGCGGGGGTGCCCAGACGGATGCCCGAGGTCACGGTCGGTTTTTCCGGGTCAAACGGAATGCCGTTCTTGTTGGTGGTGATATGCGCGCGGCCCAGGGCGGCGTCCACGATGTTGCCGGTCACGCCTTTCGGACGCAGGTCCACCAGCATCAGGTGGGTGTCGGTGCCGCCGGACACGATATCCAACCCGCCCTTGACCAGCTGGTCGGCCAGAGCCACGGCATTTGCGCGCACGGCTTTCTGGTAGTCTTTGAACTCCGGCTTCAGCGCCTCGCCGAAGGCCGCGGCCTTGCCGGCGATGACATGCATAAGCGGACCGCCCTGGATGCCCGGGAAAATGGCCGAGTTGACCTTCTTGGCGATTGCCTCGTCATTGGTCAGGATCATGCCACCACGCGGGCCGCGCAGGGTCTTGTGGGTGGTGGTGGTGGCAACATGGGCATGTGGGAAGGGCGAGGGGTGTTCGTCGGCCGCGATCAGACCGGCGATATGGGCCATGTCGACCATCAGGTAGGCGCCAACCGAATCGGCAATCTCGCGGAACCGGGCGAAGTCGATGACGCGCGGGATGGCCGAACCACCGGCGATGATCAGCTTGGGCTGGTGCTCGGTCGCCAGCGCCTGGATCTGGTCATAGTCGATCAGGCTGTCTTCCCTGCGCACGCCGTAATGCACCGCGTTGAACCACTTGCCCGACTGGTTCGGACGGGCGCCGTGGGTCAGGTGGCCACCGGCCGACAGGTCCATGCCAAGGATGGTGTCGCCGGGCTGGATCAGCGCCTGGAACACACCCTGGTTGGCCTGGCTGCCCGAGTTCGGCTGAACATTGGCAAATTCGCAGCCGAACAGCTGTTTGGCACGGTCGATCGCCAGGTTCTCGGCCACGTCAACGTACTGGCAGCCACCATAGTAGCGACGGCCCGGGTAGCCCTCGGCGTATTTGTTGGTCAAGACCGAGCCCTGCGCCTCCATCACGGCGGCGGAAACGATGTTCTCGGACGCGATCAGCTCGATCTCGTCGCGCTGGCGGCCAAGCTCATCGGTCATGGCGCCGAACAGCTCGGGGTCACGGGTCGACAGGGATTCGGTGAAGAAACCGGGGTCGCGGGTGGTGGTCATGTGCGTTTTCCTTGGGTAAGGCGACTGGATTGCTGATTTCCTATCGGAAACATATCGGGGCGCAAAGAGCGGAATGCGACCAACTGCCGGAAAGACGCGGCATCTCTGGCGCTTCGCGGAAACATGTGGTTGTTTCGGAAACAGGGGGCAAGACAGGAAACAGCCTATGAGTCGCAATATCGCATTCGTGGCCTCGAACACGGACGTGTCCCGCGAGGCACGCGCCGAGCTGGTCTCGCGCTACGGCGACGTGGCGCCGGACAGGGCCGATATCATTGTCGCGCTCGGGGGCGACGGTTTCATGTTGCAGACCCTGCACGAGACCCAATCCCTGCCCGCGCCGGTCTATGGCATGAACTGCGGCACCGTCGGCTTCCTGATGAACAAATACAGCCCGGACGGGTTGATCGACCGGCTGTTTGCCGCCGAGGAAGAGGTGATCAACCCGCTGTCGATGCGCGCCGAGTGCCGGGATGGCTCGGTGCATGAGGCATTGGCGATCAACGAGGTCTCCCTGCTGCGCGCAGGCCCCCAGGCGGCCAAGCTGCGCATCAGCGTGGATGGCAAGGTGCGGCTGGAGGAGCTCGTCTGCGATGGCGCGCTGCTGTGCACGCCCGCCGGTTCGACCGCCTACAACTATTCCGCTCACGGGCCGATTCTGCCGATCGGCTCGGACGTGCTGGCGCTGACCGCCATGTCCGCCTTTCGCCCGCGCCGCTGGCGTGGCGCGCTGCTGCCCAAGACCGCCGTGGTGCGCTTTGATGTGCTGCAGGGCGAAAAACGCCCGGTCATGGCGGATGCGGACAGCCGGTCGGTGCGCGACGTGACTTCGGTCGAGATCCGCTCGGAAGAGGCGATCAGGCACCGCATCCTGTTCGATCCCGGCCACGGGCTGGAAGAGCGGCTGATTCGCGAACAGTTCGTCTGAGCAGGCAGGGCACAGGCCACAAGGGATAAGTTAGGGTGGGTCGGCTTCCGGCTTTTCAGCCCTTGTCGCGGTCCTCCCGCAGCCAGGCCTCGCGCTTGCGATAGATCGTCGAGGGCGAGACATCCAGCGCCCGGGCCGCACGCGGGATCGACCCGCCGTGGGTGTGAATCACCGCCTCGATCACATCGCGTTCGATTTCGGCCAGGGTGCGGCCGTGGATCGGCACGTGGGAACCGGCCTGGCCCGCCTGGTCGGCGAAGCCACGGGTGTCGGCGCTCAGTTCCTCGGGCAACATATGCGCTTCGACCGTCGCGGCGTCATGGTTCAGCACCACGTTCCAGATCACGTTCAGAAGCTGGCGCACATTGCCCGGCCACTTGTGGCGCAACAAGATGCCCTGTGCCTCCGGGCTGAAACCGGCAAAGCCACGCCCCTCGCGGGCGGAGAGATGCTTCAGCCGTGCCTGGGCAATCTCCAGCACGTCCCTGTCGCGGGTGCGCAGCGGGGGCATGGTCAGCGTTGCCACATGCAGCCGATAGAAGAGGTCGACGCGCAGCCGGCCCTCCTCCATCTCGACAAAGGGGTCGCGTGCGGTGGAACAGATCACCCGGATGGCCGTGCGGTGGGGCTGACCGGGATCCGACGCCGCGCAGCGTTGCAGGACGCGCAGGAATTGCGCCTGCACCGGAGGGGAGAGGTTGCAGATCTCGTCCAGGTACAGCGTTCCGTCGCGGGCGAGATGAAGCAGCGGTTCGGCGCCCGGTGTGCCGGGCTGCCCAGCCAGGCCCAGCAGGTCGCGTTCGATCGTCTCCGTGCGCAGGGCGGCGCAGTCCACCGGAACGAAGCTTGCCTGTCGGCGCGCCGAGCGCGCATGGATATCGCGCGCGAGGGCTTCTTTTCCGGCGCCATGTTCGCCCTGGATGAACACCGTCGCGTCAGAGCGCGCCACGGCCTCCACCTTGTCCAGCACCGCCGACATGCTGGGGGAGCCGCCGATCAGACAGATTGCATCCATATCCGTATCGCGCGACACGACCCCCAGCGGGGCGACCGGCGGTTCGGTCATCGTCGACGGGCCGGGCGGTGGCGCAACGGTTGCCGACAGGGTGGCGGGGGTCGGCGCCTTCGGGGGCGACGCTACCGCGACGCTCCCGCTGCGCGCGCCGGCGGGTGGGCGGCACTGGCGCAATGCGCTTTCAACCGTCTTGCTGAGCCGGACGCGGCTGAAAGGGGTGAACAGGCAGTCGAAGGCGCCGTTGCGCATGGCTTCGGCGGCATCGTTGATCTCGTCATTATTGGCAACCACCACGATCGTGGTCTCCGGCACGCGGGTCAGCCAGTCCTTCACATCCGCAAGCGTCGAGGCGCCGTCGAGCCGCAGCGGCAGGAAGGCGAGCTGCGGCAGCTGCGTGTCGAAAATGGCCCGTGCATCCTCCAGCGAGGCGGCCCGCAGGATCCGCAGGCCATGGTTCAGGAACGGATCGTCGGGAAACAACCAGGCCTGTTCCCGGGTGCCCACGGCCAGAACCTTGATTGCGCCATCCACGCCGCCTCCCCGCGGCGCAGGCTCGGGACTATGGCTCGGCTCACTGTTCAACTGCATGACCTTCATTTTGGCAACCTACGGCGGACAGTTTCACCCGGATCGGTTGAGCATTCTTTAAATATCACGTCCAACGAATAAAAAAACCACCCTCGGGCAGGCCCAGGGGTGGTTTTTCACCGATTGTGGCGGTGGATCTTATGCTTTCGAGTAGCCCATGTCGCTCAACGCTTCGCGAATCTCGTCCAGAATCGCGGGGTCATCGATGGTCGCGGGCATCTTGTATTCCTTGCCATCTGCGATCGACACCATGGTCGCGCGCAGAATTTTGCCGGACCGCGTCTTGGGCAGGCGATCCACCACCGCGCAGAGCTTGAAGGCCGCCACGGGGCCGATCTTTTCGCGCACCAGCTTGACGCATTCTGCGGTGACTTCGGCATCCGGGCGGTCGGCGCCGGCGTTCAGGCAGACAAGCCCCAGCGGCAACTGGCCCTTCAGCTGGTCGGTCACGCCGATCACCGCGCATTCGGCCACGTCGGGATGCGAGGCCAGCACCTCTTCCATCGCGCCGGTGGACAGGCGGTGGCCTGCCACGTTGATCACGTCATCGGTGCGCGCCATGATATAGACATAGCCGTCCTCGTCCTTGTAGCCCGCGTCGCCGGTCTCATAGTAGCCGGGGAAAGTGTTGAGGTAGCTCTTCTTGAACCGGTCCTCGGCGTTCCACAGGGTTGGCAGCGTGCCCGGCGGCAGCGGCAGCTTGATCGCGATGGCGCCCAGTTCTCCGGCGGGCATCGGGTGGCCGCCTTCGTCCAGGATGTCGACCTGGAAGCCCGGCATCGGCACCGAGGGCGAGCCCAGCTTGACCGGCAGCTCCTCGATCCCCAGCGGGTTGGCGGCGATGGCAAAGCCGGTCTCGGTCTGCCACCAGTGGTCGATCACCGGCACCTTCAACTGGTCCTGCGCCCAGACGATCGTGTCGGGGTCGGCGCGTTCACCGGCCAGGTAAACCTGTTTCAGGCAGGACAGATCGTATTTCTTCACGAACTCGCCCTTCGGGTCTTCACGTTTCACGGCGCGGAAGGCGGTGGGGGCGGTGAAGAAGCTTTTCACATTATGCTCGGAAATCACCCGCCAGAACGTGCCCGCATCCGGCGTGCCGATTGGCTTGCCTTCAAAGACGATGGTGGTGTTGCCGGCGATCAGCGGCCCGTAGGTGATATAGGAGTGGCCCACGACCCAGCCCACGTCCGAGGCGGCCCAGAAGACTTCGCCGGGATCGACGTTGTAGAGGTTCTTCATGGTCCAGTTCAGGGCGACCAGGTGGCCGCCGGTGTGGCGGATCACGCCCTTGGGCTGGCCGGTGGTGCCGGAGGTATAGAGGATATAGGCCGGGTGGTTGCCTTCGACCGGCACGCAATCGGCCGGCGCAACGCCTTGCTGGGCCTCGTTCCAGTCGAAGTCGCGACCGGGGATCAGCTCGGCCGGGTGCTCTTCACGCTGCAGGATCAGAGTGAAGTCAGGCTTGTGCGCGGACAGCTCGATGGCACCGTCCAGCAGCGGCTTGTAGGGCACGATCCGGCCGGGCTCCAACCCGCAGGAGGCGGCGATGATCGCCTTGGGCTGGGCGTCGTCGATGCGCACGGCCAGCTCGTTCGAGGCAAAGCCGCCAAAGACCACCGAATGCACCGCGCCGATGCGGGTCACGGCGAGCATGGCGACGAGCGCCTCGGCGACCATCGGCATGTAGATGATGACGCGGTCGCCTTTGGTCACACCCTTGGCCACCAGCGCACCGGCCAGCGAGGCCACGCGATCTTTCAGCTGGGCATAGGTGATCTTCTCCTGACGGCCGGTGATCGGGCTGTCGTAGATCACGGCGACCTGGTCGGCCCGGCCGCCTTCGACGTGACGGTCCACAGCGTTCCAGCAGGTGTTGACCATGCCGTCTGAAAACCATTCGTACAGGGGGGCGTTCTCGTCAAACAGCGCTTTCGACGGGGCCTTGTCCCAGTCGATCGCCTGGGCGGCCTCCATCCAGAAGGCTTCCGGGTTCGCCTGCCAGGCTTCGTAGACGTCTTTGTATCCCATGCGGTGTATCCTCCTCAGAACGCTTGAAACGGGTGTAGCGGGGGCAGGGAGGCCGGGGCAAGACCCGTGAGGCCCTGGGCGGCAATTCGGCGCAATAATTTTGCAAGGTTTCGCTGATAGCGCCTGCAAATTTTTGCAAAGCCCTTGGGGATATGTGCTGAAATTTTGAAACTTGTCGTTTTTGCAAAACTGCAAATCATGCTTGCAAAATTTTCCCGCAAAGATTCGGCGCGGGGTGGGCGGGACATGTCGGGGAGGCGGGGGGGCGCCAGGTGCAGGCGGGCCGCCCCCTGAAGCGATCAGCCGTAATGCGCCACCGGGGTTCCTGCGACCGCGGACATGTTCAGAAGCCCGCGCGCGGTGATCGACGGGGTGACGATATGGGCGCGGTTGCCCATGCCCATCAGGATCGGCCCGACCTCGAGCCCCAGCCCCTTGGTCTTGAGGATGTTGCGTACGGCGCTGGCCGCATCGGCATTGGGGAAAACCAGCACATTGGCCGACCCGTTGAACCGCGTATCGGGGAAGATGTGGCGGCGGGTGGCCTCGTCCAGGGCGGCGTCCACATGCATTTCGCCCTCATAGGTGAAATCGCACGGGGTGGCATCCAGGATGTCCAGCGCGCCACGGGCCCGCACGCCGGTGTCGCAGCCGTGGTTGCCGAATTGCGAATAGGAGCAGATGGCGACCTTCGGGTCGACCCCGAAGCGACGCACATGGCGCGCGGCGGCGCAGGCGGTTTCTGCAAGCTGCGCCGCGCTCGGTTCGGGATGCACATGGGTGTCGGCGATGAACAGGGGGCCGTCCTCCAGGATCATCAGCGACAACGCGCCGGTCGGGTGCAGCTCTTCGGTGCCCAGGATCTGGTTCACATAGTTCAGGTGCCACTGATATTGGCCGAAAGTGCCGCAGATCAGGCTGTCGGCCTGGCCGAGATGCACCATGATGGCGCCGATCGCGGTGGTGTTGGTGCGCATGATCGCCTTGGCCAGGTCCGGCGTCACACCGCGCCGGGCCATGATCCCGTGATAGGTCTGCCAATAGTCGCGGTAGCGGTCGTCGCGTTCGGGATTGACGATGTCGAAATCGACGCCGGGCTTCAGCGGCAGGCCCGCGCGTTCGCAGCGTTTCGCGATGACATCCGGGCGCCCGACAAGGATCGGCGCGTCGGTGGTTTCCTCCAGCATCGCATTGGCGGCCCGCAGCACACGCTCGTCCTCGCCCTCGGCAAAGACCACACGGCGCTCGGCGCCACGGGCGGCTTCGAAGACCGGGCGCATGATCAGGGCGGACTTGAACACCGAACCGTCCAGCTTGGCCTTGTACTCCTCGAACGAGGCCAGGGGACGGGTGGCGACCCCGCTTTCCATCGCGGCCTTGGCGACCGCGCTGGCGACCACGCCCATCAGGCGCGGATCGAAGGGTTTCGGGATCAGGTAATCGGCGCCGAAGGAGAGCTGTTCGCCCTTGTAGGCCGCGGCCGCCTCGGCGCTGGTGGTGGCGCGGGCAAGCGCTGCGATCCCCTCGATACAGCCCAGCTGCATCGCGTCGTTGATCTCGGTCGCGCCCACGTCCAGCGCCCCGCGGAAGATGAACGGAAAGCAGAGTACGTTGTTGACCTGATTGGGAAAATCCGACCGTCCGGTGGCGATGATCGCGTCGGGCGCGACCTTGCGCACTTCGTCCGGCATGATCTCCGGTGTCGGGTTGGCCAGTGCAAAGACCACCGGCTTGTCCGCCATCTTCGCCACCATCTCGGGTTTCAGCACACCGGGGCCAGACAGGCCCAGGAACAGGTCGGCGCCTTCGATCACCTCGTCCAGTGTGGCGGGGCTCTGGCCTTGCGCATACTCCGCCTTCTGCGGCGTCATGTCCTTCTCGCGGCCCTCATGGACCAGCCCCTCGATGTCGCAGAGCCAGACATTTTCCCGTTTCACGCCCAGTTTCAGAAGCATGTTCAGACAGGCAATACCCGCCGCCCCGCCGCCGGTCGACACCACCTTGATGTCGCCGAACGCTTTGCCCACGACCATCAGCGCATTGGTTGCCGCAGCACCGACCACGATGGCCGTGCCGTGTTGGTCGTCGTGGAAAACCGGGATGTTCATGCGCTCGCGGCAGATTTGTTCAACGATAAAACAATCCGGCGCCTTGATGTCCTCCAGGTTCACCGCGCCAAAGCTCGGCTCCATCGCGCAGATGATATCGGCCAGCTTTTCCGGGTCCGCCTCGTCCAGTTCGATGTCGAAACAGTCGATATTGGCGAATTTCTTGAACAGGACCGCCTTGCCTTCCATCACCGGTTTCGAGGCCAGCGCACCGATATTGCCAAGGCCCAGCACCGCCGAACCGTTGGTGACAACCGCCACCAGGTTGCCGCGCGCCGTATAGCGGCTGGCATCTGCCGGGGTGGCCTTGATCTCCATGCAGGCATCCGCGACCCCCGGGGAATAGGCCAGCGACAGGTCGCGTCCGTTCGCCATCGGCTTGGTTGCGCGGATTTCAAGTTTGCCCGGTTTCGGGTGCTCGTGATAGTAGAGAGCGGGTTTCTGCGGTGTCTTCTCGTCTTTCACGGGCGGCTCCTCCGGCTGATGGTTTAAGGTTAAACCATCCTCTTGACCTCGCGGCATACACCCAAAGTCATACACCGATCAAGCCCGGCTGTCCCGCTCTTTGCCGCCATGAGCCCCGTTTCCCCTTGCATCCGCCGGATGGTAGCGCCAACCTTGATCAATCAGTCAGAAATGGAGTCGCTCATGTCCCTGTTGGACGCGGCGAAGCGGGCGCGTGAAAATGCCCATGCCCCCTATTCGAACTTCAAGGTCGGCGCGGCGGTGAAAACCGCCTCTGGTGAGATATTCGCCGGCTGCAATGTTGAAAACGTGGCCTATCCAGAAGGCACCTGCGCCGAGGCCGGCGCGATTGCCGCCATGGTCATGGCCGGGCAGCGCGAGATCACCGAGGCGCTGGTGATTGCCGATGCGCCCCTGCCGGTCACACCCTGCGGCGGTTGCCGCCAGAAGCTCAGGGAATTTTGCGGGCCCGAAACGCGCGTCACCATGCTGACCACCGGCGGGGCCGAGCAGGTCATGACCATGGCCGAGCTTCTGCCCGGTGCCTTCACCAATGCGCATCTGGAGAACACATGACACGCGCTTTTCTTGTCGTCATGGACAGTGTCGGCATCGGCGGCGCGCCGGATGCGGATCGTTTCTTCAATGGCGACCGGCCCGACACCGGGTCGAACACGCTGTTGCACATTGCCCGGGCCTGCGCCGAGGGCCGCGCCGAGGACGGGCGCTCCGGTCCGCTTGCGCTGCCCAACCTTGATGCGCTGGGGCTCGGGGCTGCCGTTAACCTGGCCTGCGGTGAGGCCGCTCCGAACCTGGACGCGACCCCGACCGGGGTATGGGGCGCCGCCGAAGAGGTCAGCCCGGGCAAGGACACCCCGTCGGGCCATTGGGAGATCGCCGGCGTGCCCGTGCCCTGGGACTGGAGTTATTTTCCCGACACCCAGCCCTCCTTTCCGCCCGACCTGACCGCCGCCATTTGCGAGGCGGCGGGCGTTGACCGCATCCTGGGCGACAAACACGCCTCGGGCACGGTGATCCTGGACGAGCTGGGCGCCGAACACATGCGCACCGGCTTGCCGATTGTCTACACCTCGGCGGACTCGGTCCTTCAGATCGCCGCTCATGAGGAGCTCTTCGGCCTCGACCGGCTGCTTGATCTCTGCCGCGCGATTGCGCCCATGGTGCATGAGATGCGCGTGGGCCGCGTCATTGCCCGCCCCTTCGTCGGCAACACCGAAACCGGGTTCACCCGCACCACGAACCGGCGCGACTTTGCGGTGAACCCGCCCGCGCCCACGCTCTGCGACTGGGTGCAGGCGGCCGGGCGAAAGGTCCATGCGGTAGGCAAGATCGGTGACATCTTTGCCCACCAGGGCATCGACACGCTGCGCAAGGGCGCGGACGCGGCCCTGATGGAGCACCTGATCGATCTGATGGATGAGGCCGGGGAGGGGGATCTGGTGTTTGCCAATTTCGTCGAATTCGATGCCAGGTTCGGCCATCGCCGTGACATTTCCGGCTATGCCCGCGCGCTGGAATGGTTCGACCGCCAGCTGCCGCGGGTATTCGACAGGGCCCGGCCGGGGGACCTGATCCTGTTCACCGCCGATCACGGCAACGATCCCAGCTGGACCGGCACCGATCACACCCGCGAACGGGTGCCGGTGCTGATCCACGGTCTGGGCCCCGGCCAGATTGGCCTGTGCGGCTTTTCGGACATTGCCGCGAGCATGGCCGAGCACCTCGGAGTGTCGGAACGCGGGGCGGGGAGGAGTTTTCTGTGAACTGGCGTGACTTTCCCAAGATCGAGCTGCACCTGCACCTCGAAGGGGCCGCCCCTCCGGCGCTGATCAAGCAGCTGGCTTTTGAGAAGAAGTTGGACATTTCCAACATTTTCACCCCGGATGGCCAGTATGATTACCGTGATTTCTGGCACTTTCTCGAGGTTTACGAGGCGGCGACCTCGGTTCTGACCGGACCCGAGGAATTCAAGCGTCTGACCGCCGCGGTGCTGGAAGAAAGCGCCGCGCACGGGGTGATCTATACCGAGGCCTTCCTGTCCCCCGACTTTTGTGGCGGGCGCGACGTGGGGGCGTGGCGCGAGTATCTGCATGCGATCCGGGAAGCCGCCGATGAAGCCCACGCAGCCCATGGGATCACCCTGCGCGGCATCATCACCCCGATCCGTCACTTCGGCGGCGATGTGGCGCGCGAGACCGCCCGCTGCGCGCAGGAGACAGCGGGCGATTTCATCACCGGTTTCGGTATTGGCGGCGACGAGAAGGCCGGACATCTGAAGGATTTCGCCTATGCGTTCGACATGGCACGCGAAGCCGGGTTGCGGCTGACCGCCCATGCCGGGGAATGGTGCGGGCCCGAAGAGGTGCGCGCGGCGCTGGATCACCTGCGGGTCGCGCGGATCGGCCACGGGGTGAGGTCCATCGAGGATGCCGCGCTGGTCGAACGGCTGGCGCAGGAACAGATCGTGCTGGAGGTCTGCCCGGGGTCGAACGTGTTCCTCGGCGCCTATCCGCGGCTTGCCGCCCACCCGATCGAACGGTTGCGCGCCGAAGGGGTCAAGGTCACGGTCTCGACCGATGATCCACCCTTCTTCCGCACAACCATGACCCGGGAATACGAGGATCTGGAACGTGTCTTCGGCTGGGATGCCGAACGGTTCACACAGGTTAACCTCGTCGCGGCCGAGGCCGCTTTCTGCGATGATGAGACACGCGCTGCCCTGCGCGACAGACTGGAGACTCCCCATGTATGACCACCTGACGATCGTCGATCACCCGCTGGTGCAGCACAAGCTGAGCCTGATGCGCGAGAAGGAAACGCAGAGCGCCGTGTTCCGCCAGCTTCTGCGCGAGATCAGCCAGCTTCTGGCCTATGAGGTCACGCGCGAACTGCCGATGACCACGCAGGAGATCGACACGCCCCTGCAGAAGATGGACGCGCCGGTTCTGGCGGGCAAGAAGCTGGCGCTGGTGTCGATCCTGCGGGCCGGCAACGGGTTGCTGGACGGCATTCTGGAGCTTATCCCCCTGGCGCGCGTGGGCTTTGTGGGTCTGTATCGCGACGAGGAAACGCTCGAGCCGGTGCAGTATTACTTCAAGGTGCCCGAGGCGCTTGAGGACCGTCTGGTGATCGCCGTGGACCCGATGCTGGCAACCGGCAACAGCTCGGTCGCGGCCATTGATCTGCTGAAAAAGGCCGGCGCCAGGAATATCCGCTTCCTTTGCCTGCTGGCCGCGCCCGAGGGGGTTGCGCGCATGAAAGAGGCCCATCCCGACGTGCCGATCATCACCGCCTCGCTGGACGAACGCCTGAACGAGAATGGCTATATCGTGCCCGGTCTTGGCGACGCGGGCGACCGCATGTTCGGGACCAAATAGAGGGTTAACCCTCTGTGACCGCTTGTTAACCTTTGTTGCGCGCGTTGGGACAAACCGGGCGCGCGCAACGTATTGCCCCTTTACTCGCTAGGGTAACTCCTGCATCATTCCCACCATATTTTGTGTGGGGGCACAGTATGCAGAGTTTCAGATCTTTCGCCATCGCCGCAGTCGCTGCCATCCTGACGACACCCGGCGCCGAGGCCCTGACCCTGGCCCAGGGCGCGCAGCCGGCGGAAACGCCACCCTCCAGCTACCGGGCAGACGTTTATATCGACAGCCGCGGCTGCGCCTATGTACGCGCCGGGATCGATGGGCGGACCAGCTGGGTGCCGCGCGTGACCCGGGACCGCAAGGTGGTCTGCGGAATGGCACCGACCTTTGCGCGGGGGACTGTGGCACCGACACAGGCACCGACCCCGACCCCGGCATCACCATCGGCTCCCGAACCTGCCCCGGCCCGGATCGCGCGTTCTTCCATGCCGGCTACGGCGCCCGCTGCCGACCCCACCGCGCCGGCTGAGGAGCTGCGTGACACGCCCGCCGCCGACTCCGTGCGCACGGTGTATGTGGCCTGCGCCAATCCGGGGGATGAAATGCTGGTGCCCGCCGGGCGAGTCAGGATCCGCTATACCTGCACGGCGCGTGAACAGGTGGTGCGCAAGGTGCGGCTGTCCGATGGCGCGACGCTGCGCATCATTGCCACCCGCGGCCCGCGTGAAACTGTGCGCAATCGTCCGCGCGCCGCCCAGGCCGCTCCGGTTGCCGCTCCGGTTGACGGGCAGGCCGTGCCGGAGGGCTATCGCGTCGCCTGGGACGATGACCGCCTGAACCCGAACCGCGGCCCGCGCAGCGCGGCCGGGGACGCGCAGATGGCGCGGGTCTGGGATGACAGCGTGCCGATGCGCCGGGTGGCCGGGGCGGCCATTGCGTCGACGACCTACTCGACCATGTCCGCGCCCCGTCGCGGCGCAGAGGCGGGCGGGGATGCGCGCTTCGTCCAGGCCGCCAGCTTTGCCGACGCCGGGAACGCGCAACGCACCGCGCGGCGCATTGCCCGGCTGGGCCTGCCGGTGCGCATGATCAGGGTGACGCGCGGCGGCCGGGCGCTGCGGTTGGTGCAGGCCGGGCCCTTCGCCTCCCGTGCCGAGATGAACCGCGCATTGGGAGAGGTACGGGGCCTTGGCTTTGCCGACGCCTTTGCGGTGAAATAGCCCCGCCTGCCAGAAACCTGAAAGCCCCGCCGGAACGTCCGGACGGGGCTTTTTCATGCGCGGGTCATTTCATTCGCCGCATATCCCCTGCAGGCTGATCCAGCTGCCATCGTCGATCAGCGGACCGGCCTCGCTGATCGGGACAGGGTCGGCCTCGATCAGGGCCAGGCTGCGCTCGCCGGTCTGGTCCAGGGCAAAGGCATAGGGGCTGGAGCGCAGCCGGGCGTCGGCAAAGCGCGCGACCAGCATGTCGGTCGGCACAGGCGCAGGCGCGCGGGTCACAAGGGTCTGCGCATAGGTGTCCAGAGCGGCGTCGGGCATCTGCCCCGAGGTCAGAAGGCGCAGCGTTGCGCCCAGGCCTGCCTGGCTCAGCAGACTGCGCATCGGGTCGTCGAGCTCGCGGCGTAGCGCCTCGGCCAGCAGATATCCCGCCGCCACATCCGGTTCCTCGTAATCTTCTATGACGGCGCGGTTCAGCAGAAGGATGCCGCCGGGCAAATGGCTTGCGCCGGGCGGACCGCCGGGCAGCACCATGACCTGGGCCTGACCGGGCCCCAGGACGCGGGTGGCAAGCCGCCCCAGCGCGCGGCGTCCGGCCGGGTCCGAACAGGGCGCCCCGGTCACGCGCGTGATGCGCGCCAGCAGCCGTTGCCCCACTGCCGCGCGGGTCGGTTCGGGCACCACGCGGGCGGTGTAATCCGTCAGCGCGCCGGGCAGCCAGAACAGGCCCAGTGCAGCAAAGCCCAGCACCCCGGCAGCCTGCAGCCCGAAGCGCAGGCGCCCCGGGCGCGGCGTCTGGCGGGTGATCGCGTTGCGCACGCGCCCCAGCGCCTCGATCATCGTGTCGTCGTCAAGCTCGAGCTCCTCGTCCAGGTCGGTGCCGGGGGAATAGAGCGCGGGCCGAGAGCCCGGGTTCAGCCGACGCACGGCGGGCAGGGACCAATGGGTCAGCGGGTGTTCGGCCATGTCGGCAATGGTCAGCGTCGCCTCGCCCAGCAAGACGATCACATTGCGTCGCTGTTCACCTTCGCCACCGCGCCACAGGCCCGGGGCTTCCAGCCGTTCATACTGTGTGAGGGCTGTCATTCTGCTCGTATCCGCCACCCGTTTTCTGACCCTGAGCATAGCCCCAAGCAGATGTGATTTCTAGGGGGCGACGCCCCCGCCATGAGGTTCAGCCGGGCCGCTGTCGACCACAGGTTGTTTCGTGCGCAGCGAAATCACCGCGCCCGAGGCGGCGATCAGCCCCATGCCCAGGATTGCGCTGGACCCAAGGGTCTGGCCGAACATCAGCCAGCCCCAGAAGGCGGCGAAGATCAACAGCGAGTATTCGAAGATGGCAACCTGCGCCGCCTCGCCTAGCTGATAGGCCCGAAACAGCATGCCGACCGCCACCATGGAGCCTACAACCTGTACGCCGATCAGCGCCCAGCTGGTCGGGCCGGGCCAGACCAGCCCGCGCACAAGGAAACCGTCGGGACCGTCGGGGACCTCGACCGGGAACAGGGTGAACCAGGTGGTGCCGACCACCCCGAACAGGCCCAGCCAGAGGAAGAAGAACAGCAGCATGGACAGGGTGCTTTCCCCTTCGCACCACTGCCGCGTGGCCAGCGCGCCGATCGCATAGAAAAAGCCCGAGGCCATCGGGATCAGCGCGACCGGATCCAGCCCGTCCCGGAACGGTTGCAAGACCAGGAGCACCCCGCCGAAGCCCAGCACGGCGGCGGAGATCCGGGTCGGGCCGACTTTCTGGCCCAGAAACAGGGCGCTGATGAGCATGACCCAGATCGGCGCGGTAAACAGCCCGGCCGCCACCTGGCTCACCGGCATGAAGCCCAGGCTGCCGAAATAGATCAGCATCGCCACCCCGGTCACGCCGCCGCGCAGGGCGACGGCCCAGAGGCGGTTGGGCCTCAGCCGCGCAAACCCCAGCGCGCTCATCGCGGCGAGCAGCGCCGCCGCCAGCACGCCCCGCGTGGCATGGAACTGCCACAGCCCGGTGTCGCGGGCGATCACCGCGACCGCGTTGTCTATCAGCCCCAGCAGGAACATCGCGGCAAAAATCACACCGGCGGCAGCCATCGGTTTGTCGTTCGCCATAGTCTCTCCGTCGTGTTTGCCCATTGACCACGGGGCAGGGGATGCGCTCTTGTCTGTAGACCCCCCGGCACGGCGGCGACATGCCAAAAGCGACACGGGGTCCGGAAAAACGGGACAGGCCGGGCGGGCCGGGTGCCAGGAGGAGGCGCCGCCGCCGAAACGGTCAGGCAAAATACAGGGAGGAAGCCCATGGGCTGGATGAAGGACGAGACCGGATTGGACAAGCGCGCGGCAAACCATGTGCCGCTGACACCGCTGTCACATCTGCGCCGCGCGGCCAGCGTCTTTGCCGGGCGCGAGGCGCTGGTGCACGGGGATCGTCGCTTTACCTATGCCGAGTATCACGCGCGAGTCAGCCAGCTGGCCTCGGCGCTCGCAAAGGCCGGCGTGGCGCCGGGCGAGGTCGTCGCCACCGTCATTCCAAACACGTTGGCCCATGTCGAATCCTGCTTTGCCATCCCGGCCTGCGGGGCTGTTCTGAACACGATCAACATCCGGCTGGATGTGGACACCGTGGCCTATATCCTCGATCACGGCGAGGCGAAGGTGGTTCTGGCCGACAGTCAGTTTCTGGGCCTTGTCGAAGCCGCGATCAAGCGCATGGAGGGCCCCGCGCCCATGGTGATCGAGGTGGGTGCGCCCGAGGCGGGCCACCCTGCCAGCGGCAACTACCCGGAATACGAGGCATTCATGGCGGATGGCGACCCCGGTTTCGACTGGATCATGCCGCAGGATGAATGGGAAAGCCTCGCGCTGAATTACACCTCCGGCACCACCGGGCGGCCCAAGGGCGTGGTCTATCACCACCGCGGCGCCTATCTGATGACCATGGGCACGCCGATCAGCTGGAATATGGGGCTCTATCCGAAATACCTGACCATCGTGCCGCTGTTTCACTGCAACAACTGGAACCACAGCTGGATGATGCCGCTGGTCGGCGGCACCATCGTCACCTGCCGTGACGTGACCGCCAAGGCGATTTATGACGCGATCGCGGATGAGGGCGTGACCCATTTCGGTGGCGCCCCCATTGTGCTGAATACGATCATCAACGCGCCAAAAGACCACCGTCGCGATTTCGACCACGTGGTCGAAGTCTTTACCGCCGGCGCCCCGCCGCCCGCCGCCACCCTGGCCGCGATCGAGCCGCTGGGCTTCAACGTCACCCAGGTCTACGGTCTGACCGAAACCTATGGCCATATCACCGAAACCACCTGGAACGGGCCGGAATGGGACGGGCTGGAACAGGCCGAAAAGGCCGCGATCAAGGCGCGCACCGGGGTGGCCATGCCGATGATGGAACATGTTACCGTGATGGATGAACACCTGGTGCAGGTGCCGATGGACAGCCAGACCGCGGGCGAGATCATGATCCGCGGCAATTCGGTGATGAAGGGCTATCTGAAGAACCCCGAAGCGACCGAGGAAGCCTTCGCGGGCGGTTATTTCCATTCCGGCGACGTGGCGGTGCAGCACCCGGACGGCTACATCCAGATCACCGACCGGGCCAAGGACATCATCATCTCGGGCGGCGAGAACGTGTCCTCGGTCGAGGTCGAAGGTGTGCTCATGCACCACCCGGCTGTCTCGCTCTGCGCGGTGGTGGCGAAACCGGACGACAAATGGGGCGAGGTGCCCTGTGCCTTCGTCGAGCTGAAAGAGGATGAAGAGGTGGACGAGGCCGTGCTGATCGCCTTCGTGCGCGAACGGCTGGCCGGGTTCAAGACGCCCAAGCTGGTGGTCTTTACCGACCTGCCCAAGACCTCGACCGGCAAGATCCAGAAATTCGAGCTGCGCAAGGTGGCGAAGGGGATGTGAGCCACCCGGACGCTTTGAAAAATCCGGTGCCCCCTCTAGGGTGAACCCATGATCCTGTCGCGCGGACGCAATTACCTGTTTGTCCATGCCCCCAAGACCGGGGGCACGGCGCTGTCGCTCGCGCTGGAAAACCGCGCGATGAAAGATGACATCCTCTTGGGCGACACGCCCAAGGCCATTCGCAGGCGCGGACGGGTCAAGGGGGTGAACAGTTCCGGGCGGCTATGGAAACATTCGATGCTGTCCGACCTCTACGGGTTGATCACGCCCGAGGAGGTCGACCGGCTCTTCATTTTCACCCTCGTGCGCAATCCCTGGGACCGCATGGTCAGTTACTACCACTGGCTGCAGACCCAGATGTTCGACCACCCCGCCGTGGCCCTCGCGAAGACCCTCGGGTTTTCGGATTTCGTCGCCCATCCACAGACCCTCGCCGCCATGCGCCTGGCCCCCTACGGCCGCTACGTGCGTGACCGCGACGGGCGGGAGCGGTGCAACCTGTTTCTGCGCCTTGAACAGGTCGATGTGGATCTGGCCGCGCTGGAGGACCACCTCGGGTTTCGCATCGGTCCGCTGCAGCGGATAAATGCCTCCCGGCGCGACCGCGACTATCGCCGCTATTACGATGACAGAACCCGCAGCCTTGTGGCTGAAGTCTGCGCCGGGGATATTTCCCGCTTCACCTACAGTTTCGATTGAGCACGGGCTCGCGGGGGCGGGGCATTGCCGGCGGCGGAGACAATTCCAGCGTGTTCCCTGCATTTTCCCGGATGTGGCAACTCTGCCCCATTCTTGCCCCGACCGTGTCCAACTCCGGTCCAGAGAGTTTGGAAACTCTTAACCAATACTGCCGCTTCGGACTGCCACCCGGACATAGCGGCGGGTGCCGGGCTGCGTCCCGGTTCGGTGAAAAGGGGATGAGACAATGTTCGGTCTGCGCCGAAAAAACCTCCGCGAGATGGAGGAGTTGCCCGGTCCGGACGGTGCCTTTGGGGAGGCGCCGTCAGGGGCAGGGGCCAGCCAGCTGCACGGGTTCGCGGCGGGCACGGTCGTGGCCACTCACCTGGGCTGGCGGCCGGTCGAGGCTGTGACAATCGGCGATTATGTCATGACCTTCGACAATGACATGCAGCCGATCACCGCTGTGACCCGTGGGGCTTCTTGCCTGGCGACGGGCGACTTTCCCGAACATCTTCTGCCGATCGAGGTGCCCGCCGGGGTGCTGGGCAATGACCGCACCATGATCGTGCTGCCCGAACAGAGCGTGATGGTGGAAAGCGATGCTGCCGAGGAGCTGCTGGGCGATCCCTTCGCCCTGATCCCGGCGCGGGCGCTCCTGGGTTTTCGTGGCATCGACCTTTTGCACCCTGCGCATCCCATCGACGTCGTGACGCTTCATTTCGAACAGGACCAGGTGATCTATGCCGATGGCGGGGCGCTGGTGTTCTGCTCGGCGGCAATTTTCGGTGTGGCCAGTGTGGACTTCATGTCAGACCAGAAAATCCCGGTGCCCTACCAGGTGCTGGATCGTGACCGGGCCGAGCTTTTGGCCGATATGATGGCCTGGGACGAGGAGGATCCAAGCCCCCCCGTGCCGGTTCACGAAGACGCGGGCTGGCAAAAGGCCGCGACACATGTGCTGTGAGAGGTGATTCTCCGAGGGCAAACGCGGGCTGATTTTCGCGCAACAATCCCCGCTTTCTCCGCCGCATGGTTGACAGGCGGTTAACGACTGTTTCCACCCGATCATCAAAATGCCGCAATCCCCCGGGGATTGGGGCCGGTGCCGAAATGATGCCACAATCTGGCCTGAAAGCGGGCGAAATCATGGCAGATTTCGGGTGCTCCCTTTTCTCATCGCCCTTCGGGGCCCGGCCCGGATGCCGGATGGATCAGATCAGGAGAGACACCATGTTCATGCAATCCCACACCGCTTTCGCCCAGGCCCAGCCGGTTGAGCTGGACATCCTTTCGCACGGCCAAATTCGCGCCCGTGGCGGGCTGGTGGCCGGAACCCGGCTTGAAGCGGCCGACGGCTGGCGCCCGGTGGAGCGGCTGATGCGCGGTGACGCGGTCTATACGCTCGATGGCGGACTGCGGCAAATCATTGATATAAAACGTGAAGACCTGATCCCGCCGCGCCGGATCATGGTGCCGGGCGGGGCGCTGGACAACTGCGCCGGGATGGCTCTGCTGCCCGGTCAGCACGTGCTGATCGAGGCCGGGATCGCCGAGGATGCATTCGGCTCGCCCCTTGTTCTCCTGCCCGCCGCCGCGCTGGCCGGTTATCGTGGCATACATTGGCAAGAAGGGCAGGACCGTGTCGAGATCGTGACCCTGGGCTTTGAGGAAGATGAGGTGGTTTATGGCAATACCGGGGCGCTTTTGCACTGTCCCGCGACCACCTGCATGGGCGAAAGCGCGCCGCAGTCGGATTTCTTTACCGTTCTGGGGATGAAACAGGCCCGCGCGCTGGTGGGGCTCCTGTCACACGGCAGCCCGTTCGCCCGGGCGGCCTGACCGGCGCGAAAGGGCGTCCCGCAGGCGGTGCCCCTGTTGCGCAGGAAACCGGGAACGGCAGGTCTGCCCGTCCGTATTCAGGCCAGGAAGATGCCCAGCACAACGACCATCAGTCCGAGGGTCGACAGGGCCAGCGCGCCCATGTTCAGGACCAGCGCCTTCTGCATGCGGGCCTTCAGGGCGTCCTCTTCCAGCCCCGCCTTCCTGGCGCGCATAACCAGCAGGGCCGAGGCCACAAGCCCGACCAGGCCGATGATCGAGACGATCGCACCGATGATGATGAGCCAATCCATGGGAGCCTCCGGGATGAGTTGCGCGTCCGTGCGGCTCTGCGCCTAACCCGTGGGGCCAGCGTGCGCAACCCCTTGAAGCCCCGGCGGCCCTTGGGTAGTCAGGGGCATTGCCCACCCGGAGGATCCCATGGACGGTATGGAAGAAGAGCACAAACCCTCGAGCTACCGTGTTACGGCCGACGAACTGCGCCAGTTCATAGAGCGGTTCGAACGGCTGGACGCCGAGAAGAAGGACATTGCCGAGCAGCAGAAAGAGGTGATGGCCGAAGCCAAGTCGCGCGGCTATGACACCAAGGTCATGCGCAAGGTGATCGCGCTGCGCAAACGCGACCGAGACGACATCGCCGAGGAAGAGGCGATCCTGGACATGTACAAGGAAGCGCTGGGCATGTGAGCCCGGCGGGGCGGTTTCCGCCCGTTCCCCAGAACAGTGGCCCCGTTCACGCCGGTGAGCGGGGTTTTTTATTTGGTTGTGCTGGTTTCGTGAACGCACGGCGCGCGCCGCATGGGGTGGATGGGGGCGCTGCCCCCGCGGCAGACCCTGCAGGGCCTGCCGCTCCCCCGGGATATTTTTGGCAAGATAAAGAGGGGAGGCCGGCGCGCGGTCGGCCCGGTCACGTGAGGCGGGCAAGGGACCGGGCGGGCGCGGTGCAGGGGGCGCTTGTTTCCGACCCGCGCCGCCCGGCCCGGGGGAGGGAGAGGGCGTTTGGCGTGCAGGCGGAGGTGGCACAGGACCGCTTTTCGCCTGAGACGCGCCCTTCGGCATGGCAGCCCGCCTCGATCCGTGCTTCGGGGGCAGCCGGGTGTGGTCGTGCAGGGGCGGTCCGGTCGGTCACGCCGTCAGCAGCGTTACCCCGTGGAGTCGTTTCACCTCCAGCATGTCGTCGTCACAGGCCTCTGTCATCTCGGCAACCAGGTCCGCGCTCCAGCCGGGCAGGTCGACTTCTTCCTCGATCTCGTCGTCCAGGGCGAATTTGTCCAGGAAGGCCGACAGGATGCGGCGGCGCTGGATCTCGGTCTGGGCCGGGTGGGTCTTCATGTAGGCGCGCAGGCGTTTCATGCCCTCCTGGGCGGTGATCCGGCTCATGACATCCAGCCCGCCCTTCAGCGCCACGGACGGGTCCAGCCCGGTAATTTCGTGCAACAGTTCCTTCCAGATCAGCGGTGTATCCTCGTTACACCAGACCGTGACCGGGCAATCCGGATTGGCTTCGCGGATGGCGTGGATCACGTCGGACCAGTAAAGCGCATGGGGGCGGAAACGGGACAGGAACTCTGTCAGCTCCATGGTGTTCGACAGCCGGGTCCAGAGCTCGGGGACGAAGCTGGCCGGGTCGCGCAGGCCTATGAAGAATTCGACCGGGTTGTCGGGAAAGAGGTTGCGCAGCCATTGCGTGTTGCGCGCCGCCATCGGGTAGAGAGCGCCGCCCTCCAGCGCCTTTTTCGGGCCGCCCAGGAAATTGTCATGCGACAGGATCAGCCGATCTGCTTCGTCCACGTCCAGCATCGCGTCCAGCAGCATGTCCTGCGTGTCGCGATTTGCGGGCTGGCCGGCCAGTTTCGGCACGACATCGGACAGGAGCTTGCGATATCGCCCCGGTCCCGGCACGATCACACCTTCCTCTGCCAGACGGCCCTTGTTCTTGAGCAGGGATTTCACCAGCAGGTCGTCGTCGGTGCAATGGGCGCCGAGGTGGAACGAGATGTGCATGTTGTGCGGTCCGGGCCTGATCCGTGAGAGTTGCCCCACTATATGGCGCTTCTCTGGACAGGCAAACCGGTTTGGCGTAGAGCCGGGGCATGACCGAGCAAAACACTCAGGCACCGACCGCCGCCCGTCAGACCCTGCACCTGCCCGACCGGTGGGGGCTGATCGCGCTCGTCATTGCCGCGACGGTGCTGGGGCCGATCCTGGCGATCCTGTGGATGGCCTTCAATCCGGTGGAAAACATCTGGCCGCACCTGATGGCGACGACCCTGCCGCGCTACCTGGCCACCACGCTGTTGCTGTGTCTGGGGGTCGGGCTGTTGTCGGCCTCGGTGGGCACCGGGGCGGCCTGGCTTGTGACCATGTACCGGTTCCCGGGCTCCCGGATCCTGCAATGGCTGCTGCTGTTTCCGCTGGCGATCCCGGCCTATGTGGGGGCCTATGCGCTGGTCGATTTCCTGGAATACGCAGGCCCGGTGCAAACGGCGATGCGCGACATGTTCGGCTGGCAGAACGCGCGCGACTACTGGTTTCCCGAAATCCGCTCGCTGGGCGCCGCCATTGTCGTTCTGGCCGCCGCACTGAACCCTTACGTTTTTCTGCTGGCCCGCGCGGCGTTTCGCGAACAGTCGGGATCCACCTTCGAAGTCGCCCGGGCCCTGGGGGCCGGCCCCTTTGCCCGGTTCTGGCGGGTCGGTCTGCCGCTGGCCCGTCCGGCCATCGCCGCCGGTGCCGCCATCGCGATGATGGAGACGGCGGCGGATTTCGGCGTGGTGGATTTCTTTGCGGTGCAGACCCTGACCACCGGCATCTTCTCGACCTGGCTCGAGGCGCATAACGCCGGCGGGGCGGCACAGATCGCGCTTGTGGTGCTGGTGCTGGTGCTGCTTCTGGTCGGTCTGGAGAAGCTCAGCCGCCGTCGGTCGCGCTTTTACAACCTGTCGCGCGCACAGCGCCCGATCGAGGCGACGCGGCTGACCGGTCTGCCTGCGCTGCTGGCCTTTCTGCTCTGCGTCGTGCCCTTTGCCCTGGGCTTTGTCCTGCCGGTGGGGGTGATGCTCGGCCATGCGCTCGCAAATCCCGAAAGCTGGGTCGAGCCGGGGCTCGTGCGGGCCTTGTTCAACACCGTGACAGTGGGGGGGATTGCCGCCGTGGTGACAGTCACCGCCGCGCTGTTCCTGGTCTACGGGGTGCGCCTTGGCCGGTCGCGGGCGGCCACCGCGATCCTGCCCTTCACCACGCTTGGCTATGCGGCGCCGGGTGCGGTTCTGGGCGTGGGCATCCTGGTGCCGCTGGCCATCTTCGACAACTGGCAGGCCGATACGATCCTGGCGCTGACCGGCTGGGATCCCGGCCTGGTGCTGACCGGCACCGCCTTTGCCCTGGTGCTGGCTTATTGCGTGCGATTCTTCGCCATTGCCCAGGGGGCTGCGGATGCGGCGATGGGCCGGGTCAGCCCGAGCCTGCCGATGGCCGCGCGCTCGTTGGGTAGGTCTGCCGGCGGGGCCCTGCGCGAGGTCTATGTGCCGCTGATCAGGGGGTCGGTCGGCACCGCGCTGCTGCTGGTTTTCGTGGACAGCGTGAAAGAGCTGCCCGCGACCCTTCTGCTGCGCCCGTTCAACTACAACACGCTGTCGACCCGGGTCTATGAACACGCCTCGCTGGAGCGGATCGGCGATGCCTCCCCGGCGGCGCTTCTGGTCAGTGCGGTCGGGCTGGTGGCGGTCGTGTTCATGGCGCGCTCGAACACCGAGATGACCTGAGGGCAGCATTGACCCGGCGTCCGGGGCTCCCCACCTTTCTGTCAGAGAGACCGGCCCCGTGGCGCGATGTCCCCGTCGATTGGCGCAATCCGTCAATGTTGACGGCGGGCCCGCGCGGCAGGGCCGCAAGTTCACTGTCTCCGGGCAGAACGGGAGAATGGCGCATGAAACTGACGGTCAATGGGGTGAACCACGAGGTGGATGTCGAAGAGGACATGCCGCTGCTGTGGGTGCTGCGGGACGAGCTGGGCTACAAGGGGGTGAAATACGGCTGCGGCGTGGCCGCCTGCGGCTCCTGTACCGTGCATGTGGATGGCGTGGCGGTGCGGTCCTGCCAGACCTTCGTCGGCGATGTCGAAGGCGCCGAGGTGACAACGATCGAAGGGCTGGGCCAGCCCGACGCGCTGCACGCGGTGCAGGCGGCCTGGATCTCCCACCAGGTTGCGCAATGCGGCTATTGCCAGTCCGGGCAGATCATGCAGGCGGCCAGTCTTCTGGCCGGGACACCGGCCCCCACGGACGCGGAAATCGACGAGGCCATGGCTGGCAATCTCTGCCGCTGCGGCACCTATCCCCGTATCCGCGCGGCGATCCACACCGCCGCCAAGTCGCTGCAGGAGGGCTGATTCATGTCGCGTATCGGAAAAATCGCCCGCCGCAGCTTCCTGATCGGCTCGGCCGCCGTGATTGGCGGCGTGGCCTTCGGCTATTACAAATACAGGCGGCCCCACGACAACCCGCTCCTGAGCGGGCTGGGCGAGGGCGAAGCCGCGCTGACGCCTTACGTGCTGATCAACGCGCAGGGCATTACGCTGATTGCGCCGCGCGCGGACATGGGGCAGGGATCCCGGGCGGTGCAGGCCGTGCTGATTGCCGAGGAGCTCGATGTCGGGCTTGACCAGATCAAGGTGGACCCCGGCCCCCCCGCCAAGGCCTATTACAACACCGCCCTGGCGAACGAGGCGGTGCCGATTCCCTCCACCGACCATGGCACGCTGGCTTCTGCCATGCGTGGCACCGTGGATGCGGCGATGAAATTCATGGGCATGCAACTCACCGGCGGCTCGACCACCGTGCCGGACGGGTTCGAGAAACTGCGCGTCGCGGGTGCTGTCGCGCGCGAGACGCTGAAGGCCGCGGCCGCTGAACTGGCAGGCGCTTCGACCATCGGCATGACCACCCGGGCCGGCAAGGTCATCCTGCCCGACGGGCGCGCGTTTACCTACCAGGAACTGGCGCCGGTCGCCGCCACCATAGACCCGGTCACAGACGTGACCCTGCGCGATTCGTCCGAATGGCGCCTGATCGGCAAACCGATGCAGCGCCTTGATATCGTGGCGAAATCCACCGGAACACAGGCCTATGGCATCGACTTCGAACCCGATGGCGTCGTGCATGCCGCGCTACGCGTGAACCCGCGCAAGGGCGGTGGCGTCCTGTCCTTCGACGCCTCCGCAGCCGAAGCCATGCGCGGTGTCTCGCATGTCATTCCCGTCACCGGCGGGGTGGGTGTGGTGGCCGACAACACCTGGCGCGCCTTCATGGCGGTGGACGCGGTGGAGATCGATTGGGGTCCCGCGCCTTATCCCGCCGCGCAAAAGGACCACTGGCAGGCGCTTTCGAACGCTTTCGACGGGGATCGCGACAGCCGCCAGCGCAACGATGGCGACGTGACCACGCTTGCCGACCCGATCACCGCCGAATACCGCGCCCCCTACCTGGCCCATGCGCCGATGGAACCGGTGAACGCCACCGTTCTGGTCACACAGACCCGCGCCGATGTGTGGACAGGCAACCAGATCCCGCGCATGACCCAGGCCTCGGTCGCCAGGATGACGGGCCTGCCCGCCGACGACGTGCATGTGCACATCCAGATGATGGGCGGCAGCTTTGGCCACCGGCTGGAGGACGAGGTGGTCAAACGCGCCACCGAACTGGCGATGGAGCTGAAAGGTACGCCGGTCAAACTGACCTACAAGCGCGAAGAGGACACGGCCCAGGACTTTACCCGCCCGATCGCAATGGCCCGCCTGTCGGGCGCGGTGGCGGATGGCACGGTCACGGGGATGGACATCAGGGTGGCCGCGCCCTCGGTGATGGACAGCCAGATGGCCGAACGCCAGGGGCTGGGCATTCCCGGGCCGGACTCGACCATCGTGCAGGCGCTTTGGGATCAGCCCTATGCGATTCCGAATTACCGCGTCACGGGCTACCGCGCGCCCCGGCTGGGGCCGGTCAGTTCCTGGCGCTCGGTCGGCGCCTCGCAGAACGCCTTCTTTCACGAGGGTTTCCTCAATGAGCTGATCCACTCCGCCGGGGCCGACCCGATCGAGGAACGCCTGCGCCTGATGACCGACACCCCCTCGCGCAAGGTCATCGAGGCCGTGGCTGAAATGGCCTCCTGGGGCGGCGAACTGGCGCCGGACAAAGGCCGTGGCGTGGCTTTCTGCCTGTCCTTCGGCACGCCGGTGGCCGAGGTGATCGAGGTGACGAACACAAACAGCGGCATTCGCCTCGACAAGGTCTGGGTCGCAGCCGAGGTGGGCCGCGTGATCGACCCGGTGAACTTCGAAAACCAGGTGCAGGGCGGGGTGATCTGGGGCCTGGGCCACGCGATCAATTCCGAGATCACCTATGCAGACGGCATGGTGGAACAGGAAAACTTCTTCGATTTCGAAGGGTTGCGCCTGCACCAGGCCCCCGAGATCGCGGTGCGCGGGCTGGAGAACGGCGCCCATGTGCACGGCATCGGCGAGCCGCCCGTGCCCCCGGCCGCCCCCGCACTGGCTGCCGCGATCTTCGACGCAACCGGCACTCGTCTGCGCGAAATGCCCTTCGCGCGCAACATTGCCTTTGCCTGAACATCGGCCCGCCTCCCCGCATGGGGGCGAACCCGTCCCGGCGCGCAGCGGCATTGCCGCTGTCGCGAAGGGAACAAAGGGGGGGATGGTGCCGGCACCAGGGATCGAACCCGGGACCCCCTGATTACAAATCAGGTGCTCTGCCAGCTGAGCTATACCGGCCTGACCCCTCCCTATCAGAGCCCCCACAGGGCGGCAAGCCGCTTTCCGGGCCGCGCGGGGGGGGGCTGACTGGCCCGGCTGCGGCCGCGTCCTCCCGCGCGTGAAATCCGCAATCAGGAGGTGGTCTGCGCGCGCATGACCTCCTACCATGCGCACCAACAGGTTTTCACCGCGCGGGCAGGGTATCTGCGCCACGCGCTTACGGTCGCCAGCGGCGGTCAGCGGTGCGACAGATTTGAAAGGGCAGGCACATGACACGGGTATTCATCACCGGAACCGCGGGTTTCATCGGTTTCCACCTGGCCCGGCTGCTCCTGGACGAGGGCATGCAGGTGCACGGTTTCGACGGCATGACGGATTACTATGATGTCAGCCTGAAACAGCGCCGCCACGGGATGCTGCACCAGAAACCGGGGTTTTCCGCGACCGAGGCCATGCTGGAGGACGGCACCCGGGTGCAGGAGGCCGCCGAAGCCTTCACCCCGGACGTGATCGTGCACCTCGCCGCCCAGGCCGGCGTGCGCTACAGTCTGGAAAACCCGCGCAGCTACGTGGATGCGAACCTGGTCGGCACGTTCAACGTGATGGAGGCCGCACGGATCACCCGGCCCCGCCACCTTCTGATGGCCTCGACCAGCTCGGTCTATGGCGCGAATGAAAAGATCCCCTTTGCCGAGACCGACAAGGCCGACGCGCCACTGACCATCTATGCCGCCACCAAGAAGGCGAACGAGGCCATGGGCCATTCCTATGCCCATCTGTGGGACATCCCCACCACCATGTTCCGCTTCTTTACCGTCTACGGCCCCTGGGGGCGGCCCGACATGGCGCTTTACAAGTTTGTCGATGCGATTCTGGACGGGCGTCCGATCGACATCTACAACCACGGCGACATGTGGCGCGACTTTACCTATGTCGATGATCTGGTGCGCGCGATTCGCCTTCTGATGGATGCCGCCCCCGTGCGCCCCGACAGCGCCGACCAGATCGAGCCGGGCGACAGCCTCTCGCCCACGGCACCGCACCGCATCGTCAATATCGGCAACTCCGACAAGGTGCGGCTGCTGGATTTCGTCGATGCCATCGAGCAGGCGCTGGGGCAGAAGGCCGCGCGCAACTACATGGACATGCAGCCCGGCGACGTGCCGGCCACCTGGGCCGACGCAGCGCTGCTGACGCGTCTTACCGGCTATGCGCCCCAGACCGATTTCCGCGACGGGGTCGGACGTTTCGTAGCCTGGTTCCGCGACTATTACGGCAAGTAGAGGCGCGGTCCCCACCCGGACGCGGGGCAGGGACCAACGGGCTCAGACCCCCGCAACTGTCACCGAGGGCGCGGCCAGTGCAACCGTGCCGGTGTCGAAATCGCTGACAGGCACTTTCAGGTCCATCCTGCCCGCGCTTGCCCCGGTCGTGACCGGTTTCAACGCCGCCAGCGGCTCGGCCCGGACCGAGACGCCCGTGACCCAGAGGCCGTGGGTCGGACCGGTGTCCGGATGGCCCGACCAGCCGCCGGGGCGGTTGGAATAATTGGCCAGCCAGAAAGGCTGTACAAAGGCGGTGCCGGGCGGGAAATTGAGGCCCTCGTTGGTGCCGGACAGGTCCAGCCCGCCGATATGTGACAGGCTGCGATACCACTTGTCGGTCTGCGCCACATAGAGCGCATCGTAGAAGCAGGACCGCCAGCCGGCGGTGGCGCTGCTGTTGGCAATCGGCGTTCCGGCGGGCCAGGTGCCGTTCGTGTCGTCCGGATTGCCCAGGCTCGCGGGAAGCGGCTGGTTCAGGGTGACAACCTGGGTGGTCTTGTTCACCTGCCCCAGGTCAAAGAGCCCGTATTCCACCAGGCGGCTGTATTGGTCGTAGAGCCGCCCGTTGCCGTCCCTGTAGGCAAAAACCGTTACCCCGCGCGCGCTGGCATCCGCGATATCCTCGTTCCAGCCCGCGGCATCCGAAAGCGTGATCGTCGTGTCGCCCGGGGTCAGGGGCGCGGCCAGGGTGGTCAGGCTGTCGGTGCCGCCTTGACGGTGGCGCATGTGATGCTGGCTTTCGATCTGCACGCCCTCGGCATCGAAGAAATCCAGCCCCATGTACTGGCTGTGGCGTTCGCCGTTGGCATAGGCCGACCAGTCGCCGCTCTGCCCTTCCTGCATGAGATAGCTTTCCAGGCGATAGACCTGGTTCGGATCGACCGGGATCTTCTCGGTCATTGCGGTCTTTCCGGCGTAGTAGCCCGCGTGACGGAAGCCCGCCGGCAGGTGCGGCGCCCGCGCCGGGTCATGGGCGAAACTGGCGGGGTAGTTGTAATTGCTCCCCAGCAACCCGGTGGCATTGGCGATCGGCCCGGGGTACTGCGAGGCGACATAGGCGGTTGTGACCAGCGGCCCGTTGCCGAACTCGGCCGGGCTCAGCCCGTCGGTGCCCGAAGGAAAGCTGACCCTGCCGGTGTCGGCATCGGCCAGCAGCGCGGTGTTGAACGTGGCGCCATCGGCGCTGACCTTGATCTGGAAATCGTCATTGCCGACCGTGCCCATTTCCGCGCGGCCCGACCAGTTGCTCTGAAACAGAAGGCTGGCAGTGTCGGCGGCAGCCGCCTTGTTCACCTTGACCTGGTGGCCGGTCCCCGCGTGGGTCAGCAGCGTGTTGGGCGAGGAAACCGCGAGGCGGTTGGTTGCGTCCGCCGTGGTGCTGATACCCACGAGGTCGAGGTTCTGCAGATCACCCGGGGCCCCTGCCAGCACCCAGGCGGTGCCGTCATAGGCCTGCATCTGACCCAGGTCGGCGACCCAGGCCAGCCAGCCGATGTTCGGGGCCAGGAAGCTCCAGGCGCTGTCGGTCCACACCGCCAGGCTGCCGTCCTGCCCGGCCCAGGACCCGGTCGCCCCCGCGGGCACAAGGTAGCGGTCGCCATCCGCCGGCGTGGCGGGCGGATCGGTCAGGTCGGCGGCGATGACGCTCAGCTGCACGACACTGTCGAGGATGCGCAACGCCTCGTTATGGGTCACGTGCTTCTGCGCCTGGGACGCCTGAAGATAGGGCAGTGAAAGTTTGGCGGAATTGTCGGACATGAAGGCCCCCGGACTGCGGATTGGAATTTCCGCAAACCATTGATGAAAACCTTTACGGATTATTTACCCCACCGTGCGCAGAATTGGGCACATCAGGCGCAAAACATGCCCGATTGTGCCCTGCTCTCGGAACTTCATGCAAAGTCGGGGAACCGGTGACTTTTGCAAGGGGGGGCGGGTAAGACGGGCGAATCCAACACTGCGAGGCCGTTTCGGACAGGACATGGTGTGTGCTCCAAATCCCGATTACGTTCCGAACCCCGGCCCCCTTGGCCAGGCCACGTCGCGTCCCGTGCTGAACGCGGTTGCACGCCGTGCGCTGGACATTGCCGTGGCGCTCGTCGTCCTGGTTCCCACCAGCCCCCTGCTGCTGCTGGCGGGGCTGGGAATTCGCTTGGCCTCCCCCGGCCCGGTGTTCTTTCGGTCGCAACGCGTCGGGCAGGGGGGGCGCGTTTTCGCCATCCTGAAATTGCGAACGATGCACACCGGCGGGCCGCGTGGTTCCTTTCTGGTGGCCCGGGGCGATGCCCGCGTCTTCGCTCTGGGTTGGTTCCTGCGCAAAAGCCGCATCGACGAGCTGCCGCAGCTCCTGAACGTGCTGGGAGGGCAGATGGCCCTTGTCGGCCCGCGTCCCCGCGTGCCCGAGGTGATCGACCGTTTCTACACGCCCGAAATGCGCCGCTCGCTCGACCTGCGCCCGGGCCTGACCAGCCCCGGCACGCTCTACCAGCTGACCCTGGAACGGGCGCCTGCCGCGCAAGTCGGTCTCTCGGACGAGGATCGCTACGGCGCCGAGCTCCTGCCGCGTAAAGTGGCGATGGACCGGGCCTATTTCCACCGGGCCACCCTGGGCACGGACCTGGGGGTGCTCGCCCTGACAGCGCGCTTCCTCCTGCGCCGGGCCACCGGCCGTCCGCTGGACCTGCCCACAGGGTACACCCGCCCCGCTGAAGGCGGCTAACTTCAGCCCATCGGAAAGCCCTGGCGTCAGCAAACTGGCCCCGGTGCCGCGAGTTTCGCGGACTTAAACAGAAAATTCATTCCTCGCTGCCAAGGTCGGCACAAATGATCCACTTGGATGGACGGGTCTCGCGACTCGCCTTGGCAGCCGGACGGTCCGGCAGGCCGGGCAGCCGTCCACCGGTTTTGTGCCACTCTGGAGATGCCCAATGCGCTTTCTCAACAAGTTTCCGATTTCGGTAAAACTGCCGATTTTCATGGTGTTCCTGGTCGTCATGGCGGCCGGTGTGTCGGGCCTCGTGTCCTACCTATCCGACCGTCAGGGCCTGCGAAGCCAGGCCGAAACGCTGCTGACCACCATCCGCAGCGGTCGCGCGCATAACCTGGCGGGGCTGTTTCGGCAGAATCAGGCGGACCTGGCTGTGCTTGCGGCGCGAACGTCCACGGCGCGCGCGGCCTCCAGCTTCAGCCGTGGCTGGCGGGTGATCGGGCAGGATCAGACCGAGCTGCTGCAACGGCTCTATATCGACGAGAACCCCAATCCGGTCGGTGAAAAGCAGAACCTGGATTGGGCCGGGGATGACAGCACCTATTCGACCGTGCACGCCCAGACCCACCCCGAGTTTCGCGCGATCCAGCAGAATTACGGCTATTATGATGTCTTCCTATTCGATATCGAAGGCAATCTTGTCTACTCGGTGTTCAAGGAAAGCGACTACGCCACCAACATGTTTACCGGCGTTTGGCGGGACACCGGGCTCGCGCGCGCCTACCGCGCGGCCAACGAACTGCCCGATGGGCAGTACGCCTTCGAGGACTATGCGCCCTACGGCCCGTCCTTTAATGCGCCGGCCAGTTTCCTGGCCGCACCGCTGTTTGACCGTCAGGGCAAGCGGGTCGGCGTTCTGGCCTTTCAGTTGCCGACCGAGATTGCGTCGGCAGTGATCAACCAGGCCAATGGCCTGGGGGAAACCGGGGAGGCGTACCTGGTCGGGCCGGACGGGCTCCTGCGCTCGAATTCGCGCTTTTCGGACGAGGTGCTGGTCGGGAAGGTGGAAGCCGGGACCGAGGCAGCGCGCCGGGCCCTGGCCGGTGAGACCGGTGTGTTCGAGTCGCTTGGGCGCAACGGTCGCCCGGTCATTGCTTCCTACCAGCCGATCGAAGTCTTCGGTCAGACCTGGGCCGTGGTGGTCGAACAGGATCAGGCCGAGGTTTTCGCCCACGCCAGCGAGTTGATGCAGAATCTCATCATCAAGGCGGTCCTGATCGCCCTGGGGGTCTCGGTTCTGGCCGTGCTGTTCTCTCGCAGCCTGTCGCGCCCTCTGAACCAGCTGACCGCAACCATGGAGGCCGTGTCCAACAGTGATTTCGAACGCGAGATCCCGGCGACGGCTCGCGGCGATGAGATCGGCGGCATCGCAAATACCCTGTCACGTTTCCGCGACAAGCTGATCGAGGCCGAGAAACTCCAGATTGAAAGCCGGTTCCGCGGCGCGGCTTTTTCAGGCTCCTCGGCGGCGATCATGATGGTGAATGCCGACCTCGACATCATGCATGTTAATGCGACGGTGAAGACCATGCTTGAGAAATACGAGGAGGAAATCCGCTCCGTCGTGCCGGATTTCGACAGTTCCGTCGTGGTCGGCCGTTGCATTGACGAGTTCCATCCGGCCGGGCTGCGTGAGCGCGTGCGGGCGATCCTCGCCGATTCCGAAAATCTGCCCTACAACGCGCATATCGCCATGGGGGATGTGCGCCTGTCGCTGGATATCTCTTCGGTCGAGGATGAGAAGGGCGATCAGATCGGCTATGTCGTCGAATGGCTCGACGTGTCCCGGGACTACATGAACCAGGCCCTGCTGTCCTCTATCGACGCCAATCAGGTAAAGGCGGAGTTCTCTCTCCAGGGGGAACTGATCGACGCCAATTCGCTGTTCTGCCAAGCCATGAATGCCGAGCTGGATGAGCTTGCGGGCCGCAAGGGTAGAGAAGTGTTCCGGTTCGACGAAAAGATGGCAGCCGAACGCGGCGCGGTATTCGACCGGCTGCGCGAGGGTCAGTCGGTGTACGGTCGTTTCGACCTGCCGCGGCACGATGGCAGCACCGCCGCCATCGAAGGTGGGTTTGCCCCGGTGGTGGACAATCACGGCAGTGCCCTGCGCATTGTTCTACTTGGCAATGACGTGACGGCGGCGCGCGCAGCGATCGACGAGGCGGAGGCGAAGCGCGCCGGGATGGAAGCGGCGCAGGCCCAGGTGGTGGACGCACTGCGGGTCGGGCTCGGGCAGCTGTCGGAGGGCGATCTGACCGCGCGCATAGACGTGGCCTTCAGCGCCGATTACGAACAGTTGCGGCTCGACTTCAACCAGGCGGTCGACAAGCTCCTGGGGGCGATGCGCGGGGTGATTGAAAACGCGGGGCTGATCAATGGCGAAGCGGTGGAGATTTCCAACGCCGCCGACGACCTCAGCCACCGCACCGAGACACAGGCGGCCACGCTGGAACAGACTGCTTCGGCGCTGGACGAGCTGACCAACTCGGTGCGCTCGGCCGCCGATGGCGCAAGCCATGCCAACGAGGTGGTGGACGGCGCGCGCCGCAATGCCGAGGCTTCTGGCGAGGTGGTGCGCGAGGCGGTGGGCGCGATGGGAGAGATCGAAAGCTCGTCCAAGCAGATATCTAAGATCACCGGGGTGATTGACGATATTGCGTTCCAGACCAACCTGCTTGCGCTGAACGCAGGGGTCGAAGCGGCCCGTGCCGGCGAGGCCGGGCGAGGTTTCGCGGTCGTGGCCTCCGAGGTACGGGCCCTGGCGCAGCGCAGCTCGGACGCCGCGCGCGAGATCAATGACCTGATCTCGGCCTCCGGAGGCCAGGTAAAACGCGGGGTGGAACTGGTCGATCAGGCCGGCGCGGCTTTGGCAGGAATCGTCGACAGCGTGACCGAGATCAGCCGCAACGTGTCGGGAATCGCAGTCTCTGCACGTGAGCAGAGCGCCGGGCTGGCCGAAATCAATGCGGCGGTGAACCAGCTGGACCAGGTGACCCAGCAAAACGCCGCCATGTTCGAGGAAACCACGGCCGCCAGCCACGCACTGAGCCGCGAGGCGGAGGCATTGACCCAGACCATGGCGCGGTTCCGCACCGGCGCGGCGGCGCCGGCCAGTGCCGAGGTCGTGGCTCCGGCCGCCTTCACCAGCCGCCGCAACCCGGCCAAGATCCCCCCGGACACGCACGCGGCAACCCTGGCGCCCGTCGCCGCAACCGCCGCAGTCGCCACCGCCCCGGTCACGGACCAGCTCGAAGAGCATGTCGAGGATGACTGGGACGACTTCTGAACTTGGGGGGACCAGGGCGCGCGGCGGTGATCGCGGGCCCCGGCTCTGTGTGTCTGAAACGGGTTCCGGCGGTTTCAGACGCGCAGGAAACCCTGGTCACTTTACTTCTTCGGCGCAGGTCAGGAAGGCCTGCCCAAGTGCGGCCAGCGTTTCCCCGTAAAGCGCTTCGCCCGGTGTCTGGCGGCTGCCCAGCAGGTCGAGTTCCAGCACCACAATATCCAACCCGTTCAGCATGGCGGCGGTCCGGGTGGCGTCCAGTTCCGGTTCGGTGAACAGACAGAACTTGCCCAGGGGCGCGAGCCTGTCGCGCAGCTCGGAAATATGCCCGGCCGAGGGGGCGGCGGCATCGCTGAGGCTGACATAGCCGGGCAGCGGGATCGGGAACCGGGCGGCGAAATGGCCATAGGCCTGGTGCGCCGTGACCAGCGCGGGCAGTTCCACGGCGTCAAGCCGCGCCGTCAACTCTTTGGTCTGTTCGGACAGTGCGAATCTGGCTGCGACCGCATTCTCTCGATAGGTTGCCGCGTGTTCCGGGTCGATCCTGGCCAGGTCTTCGGCAATTGCTACGAGCCATGCCGCGCCGTTAACCGGATCCAGCCAGGCATGCGGGTCGATCCTGCCATGGCCATGGTCCTGGGTGTCCGCTTCTCGATCGTCATGGTCATCGGCTGGATCCTCATCGTCGGCGTGCTCCTCTTCCGCCGCGGCGTCAAAGGGGCGGTTCTGCGTGGTGGGCAGGTCCAGCAGCCCCAACGTGTTCGCCGGACTCAGCCCGTCCAGCGCGCGGCCCAGCCAGGGGGTCAGCTCGGGTCCCACCCAGACCAGCAGATCGGCTTGCTCCAGCTTGCGGGCCTGGCTTGGGCGCAGTTGGGTTTGATGCGGGCTGGCCGGCTGCTCAGCCAGCAGATCCGGACGGCCCACCCCTTTCATGACCTGGGCGACAAGGGAATGGACCGGGGCGATATCGGTGACAACACGGGGGGCTTGCGCCAGCGAAGGCAGGGTCAGCAGTGCCAGCGAAAAAAACAGCGGCAGGGCGTATTTGATCATCTGGGTGTCCTTGTGTTCCCATGGTCGGTGCTTGATTTGGGTGCTTGTGCACCCCGATGTTATGTTATAATATCACCGGTATGAGGACACAAGACACAAACGCCTTCCAGTCTCACGATCATGCCGCCTGCAGCAGCGATGCCTTGGCCGAAGCCGAAAGGCTCTGTACCCAAAAGGGCGCGCGCCTGACCCCGGTACGCCGCCGGACCCTGGAGATCCTGCTGGAAGGGCACCGGGCGCTCGGCGCCTACGAGGTTCTGGAACGCCTGTCGGCCGAGGGGTATGGACACCAGCCGCCGGTCGCCTACCGTGCGCTGGATTTCCTGGTCGATCAGGGGCTGGTGCACCGCATCCGCCGCCTGAACGCCTTTGCCGCCTGTGTACACCCGGGCGAGGCCCACGCACCGGTCTTCCTGATCTGCCGTTCCTGCGATGCGGTGGCTGAGGCGCCGGGCCAGCTGATCCGCGCCGCGGCCGAAGAGGCAGCGCATGCGCTGGGGTTCGAGATCGAGCGTCTGAATGTCGAAGCCCTGGGCCTGTGCCCCACTTGCAAGGGCGCTCCATGACATTGATATCGGCGAAAAATCTCGGCTTTGACCCGGGGGGCGGCGCAATTCTGCGCGGCGTGGATTTTCGCATTGATCCCGGCGAGATCGTCACCATCGTCGGCCCGAACGGGTCCGGCAAGTCGACCCTTTTGCGCTTGTTGCTGGGCGTCCTGCCGGCCAGTTCCGGTCGAGTGACACGCCAGAAGCGCCTGCGCGTGGGCTATATGCCGCAGAAGCTGGGGATCGACACCAGCCTGCCGATGTCGGTCGACCGTTTTCTGCAACTGCCCGGCCGCCATCCGGAACCCGATCGGCGCCGGGTCATGGCCGAGGTCGGCATCGAAGGGTTGGAGCGGCGCGCCCTCACCGCGCTTTCCGGCGGGCAGTTACAGCGCGCCCTGCTGGCGCGCGCCCTTCTGACCCGGCCCGAGATCCTGGTGCTGGACGAGCCGACCCAGGGGCTTGACCAACCTGGGGAGGCCGCCTTCTACCAGCTGATTGAACGGGTTCGCACGGACACCGGCTGCGCGGTGCTGATGGTCAGCCACGATCTGCATGTGGTCATGGCGGCCTCGGACCGGGTGATCTGCCTGAACGGCCATGTCTGTTGCGAGGGCACGCCCCACGTGGTGCGCGAAGCGCCCGAATATCGCGCGCTCTTCGGCCTTGGCACCGGCGGCGCCCTGGCGCTCTACCAGCATGAGCATGACCACGGCCATGACCACGGACATGACCACGGCGAGGCCTGCGACCATGTTTGACGATTTCCTGGTCCGTGCCGCTCTGGCCGGGGGCGGCCTGGCCCTGGCGACCGGACCCCTGGGCAGTTTCGTGGTCTGGCGGCGCATGGCCTATTTCGGCGATGCGACCGCGCATGCGGCAATCCTGGGCGTGGCCCTGGCCATGCTGTTTTCCGCGCCGGTGACGGCGGGCACCCTGCTGACGGCCCTGGCCATGGCGCTTGCGGTCAGCGTCCTGTCGGCCCGGGGCCACGCGATGGATGCGGCCCTGGGGGTGCTCAGCCACGGGGCACTGGCATCGGGCCTGGTCGCGATCAGCTTCGTGCCCGGGGTGCGGGTTGACCTGGCGGCCTTTCTATTTGGCGATATCCTGACGGTGACACGCGCGGATCTGGCGGTGATCTGGGGTGGGGCGGCGGTGATCCTGGCGCTTCTGGCCTGGCGTTGGTCGCGGCTGCTGACGGCCACGCTCAGCCCTGACCTGGCCGCGGCCTCCGGGATCCGGGCGGGCCGCGAGGGGCTGGTTCTGACCCTCAGCCTGGCAATCGTCGTTGCCGTCGCGCTGAAGGTGGTCGGCGCGCTTTTGATTGCGGCGATGCTGATCATCCCGGCCTCCGCCGCGCGCGGCCTGTCGGCAACGCCCGAGCGCATGGCGGTGCTGGCGGTTGCGGCAGGTGCGGCCTCGGCGCTCGCGGGCCTGTGGATGTCGCTGGAGCTCGACACGCCCGCAGGCCCGTCCATCGTCGTTGCCGCCTGCGCGCTTTTCGCGCTCTCGACTTTGTTCAGACGGCCTTGACGCCAGCCCGGGTGGTGCTTTTCATGGCGCCATGACCGCGCTCGACACCGCATTTGCCACCGCCCGCGCCCGCCAGGCTACCGTTGTCCTGCCGGAACGCGACGACCCCCGCATCGCCGAGGCCGCCCGACGGCTCGAAGCCGAGGGGCTGGCCCGCGTCGTGCCGCTGGCCGACCCCTCCGGCCACCTGCTCGAGGCGCTGATGGCGCAGCGGCCGATGAAGGAAACCCTGGCCATGCGGATGCTGTCCAAACCGCTGATCCGCGCCGCCGCCATGATCGCGGCGGGCGATGCCGAGGTCATGGTCGCCGGCGCCGTCGCTTCCACCCGCCGGGTGATCGAGGCCGCCGCCATCGCGGTCGGCATGGGCGAGGGGGTGACGACGCCCTCGTCCTTCTTCCTCATGACCTATCCTGATGGGCGCGAGGTGATCTTTGCCGATTGCGCGGTGAACGTGGATCCCACCGTGGCCGAGCTGGCCGACATCGCCCGGGCCTCGGAACGCTCCGCCCGCGCGCTGCTGGGCCGTGCCGAGGTGGCGATTCTGTCCTTCTCGACTGGCACCTCTGGGGCGGGTGACAGTGTTGAAAAGGTGCGTCAGGCGGCACAGATGACCGGATTTACCGGGCCAATTCAAGGGGATGCGGCGCTGAATCCGCAGGTGGCCGCGCAGAAGGGTCTGGGAAGGGGCGACGCCAACGTGCTGATCTTTCCCGATCTCGACGCGGGCAATATCGCCTACAAGCTCGGGCAGGAGCTGGGCGGTGCGCAGGCCCTGGGGCCGATCCTGCAGGGGTTTGCGCGGCCGATCTGCGACCTCAGCCGTGGCGCGACGGTGGAGGATATCGTCGCCGCCACGGTGGTGTCGATCGCCCTGGGAGCGGAATAGCGAGCCGGATCGGGCTGGCCCCCGGGGCGGAGACGGGCGCAGAGTGGGGTGCGCCCGCCGGGGAGGTGAACGGCGAGGTCAGGCGCCTTTCTGCGGGCGCATGTCGGCGGCGTCGATGCCGGCCACCACGACCGGTTTCTTCATCGCATCGCGGCGGAAGGGCTCACCCAGTTCCTGGTTGATCATCGCCTCGATCAGGGTGGTGATGCCGTTCTTCTGGTCGATGATCGCCTGATTCAGCGCGTCGGTCAGCTCGTCCATGGTGCGTGCGATCACGCCCTTCAGCCCGCAGGCCGAGGCGATGCCGGCGTAGCTGACCTGCTGGTCCAGCTCGGTGCCGACGAAGTTGTCGTCGTACCACAGCGTCGAGTTGCGCTTCTCTGCGCCCCATTGGTAGTTGCGGAAAACGACCTGGGTGATCGCGGGCCATTCCTCGCGGCCGATGGCGGTCAGTTCCGTGACCGCGATGCCGAAGGCCCCGTCGCCCGAGAAGCCCACGACCGGCGTGTCAGGGCAGCCGATCTTGGCGCCGATCACCGAAGGGAGGCCATAGCCGCAGGGGCCGAACAGGCCCGGGGCCAGGTATTTGCGACCTGCCTCGAAGGACGGGTAGGCATTGCCGATCGCGCAGTTGTTGCCGATGTCCGACGAGATGATCGCCTCTTTCGGCAGCGCAGACGAGATCGCCCGCCAGGCCATGCGCGGCGACATCCACTCGGGCTTGTCGGCGCGGGCGCGCTCGTTCCAGGAGGTGCCGGGATCGTCGTCCTCGTGATCCATCGAGGCCAGTTGCTGTGCCCAAGCGGATTTTATCTGTGCAATCCGTGCCTTACGCTCGTCGCGGCCGGCGTCACCGGCGGTATCGGCGAGCTGCTCCAGAATGCCCTCGGCGACCTTCTTGGCGTCGCCGACGATGCCCACGCTCACCACCTTGGTCAGGCCGATGCGGTCGGGGTTGATGTCGACCTGGATGATCTTGGCGTCCGTCGGCCAGTAGTCGATGCCATAGCCGGGCAGGGTCGAGAACGGGTTCAGGCGGGTGCCCAGGCACAGGACCACGTCGGCCTGGCTGATCAGTTCCATGCCCGCCTTCGACCCGTTGTAGCCCAGCGGGCCCGCGAACAGCGGGTGCGAGCCGGGGAAGGCGTCATTGTGCTGGTAGCCGCAGCAGACCGGCGCATCCAGTCGTTCGGCCAGCGCCATCGAGGCCGGGATCGCCCCGCCGATGACCACGCCCGCACCGTTCAGGATCACCGGGTTCTTGGCCTCCGACAGCAGCTTGGCGGCTTCGGCCACCGCGTCCGCACCACCACCGGGGCGTTCAAAGTCGACCACGGCGGGCAGCGCCACATCGATCACCTGGGTGAACATGTCGCGCGGCAGGTTGATCTGTGCCGGCGCCGAATTGCGCTTGGCCTGCATGATCACGCGGTTCAGCACCTCGGGAATGCGCGAGGGGTCGCGGACCTCTTCCTGATAGCAGACGCAGTCCGAGAACATGCGCATCTGTTCCATCTCCTGGAAACCGCCCTGGCCGATGGTCTTGTTCGCCGCCTGCGGCGTGACCAGCAAAAGCGGGGTGTGGTTCCAGTAGGCGGTCTTGACCGCGGTCACGAAATTCGTGATGCCGGGGCCGTTCTGCGCGATCATCATCGACATCTTGCCGGTGGCGCGGGTATAGCCGTCGGCCATCATCCCGCCCGAGCCCTCGTGGGCGCAGTCCCAGAAGGTAATGCCGGCCTTGGGGAAGATGTCGCTGATCGGCATGAAGGCGGAACCGATGATGCCAAAGGCATGCTCGATCCCGTGCATCTGCAGGGTTTTCACGAAGGCTTCTTCAGTGGTCATTTTCATGGGGCGGTATCCCTGTCGCAGTCATGAATGGGGTCCCCTTTTGGTCGGGGAAATCGACTTCCAGTTTTAGGCTCTGAAACAAGGGGTCGATAGGGCCAGTTGCGCGGGCGATTTAAGGCCAAAACTGGCGGTTGGCCATGCCTTGCATATGTTTGCCGTTTTTAAACGCGGGCCCGTGGGGGCGTTAACAAGTTTAAACATTGCGCTTTGGAAGCATTAAGACCCTTAAACTCCGGCCCGGCGCCTCAGGACCGGGGGAAGGCCCGGATCGCATCCCGAATCCGCGCGATGCCTTCCGGGATGCGCTCCTGCGGGATCGAGCTGTAGGCCAGCCGATAGAAGTTGCGCGGCCGTCCCACACCGGCAAAGAAGGCCGCGCCCGGTTCGATCAGGACACTCTGGTTGAGCAGCTCCTCGGCCAGCAGCGCAGTGTCTACATAGGCCGGCGCGCGCATCCAGAAACTGGAGCCGCCAAAGGCGCCGGAGCCCGCGACATGCAAGCCGCAGTCGGCAATCGCCGCATCCATCACTGCGCGCCGCTCGTGATAGGCCTGCCCCATGCGCCGGATCAGCGCATCGTAATGGCCGAGCGACAGGAAATAGGCGACCGTGCGCTGGATCAGCCCCGGAGGGTGGCGCAGGATGGTTGAGCGCAGCGCGCGGGCTTCGCGAATAAAGGGTTCAGAACCAACAAGATAGCCCAGCCTCAGCCCCGGAAAGAGCGACTTGGAAAAACTGCCGACATAGATCACCCTCCCTTCGCGATCGAGGCTTTTCAACGCCGGGGAGGGCGGGCCGAGAAAGGACATCTCGAACTCGTAGTCATCCTCGACGATCAGCGCATCCAGCTCGCGGGCGCGGGCCAGCAGGGCCTGGCGACGTTCCAGCGGCATGGTCGATGTGGTTGGGCACTGGTGGCTGGGGGTGGTAAAGATCACGTCGGTTTCATCGGGCAGCGCCTCGGGCGGCAAACCGTCGCCGTCCACGCCGACCGGGGTCACGTGACAGCGGCTCTGGCTCAGAATGTCGTGCAGCGTGTGGTAACAGGGGTTTTCGATCGCCGCCGTGCGCCGTTGCGTCAACAGCACCTGCGCCGACAACCACAGCGCATTCTGCGCCCCCAGAGTCACCAGAATCTCTTCCGGCGCGGCCTGAATGCCGCGTCTTGGCAGGATGTGACGGGCGATGAATTCGACCAGTTCCGGGTCATCGCGGTCATAATAGTCCCGCGTCATTGCCGCGTGGTCCTTCTGCCCCAGCGCCTTCAGCGCGCAGAGCCGCCAGGAATTGTGATCGAACAGCGTCGCGTCCGACTGGCCGTAGGTAAAGACAAAGCGGTGCCGGCGCCAGTCCTGTGGTTTCTCGGGCGTGACCCGGTCGGTAAAGCGTGCGCCGATCGCGCGGTGCCAGTCCACCTTGTCCTCGCTCGTTTTGCGGGGCGGGGCGAAAGCCGGAGGTTCTGGAGCATTTTCAGAGACATAGAAGCCGCTACGCCCGCGGGAGGACAGGTAGTCATTGGCCTGAAGCTCGGTATAGGCCAGCGTCACGGTGATCCGGCTGACACCCAGATGTGCCGCGAGTTTTCGGGTCGACGGCAGCTTCTCGCCGCGTGGCAGGCGTCCGGACAGGATCGCCTCGGCGATCATCTGCTGGATCTGCGCTTGAAGGGTGCCCTGGGACTCGGGGTCCAGAAAGAAGGTTTCGACGGGAGCGGCCATGCGGGCCAGCCTATACTGGACTTATCCAGAGTGCAATCTGGCCTGATGCCACCTTAGCGGTTCGAGTCGATCCAGCGCGACATCATCCCGGAGTCGCGGAAACATTCGTCCGGGATGGCGCGGCGCTTGGCGCGGGCGATGCGTTCGGCATAGGCGACCTGTCGCGAGGTGGCCCCGGGGCCACGGGCGGGCCGGGCCGGGCAGGCCGATTTGTGCCGGTCGATCCATTCCGACAGCCGCCGCCGGTCGCCTGCATCATCCGGCGGGATCACCACGCCCAGACGGGAGGCAATGGCGCGGGCGTAATCGACCTGTTTCGGCGTCGGCGGCAACTGGTACTGGGCGTTCAGCATTTGTTCTCCTCCGTTCGGGGTAGAACAAATATAGAACAATTGTCAAATTTGTCGAGTCCCGTCGCCGATCACACCCCCTTCAATCGCGGGGTTTCGCCAATTGCCAGGTCAGGTTTGCCTTCACCGCAGGCCATTCTGCAGGCAGGATCGAATAGACCGCCGTGTCCCGTAACGTCCCGTTTTCCATGGCAATATGGTTGCGCAGCACTCCGTCCAGCTTGGCACCCAGCCGTTCGATGGCGCGGCGTGACTGGTGGTTCAGGAAATGGGTGCGCAACTCCACGGCGATACAGTCCAGTGCGTCGAAGGCATGGGTGAGCAGCAGCAGCTTGGCCTCGGTGTTCAGCGGTCCGCGCTGCGCCGCGCGCCTCACCCAGGTCGAGCCGATCTCGACGCGCCGGTGGGTTGCGTCGATGTTCATGTAGGTGGTCATGCCGACCGCCTTGCCGTCCGGGGTCAGCACGGCGAAAGGCTGCATGTCGGGCAGGTTCAGACGGCGTTCGATCTCGGCTTCGACAGCCTCCGGTGCGGGCACGGTTGTGTACCAGAGCCGGTGCAGCTCACCGTCGCGCACGGCCTCTTCCAGATCGCTGCGATGGGCCTGGCGCAGAGGCGCCAGGGTGACGTGTTTGCCGGTCAGGGTCACGGGGGCGGGCCACATGGTCGGTCTCCTTCTTTGTGCCCCAGAGACGTCAAAAGGCGGACCCGGGAAAGGTCCGCCTTTCGCAAATTTTTCCAGTCCAATCTGGCGTGAATCAGCCGAAGACCTTGCTCAGCGCGCGGTCGACCGATGCGCAGATCGCGTCCACGTCCTCGGCGCTGGCGATCAGCGCGGGGCTGAAGCAGAGCGTATTGTTGAAACCCGGAACCGAACGGTTGGTGGCGCCGATGATCACGCCCTGCGCGCCGCAGTCGGCGACGACCTGGCCGACCAGCGCCTCGGCCACCGGGGTCTTGGCGTCGCGGTCCGAGACCAGTTCGACGCCCAGGAACAGGCCCTTGCCGCGCACGTCACCGATCACTTCATGCTTGTCCATCAGCGCCTTGAGGTTCGCCTTCATCCGGTCGCCCATCAGGGTGGTATTTTCCAGAAGTCCCTCGTTTTCAATGATCTGCATGTTGACCAGCGCCGCGGCCGGACCGGCGGTGCAGCCGCCGAAGGTCGAGATGTCGCGGAAGTAGTTCAGCGGGTCGGACACGTCGTCCTTGAACATCTCGAACACCCGTTCCGAGGTTACACAACAGGCAATCGCCGCATAGCCCGAGGCCACGCCCTTGGCCATGGTGACGAAGTCGGGCTCGATACCGTAGTGCTGATATCCGAACCATTCGGTGCCGGTGCGCCCGACGCCGCAGACCACCTCGTCGATGTGCAGGAGGATGTCATGTTTGCGGCAGATCTCCTGCACGCGGGGCCAGTAGCCCTCGGGCGCTTCGATCACGCCGCCGCCGGCGGTGACAGGCTCTAGGCACAGCGCGCCCACGGTGTCGGGGCCTTCGCGCAGAATGACTTCCTCGATCTGGTTCGCGGCCCATTCGCCATAGCTGCCCAGGCTGGCATCCCATTCGGCCTGGGCGCGGTATTCCATGCAGTGGGGCACACGCACGAAACCGGGCGCGAAGGGGCCGTATTGCGCGTTGCGCTCGTCCTGGCCGCCCGCGGACATCGCCGCCAGGGTCGAGCCGTGGTAGTCACGCTCGCGATAGAGGATCTTGTGTTTCTTGCCGCCGTAACGCTTGTGCGCGATTTGGCGCACCATCTTGAAGGCTTTCTCGTTCGCTTCGGACCCGGAGTTGGTCTGGTAGACCCGCTTCATCCCGGGCATTTTCGAGATCAGCTTCTCGGCAAACAGCGCGCCGGGGATCGAGCCCGCCGAGCCCGCGAAATAGGGCAGTTTCACCAGCTGTTCGCGCACCGCATCGGCAATCTCGGTGCGGCCGTAGCCGACGTTCACGGTCCAGACACCGCCCGAGACGGCGTCGATATATTCCTTTCCGTTCTGGTCCCAGACGCGCATGCCACGGCCTTCGACGATGACGCGCGGGTCGCCCGTCTCGAAGGGTTTGTGCTGGGTCAGGTGGTGCCAGACATGGGCCTTGTCGGCCTCGACGACGTGGCTCAGATCATTCGGGTTGCCGTCCATGGCTCTCTCCATCCGTTGGGGCCCGGCTGACGCAGGGCGCACTTTTCTGATCATATTTAGAGGGTGAATCGGGCCCGTGGAAATAGGGCCAGTTGCTTTTCTTGCTTAAGTCCAGTGAGGCGTTTTGATTTTGGTAAAATATTTGGCGTTTTGAGTGTAAATTTTTGAAAAAAAACGAAAAAGACGTGACCGAATTGCCGCGGCCAACTGGTTTTTGCGGGGCGTGACGTCTTTCGCGGCATAAAAAATCGTTGATATGCGCCCTTCATGGCCTAGGCTTTGAGGACAGCGACCGGGACCACCCGGCGGGGCGACACGGCCCGACTTCTTTTCAACACGGGAGACACTTATGACAATGAAATCAAAACTTCTCGGCGCAGCCGCTTTCGCTCTGTTCGGTCAGGCGGCAATGGCCCAGGACATTACCGTTGCCTATTTCCTGGAATGGCCGATGCCCTTCCAATATGCCAAGGCCACCGGCATGTATGACGAGGCACTGGGCGGCACCGTGACATGGCGCGCCTTCGGCTCGGGCACGGAAATGTCTGCCGCGATGGCGTCGGGTGACGTGCAAATCGCGGTCAGCCAGGGCGTACCGCCCTTCGTGGTTGCGGCCTCTGGCGGTCAGGACCTTCAGATCGTCGATGTCGCGGTCAGCTATTCCGAGAACGACAACTGCGTTGTGGCCGAAGCGCTGGAGATCGACAAGATGTCAGCTGGTGAATTGGCCGGGCGCAAGGTCGCCGTGCCGCTGGGCACCGCCGCGCATTACGGTTTTCTGAGCCAGATGAATTACTTCGGTGTCGACATCGCCTCGCTGGACATCGTCAACATGAACCCGCCCGAGGGCGCCGCGGCGCTGGCCCAGGGCGCGGTGGACATGGCCTGCGGCTGGGGAGGCTCGCTGCGCCGCATGATGGAACATGGCAATGTGCTGCTGACCGGTGCCGAGAAGGAAGAGATCGGCATTCTCGTCTTTGACGTGACCTCGGCCCCGGCCGGCTATGTCGCCGAGAACCCGGAAACCGTCGCCACCTTCCTGGAAGTGACCGCCAAGGCGAACGCCATGTGGGCTGACCCGGCCAACCAGGCCGAGATGCTGCCGGTGATCGCCAAGGACGCGGGCATGGACGAGGCCGCCACCCGCGCTACCATCGACACGTTCAAGTTCCCCACCGTGGATGAACAGCTGGGCGAAGGCTGGCTGGGCGGCGGTGCGCAGGCCTTCATGAAGGGCGTGGCCGACATCTTCGTCGACGCAGGCTCGATCGACGCGGCGCTGGACAGCTATGACGCTGCGGTCAACACCGGTCCGCTGAAAGCCGTCGGCGGCATGTAAAACCCTTGATTTCAAGGTGCCTGGCGGCGGGCCGAAGCCTGCCGCCGGGCCTTATGCACCCACTCACAACCTGAAAAGGAGGGACCGCATGGGCGGGATTTCCATCCAAGGCATTTCCATGCGCTTCGACCTGCCGAACGGCAGCCATGTTCAGGCGCTGCAAGATGTCTCACTCGACCTGAAACCGGGCGAGCTATTGAGCGTGCTGGGCCCCTCGGGCTGCGGCAAGACCACACTTCTGAACATCGTGGCGGGCTTTCTGGCCCCGACCGAAGGACAGATCGAGCTGAACGGCCACGTGGTAACGGGACCGGATGCGGAACGCGGCATGGTATTTCAGCAGGGCGCCCTGTTCGAATGGATGTCGGTGCGCGAAAACGTCAGCTTCGGCCCGCGCATGCGCGGCCAGCGCGAGGCTGAATGGGCCGAACGTGTCGACCACCTGCTGGATGTCACCGGCTTGGGCGATTTCAAGGAAAAGTCGGTCTATGAACTTTCCGGCGGCATGCAGCAGCGCGTGGCGCTGGCCCGTTGCCTTGCCAATGATCCGGACGTGATCCTGATGGACGAACCGCTGGGCGCACTGGATGCGCTGACGCGCGAGAAGATGCAGGGTCTGGTCCTGAAACTCTGGAAAGAGACCGGCAAGACCATCATCCTGATCACCCACTCGGTTGAAGAGGCGCTGCTTCTGGGGGAACGCCTGCTGGTGATGGCCCCACGTCCGGGCCGCATCCACAAGGAATACAATCTGCCGTTTGCCGACATGGGTGTCGACATGGACCTTCGCGAGGTCAAGAAGAACCCGGATTTCGCCGAAAAACGCGAGGAAATCCTGGGCATGATCTGGGACATGGAAGAAGAAATCATGGGTCGGTCGGAGGATGCGGCATGAGCGGGCTTCTGATCTTCATCATCTATGTCGCCAATTTCGTCGGCGCCTTCTTCGTCGTACGATTCATCGTAAGCCGCATGACCGCGCGGGCGGATTTCACCTCGCTGAAAACCGTGACCTTCGGCGACGAAAGCGCCGTCAGGCCCAACCGGGCGGCCAGTGTCATCTCGGTCGTGACCATCTACCTGATCTGGGGCGCCTTTACCGGTTCCTCCTATGTGCCGCTGCACGCGCCGGGGCCCTTCGTTGGGGATACCTCCTTCACCTATACGGTGTCGGATGGCAACCAGTCCGACGATGGCACCGTGCATGTGCGTGTCTTCAGGGTTGGCGAAGAAGTCGAGGACATTACCGCCGAACCCGGCGAGGGCTTCGCCAAGAACGACGCCGCCAACATCGGCGCCTGGCGCTCGGGTCTGATCCGGGTCGACAGGAATGACGAACTGGGCCGTGACGCCGGCATGGTCGTCACCGCCGTCGACGGCGAGCCGATCGAGCCCGGCGGCGAGGTCCGCGTGGCCGATGGCACAGTGTCGATGACGGCCAAGGGCACGCTCTCCTTCGCGCCGGCCACCGGCTGGCAGATGGAGCCGATCTGGCTGCCCAGCCCCGAATCGGTGGTCGCGCGGACCCTCAGCGTGGCCTCGGAGGGCTATCAGAACTTCACCCTGTGGGAGCACCTGGGTTTCTCGCTGATGCGCGTGATCGTCGGGTTCTTCTTCGGCGCCCTGGTCGGCATCCCGCTGGGCTATGCCATGGGTCTGTCGGACTGGTTCCGCGGCTGGTTCGACCCGATCGTCGAATTCATGCGTCCCGTGCCGCCGCTGGCGCTGATCCCGCTGGTGATCATCTGGGCGGGCATCGGGGAGGCCGGCAAGATCATCCTCCTGTTCCTGGCGGCCCTATGGATCATGACGATTGCGGCAAGGGCGGGCGTGTCCGGGGTGAATATCACCAAGGTGCACGCGGCCTATTCGCTGGGGGCCTCGCGGTTCCAGCTGATGCGCCATGTGATCGTGCCGAACTCTCTTCCCGAAATCTTCACCGGGGCCCGTGTGGCCATGGGGGTCTGCTGGGGCACGGTTGTGGCCGCCGAACTGGTTGCCGCCGAGAAGGGCGCGGGCATGATGATCATGGTCGCCAGCCGCTTCCAGCTGACCGATATCGTGATCATGGGGATCATCCTGATCGGCATCATCGGCTATGGCATCGATATCCTGATGCGCAGGGCCGAGAACTGGCTGGTGCCCTGGAAGGGCAAGCACTGATCGCCGCACAAGATACCGGCCCGGGCGCTCGCGCCCGGGTTATCTCTTGCCCGGGCCGCCGCGCCCGGGTTATCTGACCGCATGGCAGGGCAGACAAATACCATCCTCAACACCATTCTTGAAGGTATCGACAAGGGCGAGCTGAACCCGGGCGATGCGATCGACGAAGGCGCCCTGATGGCGCGTTACGGCATCTCGCGCACCCCGCTGCGCGAGGCCTTGCTGCGTCTGGAAGCGATGGGGCTGGTCGATCGCCAGCCGCGCAAGGGGGCGACGCTGTTCAAGCCCACGCTGGAGGAATTCCTGGCCATCCTCGAAGTGCATGCCAAGCTGGAAGGCCAGGCCGCCGCGCTTGCCTCGCGGCGCATGTCGCCGGCCGAAGCCGAACGCCTGGAGGCAATCGTCACCGCCTGTGAGCGCCACGCGCAGGAGTTCGGAGGCACCGACCCGGACGCCTATTACCAGTTGAACCTTCAGTTTCACAAAGTGGTGGCGGAGGCGTCGGGAAACCCGTTCCTGCTGGACATGATCAAGATGAATGCGCGCAAGCTGCTGGCCTATTATCGCGCGCGCTATCGCTATCCCGGAGCTGTGGCGGAATCGGCGCGCGAACACCGCGAACTGGCCCGGCTGATCACCTCGCGCCAGGCGGCAGCGGCCGAGAATTACATGGCCCGCCACGTGCAGTTCGACCGGGTCACGGTGATGGACCTGCTGGCCGCGCTGTAGCGCGGGAAGCCCTTGCGGGCTGTCGCTGCGCTCGGGTCTTGAGCCTCCGGCGGGGATATTTGTGGAAAGATGAAAGTGATCTAGCGGACTGAGCCGCGCAGAAACGCGACGATCCAGCGTCCGAACTTTTCATTTTCAGCCGTTTGGCCCAGGGAGGCGCGGGCGGCGTCTATGACCTCCTCCGGTTTCTGATCCGCCAGCTCATCTACCAGCGCAGCAATGAAGTGATGGGTCATTTCGGGGTGATATTGCGTGGTAAAGACGTGATCCCCGATCACGAAGCCGCCGACCGGGCAGTCGGCGTTTCCGATGGTCACTTTCGCCCCTTCGGGCAGGTCCACCACCTGTTCGATATGGGCCGCGTACTGGCGCAGGGGGCCGGCCTCCATCCAGGGAGCCGGCTCTGTCACCCTGGTTTCCGTGGTGCCAAAGACCCAGCCGCCGGGGTTTTGCGCCACGTGCCCGCCAAGCGCCATGGCGATCGCCTGGTGGCCGAAACAGGCGCCGAACAGTGGTGTGCCGCGCGCCACGATGCGGCGGATGAGGGCAAAGAGCGTATCCAGCCAGGGGTCCACATCATGCACCGAGGCCGGGCTGCCGGTAATGATCCACCCGTCGTAGACCGATTCGTCCGTCGGAAACTGACCATCCTTTACCGAATAGACCGTGAAACGCGCATCCGGCATCAGCGGTGAAAGCAACGCCTGCCATTTTTCGCCATCCTTCGGATGTTGCCGGGCGAATTCGCTTTCATCCGTATTCGACATCAGGATCGCAAGGCGCATGATCTTTTTCCTTTACTTGCTTAACATGTTACTTAATATATTTTTGAACGCGCAAACAATACACAAAATCTCAGGGAGGCGCGCATGACGGTCTGGACCCCCACCGACAGTGGGCACGAAAATCTTTACGACCACGACGTGTTTGCGAAGGGCGCGCCGCACAACACATTCAAGCGCCTGCGCGACGAGGATCCGCTGAGCTGGACCGACTGGCCCGATGGCGAAGGCTTCTGGAACGTTGTCCGCCACGAGGACATCGCGGCTCTGAACGTGAATTACCAGCTCATGTCGTCGGCCCGCGGCATCCGCATGGAGGACCAGACCTATGAGGAATACCTCGCGCGGCGCACCTTTCAGGAGACTGACCCGCCCGAACACATGAAAACGCGCATGCGGGTGGGCAAGGCGTTTTCGCGCCCCGTAGTGGCCGGGTTCGAAGATCAGATCCGTGAGCTCTGCCACCCGATCCTCGACAAGGCGTTTGAGATGGGCAGCTTCGATGCCACCCACGAAATCGCCCGGCAACTGCCGATGATGATGCTGGGCCGAATTCTTGGCACGCCGGACGAGGACCTGCCCTGGCTGGTCGAAAAGGGCGATGCGCTGATTGCCAACACCGATCCGGATTTCACCGATCACGTGCTCGACAGGATGCAGACCGACGAATACCGCATGATGCCCTTCAACAGCCCGGCCGGGGCTGAGCTGTTCGATTACGCCAAGCGCCTTCTGGCCGAGAAGGAGCGCAAGGGCGACACCGAGGGCGTGCTGCACATGATCCTGCAGCCGGACCGTGACGGCAATGTCATGCCCGAACACGAGTTTCGCAACTTCTTCTGCCTGCTGGTGGCGGCGGGCAATGACACCACGCGCTATTCCATCGCCGGTGGGCTGCAGGCCATGGCGCATCAGCCGGAGCTGCTGGCCCAGCTGAAAAGCGGCGAGGTCTGGGACACCATGGCCGATGAGGTGATCCGCTGGGCCACGCCCGCGCTGTATTTCCGCCGCACCGCGACGCGCGACCACGAGATGCATGGCAAGACCATCCGCGAGGGCGACAAGGTGCTGCTCTGGTGGGCTTCGGCCAACCGGGACGAGGCCGTGTTCGACGACCCGTTCCGCGTCGATTTCGCCCGCAGCCCGAACAGGCACATGAGTTTCGGCCAGGGTGGCCCGCATGTCTGCCTGGGCATGCACCTGGCACGGCTCGAAGTGCGCGTGCTGTTTGAGGAAATCGCGAAACGTGTCACTGTGATCGAACCCACGGGGGATCACGCGTTCCTGCGCTCGAATTTCGTGGGCGGGATCAAGAGCTTGCCGGTCCGCATGGCGTAACGGTGAAACCGGGTCGCGGGGAGGCGACCACCAAAAGGATCGTGGGAGGGACAGAGATGAAAGACCGGCTGCGCGCCATGTGGTGCGACCACCTCAGCATCATGCGGGGCAAATACCTGCCGAATGGCAAGATCGGCGATGGGACCACGCGCTTCTGCCGCTCAACCTTCGGGGTGCATTACGACAAGGACCTGCTGGACGCTCCCGGCGCGATGATGAAACAGGGCCTGCCCGACATGGAACTGCGCTGGAAGGCCGAGGATATCCGCGACGGCTGGGAGCGCTCGACCAAGGTGGTGCTTGGCGATCTTTACGACCACCACGGCAACCTGCTGGACCTCGACGGGCGGGGCGCGCTGAAACGCGCGGTCGCGGCCTGGGGCGAGATGGGGCTGACGCCGATGGTCGGAATCGAGCTGGAATGCTACGCGCTGGTTGGCAATGAAAACGGCCGGTTGGTGCCCTATGACGCGCCGGGGGGCGTGGTTTATGGCACCGGTCCGTTCACCGATCCGCTGCGCGTGTTTGACGACATCTGGGAACGTGCCGACGATCTGGGCTTCAACGTCGATATGTTCACCGCCGAATATGACAGCCCGCAGTTCGAAATGACCCTGACCTTCGACGAGGCGGTGAAGGCCGTGGATGACATCGTGCTGTTCCGCCAGATGGCGCGCGAGGTCGCGCTGGAGCACGGCGTGGTGCTGACCTTCCTGCCCAAGCCGATCGCCGAGGCGGGTGGATCGGGCATGCACATCAACTTCTCCTTCCGCAAGGACGATGGCGGCAATGCGCTGGACAACGGGCCGGTCGGGGGGCCAGAACACATGAACGATCTGGCGCGCGACTGTATTTCCGGTCTCATGCATCATCACCGCGGGCTGGCCGGGCTGCTGGCCCCGACGGCGAACAGCTACCAGCGGATGCAGCCGGGCATCCTGTCGGGCTACTGGCAGAACTGGGGCGGCGACCACCGCTGTGTCACCACGCGCATATCGGGCGAGGGCGGGGCAAAGTCGCGGCTGGAACACCGGATGGCGGATGCCACGGCGAACCCCTATACCGCCACGGCGGCGGTGTTGCAGGCGGCGCTGTTGGGGGTCCGGAACAGCTATGACCTTGTGCCCGCAGAGACCGGGGATGGGTTCGACCGCACCGATGCCAAACAGGGCACGGCGGTTGATCTGAAACGGGCGATGAACGATCTTGAGGCCGACACGGTTCTGGGTGACGCCGTGGGGCGTACCCTGGTCGACAACCATATCTTCATGAAGCGCAAGGAAGTCCTCAAGACCCGCGACCTCGAAGGTGACGGGCTGAGGGATTTCTACGTCTACTTCTTGTAAACACGGGAGAAAACAGGATGAAAGTAACTTGGGTTCTGCCCCGGGGGGATGAGGTCGTGGCCGAGGTGGCCGAAGGCACCAGCCTGATGGAGGCGGCCGTTGCCAACAATGTGGCGGGCGTGGATGGCGAATGCGGCGGGTCGCTCAGCTGTGCGACCTGTCATGTGCAGGTTGACGCCGATTGGCGCGAAAAGACCGGCGAGGTCGGCGAGTTCGAGGACGCGATGCTGGACATGGTCGAGGATCGCTCCGACGCCTCGCGCCTGTCTTGCCAGGTCCGCATGTCCCCGGCGCTGGACGGTATCCGCCTGACGGTGCCTGAACCGGGCTGAGCGCGTATCGCGCACCTTGACGGGTGCTCCTGCCGCAGGCTTAGTCTGGTGGCAGGAGGAGAGCCATGCCTGAGATCGCGCCGAACCCCGCGCCGAACCCCGCGCTGAATCCCACTGGGCTGGACGCCTACAAACCGTCCCAGATTGCCGAGCTGGTCGAAAAGGCCGGGGTCGCCAAGGCGAACCTGGCGCTGGGCCCGCTGCTGACCCTGGCAGCGCTGGCGGGGGCCTTCATTGCCCTCGGGGGCGCGGCCTTTACGATGGTGATGACCGGCGCCGATCCGGGTTTTGGTCCGGTGCGGCTGCTGGGCGGGGTGGCCTTTTCTCTTGGCTTGATCCTGGTCGTCGTGGGCGGGGCTGAATTGTTCACCGGGAACGCGTTGATGGTCATGGCGGTGGTGGACCGCCTGGTCCCGCCGGGGGCGCTGCTGCGCAACTGGGGCTGGGTCTACCTGGGCAACCTGGCGGGCGCGCTGGGGCTGGTGGTCCTGATGGCGGGCACCGGGCTGCTGGACGGGGCCATGGGGGCCACCGCCCGCGCGATTGCCGAAGGCAAGGCGGCGCTGTCGCCAATGGAAGCGCTGAGCCGCGGCATCCTGTGCAACATGCTGGTCTGTCTCGCGGTCTGGCTCTCGCTGTCGGCGCGCAGTGTGACGGGCAAGGTGTTGGCGGTGCTTTGGCCGATTACCGTGTTCGTGCTGCTGGGTTTTGAACACTCGATTGCCAACATGTACCTGATACCGCAGGGAATTCTGGCCGGTGCCGAGGTCACGGCAACGCAGGCGCTGGGCAATCTTCTCTGGGTCACGATCGGCAATGTGATCGGTGGGGCCGGGGGCGTGGCCGGGGCCTATTGGCTGGCCTATCGGGCGGGCGTGTCCTGAAACGCCTGCGCCCCGCCGGAGGAGGGCGGGGCGCAGTGGATATTTATGGAAAGATGAAAGGTCAGAGCGCGGCAAAACCGGCGCGCAGCGAGGACAGGATCGTCCGCACATCCTCGGCGGTCAGAATCAGCGGCGGCGACAGGATGATGTTCGGGCCGGAGACACGCACCATCGCGCCGGACTGATAGGCGACCTCCTGCACGGTGCCGATGGACGCCTTGTCGATCGGGGTCTTGGTGGTGCGGTCGGACACCAGCTCTATCGCGCACATCAGGCCATGGCCTCCGCGCACGTCGCCGATCACGTCGAAATCGGCTTGCAGCGCCAAGAGCCCTTCGTGCAGCTCACGCCCCCGTGTGGCGGCGTTTTCCGGCACGTTCAGGCGTTTGGTTTCCGCCAGGCAGGCCAGCGCGGCGGCGGCCCCCACCGGGTGGCCCGAGTAGGTGTAGCCATGGCCGATGGCGGCGCGGCCGGTCTCGTCCTGTTCGAAGGTCGCGGCCACATGGTCGGCAATCATCACCGCGCCGAAGGGGAAATAGCCGTTGGTGATCGCCTTGGCGGTGCACATCAGGTCGGGCTGCACGCCCCAATGGCGGCTGCCGGTCCACGATCCCGTGCGGCCGAAGGCCGTGATGACCTCATCCGCGATCAGAAGAATGCCGTGTTTCGAACAGATCTCGCGCACACCGGGCATGAAGCTCTCATGCGGTGGAATGACCCCGCCCGCGCCCAGGATCGGCTCCATGATGAAAGCGGCAATGGTGCCCGCGCCCTGGAAGGCGATCTCGTCCTCCAGGGTCTGCAGGCAGAGCTGGGCCAAGCGCTCCGGGTCGGTTTCATTGAACGGGTTGCGATAGGTATAGGGCGCAGGGATGTGGAAACAGCCGGGCAGGAGGGGTTCGTACTGGGTGCGGAAATTGGCGTTCCCGTTAACCGAGGCGCCCCCCATATGGGTGCCGTGATAGCCCTTTTTCAGGCTCAGGAACTTGGTGCGCCCGCCTTCGCCCCGGATCTTGTGATACTGCCGCGCCAGGCGCAGGGCGGTCTCGACGGAATCGCTGCCACCGGAGGTAAAGAAGGCGCGGGTCAGCCCGTCGGGGGCGAAGAAGTCGCGCAGCTCCTCGGCCAGCTCGATGACCGCGTCATTGGTGGTACCGCGAAAGGTGGAATAATAGGGCAGAACGTCCAGTTGGGCCGAGATGGCATCTTTCACCGGCTGGCAGGAGAAGCCCAGGTTCACATTCCAAAGACCACCAACCCCGTCCACGACCTCATGCCCGTCGATATCGGAGATCTTTACCCCCGAGGCGCCGGTCACGATGGTCGGAGGAGTGTTCAGGCAATCGGCCGGGTGGGCCATCGGGTGCCAGAGCGATTTGGCGTTCTTTTCCTTGAGGAAGTTGGAATCCTTCATGTCAGCCCTCTTTCTGCAGCGGCTACTGCGGTTCGAATGTTGGAAATGTGGAAGGCAGGAACCCACCCATCAGGCGGGTCAAAGCCGGAACCCGGGTCATCAGCTCGTCCAGAACGCGGGTGCGCAGCGCTTCGGTCATGCGGGCGACCGGCGTGGCGACGGCCACCGCGCCCATCGCCCGCATCTGCGCGTCGAAGACCGGCACCGCATAGGAATGCACGTCCTCTTCGAAGCCGCCGATCGAGGTCGCATAGCCGCGTGCACGGATTTCGGGCAGCATTGCGCGGATCGCGTCCGGGTCGGTCACGGTCTGCGGTGTGCGTGCGTTCAGCGGGGCGGAGAGCACCGCGTCGATGAAGGTGGGCGGCGAGAAGGCCAGAACCGAGAGGCCCGAGCTGGTCGCGTGCAGGTCCAGAACCTCAGCGTCTTCCATCATCACCATGGTGCCGTGTGCGCTGGAATAGGTATAGGCGGTGGTGGCGAGCGTCTCGCCGGACAGCACCGACATATGCGCGGTTTCGCCGGTCGCATTGCTGAGCTGGTCCAGCACACGCTGCGCCATTTCGCGCATCGGGACCGTGTATTCGCGCAGCGCCGCAAGGCGCAGGACGGCCGGGCCCAGGCGATATTCGCGACCTGATCCGGTCTGTTCGACGAATCCATGCTGACCCAATTCGGTCAGCAAACGGTGCACCGTCGCCTTGTTCATGCCCGACAGGCGCGCCATGTCGGAGAGCCCGATCTCGGACCGGGTGCGGCTGAAAAAATTCAGCAAGGATAAGGCTTTGGACGTTGTTCCCATGGGTGTTCGTCTTTCCTTTGCCAGTGGAAGCCGGGGGCTGGCCACCGGCTTTTTTACTTCACGTGTTAAAAGTGTTGACAGACTCGGCGGGGGTCTGTCAATCTGTTTTAGAACCGACGGTTTAAATAATGAACCGCACCCACGACGCGATCAATAGGGAGATCATCATGACCAAATCCAAGCTGCTGGGCGGCGCCCTTGCCATTACCATGACGGCCCTGGCCGGCCCCGCGATGGCCGAATACCCCGAGAAGCCTGTGAGCTTCATCGTGCCCTGGCCGCCGGGCGATCTGGAAGACGTGCTGACCCGCATGATCGCCGAGGATTTCCAGGCGGCCTATGGTGTCTCGGCAGCCGTGGTGAACAAACCTGGCGGCGGCGGCGGCCCCTTCCCCGGCGCGATCGACGTGGCGACGGCGCCGGCCGATGGTTACACGGTCGGCAGCTTCGTGCCCGCCGTCCCGGTTATCGGTCATAAAATCGGCATTGATGAGCTGGCCGGAGAAGTATTTGAACCGATTGGAATTTTCCTGACCTACCCCTTCGTCATCGCGACCTCGGGTGACGCGCCTTACAACTCGATGGAAGAGCTCGCGGCCTATGCCAAGGAAAACGACGTGGCGCTGGGCCATTTCGGCGATGTGCTGACGCCGACCCAGGTGACGAAGGCCTATGCGGTGAACGCGGGGTTCGAATGGGGCTCGGACGCAGCTTTTGATGCGCTGGACTGCAACACGCTGGCCTCGGGCGACGCAGATGTGATCAACACCACGCTGCAGCTGATCCTGCCCTGCCTTGACAGCGTGAAAGTGCTGACCTCGATCACGGATACCCGCATCAGCCTTGTGCCCGACACGCCCACCATTGGGGAACTGGACGAGAGCCTGGACATCGCGCTCTGGAATGGTCTCTTCGTGCACAAGGACACGCCACAGGACGTGCGCGACAAGATCGCCGAAGTGGCCGCCAAGACTGTGATGAGCGACCGTGCCCAGGCCGTGGGCGCCGAGACCGGCGCCCTGGTCTACTGGATGAACGCCGAGGAGTCGGCGGCCCGGATCGAAGGCGACAAGGCCACCGGCGCCGTGATTGGTGGCATCCTGGGCAACTGATCTGAAACCCTGATGGGCCGGGGCAACCCGGCCCGCATCGAGGCAGCATCATGAGCGAGATCAAACACGATCCCAACTATCCGAAACGGGGTCAGGTGCTGTTCGCCACCCTGTTTCTGATCTGCGCGACGCTTCTGCTCGCGGCGATCGGGGATCAGACCAAGTGGTTGAAAGGCAAAGCCTTCTTCGCTCAGCCCCGGTTCTGGCCGGGGATCGGCGTGGGCGGTATGGTGCTGTTCACCGCGCTGCATTACTGGAACCTGCCACGCCGCGAGAGGCGCATGCCACGCTGGATTCGCGAAGCCGACTGGTTCCAATGGGCCGAAAGCCTGTTCTGGGGCGTGCTGGCGGGCGTGCTGGCGCTGACGCTCGGGCCGGTGCTGGCCGCGCCCTTCGTTTTCCTCGTCGCGACTATGCGCATCAGCTACATCTACCTGCACAAGATGGACTGGAAAGAGGCCAAGGTCTGGCTGTCGGTCTTTGAATGGGCGGGCTGGTTCCTGGCCTATGTGGTGCTGGTGCCGGTGCTGGGCTACCTGCCGATGACCCTCGTTTTCGCGCCGCTTCTGACCTGGCGCATGGGCTATCGCTCGCGCCGTATCCTCTGGTCATCGGTCGGTTTCGGCGTGCTGGTCGTGCTGGTTTTCAAGGCCTTCCTGCAGGTGAAAATCCCCGGTGCCTTGGTTTACGAGTACCTGCCGGGCACGATCCGCAACTTCTTCATCCTGAACCTCTGAGGGCAGCATGGACCTGATCACCGAGTTTTTCACCCAGATGGGGGCCAGCGCGGGCATCCTGGCGCGCTGGGACGTGGCGCTGGCCCTGCTGGTAGGCTCGATCGGCGGCGTTCTGATCGGCGCGATCCCCGGCGTGGGTCCGGCAGTGGCCATCGCGATCCTGCTGCCCGCGACTTTTAGCATGGACCCGATTGTCGGGCTGACCGTGCTTCTGGGCATCTACGGGTCGTCCATGTACGGCGGATCAATCCCCGCGATCCTGATCAACACGCCGGGCACGGCGGTGAATGCGCTGACCACCTATGACGGCTATCCGATGACCACCCGCGGAGAGGCGCGCCGAGCGCTGTCGCTGGCCTATTCGTCGAGCTTCTTCGGCGGCATGTTCTCTGTCGCGGCCCTGATCTTCTTTGCGCCCGTTCTGGCGAAAGTGGCGCCCATGTTCGGCTCGCGCGAGATCTTCCTGGCCGCCCTCCTGGGCATTATCCTTGTGGTCGTCGCCCACCGCAAACATACACTGATTGCTGCGGCCATGGCCTGTTTCGGCATCTGGCTGGGCACCATCGGCTTGCATCCGGCAAGCTATTCGAAACGTTATACTTTCGACCAGAGCTGGCTGTCGGGCGGCGTCAACCTGATCGTCGTCGTGCTGGGCCTGTTCGCCCTGTCCCAAGCCTTTGTCCTCTTGCAGGGCGATGACGAAAACGTCACTCTGAAGAAGATGAAAGGCAGCTTCTTTCAGGGGTTCCGCGAACTTGCCCGCCACCCGCGCATCGCCGGGGCCTCGGCCACATTCGGCGTGGTCATGGGCATGATCCCCGGCGTGGGCGAGTTCACCGCGCAGTTCATGAGCTACACCTATGCCGCCAAGACCTCGAAACGGCCCGAGGATTTCGGCCATGGCTCATCGGAAGGGCTGATCGCCGCCGAGACCGCCAACAACGCGGTGCCCGCCGCTGCCATGGTGCCGCTTCTGGCGCTCGGCATTCCGGGCGAGGCGCTGACCGCGATGATGCTGTCGGTCTTTTACGTGCATAACGTGATCCCGGGCCCGCAGCTGTTTCAGAACGAGATGGATTTTGTCGTCGCGCTCTATATCGCGCTGGCGCTGCTGAACGTGCTGGTAGTGATCTTCCTGCTGGTCGCCACCAACCAACTGATCAAGGTGGTGAAAATCCCCAACAAGTTCCTGGGCGTCTGCATCCTGATCCTCAGCTTCGTGGGCGTCTATTCCCTGCGCAATTCCTTCACCGACTGCATTCTGGCGGCGGGGTTCGGCATTCTGGGCTTCATCCTCAAGCGCCTGTCGCTGCCCATCGTGCCGATCATCCTGGGCATGGTCCTGGGCGGTATCATGGAAGTGAAACTGCGCTCCGCCATGGCGCGGGTGAAAACCCCGCTCGACTTCATCGATCGCCCGATCGCGGCGATCCTGTTTGTGATGATCCTCTTTGTGCTGGCGCTGCATGTGCGCCGGGTGATGCTGGATCGCAAGGAAAGAAAGGCCCAAGAATGGTCGAACAGTCACGCATCGACGAGCTTCGAAACCAACCTGTCGCGCCGCAAGGCCTCTTTGTTGAAGGCGCGTGGCAAGCAGGTGAAGGAGAGACGCTCGACGTTCTCTCGCCGATCGACGGACAGCGACTGACCACGATTGCCCGGGCGACGGCGGCGGATGTGGACCGGGCCGTGGCCTCGGCGCGGCGGGCCTTTGACGACGGGCGCTGGTCGCGCCTGGCCCCGTCGGGCCGCAAGAAAGTGCTGCATCGCCTGGCCGACCTGATCGAGAAACACGCGCTGGAACTTGCCGTTCTGGGCGTGCGCGACAACGGGACCGAGATCGGCATGGCGCTGAAGGCCGAGCCGGGATCGGCGGCGGGCACCTTCCGCTACTATGCCGAGGCGCTGGACAAGGTCTATGGCGAGATCGCGCCAACAGCGCCGGGCGTGCTGGGCCTCGTCCACAAGGAGCCGGTCGGCGTGGTCGGCGCCATCGTGCCCTGGAATTTCCCGCTGATGATCGGGTCGTGGAAACTGGCCCCGGCCTTGGCGGCGGGCAATTCGGTAGTGCTGAAACCGGCCGAGACCGCGTCGCTGACCCTGCTGCGCCTGGCGGAACTGGCCTCCGAAGCCGGGCTGCCCGATGGCGTCTTGAACGTCGTGACCGGGCAGGGGAGCGTGGCCGGTGAGGCGTTGGCCCTGTCGATGGATGTCGACGTGCTGGTTTTTACCGGCTCCGGCGGGGTGGGGCGCAGATTGCTGGAGTATTCCGCGCGTTCGAACCTGAAACGCTGTTACCTCGAACTGGGCGGCAAGTCCCCCAACATCGTTTTCGCCGACGCGCCGGATCTGGAACAGGCGGCGAAGGTCAGCGCGGCGGGCATCTTTCGCAACGCGGGGCAGGTCTGTGTCGCCGGGTCGCGCCTGCTTGTCGAAGAGGCCATTCACGACGATTTCGTCGCCGCTCTATCCAAACACGCCAGCACCATGGTGGTTGGCAACCCCCTGGACTTGAACACGAATATCGGCGCGGTGAACAACCTGCCGCAGCTGGAAGGCAACCTTGGCTTTGTCTCGAAAGCCGTGGAGGAGGGCGCCGAGATCGCCCTTGGCGGCGCGCGCATTCTGGAGGACACCGGCGGGTATTACATGGAACCCACCGTGCTGACCGGCGTGAACCCCGCCCAAAACGTGGCCCAGAACGAGGTCTTTGGCCCGGTTCTGGCCGTGACGCCGTTCAAAACGGATGAAGAGGCCGTGCAGATCGCCAATTCCACCCAATACGGGCTGGCCGCGGGGGTCTGGACCCGGAACCTGTCGCGCGCTCATCGCATGGTGCGCGAGGTACAGGCGGGGGTGGTGCATGTGAACACCTACGGGGGCGCGGACGGCACTGTGCCGCTGGGCGGGGTCAAACAGTCGGGCAACGGCCATGACAAATCCCTGCACGCCTTTGACAAGTATTTCGACCTGAAAACCGCGTGGATGCAGCTATGAGTGACAAGACGATTCTGGTGGTCGGCACCTATGACACCAAAGATGACGAGCTGACCTACCTCGCGGATGTGATCCGGGGGCAGGGTGGGGGCGTCGTGACCATGGACATCTCCGTGCTGGGCGACCCGGCCAAGCCCTGCGACCACTCCAAGCATGAGGTGGCCGAGGCGGGCGGATCCTCGATCCGGGCCGCCATCGACAGCGGGGACGAGAACACGGCGATGCAGATCATGGCCGAGGGATCGGCGGCCTTGGCCCTGCGCCTCTACCGCGAGGGGGCCTTCGACGGGCTGATCGTGCTGGGCGGCACCATGGGCACCGACGCGGCGCTGGACCTGTGCAAGGCGCTGCCGATCGGGGTGCCTAAATACGTGGTCTCGACGGTGAGTTTCAGCCCGCTGATCCCGCCCGAGCGTCTGCCGGCGGATGTGCAGATGATCCTTTGGGCGGGTGGGCTTTATGGGCTCAACTCGATCTGCAAGGCATCGCTGTCCCAAGCGGCTGGCGCCGTGCTGGGCGCCGCCCGCGCGGTGGAGAAACCGCGCTTTGACAAACCCTTGATCGGCATGACCAGCTTTGGAAAGACGGTGCTGCGCTACATGGTCAGCCTGAAACCGGCGCTTGAGGATCGCGGCTTCGAGGTCGCCGTTTTCCACGCGACCGGCATGGGCGGACGGGCGTTTGAAAGCCTCGCCGCCGAAGGCGCCTTCGCCGCCGTGATGGATTTCGCCCCGCAGGAGCTGGGCAATCACATCATGGGCTCCGCGATTTCGGCCGGGCCGGACCGGATGACCAACGCGGGGGCCTCTGCCACGCCGCAGATCGTTTCGATCGGCTGCTATGACCTTGTGGATTTCATCGGCTGGCAGGAGGTTCCGCCGAAGCTTGCAGGCCAGGAGGTGCACGCGCATAACCGTCTGCTCAGCTCGGTCATGATGGATGCCGGCCAGCGGCGCGAAATGGCGCGCGCGATATGTGCCCGGCTCGCGCCGGCCAAGGGGCCGGTCGTGCTGCTGTTGCCGGGCGAAGGCGGCAATGAATGGGACCGCCCCGGCGGCCCGCTGCACGACGCCGAGGCGTTCGAGGTCTTCAAGGCGGAACTGCGTGCGCAATGCCCTGCGAATGTGATGCTGGTCGAACTGGATGCCCATATCAATGACGCGGCCTTCTCGGACGCGGCGCTCAAGGTGTTCGACGGCTGGCTGGCCGAGGGATCGGTGTCGAAAGGGTAGGGCGACAAACCCGGTTCCCCTTGCTTCCTGAACAGGTTAAAATTCCCTCATAGGGAGAGGGACAGATGCCGCATCTCAGCTTCGAATACAGCCAGGGCCTGCATACACACGCTGACCTGGACGCGCTTGCCGTGACCATGCGCGATGCGCTCATCGCCACTGGCCACTGCCCGGTCGGCGGCATTCGGGTGCGCGGGTTCCGTGCCGACGTGAACGCGGTTGGGGACGGGGCGGCGGAATACCATTTCCTCGACATGATCCTGCGCCTTGGCCAGGGCCGTGACAATGAGACGCGGGGCAACATAGCCGATCAGCTTTACGCGGCGGTCGAGGCCGCGTTACGCCCTCAGGTCAAGGACATCCCCTTTATCCTGTCGCTGGAAGTACAGGAAATTGACAACCGGTTCAGCCGCAAAAGCTGGTCCACAATCCACGCGGCCATCGCGGAGGCAAAGACATGAGAGAACTCGACCGGGCCCTGCCCATTGCGCTTTTGCACGCACGCGAAGCCACCCTGAAACCGTTTCGCCAGCAGTTGGACAAGCTCGGCCTGACAGTGCAGCAATGGCGCGTCATTCGCGTGTTGGCGGAAGGGCGGCCCAAGAACGCATCCGAGCTGGCCGAGCTTTGCGTGCTTATGCCGCCGTCGCTCTCGCGCATCCTCAAGGCGCTGACCGAACGCGGGTTGATCGAGCGGGTGGACGACGCGGACGCGCGCCGCCGCAAGGTGCAGATCACCGAGGCGGGGATGGAGGCCTACCACTCCCACGCAGGCCGCGCCGCCGAGATCTACAAGCGGCTCGAAGAGGGGTTCGGTGAGGACAAGATGGAGCTTCTGCTCGACCTGCTCTCCGAGCTGCGCGAGGTGGCGAGGAAGGAGGCGGAGGATGAGTGACATGCCGCGCCGCCCCGAGGGCGCCGCGATCCTGCGGACCCTTGCCATGCCCGCCGACACCAATGTCGCGGGCGACATTTTCGGCGGTTGGGTGTTGAGCCAGATGGACATCGCCGGAGGCGTGCTGGCGGCCGAACGCGCCCGGGGCCGCGTGGCCACAGTTGCCATCAATGCCATGACCTTCATCGCCCCCGTGCAGGTGGGCGATGTCCTGTCGATCTACGGCGAAGTTGTCCGGGTCGGCTCCACCTCCATGTCCATCGCGCTGGAGGCCTGGTCGGAACGGGATCGTGGGCGGTCGGCGCACAAGGTGACGGAAGGCGTGTTCGTCTTTGTCGCGCTGGACGAGGCGGGCAATCCCGTGAAAGTCCCGCCCGAAACCACCTGATGTCGGGGCTGAACTCCAAAAGCGTTTCCACTTGAACCTGAGACAGGTGTGGGAGGAAACGCCATGAAACCCATCAATTTCGTGGGTGTTTCGAACAAAATGTAAGCGGTGCGTCGTTCACACGGTTTTGGCGTAGTTCCAGGGCAATAGCTCGTTGATGTTATTTTGTTTGTGTCCCTGTGCGATGGCAGTGAGAACGGCTGACAGATAGGCGTGCGGTTCGATACCGTTGAGTTTG
>NZ_JASBTN010000001.1 GCF_030148435.1 Aliiroseovarius sp.
GTCGAGTCGTGAATGTCGCCGTCGAAAAACTCGCCATGATCGGAATAGAACATGATCTGGCCAATGGTCGAGCAGGCGCATTTCGGCACCACGCGATAGACCATGCTTTCGCTTTCCGTCATCCAGGTTCCGGGAAACCCCATGCTCGACTGCCTCCTCTTTTACCCTTTATAGGCCTGATCCTGCGCCTTTGGGATGATTGGGTCGAAAAAACCAAAAAAACAGTGTCTATTCAATGGTTCTTCACGCTATCTATGGCAACAATGCCGTGTAACTGAGGTTTTGGTTCCCCAAATGGCAAAAATCGCCTTCATTCTGCTGTGTCACAGGGACCCGGACGGAATCATCAATCAGGCCACGCGTCTGACGGCGGTGGGCGATTACATCTCGATTCACTTCGATGCGCGTGCCAGGCCCGAGCATTTCGAGAAGATTCAGGCGGCACTGAAGGACAATCCGAACGTGACCTTTGCCCGGAAGCGCATCAAGTGCGGATGGGGCGGCTGGTCGCTGGTGCAGGCGACCCTGCATGCGGTCGAAGCGGCGCTCGACGCCTTCCCGCGCGCCACTCATTTCTACATGGTCTCGGGTGATTGCATGGCGATAAAATCGGCCGAATACGCGCATGATTTCCTGGACGCCGAAGAAGTCGACTATATCGAGAGCTTCGATTTTTTCGAAAGCGACTGGATCAAGACCGGGATGAAGGAAGAGCGGCTGATCTACCGCCATTTCTTCAACGAGCGCACCCAGAAGCGGCGGTTCTATGCCAGCTACAACCTGCAGAAACGCCTCGGTCTGACGCGCAGGATCCCGGCCGACCTGCAGGTCATGATCGGCAGCCAGTGGTGGTGCCTGCGGCGGCGCACAATCGAATGGATTCTGAAAATGACGCGGGAGCGCAAGGACGTGATGCGCTTTTTCCGCTCCACGTGGATCCCGGACGAGACCTTCTTTCAGACCCTGGTCCGCCATCTGGTGCCGGAGGCGGAAATCCGCGCCCGCACCCTCACGTTCCTGATGTTTACCGACTACGGCATGCCGGTGACATTCTACAACGATCACTATGACCTGCTTTTGAGCCAGGACTTTCTGTTCGCACGCAAGATCAGCCCGGAGGCGGAAGAGCTGAAGGCGCGCCTGGGCGATCTTTATGCGGCCGAGGGAGTGGATTTCCAGATTTCGAACGAAGGCCGGTCGCTGTTCAAGTTCCTGACCGGCCGGGGCCGGATCGGCCGCCGTTTTGCACCCCGGTTCTGGGAGGTGGAAAGCAGCCTGGGCCGGGAACGCGAGCTGTTGATCGTGGTGGCCAAGAAATGGCACGTCGGCAAGCGGCTGGCGGATCGGGTCAGGCAGGTGATGAACCTTCCCGTGATCGAATACCTGTTTGACGAAGAAGGCACGCCGCTGCCGGACCTCGGTGGCATCCAGGGCAGCCTGGAAAAACGCACCCGCCACCGCCGCGCCCTGGTGCGCATGCTGTTTGACTATTACGAGACCGACAGGCTGCTGATCTGCATGGATCCCAACAACACGGACCTGATGCAGGATTTCTTTTCCGACCGCTCGACGACGCGCATGCTGGAGGTCGAAAGCGAGTTCAGTGACGATTATCTGCTGGGCCACGCAAAACGCATCGGGCTGGCGGGGGAGCGCACGCCACAGGATGCCATCGACCGCCTGCTGCCCACGATCCGGCGCGATGTGCGGTTCGAAAGTGACAGCATCCGCGATGTGGGGTTTGAGGAACACTACCGTGTGCGCGAAGCCGACGGGCCAGACGAGAACGCCCGCCCTCTTGCGAAATTCCTGTCCATCCCCGAAGAAAGGGCGCGTGAAATCGCTGCGACCGACCACCTGTTTGCTGATTGAGGGATCCCATGGCCTATCGATATGACGACCAGAACATCTTTGCGAAGATCCTGCGGGGGGAGATCCCGAATGACACGGTCTACGAGGATGAATTTGCCCTGGCCTTTCGCGATATCCAGCCACAGGCACCGCAGCACGTGCTGGTGATCCCCAAGGGGGCCTATGTGAACTACGACCATTTCGCCGCCGAGGCCCCGGAGGCCGAAATCGTCGGCTTTACCCGCGCCATCGGCAAGGTCTGCGCGGCCATGGGCGTGGAGCCGGGCGAGGGCGGCATGGGCTACCGGATGATTTCCAATGCCGGCGAGGCGGGGGTGCAGGAAGTGCCGCATCTGCATGTGCATATCGCCTCGGGCCGGGTGCTGGGGCGGATGCTGAAGCGGTTCGACTGAGGCGCTGCCGGATCGCGTACGCACACACTCCAGATGTCCCGCCGGGGCGTGGTCCGGCTCGGATTGCCCCCGGGAACGGCGGAATCGCTTGCGGGCATCGGACGCGCTGGTATCATGGCGCGACCGATTTGCACAAGGATATGACATGAGCCAGGATGCGCCCGAAACCAAGGTTGTGGACAGCTACAAGATAGCCTGTGACGGGGGTGAAGGCGCGCTGGGCCATCCGCGCGTCTGGCTGCAGATCCCGGCCGAGCAGGGCTGGGTCGAATGCCCCTATTGCGACTGCAAATACGTGCATAGGGACGCGGCCGACACGACGGTCTCAGGGGCCGCCTGAGGCGGTCTCCGCCCGAACAACACGCGAACAGGGGAGGGCGGGGCATGAGCTTCGGCAAGGGATGTCATTTGCACTTGGTCGACGGCTCGGCCTTCATCTTCCGTGCCTATCACGCATTGCCGCCGCTGACGCGGAAATCGGACGGGCTGCCGATCGGCGCCGTGGCCGGGTTCTGCAACATGCTGTTCAAATTCGTCGAGGATGCGAAGGGCGATGATGCGCCGACCCATGTGGCGGTGGTCTTCGATTACTCCGGCCACACCTTTCGCAACGAGATGTACCCGGCCTACAAGGCGAACCGACCGCCCGCGCCCGAGGATCTGGTGCCGCAGTTCCCGCTGACCCGCGATGCCACCCGCGCCTTCAATATTGCCTGTGTCGAGGTCGAGGGCTTCGAGGCGGATGACATCATTGCCACCCTTGCCCGGCAGGCTGATGCGGCCGGGGGGCGGGTGTCGATCATCTCGTCCGACAAGGATCTGATGCAGTTGGTCGGTGGTGGGGTCGAAATGGTCGACCCGATGAAGAACAGGCGCATCGGCGTCGAGGGCGTGGAAGAGAAATTCGGCGTCGGCCCCGACCGGGTGGTCGATGTGCAGGCGCTGGCGGGGGACAGTGTGGACAACGTGCCCGGCGCGCCGGGGATCGGCATCAAGACCGCGGCCCTGCTGATCAACGAATACGGCGACCTCGAGACCCTGCTGGCCCGCGCCGAAGAAATCAAGCAGCCCAAGCGCCGCCAGACCCTGATCGAGAAGGCGGATCAGATCCGCATTTCGCGTGATCTGGTCAAGCTGGTCGATGACATGGATCTGGACTTCGGCCTGGACGATCTGGAGCTGAAGGACCCGGAACCCTCGGTGCTGCTGCCCTTTCTGGCGGATATGGAGTTCCGCACGCTCACCAACCGCGTCGCTGGAAAACTGGGCCTGGAAGCTCCCGAAATCCGCGAGGTGACGCCGGAGCCGGACGCCCCCGAACAGGCCCCCATCGACCCGGAGAAATACGAGTGGGTGAAGGAGGCCGGGGCGCTGCGGAGCTGGATCACCCGCATCCGGGAACGCGGTTATGTCGCTGTCGATACCGAGACCACCGGGCTTGACGAGATGCAGGCGGACCTGGTGGGGATTTCGCTGTCGGTGGACCCGGGCGAGGCCTGCTATATCCCTCTGATCCACCGCGAAAGCGCAACGGATGATCTGTTCGGGGGCGACGCCCTGGCCGAGGGGCAGATGCCCGTGGACGAGGCGCTGGCGATCCTGAGGCCGGTTCTGGAGGACGCGGCGATCCTCAAGATCGGCCAGAACATGAAATACGACGCGAAGATTTTCGCGCGCTATGGTGTGGCCGTGGCGCCGATCGACGACACCATGCTCATGTCCTATGCGATGAACGCGGGGCTTCACAATCACGGGATGGATGCGCTCAGCGAACGCTATCTGAACCACAAGCCGATCTCGATCAAGACACTGCTGGGCACGGGCAAAAGCGCGATCACCTTCGACCGCGTGCCGATTGCCGAGGCGGTAAAATACGCCGCCGAGGATGCCGATATTACCCTGCGCCTGTGGCAGCTGTTCAAGCCGAAACTGCATGCCGCCCAGGTGACGCGGGTCTATGAGACGCTGGAACGCCCGCTGGTCCCGGTATTGGCCGAGATGGAGATGCACGGCATCCAGGTGGACCGCGATACGCTCTCGCGCATGTCCAACGCCTTCGCGCAGAAGATGGCGGGCTACGAGGCCGAGCTGCACCAGATTGCAGGCCGCGAGTTCAACGTGCAAAGCCCGGCGCAGGTGGGCGAAATCCTGTTCGGCGAGATGGGGTTGGAGGGCGGCAAGAAGACCAAGACCGGTCAATGGTCCACGCCTGCGGACGTGCTGGAAGACCTCGCCGCCGAACATCCCTTTGCCGCGCGGGTGCTGGACTATCGCCAGCTGCAAAAGCTGAAATCGACCTACACGGATGCGTTGCAGACCCATATCCATCCCGAAACCGGGCGCGTGCATACGTCCTATTTGCAGACCGGGGCGAACACGGGGCGTTTTGCCTCGACCGATCCGAACCTGCAGAACATTCCGGTGCGTACGGAAGAAGGCCGCCGCATCCGCGAGGCTTTCGTGGCGCCGGAGGGTAAGCGGCTGATCAGCCTCGACTACAGCCAGATCGAACTGCGGATCCTCGCTCAGATGGCCGGGATCGACGCCTTGAAGGAGGCATTCCGGGCAGGCCACGACATCCACGCCATGACCGCGTCCGAGATGTTCGATGTGCCGCTGGAAGAGATGACACCGGACATTCGCCGACAGGCCAAGGCGATCAACTTCGGTGTGATCTACGGCATTTCGGGCTTTGGCCTTGCGCGCAACCTGCGCATTCCACGTGCCGAGGCGCAGGGGTTCATCGACCGTTACTTTGAACGCTTCCCGGGCATTCGCCGCTACATGGACGAGACCGTCGGCTTCGCCAAGGACAACGGGTTCGTGCAGACCCTGTTCGGGCGCAAGATTCACACACCCGAGATCGGTGCCAAGGGTCCGCAGGCGGGTTTCGCCAAACGCGCGGCGATCAACGCACCGATCCAGGGCACGGCGGCTGACGTAATCCGTCGGGCGATGATCCGCATGCCGGACGCGATCCGCGACCTGCCCGCCAGGATGCTGTTGCAGGTGCATGACGAATTGATCTTCGAAGTTGACGAGGTCGCCATCGACGACACGATCGGGATCGTGCGCGCGGTGATGGAAGGGGCGGCCGAACCGGTGGTCAAGCTCGACCTGCCGCTGGTGGTGGATGCGGGTCAGGGGGACAACTGGGCCGAAGCACATTGATCTTTCGCGCAGCTTCTCTGGTGGTTGCCCTGGCGACCCCGGCCCTGGCCGAGGCACCACGGGTCCTGGTAATCGGCGACAGTCTGCTTTCTTGGAATTCCGTTAGCGGGCAATCCGTGGCCGACCGGCTGGAGGGTTTGTTGAGCGGCGAGGTGCGGGACCGATCCGTCGGCGGCGCACGGTTGATCTACAACCTGCCGATTACCGGTGCGATGGGGCTCTCGATCCCGAAACAGTATCGCAAGGTTGACCGAGACGCCGGCTGGGATTGGATCGTGGTCAACGGTGGTGGCAATGACCTGTTGTTTGGCTGCGGATGCCAAAAGTGCGACCGCAAGCTGGGCAAACTGATCTCGGAGGACAGCCAGCGCGGTGCAATTCCTAAACTGGTTGCACGGATGCGTGCGGACGGGGCCAAGGTGCTCTGGCTGGGCTATCTGCGCAGCCCAGGCGTGGACAGCCCGATCGACAGTTGCCGGGATGAAGGTGACATCCTTGAAGCGCGGATCGAACACCTGGCCGAGAGAGATGAGGGCATGGTGTTCCTGTCCATCGCCGACATGGTCCCCGAAGGAGACAGGAGCTATCACGGGGTCGACATGATCCACCCTTCTCGCAAGGCCAGCCTGGCCATTGCCCGCCGAATTGCAAAGGTAATCGGGCAGGACTAACGGCGACTTTTCCCGGTCAGCAAGTCACAGAGACCTGCGCAGGTCGATGGGGGGCAGGGCTGGGCCCCGGCCCGCTCGATGGCAATGCCCAGAATGATCAACGCGGCAAGAAGGATTGCTTTGAAATTGGTCATTGGAAGTCTCCCGTCACGGATGCGGTCTGCCCGCACCGCAAGGACAGCAGGAGGAGTGTCGCTATGCCATATCGCGGGTTTCCTGTGCAGTTCTGATCCACCCGGCCGGGGCTGTCATGGCCCGTCAGGTGCCTTGTGGGCCGCATAGAAGGCGGCCAGGGACTTGTCCGTTTCGGGCCGAAACGCCGCGCCTTCCGCCATTTCGCGGATGCGGTCGATGCGGAACATACGGAAATCATTGCGCAATTCACACCAGGCGGCGAGTGTCCAAACCTTGCCCCAGAAGAGAAGCCCCAAGGGGCGCACGTCCCGGGTGCTGACGGCGCCCTCGGCGTCCTCGTAGTTGAGCGTGACAGTCAGCCGGGTGTCCGTGGCGGCTTCCAGACGGTCGATCATCGCGCGCTCTTCGTCGGTCAGCGCCCAGTTGCCCAGGGCGTGGATCTCCACCCGCTCGGCCCCTTGCGCAAGCCCCGGCGGCAGCACCGCCTGGATCTTGCTCAGGGCCTCTTCGGCGGCCAGGGCCATCGAGGCGCCGCCCCAGCTGCGCACCATGCGCGCGCCGGCGACAAGGGCCATGACCTCGTCTCGGGTGAACATCAGCGGGGGCATGTCGAACCCTTCGCGCATGATGTAGCCGACGCCGGCCTCGCCCTCGATCGGCACGCCGGAGCCGATCAGGTCGGCCACGTCGCGATAGATCGTGCGCGGGCTGACCTCGAGCTTTTCGGCCAGCGCCTGCGCTGTGGTCAGCCGACCGCCCCTGAGCAGTTGCACGAGGCGAAAGAGGCGGTCGGCCCGGCGCATCAGGTCGCCTGTGCGGGTTCGAACAGGCCCAGTGAATTGCCGTCGGGGTCGATCGCATAGATGAAGCGGCCCGGCGGGATTTCGATTGCTTCGGACAGGACCGTGCCGCCCGCGGCGGTGCAGCGCGCGGCGGCTTCCTCGACCTTGTCGGGCACGACGATATGCACGGTCGGCCCATTGCCGCCCGCGGCAGGTTTGCCCGGATAGAGATGGCCACCGGCGGTGTTCATGTCACCGCCCAGCCAGGCCATCGGGTTCGGGCCGGTGTCGTCGATTGTCAGGGTCCATTTGAACACGGTGTTGTAGAACTCCACGGCCTTGTTCATATCGGAAACGGGAATTTCATTCCAGCAAACAGCGGTTTGGGGGGCTTGGTCGGACATTTACAGGTCTCCATCATCAATGTTGATGAGGAAAGGATGGCACAGGGCTGCTGACAGCTACCTGTCAGCAGTATTTGCAGATCGGAAATCCGGCAAAGAGCTGCGCGGCACGGGTCAATCCAACCCGTCCGTCAGCCAGGTCAGCCCGGCCTCTGTCTGGGCGGCGGGGTGATATTCCCCTGACACGAACCCCTTGTAGCCCTCGGCGTCCAGCTGGCGGAACCAGGCCGGATAGTCGATTTCGCCCTTTGCAGGCTCATTGCGCCCCGGATAGCCGCCGATCTGTATGTGGCGCACCAGGTGCTTGTAGGCCTCCCACTGGGCCAACATGTCGCCGGTGATCATCTGGGCGTGATAGGCGTCGAATTGCAGGCCGAGGTTGGGGGCGTTTACCGCAGCCAGAACCTCGGCGGCCTGGTCGAATCGGTGCAGGAAATATTCCGGCATGTCCGTGTGGTTGATCGGCTCGATGGTCAGGCTCTGATCGGGCGCCTGTTCACAGGCCCATTTCAGATTCTCGACAAAGGTCTGTTGCGCGACCAGACCCTTGGCCTTCCCGGCCATGATGTGCAGATGATTGGCGCGCAGGGCCTTGGCGAAGCGCAGTGCCCGCTTGAAGTCGTGGCGGAACCGGTCGGTGCCGCCCGGCAGGGCGGCAAAGCCGCGGTCGCCGCCGGTCCAGTTCGGAGGAGGCGTGTTGATCAACACCATGGTCAACCCGTTCACGGTCAGCCGCCGGGTGATCTCGCTGGCCGCGTCATCATAGGGAAACAGCACCTCGACCGCAGTGAACCCCGCGTCGGCCGCCGCCTGGAACCGGTCCAGAAAGGGAAGTTCGCGAAAGAGAAAGCTGAGATTGGCGGCGAAACGGGGCATGATCTCTCCTTTGTTGGGTGGGAAGGCAGACAGCGGAACAGAAGGGCGCAACGATGGGGGAATAGTGAAAAAGTGAAATTTCGCGGGGTGTTCTGGTGGCCTAAGGTCCAGAAAGGTTCGAATTCTCTCTGCCCCGGATCAGCCCTCCCGTGCGTTGGAGGAGGTAAGGGGAAAGAAAATCCCGCCCGACCAGAGACCGATCTGCCCGTCGAAATCCACCGCGTGATCAACGAGGCGATAATAGCTCTTGCGATCCAGCCGCGCCTCGAGATTGTGCCGCAGGGTGACATAGGGCACCTCGCCTTGGTCCAGGCGCAGGGGGTGTTCGGCGTCGATCCGCGCCGTGTCACCGAGGTTGGTGGTGAAATGCACCTCCTGGGCGCGGCCCATGCCTGTCACATCCACGTCGACGCCGACGAATGGCGCATCCTCGACCGTGATCTGCCATTTCTCGACCGGGGACACCAGGAAGTAGTCCTCTCCCTCGCGTTTCAGGATCGAGGCGAAGAGCCGAACCAGCCCCTCGCGGCGGATCTCGCCGCCCTCGTGGATCCAGCGCCCGTCGCGGGTGATCACCATGTTCATGACACCCGACTGGGGCGGGTTCCACAGATGTACGGGGGGCGGGCCCTTCGGCGCGGCGTCTTTCGCGGCTCCCGCCAAACCTTCGAGTTTCGGCGTTTTTTCACCGGATTTCGCTTTTGTCATTTGTGCCCACCCTCGGTTTGCGCCTTTAATGGATGGATAGACCGGCTGGCGGAGGATTTCCATGACGAACGAAGAGCTTGTGGGTGAGATCGAGGCGTTGGGCGCGAAGCTGGCCCGGGCCAGGGCGTCGATAGCGCGCCGGATCATCGGTCAGGAAGAGGTTGTGGACTTGACCCTGTCGGCGATGCTGTCAGGGGGGCATGCGCTGTTGATCGGTCTGCCCGGTCTGGGCAAGACACGGCTGGTCGAGACACTGTCGACGGTGATGGGGCTGGACGCGGGGCGGGTGCAGTTCACCCCGGATCTGATGCCGGCGGACATCCTGGGGTCGGAGGTGCTGGAAGAAGGCCAGGGCGGCGCGCGGGCCTTTCGTTTCCTGAAAGGGCCGATCTTCTGTCAACTGCTGCTGGCCGACGAGATCAACCGCGCCAGCCCGCGCACGCAATCGGCGCTGTTGCAGGCGATGCAGGAACGTGTGGTGACGATTGCGGGGCACGAGCACCGGATGCCCGCGCCCTTCCATGTGCTTGCCACGCAGAACCCGCTGGAGCAGGAAGGCACCTATCCGCTGCCCGAGGCGCAGCTTGACCGGTTCCTGTTGCAGATCGACGTGGACTATCCGACCCGCGATGCGGAGCGCGATATTCTGCTGGCGACGACCGGCACGCAGGACGCCCGGGCGGAAGCTGTGTTTACCGCCGAGGAGCTGATGGCGGCGCAACATCTGCTGCGCCGCATGCCTGTGGGCGAGGCGCTGGTCGAGGCGATCCTCGATCTCGTGCGTGCCTGTCGGCCCGATGATGACAGCGCACCCGAGGCGGTGCGCGAGGCGGTCAGCTGGGGGCCGGGGCCGCGGGCCGCGCAGGCCTTGATGCTGCTGGTGCGGGCGCGGGCCCTGCTGGAGGGACGACTGGTGCCGGGGCTTGCGGACCTCGAAGCGCTGGCGCGTCCGGTACTGATCCACCGCATGGCATTGAGTTATGGCGCACGGGCCCGTGGCGAGAGCCTTGCGGGTCTGATTGATTCAGTGGTGGCGGAGCGGGCCGGGAAGGCCGCCGCTTGAGCCCCGCCGTCCTGCGCGCGCGGGCCGAGGCGCTGGCCCAACCCCTACCGCCCCTGCTGGCGGAGGCGCGGCAGCTCGCGGCCTCGATCCAGCTGGGCGAACACGGGCGGCGCCGGCCGGGTATGGGGGACGCGTTCTGGCAATATCGCCCTGCGATGCAGGGGGATCCGGCGCGCGCGATCGACTGGCGCCGCTCGGCCCGGTCGGATCAGCATTTCGTGCAGGAAAAGGAATGGCAGGCGGCACAGAGCGTGGTGCTTTGGGTGGACCGGTCTGCCGCGATGCAGTTTTCCGCCGCCGAACGCGTGACCAAGGCGGACCGTGCGGCGGTCCTGGGGCTGGCGCTTGCCTCGCTGCTGGTGCGCGGTGGCGAACGGGTCGGCCTGTCGGACATGCCCAGCCCGCCGATGAGCGGTGATCTGCAGGTGGAACGGATGGCGCGGCTCCTGATGGCCGAAGAGGATGTCGAGTACGGAGAACCTCGTCTGACCCAGCTGCCCGCACATGGCCGCGCCGTGTTCCTGTCGGATTTCCTTGGTCCGATCGAGGCGGTGGAGGCGGCCTTGGCCCGTGCCACGGGCCGCGGCCTGTCAGGGGTTCTTTTGCAGGTGCTGGACCCGGTGGAGGAGGCATTTCCCTTTGCGGGACGCACGCTGTTTCACTCCATGTCCGGCGGGTTGCGCCACGAGACCCGCGAGGCGGCGGACCTGCGGGATGCCTATCAGGCGCGGTTGGCGGAGCGAAAGGCGGCGCTGTCGGCCCTGGCCGCAAGCCATGGCTGGCGCTGTCACACCCATCACACCGGTGACACCCCGGCGGCGGCGCTGTTGTGGCTTTATCACGCGTTGGAACGGCAGCGCTGATGTGGGCGCTGGGGCCGATAGGCTTTGCCACGCCGTGGCTGCTGCTGGCATTGGCCGGGCTGCCGGTGCTGTGGTGGCTCCTGCGCGCGGTGCCGCCCGCGCCGATCCGCAGGCGCTTCCCCGGTGTCGTGCTGCTTTTGGGGCTGGAGGATCGCAATCAGCAATCCGACCGTACGCCCTGGTGGTTGCTGCTGCTGCGCATGCTGGCGGTGGCGGGGCTGATCATCGGTCTGGCCGGGCCTGTGCTGAACCCGGACCGCGCCGGCCTGCCGCGTTCGGGCCCGCTGCTGGTGTTCATCGACAATGGCTGGGCCGCCGCGCCGGATTGGGCCGCCCGAATCGAGGCCGTGGATGCCGCCCTGGCCGAGGCTGCCCAGGATGGGCGTCCGGTGGCGGTGGTGCTGGCCTCGGACGTGCCGGGCGAGGGGCTGCCGCTGCGACCGGCCGGGGAATGGCGTGCCCGTTTGGCCGGGCTGGAACCCGTGGCCTGGGCGCCGGGCTATGGCGCTGCGATGGCCTGGGCGCCGGACCTGCCCGGCACGGAGGTGCTGTGGCTCTCGGATGGTTTGGACCACGAGGGGCGCGCGACCCTACTGGCCATGTACCAACGGGCGGGCGACGTGACGGTGGCCGAACCGCCCGCCCCGCGTCTGGGGCTGTTGCCCCCGCGGTTCGAGGATGGCGCGGTAAAGCTGGAACTTCTGCGCAGCGCCGAGGGCGGGGAACGCACCGTGCAGGTTGCCGCCATCGGCCCGGACCCCAACGGCATTGAACGGACCCTGGCCCGGGCCGAGCTGACCCTTGCCCCTGGCGCGTTGCGCGCCGAGACTGCCCTGACCCTGCCGCCCGAACTGCGCAACCGCCTGACCCGTTTCGAGGTGGAAGGCATGCGCAGCGCGGGCAGCGTTGCCCTGGCCGATGACAGCCTCCGCCGCCGCCGGGTGGCCCTGGTCGGCGGGGCTGATCGCGAGGGGTTGGAACTGCTGTCGCCGCTGCACTACCTGCGCCAGGCGCTGGAGCCGACCGCCGAACTGATCGAAGGCGCGCTGAACGATTTGATCCAGGCCAGCCCGGACGTGGTGATCCTGGCCGATGTGGCGACCCTTGCAGAACCCGACCAGCGTGCCCTGGCGGAATGGGTGGCCCAAGGGGGGCTGCTGCTGCGCTTTGCCGGGCCACGGCTTGCCGCGAGCGACGTAGGGCGCGGGATCGAGGATATCCTGCTGCCTGTGCGCCTGCGCGCGGGCGGACGCAATGTGGGCGGTGCGATGAGCTGGGGCAGCCCGCGCGCGCTGGCCCCGTTCAGCGATCAATCGCCCTTCCATGGGCTTGCGGTGCCCGACGACGTTCTGGTCTCGGCCCAGGTGCTGGCGGAACCCGGCCCCGATCTGGGCGAGCGGACGATCGCGGCTCTGGCGGATGGCACGCCGCTTGTCACCCGCAAGGCGCTGGGGGAAGGCGCGGTGGTGCTGGTGCACGTCTCGGCCAACGCGGAATGGTCTACCCTGCCGCTCTCGGGCCTTTTCGTGCAGATGCTGGAGCGGCTCGCCGTTTCGACCCGGCCCACGCGGCCCGAGGCCGAGACGCTGGCAGGCACGACCTGGCAGGCGGAGCAGCTGCTGGACGGGTTCGGCATGCTGGTGAAGGCCGAGGCGATGGCCGGAGTGGAGGGCGAACGCCTGGCCGGGCTGGCCGGGCCGGACCTACCGCCGGGGCTTTACGCCGAGGCCGACCGGCGCATTGCGGTCAATGCGCTGGGGGCAGGGGCGCAACTGGCCCCCGCCAACTGGCCCGCCGGTGTTGTGCCGGTCTGGGACGTGGCGCGCGCGGCGCAACCGCTGGGGCATTTGTTCCTGCTGGCCGCGCTGCTTCTTCTGCTTGTGGATATTCTTGCCGCCCTGCGGCTGAGCGGCCGCCTGGGCGGGGCGGTGGCCGCGCTGGCTCTGATCGGGTTGATACCCCTGTCCGAGGCACGCGCCCAGGAGGGTGAAGCCGTTGATCCCGCCCAGCTGGCCGCGGCGGCCGAAGTGACCCTGGCCCATATCCTCACCGGCGACGCAGACCTGGATGCGCTGGCCCGCGCCGGGCTGGACGGGCTTGCCGCCGAGCTCACCCGCCGCAGCTCTGTCGAACCGGCCCCGACGATCAGCGTGAATGTGGAGGCGGACGACCTGTCGCTCTTCCCGCTGCTTTACTGGCCGATCAGCGCGACGCAGCCGCTGCCGTCGCCTGCGGCCTATGGGCGGCTGAACCGCTATCTTGCCGGGGGCGGGTTGATCCTGTTCGATACGCGGGACGGGAACCTGAGCGGCACCGGAGGCTCGACCCCCGCCGGGCAGCGCCTGCGCGCGCTGGCGGCCCCGCTGGATGTGCCTCCCTTGGAACCCATTCCGCTGGATCACGTGCTGACCCGAACCTTCTACCTTCTGGGGGATTTCCCGGGCCGTTATGCAGGCCAACCGGTCTGGGCCGAAGCCGCGCCGCCGGATGCCGAACAGGCCGAGGGCATGCCGTTCCGCAACCTCAATGACGGGGTCACACCGGTGATCATCGGTGGCAATGACTGGGCCGGGGCCTGGGCGCTGGACGCGGGTGGTCGGCCCCTGCTGCCGGTCGGGCGTGGCGGCGCGGGCGAGCGTCAGCGCGAAATGGCCTATCGCTTCGGGGTGAATCTGGTCATGCATGTGCTGACGGGGAATTACAAAAGTGACCAGGTCCATGTGCCGGCGCTGCTGGAAAGGCTGGGCCAATGAATGCGACCAGCGTGATCTTCGACCCTGCCTTGCCCTGGCCCGTCCTGGCCGGGCTGGCGGCGCTGGCGGTGCTGCTGGTGGCACTGGGGGCATGGCGCGGGTTGGCGGGTTGGGGCCTGCGTGCGCTGGCTCTGACGGGGATCCTGTTCGTCCTGTCCGGGCCGTCCCTGCATCAGGAAGAGCGGGATCCGCTCTCCGATATACTCCTGGTCTTGCTGGATGAAAGCGCCTCGCAGGGCCTTTCCGATCGGGCCGCGCAGAGCGCTGCCGCTTTTGCCTCGATCGAAGCGCGGGTGGCGGCCACCGAAGGGTTGGAAATGTCCCTGGCTCGGGTGGGTGACGGCGAAGGGGATCTGGGGACCCGTCTGGCCTCGACCCTTTCGCAGGCCCTGGCGGAATTGCCCCGCGACCGGTTGGCAGGTGTCGTGATGATCTCGGACGGGCGGGTGCATGACGTGGAGCTGATGCCCGACAGCCCGGCGCCCGCCCATCTGCTGCTGACCGGGCGTGACACCGATTGGGACCGCCGCCTGGTGGTGGAAAACGCCCCTGCCTTCGCCATCCTGGGTGAAGAGCAGGAAATCCGGCTGCGCATCGAGGATCAGGGTGCGGCACCCGCGGGCAATGGGCGCACCATGCTGGAAATCTCGATCGATGGCGGCGAGCCGATCCAGCATGACGTGCCGGTCGGTGAAAGCCTGCGCCTGCCCGTCGTGCTGACACATGGCGGGCAGAACGTGATCCGCTTTTCGGTTGCCGAAGAGGATGGCGAGCTGACCGCGCGCAACAATGCGGCCGTGGTGCAGATCAGCGGCGTGCGCGACCGGCTGCGGGTGCTGCTTGTCTCGGGCCAGCCGCATCCGGGCACGCGCACCTGGCGCAACCTGTTGAAATCCGACGCCTCGGTCGATCTTGTGCATTTCACCATCCTGCGTCCACCGAACAAGCAGGATGGCGTGCCGGTGAGCGAGCTGAGCCTGATCGCCTTCCCGACGCAGGAATTGTTCCTGGAGAAGGTCTCTGAATTCGACCTGATCATCTTCGACCGCTACATGCTGCGCGGTATCCTGCCGGGGCAGTATCTTGGCTCGGTACGCGATTATGTGCGGGATGGCGGCGCGGTGCTGGTGGCCGCCGGGCCGGATTTTGCCACCGCGCAGAGCCTTGCGCGCTCGCCTCTGGGCGAGATTCTGCCCGCCACACCCAGTTCCCGGGTGATCGAACGCGATTTCGTGCCGGAAGTGACCGATCTTGGCGCCCGCCACCCGGTGACGCGCGGCTTGGAGCAGTTCGCTCCGCCCGATGGCTGGGGCCGTTGGCTGCGGCTGGTTGAACTGGAGGCGGGGGGAAGCGGCCAGGTGGTCATGGCGGGGCTGGACCGGCCGCTTCTGAGCCTCGACCGGGTGGGCGAGGGGCGCGTGGCGCTGCTGGCCTCGGACCATGCCTGGTTGTGGAGCCGGGGCTACGAGGGGGGCGGGCCTCAGCTGGAACTGCTGCGCCGCCTGGCCCATTGGATGATGAAGGAGCCGGAGCTGGAGGAGGAGGCGCTTGGCGCCCGGGCAGAGGGGCTGCGCCTGGTGGTGACACGCCGGACCCTGGGGGAAGGCGGGCGCGAGGTGCGTGTCACCCGGCCGGACGGTGTGGAAGAAACCCTGACCTTGACCGAAGAAGAGCCCGGGCTCTATCGCGGCACCTACCTGGCGCCGGAAATGGGGCTGTATCTTCTGGAAGAAGGCGACCTGAACGCAGTCGCCGCCCTGGGCCCGGCCGCACCCCGCGAGTTCGAGCAGACCGTGGCAACGGATGCTCTTCTGGCCCCGGCGCTGAAGGCATCGGGCGGCGAGACAAAACGGTTGGAAGACGGGGTGCCAGCCTTGCGTTCGGTGCGCCCGGGACGTCCTGCGGCGGGGCCGGGCTGGATCGGCTTCACCCCGCGCGAGGCCTATGTGACCACGGCGCTGACTGTCGTGCCCCTGGCGCCTGCCTGGCTGATCCTGCTGGTTCTGGCCGGGCTGGCGATCGGGGCCTGGCTCTGGGAGGGGCGGGAGCGCGGCTCGGGTCAAGGTTAGCCCTTGGCAGTGATGGAATCTTAGTGACCGAAAGTGCGCAGGCGGTTGATATTGAATGATTTTGCGTGGCGCTGATTTTCTGGATTTCTGGCGTTTGGCATTCCGCTGGTCCTACTCCAACGGCAAGACAAACACCTGATCCCCCCAACCATCCCGCCCACAGCGGGCGCGGATAAGCAGCGCCTCGACACCATCGGGCACATCCAGCAGCAAGGAGCGCGTGAAGGGCTGCTCGTCCACATGCGGATGGGCCAGAACGCGCAGCCCCAACGCCTGCCCGTCCTGTGCGCGAACCTCCCAGCCATCGGCATAGTGATTCCAACCCGTATCGGGATGAGACAGGGTCACATGCACAGTGCTGCCGCGCATCTCGGCTGCCTCGATCGCTGGGAAATCGGCCAGCGCTGGCAGGGCGGCAATCACGCTCGGTGCAATGAAAAACAGCGATTTCACACCTTGTCCTCCAACAGGACCGCGCGTGACCTGGACGCGAACTCGCGTCGCCACAGGACGAACAGCGTGATCAACGTGGCCGCGATGAGCCCCATTGGACCCGCGAACCAGGCCAGCGCGGCCATCGCGAAATAAACCGACCTGAGCCCCCGGTTGAAACTGCGGGCGGCGGTGATGTTGACCTCGGCGGCCTGGGCGGCGCGGGGAAAGGCGCGCGGATCCTCCGGATCGTTGGGGACCGACGCCATGACCACGGCGCAATACCCGAACAGGCGATGCGACCAGACAAAGCTCAGGAAGGCATGGGCCAACAGGCCGATCACCAGCAGGATGCGCACTTCCCAGACCAGAGCGGGCGCCTCGGCCTGGGCCAGGTCTGCGGCAACGCCGGACAGCCGGTCCGTGTTTCCCAGCAATGCCAGCCCGCCGCCGATGCCGATCATCGTCGCGGAGGCAAAGAAACTGGCCCCCTGGCGCAGGGTCGACAGGATCGACCCGTCAAAGATACGGGGCTGGCGCGTGACCATCTGAACCATCCATTCGCGCCGGTAACGTGCCACCAGCTTCGAGGTCGAGACCCGCCTGTCCGCCGGGTGTTCGATCCGCCAGCCGATGCCGATCCAACCTGCCAGAAGCGCGCAGACAGCCAGGGCATCAAGCAGAGAGAAAGGGGCCAATTGGTCAAGAATTTGCATGGAAAAACCCTAGCCGGATGGGAAGGCGCTTGCCAGCGTCAATTGGTTGGTTATATTTTCTTACCAATCAAGAGGAGGCGCGCCATGCAAATGCCGACCCCGAATGCGCGGATCATTTCCAGAAAGCCGCAGATTGTCGATCACCTGAAGGCGTTGTTGCCGGATGGAGCCGTGATCCATGAAGAGCGCGAGACGAAAGCCTATGAATGCGACGCGCTGACCGCCTATCGCTGCCCGCCGCTCTGTGTTGTGCTGCCGGAAAACACCCAACAGGTCGCTGCCGTCATGCGGCTGTGTCACGCGGAACGTATCCCGGTCGTGCCCCGCGGTGCCGGCACCTCGCTGGCCGGGGGCTCGCTGCCCACGGCGGATGCGGTCGTGCTGGGCACCGCGCGGCTGAATGGTGTGCTGGAAACCGACTATGAAAACCGCTTCATACGGGTCCAGGCGGGGCGTACCAATCTGTCGGTGACGGGTGCGGTCGAGGAAGACGGGTTCTTCTACGCCCCCGATCCGTCGAGCCAGCTGGCCTGTGCCATCGCCGGCAATATCGCGATGAATTCGGGTGGGGCGCATTGCCTGAAATACGGTGTCACCACGAACAACCTGATGGGTGTGACCATGGTCATGGCTGACGGCGAGGTGGTCGAAATCGGAGGGCCCTATCTGGATGCGGGCGGGCTCGATCTGCTGGGGCTCATTTGCGGTTCCGAAGGGCAGCTGGGCGTCGTGACCGAGGCCACCTTGCGTATCCTGGCCAAGCCCGAAGGGGCGCGGCCTGTGCTGATTGGTTATGACAGCAACGATGTCGCCGGGCGCTGTGTCTCGGACATCATCAAGTCGGGCATATTGCCCGTGGCGATCGAGTTCATGGACCGCCCGGTGATCCGCGCGACCGAGGCTTTCGTGGGGGCAGGGTATCCGGATTGCGAGGCGCTGTTGATCATCGAAGTCGAAGGGTCCGAGGCGGAGATCCGGGACCAGCTGTCGCGCATCATCGAGATCGCCCGCCGCCATGACCCGGTGGAGCTGCGCGAGAGCACCTCGGAAGAGGAAAGCACCGCGATCTGGCTGGGGCGCAAATCGGCCTTCGGCGCAATGGGGCGGATCAACGATTACATGTGCCTGGACGGCACCATCCCGGTCAGTGAACTGCCGCGTGTGCTGACCCGGATCGAAGAGCTGTCGGCGGACTATGGCCTGGACGTTGGCAACGTCTTTCACGCGGGAGATGGCAACATGCACCCGCTGATCCTGTTCGACGCCAACAAGCCGGGCGATCTGGAAAAATGCGAGGCGCTGGGCGCGGATATCCTGCGGCTCTGCGTGGATGTCGGGGGATGTCTGACCGGTGAACATGGCGTCGGGGTCGAGAAACGCGACCTGATGGGCGCGCAGTACAGCCCGGACGACCTGGAAATCCAGCTGGCGGTGAAGGATGTGTTCGATCCGCAGTGGCTGCTCAACCCCGCCAAGGTTTTCCCCCTGGATGTGACCGAAGGACGCCGCACATGATCCCCGAAACCGAAGAGGATCTGGCCGAGGCGATCCGTGCCGCCTCGGGCAATCTGCGCATCCAGGGCGGTGGCACGCGCGATATCGGCCAGTCGATCACCGGCGAGGTGCTCAGCACTGCCGGGCTTGCAGGTGTAACCCTGTACGAACCCGGCGCACTGACCCTGGTGGCAAAGGCGGGCACGGCGCTTGCAGAAATCGAAGCGCTCCTGGCCCGCGAAGGCCAGCGCCTGCCGTTCGAACCGATGGATCATCGGGGCCTTCTGGGCACCTCGGGCACGCCTACCATCGGCGGGGTGGTGGCGGCCAATGTCTCCGGCCCCCGCCGCATTCAGGTGGGCGCCGCGCGCGACTTTACCCTGGGTGTGCGCTTTGTTGATGGCACCGGCGCCGTGCTGAAAAACGGCGGGCGGGTGATGAAGAACGTGACCGGCTACGACCTGGTCAAGCTGATGGCGGGAAGCTGGGGCACATTGGGCGTCATGTCCGAAGTGTCGCTGAAGGTTGGTGCGATCCCGGAGACCGAGGCAACCCTCATCGCGCACGGGCTGGATGTGTCACAGGCCGTCGCGGCATTGTCGGCCGCGCTTGGTTCGCCCTTCGACATCTCCGGCGCGGGGCATCTGGATGGGGCCGCATCGGGAGGCGAGAGCGAAACACGCATTCGTATCGAAGGTCTGGCGGGCTCGGTTGCCTATCGCATTGAGCGGTTGCGGGAAGGGATCTGTGCGGGTTGGGAGCTGGTCGAAGGCGCAATGAGCGCCGCCCTGTGGCAGGAACTGCGCGACGTAACCCCGTTCCACAACAAGCCCGGCCATGTCTGGCGCTATTCGGTCAAACCCTCGGACGCGCCGGCGCTGACCGGCTGGATCGCCCGGGAACGGCCCGGGGCAGAGTTCGTCCTGGATTGGGGCGGCGGGCTGGTCTGGGCATTGGTCGAGGCGGGCGCAGAGCTGCGTCCGAACGCCCTTGTACTGGGCGAAAACCACATCTCCGGCCACGCGACCCTGGTGCGGGCGGATGAAAAAAGCCGCGCAGAGCTTTCCATTTTCGAACCTTTGGCCCGTATCGAAGCACGAATTACAGAAGGTTTATTTCAAAAATTCGATCCAAGGCGGATTTTGAACCACCAGCGGATGGGACTGTGAGATGCAGACGACATTTACCCCGGAACAGCTGGAAGATCCCGGTATTGCCCGCGCCAACGAGATTCTGCGAAGCTGCGTACATTGCGGTTTTTGCACGGCAACCTGCCCCAGCTACCAGGTGCTGGGCGATGAGCTGGACAGTCCGCGCGGCCGTATCTACCTGATCAAGGACATGCTGGAAAACGGCCGGGACGCCGATGAGGAGGTGGCCAAGCATGTCGATCGCTGCCTGTCCTGCCTGGCCTGCATGACGACCTGCCCTTCGGGCGTGCACTATATGCACCTGGTCGATCACGCGCGTGAACATATTGAAAAGACGTACAAACGCCCGCTGATGGACCGGCTCCTGCGTTGGACCCTTGCGCGCATCATTCCCTATCCGGGACGGTTCCGTTTCGCCCTTCTGGGGGCCAGGATCGGCAAACCCTTGCGGCGCTTCGTCCCCGACCCCCGGCTGCGGGCCATGCTGGCCATGGCACCCGCGCGGATCCCGGCGCTCAGCCGCAATGACGACCCGCAGGTCTTTCCGGCCAAGGGAGAGCGTAAGAAACGCGTGGCGCTGCTGACCGGCTGCGCGCAGAAGGTTCTGGATACCGATATCAACGACGCCACCATCCGCCTGTTGACCCGGCTGGGCTGCGAGGTGGTGGTGGCCAGAGGCATGGGCTGCTGCGGGGCGCTGACCCATCACATGGGCAAGACCGCAGAAAGCCATGGCTCGGCAGCGGCGAACATCCGCGCCTGGATGGCCGAGGACCGCGGCGAGGGGCTCGATGCGATCGTCATCAACACTTCGGGCTGCGGCACGACGGTTAAGGATTATGGCTACATGTTCCAGGATGACCCCCTGGCCGACGACGCCGCACGAGTCAGCGAATTGGCCAAGGATATCAGCGAGGTGCTGGTGGATCTCGACCTGCCGGAGGGAAGCGTCGGACAGCGTGTCGCCTATCACGCCGCCTGTTCGCTGCAACACGGACAACAGATCAGGAGCCATCCGAAGAGCCTTCTGAAACGGGCGGGGTATGAGGTGGTGGAACCCGCCGACAGCCACCTATGCTGCGGCTCGGCCGGAACCTACAACCTGATGCAGCCGGACATCAGTGCAAAGCTGAAGACGCGCAAGGTGCGCACGCTGGAGGCCAAGGAGCCCGACATCATCGCGGCGGGAAACATCGGTTGCATGGTGCAGATCGGCGGCGGAACAGAGGTGCCGGTGGTGCATACGGTGGAGCTTCTGGACTGGGCCACGGGCGGGCCGAAACCGCGCAAACTGGGGTGAGTCGGGGTGCGCGGATCAAGTGCGCCGCCATGCGTGCGTCGGGGGGATCCGGATCGGGTGTGCCTCATTCTTGCCTCATTTCGCTGCCATACAAACCTGAACGAAAAGGGGCAAATGCGAAGACGGGCGAATGCGAAAACTATTGTCTATTCTGTTGCTTGGCCTGGGTTTTTCAACCCCTCTCGGGGCTTCGGATAACGCGCCTCTGCGCAATCTGATCACCGGAGATGACGGGCGTGGCTGGGAGGCCGTTGGCCGCCTCGACATGGCTGACGAGAGTTTCTGCACCGGCGCCATGATCGCCGACAACCTGGTGCTGACTGCGGCTCATTGCCTGTTCAACAAGGACAGCGGACGCCCCTATGAAGCTGGCGAGATTGAATTCCGGGCCGGGTGGCGCAATGGACGCGCCTCGGCCTATCGCGGTGCGCGTCGGGCGCTGGTTCACCCGGACTTCGAGTTTTCGAGCGGTAACAGGGCGCAGCGGGTTGCCAATGATCTGGCGCTGATCGAACTGGACCGGCCGATCCGCATGACCTCTGTCACCCCGTTTTCCATCGCGAAACGCCCACGCAAAGGGGCCGAGGTGGGCGTGGTGTCCTATGCCCACGACCGTGCCGATAGCCCCGCGCTGCAGGAGTTGTGCCACGTGCTGGCGCGGCAGTCGGGCACCCTGATCCTGTCTTGCGAGGTCGATTTCGGTAGCTCCGGCGCACCGATATTTATCCAGGAGGAGGGCGAGGCGCGCATCGTTTCAGTTGTCTCGGCCAAGGCCTCCGTGCGGGATACTCCGGTAAGTCTGGGCACCAGCCTTGAAAGGCCCCTGGCCGATCTGATGGCCGCGCTGGAGGAAAGCGACGGCCTTCTCACACGGGTCGAACCCACCGCGCGACGCATCGACCTCGGCGGGGGGCTGCACAGTTCGGGGGCAAGATTCGTCCGTCCCTGAGCATGGGGCGCGGCGAAATCCTCCCGGGTCTTGAACGCGAAGAAATCCGCCATACGTGACTGTCACGGGCGCCGCCGAGCGGGCCCGTTTCCTGAACCGCCTGTCCCATGGGGAAGGCAAACTACTCAGTCGCTCAATGGAGGACGACCCATGCGCAATTTTGACCTTTCGCCGCTTTACCGTGCCACCGTCGGTTTCGACCAGATCGCCGACCTGATGGACCGGGTGCTGACCAATGATGTCAGCCGTGAAAGCTACCCCCCGTACAATATCGAAAAAACCGGCGAGGATGCCTGGCGCATTTCCGTCGCCGTGGCCGGGTTCACCGAGGGTGAACTGTCGGTCGAGGTGAAGCAGAATGCCCTGTTCGTGTCGGCCAAGAAGGCCGGTGAAGACGAACGCACCTATTTGCATCGCGGCATCGCCACCCGCGCCTTCGAACGTCGCTTCCACATGGCCGACCATGTGCGCGTGACCGGGGCCGTGCATGAAAACGGCATGCTGCATATCGACCTGACCCGCGAGGTTCCCGAGGCGTTGAAGCCGCGCCGGATCGAAATCGCCCGCGCGGGTGACGTCGAGACCACGGCGATCGAGGCCTGATCGACCTTTCCCTGCGAAAGTGTTGGCACGTGGGCGCTCCCCCCCACGTGCCATTTTCCTGTTGGGTGGGCGGTCACGCTGGCCGTGCGGCACGGCTTTCCCGGTTGAGCAGAAAAAGGCTTGCACCCAGGATCACCGCCGTGCCCAGCCACATGGAACCGGTGGGGGCAAAACCGAAGGCGACAAAGCCTAGCGCCACATTCAGGGGCAGTTTCAGGTGATCGAAGGGCTGCAGGAAGGCGGCATCCGCGAGGCTGTAGGCCCGAACCAGAACGTGCTGCGCCAACGCCGTGAGCAGCCCCGCCCCGACCACGAACCAGAGCGCCGATTGCGGAAGAGAAAACCCGGTGCCTGCCGCCAGCGCAAAGTTGATCGGAGTAAGCAGGATCAGCAGGTAAATCGTGACCGTCTCGGGCCCGTCCTCGCGCGTCAGGTATTTGGTGACGACCGAGGCTGCCGCCCAGAACGCGGCGGCGGCGATGGGCAGCAGCGCGGTCAGCTGGAACCTGTCCGACCAGGGCTCCAGGATGATTGCCCCGCCGAGGATGCCCAGCAGGACGGCACCCCAGCGCTGCGGCGTGACCTGTTCGCCTAGCAGCAGACCGGCACCACTGGTGACGAAGAAGGGTGAGAGCATGATCAGCGCGATGGCCTGCCAGATCGGCACATGGGCGAGCCCCCAGACCCAAAGCTGTACGCCCAGGGCGGCCAGGCCGACGCGCAGCACATGTAGCCCCGCCTGACGCGTGCGCAGCACCGCCAGCCGGTGGCGGTTGATCCAGGGAATGTAGAAGCCCAGGGCAATGAGATATTGCCAGAAAGTAACTGCCGGGGACGCGGCCCCGTGCAGCATGGTGGCGGCCTGAAGTGCGGTGTTCACCAGCGCAAATGAGGCCCCTGCGGCGACCATCAGGGTCGCGGCATAAAGTGGTTTGCGAGTCATGGCGTATCTGTCCTTTCTGTCTTTACGCGCGTGACTCAAGGCAGACAGGACAAGGCGCCTCCATTGCTGGAGCCGCCGTACCCATTCTCTTCCATCCGGACTGTGACCGTCGGCTCCGGAGTTGCACCGGATCTGCTGACCTTGGAGGCCCGGTAGGACCTCCAAGCGCTCGCGGGCTTGAGACGTTGCCGCCCCTCTACCGCCGGTGGGGAATTCCACCCCGCCCTGAGAATGCGCCGCCCCGGATCGGGACGGCGCGCGAACCCTAGGGCCGGGGCCGGGGGAGTGTCAACGAGAGAGGGTTTCGGCCAGACGCATCAGCTTCACCGCCTCGGCACGGTAGCCGAACTCATCCGCACCCTTGTTGGCATTGGCGAGCGCGATGAGGTCAGAGTATCCCCAATTGCCCAGGTATTTTCCACCGCGCAGGAGCTGGCCGAACCCGGCCACCGCCACGCTGAAACGCGCGTCATCGCCGGCTGTTCCCATTTCGGGCAGGATCGGGGTCTCGATCAGGGTCGAGATTTCCTCGCCCGGCGCCTTGTAGCGCAGTTTGAGGAAGCCAAGCTCGCCGGAGCCATCTGCCTCCACCGGTGGGGCGTAGCGCAGGGCGTCGGTCATGACCGCCTCCGATCCGACCGGTGTGACCTCATAGATCGCGGTCACGGTATGGCCTGCGCCGATCTCGCCCGCGTCCACCGCGTCATTGTTGAAATCCTCGCGGGCAAGCGCGCGGGTTTCATAGCCGATCAGCCGGTATTCGGCGACCATGGCCGGGTTGAACTCGACCTGGATCTTGACATCGTCGGCAATCGGAAACAGCGCACCGGTGAGCTGATCCACAAGCACCTTCTGTGCCTCCGAAAGCGTGTCGATATAGGCAGCCTGGCCATTGCCGTTCTGCGCCAGCGCCTGCATGGTCGCGTCTTGCAGGTTGCCCCGGCCGAAGCCCAGAACCGACAGGTAGGTGCCGGTCTTGCGCTTGTCTGCGATATAGTTCTTCAGCGCCTCGGGGTCGGACAGGCCGACATTGAAATCGCCATCCGTCGCCAGGATCACGCGAGAGACCTCGCCGTCCATCGTCATGCTTTCGGCCACCGCATAGGCTTGTTGCAGCCCGGCCTGCCCGGCGGTGGCGCCGCCCGCGTGCAGCCTGTCCAGAGCGGCCAGGATAGTGGCGCGATCCGCGGCGCGGGTGGGTTCCAGAACCTGACCGGCGCTGCCGGCATAGGTGACGATGGAGACCTCATCCTCGGGGCGCAGCTCGGACAGCATCAGGGCAAAGCTCTGTTTGAGCAGAGGCAGTTTGGTCGGGTCGTCCATCGAGCCCGAGGTGTCGATCAGGAAGACCAGGTTCAGCGGTGGGCGGGCGTCCACTTCGGGCATCTCGCCCTGAATGCCGATATGCACCAGCTGCGTGCCCGCGTTCCAGGGCGTGCCCATCACACTCACGGTGGGCTGGAACGGGTGCGGGCCTTCCGGTGCCGGATAGGCATAGGGGAAATAGTTCACCATTTCCTCGATGCGCACGGCGTCCGAAGGGGGCAGCTGACCGCGTGAAATCATGTTGCGGATCAGCGACCAGCTGGCCGTATCCACGTCGGCCGAGAAGGTGGAAACCGGGTCTTTGGAGGTAATCTTCAGCGGGTTGGGAGCCGCGTTGGCATAGGTTTCCGTATCTGTGGGGGCGGGGCGTATCGCATCATCGAAAATCGCCAACCCACCGACGCCGGGGGCCGCGACGCGGGCAGTGGGCGTGGGCGGAGCCGCCGCAAGGGCCTCGGGTGCGCTGGCGGCCATGTCGGCCTCGGCCAGCTCCATCGGTGCCAACTCCATCGGGGCCGGTTCGACCAGCGGTTCGACGTCAACGAACTGCTCTTCTTCCATGCGCGTGTCGTCGGTTTTCTGCGTGGCCACTTCGCGCAGGCGCAGGTCGGTGCCAACCTGGTAGGTCGGCAGAACCGTCACCGCAACGGCAACGGCAACAAGGGCGGTGGAGGCGGCAATGGCGCCGCGTGTGGACAGGGTCTGAAACATCTTTGTCACTCCTTTGCGCAGCCACCCGGACCGGGTGGCTTCAGGAGTAGGACGCGTGCCGTCCCGACTTTCTTGGAGCCGATCGAAATTTTTCATCGCCAGCGCGAAGTTTTCCTCCCTTGCGCTCTCATCCGGGCTGGGCGGGGCCCGTTTCAGCCCGTCAGAGACCAGCTTGAGATCGTCGTCGCTCATGGCCAATCCTCCGTTTCTCGCAAGTGTTTGAGGCGTTTCTTGACCTCTGACATGCGCCAGGCAACGGTGCCTTCGGAGACACCCAGCACCTGTGCGGCCTGCGATTGTTTCATCTCCTCACCCAGCACCAGCGCCACGGTGTCGCGCAGATCCTCGGGCAGGGCGCGCATGGCCTGGGCGAGCCAGTCGAGGTTGCCCGCGGCCTCGTCATTCGCCGCGCGGCGGTTCTTCTCCCAGTCGCCCCACCCGTCGGCGGCGCGGTTGCGGCTGGCCATGCGCCTGCGCCGGTCATGCATTGCATTGACTGCCACCCGGTAGAGCCAGGTCGAAAACCGTGCCTCGCCTCTGAAGGTGGCCAGTTTCGCGGGCAGGACGGCGCAGATGTCCTGGGTCAGATCCTCGGCTTCGGGGCGCGATCCGGACAGGCGGAAGGCAAAGGCAAACAGCCGGTCGTAGTGGCGCGTCAGAAGCATCGCGAAAGCTTCGCGATCTCCGCCCGCAGCGTGTCGGGCCAATACCTCGTCCGTCCGTTCCATGCGCATCACATAGAGTATGACGCACGGGCGGGGTCAATCCTTGGATTTTTCCACTTTCTTGTTGGGGGCTAGCCCCCAAACCCCCAGGATATTTTTGGAAAGATGAAAGGGAGGGCCTGCTTTCATCTTTCTTCAAGTATCCCCGCCGGAGGCAATGTCGAGGCGGAGGCGCAGCCGAGGCCGAGACATCAAGCGCGCCGCAGGCGCTCCTTTGGAGAAGGCAACGAGGCGCCGTAGCGCCCCGTCAAGGGGTGTTCCCTCAGACTGACATGCAGATGTATTTCATCTCCAGGTAATCCTCGATGCCGTGATGCGAGCCTTCACGGCCCAGGCCGGACTGTTTCACCCCGCCGAAGGGCGCGACCTCGGTCGAGATGATGCCGGTGTTCACGCCGACAATGCCATATTCCAGCGCCTCGGTCACCTTGTAGACGCGGCTCAGATCCTTGGCGTAGAAGTAGCTCGCCAGACCGAAGATCGTGTCATTTGCCAGCTCGATCACCTCGTCTTCGTCCTTGAACTTGAACAGTGGCGCGAGCGGACCGAAGGTCTCGTCGGTGGCGAAGTCCATCTCGCGGGTGGCACCGGTGACGATGGTGGGTTCGAAGAACAATCCTCCGCTTGCGTGTTCCTTGCCGCCCAGGATCACTTCGGCGCCCTTGGCGGTGGCATCGGCGATGTGCTGGCGCACCTTGTCGACTGCGGCTTCCGAGATCAGGGGGCCGAGCGCCGTGCCTTCCGCCAGCCCGTCGCCCACCGGCAGGGCCGCCACGGCAGCGCTGAGTTTCTGGGCAAAGGCGTCATAGACCCCCTCCTGCACGTAGATGCGGTTGGCGCAGACGCAGGTCTGGCCGTTGTTGCGGAACTTGCAGGCGATGGCCCCCTCGACGGCGGCGTCCAGATCGGCGTCGTCAAACACGATGAAGGGCGCGTTGCCGCCCAGTTCCATCGAGCATTTCATCACCTGGTCGGCGGCCTGGCGCAAGAGGATGCGGCCCACGTTGGTCGAGCCTGTAAAAGTCAGCTTGCGCACCGTGTGGTTTTCGCAGAACTCCTTGCCGATCTCGGAAGCGTTGGAGCTTGGCACGACGTTGAGCAGCCCGCCGGGCAGGCCCGCGCGTTCCGCCAGCACGGCCAGGGCAAGGGCCGACAGAGGGGTCAGTTCGGCAGGGCGGGCGACGAAACCGCAGCCCGCAGCAATCGCGGGGCCAGCCTTGCGGGTGATCATAGCATTGGGGAAGTTCCAGGGCGTGATCGAAGCCGCCACGCCGATGGGCTGTTTGATCACCGTGATGCGCTTGTCGGGCTGGTGGCCCGGGATCGTTTCCCCGTAAATGCGGCGGCCTTCCTCGGCGAACCATTCGATGAAGCTGGCACCATAGGCGATCTCGCCCATCGCTTCGGCCAGCGGCTTGCCCATCTCGGCGGTCAGGATGGTGGCCAGGTCGGCCTGGTTCTCCATCATCAGATCGTACCAGCGGCGCATGATCTGGGCACGTTCCTTGGCGGTGCGCTTGGCCCAGGCCTTGCCGGCCACGTCGGCGGCGGCGATGGCGCGCGCGACCTCGGTGCGCGACAGGTCGGCCACCTGGCAGATCACGTCACCCCGGGCGGGATTGATCACGTCGAAAGTGGCGCCGTCATCGGCGTCGATCCACGCACCGGCCACATAGGCGCGGGTTTCCAGCAGGCTTGAATCGTTCAGAAGGCTTTTCAGATCGGTTGCATTGGCGGTCATTTTCATCTCCCATGGCCCTGCGTCACCTGTGCCGAAACACGCGGCCCAAGTAAAGAGCTTAACGTGTTAATTATCGCAAGGATTTCCCTTTGAACCCTGATCTAGCCTATGCAAATGCGGATTTCATCCCGAATGCGACACAGTTTCCGCCACGATGGTCGCATCAGGCGACAGAATTTCGCGCGAAGGCGAAGAATCTGCGAACGGGCCTGCGATACGGGCCCGGTTCGCGTCAGATTCTGGACCTGGTTCTGCCCGAAGGCGTGCCGCACGGGCTCGTCGTTTTCGTGCATGGCGGATACTGGCGCGCCTTCAGCCATGCGACCTGGACCCATCTGGCGGCGGGGCCTCTGGCACAGGGCTGGGCGGTGGCGTTGCCGTGCTACACGCTCGCGCCCGACGGGCGGATATCCGGGATCACGCGGGAGGTGGCGCGCGCCATCGACCTGGCCGCGGGAGAGGTTCAGGGGCCGATCGTGCTGGCGGGACATTCGGCGGGTGGCCATCTGGTGGCACGGATGAATTGTGCGGATGTGGCGCCTAAATCCGCTGATCGGATCAGGCGCATCCTGGCGATCTCGCCGCTGGGGGATCTGAGGCCGCTGCTGCACACATCCATGAATGCGGACTTGCGCCTGGACCCGGCAGAGGCAGAGGCGGAAAGCCCCGCGCTGGCCACCGACCGGCTGCACATCCCAACCACGGTCTGGGTTGGCGCGCAGGAGCGCCCGGCGTTTCTGGATCAGGCGCGCGGCCTGGCCGAGGCCTGGTCCGAAGCGCGGCTGCGCGTGGCGCCGGGGCGGCACCATTTCGACGTGATCGACCCCCTGGAGCACCCCGAGAGCGCGCTCACACGGGCCTTGCTGGCTTAGGGTCAGCCGCCGAAATCCTCCAGCGCCTTCACGTCGATCGCCTTCAGCACGGGGATCATCACATCGACCGGCGCGCCCTTGGCCTGAATCAGGATGCGGTTGTCCACGAGCCCGGAAAGCTCGCCGTCCTGATTCATGTATTTCATCCGCCCTACCCGTTCGAGCTTGGCGCCCATCATGCCGGCATTGCCGATCATGCCGGCAAAGGCCGCGATCATCGGATTGTCGGCCATGATGGTGATCGAGAAGGTCTGGCCGTCCCTGCTGTAGTCCGCCTCGGCCCCGATCCCGCCCCCCATGAAGGCGAGGCCGGCGTTCATCTCGGAGTTTACCTCGCGGGTCCAGCCGTCGGGCGCGGCGGGCAGAAAGGCCGACAGGGCGTCGGTCTTCATCGCCGCGATCAGTTGCTTGGCATATTCCAGCTCTTCCAGCGCGTATTGGATATCGCCCTCGTTATAGGCGGCAAGCGCGCTTTCCAGCGTGTCCGAAACCTCATCTGCCCGGGCCGCGATTGTGCTCAGCAGCAGGGCTGTAGCGGCAAGAAATACTTTCATGGAAACCTCCCTTGTCTGAATGGCGGCAGTCTCGCCGGGGAAGGGTGGGGATGCGTCGCCCGGTCAGCCTGACCCGAATCGTGCCTGCCATGTGGGCAGGATATCACCGGGCGCTGTTTTCGCAGCATGGACTCCGCGCGCGATGGCGCGGGCGAGGCAGGTGGCGGCGGCGTGGCCCAGTCTGAGCGCATCGAATGCGGGATCGGGCAGGCGGGTTGCGCCGGTGGCGGCGGCAAAGATCAGGTCTCCGTCGAAGGGCGTGTGGCTGGGGTGAATCGCGCGGGCCATGCCGTCATGGGCGGCTGTGGCAAGCCGTGTGGCCTGGGCCTGGGTGAGGATTGCGTCGGTGGCAATGATCGCAATGGTGGTGTTTTCGCCAAGCTGCGCCTCGGGGCGGGGTTCTTCGCCGGGGTCGTGATGGCCCGGGCCATGGCCACCGAACTCCGCGCCCATCTCCCACGGGGCGGCCCAGAATTCCGGACCTTCGCCCATGGTGACGGCCCCGAGCGCATTCACGGCAACCAGCGCGCCGACGGTAATGCCGTTTTCCAGCACCAGCGAGGCGGAGCCCAATCCCCCTTTCAGCCCGGCCACGGTCGCACCGGTGCCGGCCCCTTCCGTACCCAGGTTGAACTCCATGGAAGCGGCATCCAGAGCCGCCCGTCCCAACGCCTTGTAGGGGTTTTCCTGCCAGTCCTTGGCGCCTCCGTTCAGCAGGTCGAACAGGATCGCCCCGGGCACGATCGGCACACGCTGATCGCCGACCAGAAAGCCGCGTCCCCGGGTGCGCAGCGCGTCGGCCACGCCGCCGGGGGCATCCAGCCCGAAGGCCGAGCCACCTGACAGCACCAGCGCGTCGACCTCCTGCACCAGCTTGTCCGGGGCAAGCAGATCGGTCTCCCGTGTGCCGGGGGCACCCCCCATGACATGCACCGCGGCGGTAAAGGGTTTCTCGCCGACCAGCACCGTCGCGCCGGTCTTGATCACCGCATCCGAGGCATTTCCGACCTTCAGCCCGGCCACATCGGTGATCAGATTGCGTTTGCCCGGTTTCATGCCTGTCTCCATTGTGGCCTGCACAAAAGACTAGGCCCCCTTGCGGGGGCCTGAAAAGAGCTGATTTGGTCGCGGCCTGGCGCTTACTGTGCGGCCATCGGAATGCGCGCGATCTCACATTGCACCCAGAGCTCCTCGAGCGCTCCGAGGAGGTGTTCGATATCCGCATCCGTATGGACCGGGCTGGGGGTGATGCGCAGCCGTTCGGTGCCCTTGGGCACGGTCGGGTAGTTGATCGGCTGGATATAGATCCCGTACTCCTGCATCAGCGTGTCGGACAGGAACTTGCACTTGACCGCGTCGCCGACCATCACCGGGATGATGTGGCTGGGGTTTTCGACATGCGGGATGCCCATCGCGTCCAGTCCGGCGCGCACCTTGGCGACGCGTTCCTTCTGGCTGTCACGTTCGGCGTTCGAGCGTTTCAGGTGCTGGACCGAAGCCCGGGCGCCCGCGGCCACGGCAGGCGGCAGGGCGGTGGTAAAGATGAAACCTGAGGCAAAGCTGCGCACGAAATCGCACAGTTCGGTCGAGGCAGCGATATAGCCCCCCACAACGCCGAAGGCCTTGCCCAGCGTGCCCTCGATCACCGTCAGGCGATCCATCAGCCCTTCGCGTTCGGCAATGCCGCCGCCGCGCGGACCGTACAGGCCGACTGCGTGTACCTCGTCCAGATAGGTCATGGCGCCGTATTTGTCGGCCAGGTCGCAGATTTCCTTGATGGGCGCGATGTCACCGTCCATCGAATAGACCGATTCGAAGGCGATCAGCTTGGGCGCGTCCGGGTCGGCGGCGGCCAGCTTTGCTTCGAGGTCTTCAAGGTCATTATGTTTCCACAGCACCTTGGCGGCGCGCGAGTGGCGGATGCCCTCGATCATCGACGCGTGGTTGAGCGCATCGGAAAAGACGATGCAGCCGGGGATCTTCGAGGCGAGCGTGCCAAGAGCGGCCCAGTTCGACACGTAGCCGGAGGTGAACAGAAGCGCGGCTTCCTTGCCGTGCAGATCGGCCATTTCCTGTTCCAGAAGAACATGTTGGTGGGTGGTTCCCGAAATGTTGCGCGTCCCGCCGGCCCCGGCGCCGACCGTGTCGATCGCGTGGTGCATGGCCTCCAGCACATCGGGGTGCTGGCCCATGCCCAGGTAGTCGTTCGAACACCAGATGGTCACGTCATCCTCGCCGCGTTCGCTGGTGTGGCACGCTTTCGGGAAGTTGCCACGCTTGCGTTGCAGGTCGGCAAAAACGCGATAGTTTCCGTCTTCGCGCAGGCTGTCGAGGCTGGCTTTGAAGAAGGCCTGATAGTCCATGTGACGTCCTCCGGGGGTTGATCCTGGTTGCAAGCAATGAACATGTTCGGGAGGGTTCGGAACGTGATTTATGTCAAGTCGGGCAGAAAAAGTGTACCGGTGGAGGGGCGGCGCAGGCACATCCGGTTCCGATCGGAAACCCGCATATGGGTGAAAAGAGAGCGCCGCGGAACGCCATACGGTGCGGTATGAAGGAAGGTTAGACCAACCGTCCGCCACCCCCGAAGAGGCCTCGGCCCCGTGCTGCGTGAATCTTCACGCGCGCGGACGGCTGGCCTTGTGGGTTCGAAAACCCGTTTGATCCAGAGGCTGCCGCCGGCCTCACCCAAGAACAGTGGCAGCATGAATCATCGAGGCCGTGTTTGCAAAACGGATGCGGGGCAAGTCGTGCCTGCCAGCGCCGGGTGAGGCCAATGCGCGCAAGCTGGCACGGGGCCGGTCAAACCGTCTTGACCAACGTCAAGAGTGCGGGGATTTCATCTCGGGTGGCAGCGGCGGCGGCGGAGGGGGCGCCGGGCGGGCCGGACGTTCGGTTGTCAGAGCCTCGATGAGCCCCGCCAGGAACAGGGTGAAGGCCAGGATCCAGGCGGCCCCCGCCAGCAGCATCAGGTTGAAATACCATGAGGTCGGCCCGGTTGAGCCCAACCACCGCACCGCGGTGGCGAAAGCCATCAGCGCATAGGCCCAGGCGACCGGGGCAGGGGCCACCAAACCGCGCCCGGAATGGGCCAGGATGGCGCGCGACATCACCGCCAGGGTCATGCCGCCGACCACGCCCAGGCCCAGCACATGCAATGCGGCAACTTCGGAGCCGATCTTCCAGACGGACAGTGCCCAGAGCACGAGGCCGACCGGCAACATGCTCTGCGCCAGCGCAAGAGCCCAGAGCAATGCGTCGCGGCGGGTGGAAAGCAGGCGCCAGCGGATCAGCCGGGCAGAATGGGCAATCGCGAGGCCCAGGGCGACGACGGAGGCAATGCGCGGCCAGGTGGCGCTCCAGGGCAGGAGAATCGCCAGGGCGACGGTGGCGCGGTCGAGGCGTGGTGTCTCGGGGGGCAGCTGATCTTCGGGCGCCCCGGCCCGGCGCAGTGCATTGCGGATGAAGCCGGGCGTGACCCGGCCACCGAGAACGGCGATCAGCCCGATCAGCGCCATGATCCCGATACGCAGCCCGTTCTCGGTGCTGCCATAGGCCCAGCCGAGCCAGTCGAGATGCACCAGAAGGTTGCCCAGGGTCATGGCTGCGAGGAAGACCAGGAACACCGCCTGTTGCGGGTTGCGGCGACGTATCAGGATCTGCGCAACGTGCCCGGCCAGGAGCGGCAGGAAAGCAAGATCGATCGTGGCCACCACCAGCCCCGGCAGTGGGCCTGAAGCCCAGACAACCAGACGTCCCGCCAGCCACAGACCGGCAGCCAAGGTAATGAATCCCGCGCGCGCGCCCGCGAGGGAGGTCAGCAGGAACCCCGCCACCGCAGCCGCCGCGTAGCCAAAAATCATCTCGTGCCCGTGCCACAGATGCGGTGCCATGCCCGGCCCGGGCAGATCCATCATCCCGCCGGTGGCATGGACAAGGAGCCACAGCTCCCAGACGATTCCCGCCAGGATCGCCCAGAGCGGGGCGAGCAGGAAGAAAGTGCGATGACCCTGCTGGAGCACGAGCCTGACGGAAGAACGCATGGGGGTGGACCTTTCGTTGGACCGCGAAAGCCTACGCATGGGCGGGTGGCAATTCTTGACACTCGTCAAGTTGCAGCCGGCGCGAGAAGAGGTTGCGTGAAACTGTCGGGCATCGCGACTCTGCTCGGTTTATGCAAGAAATCGCGTTTAATTTCAGGGGATTGCCCTTGACGTCATTCGGGGGATTCCGTCCGAAGGGCCCGAATTCTGTGCCTTCATCCGGAGTTAAATCACGCGCCGCTCACTTTTTCGGGAGCATCGTTGACTTTTGTCAAGACGCACAGGTCCGGTCCCGACCATCTTCCGAAGTGCCTCACCAAGCAAACGGAGAGTGATCATGTCACTTGGAATCACCCAAAAGAAAACCCGCGGCATACTTGGCCTCGGTTTTGCGATGCTGCTGGGCGGCGTGGCCATCCCGGCTTTCGCCGAAGAGCCGTCACTGAGCGAGGATGCCTTTGACGCGTCCAAGCAGCTGTACTTTGAACGCTGCGCCGGCTGCCACGGCGTCCTGCGCGTGGGCGCAACCGGCAAGAACCTTTTGCCCGAATGGGAAAAGACTGCCGCAGATGGCACCGTGACCACCGGTGGCACGCTGAAACTGGGCCAGGAACGCCTTGAAAAGATCATTTCCTGGGGCACCGAAGGCGGTATGAACAACTTCTCGGACATCATGACCGAGCAGGAAATCAAGGATATGGCGACCTACATCCAGATGGAGCCGCCCAAACCGCCTGAGATGTCACTGGCGCAGATGAAAGAGACCCGCAAGGTCTATGTCGAGCCCGAGGATTACCCGACCGAGCCGCTGCATGGCCGCAACTGGGAAAACTTCTTCGTCGTCATCGAACGTGATGTGGGCAAGGTGGCCGTCATCGACGGAGACACCAAGGAAGTTCTGGCGCACATTCCCACGGGCTATGCCGTGCACGTGATCAAGGCGTCGGAAAAGAGTGAAATCGCTGATCCGAAGGATCCCGGCCGCTTCTGGTACACGATGGGCCGTGACGGCAAGATGACCAAGATCGACCTCTGGCAGACACCGGACAAGATGTTGGTCTCGGAAGTCAAGATCGCCTACGACGCGCGTGACGTGGCCGTGTCCGGCGACGGCAAATACGTGATCGGCGGGGGCTATTGGCCGCCGCATTTCGCGATCGTCGACGCCGAGACCATGGAGCCGCTCAAGGTCGTTTCGACCCGTGGCGTGAACATTGACGGCGAATATGTTGAAGAGGCCCGCGTTGCGGCCATCTACAACACGCCGAACGAGCCGACTTGGCTGGTCTCGGTGAAGGAGCTGGGCCAGATGTGGCAGGTCGATTACTCGAACCTCGACAGCCTGCGCATCGACAAGATCGACACCTCCAAGTTCCTTCATGACGGGTTCTTCGATCCAACCGGCCGCTACTTCCAGATCGCCGCGAACGCGTCGAACCAGATGGTCGTGGTTGATGCAAAAGAGCGCAATCTTGAAGCCATTATCGATACGGCTCCGCTGCCGCACCCCGGCCCGGGCGCCAACTGGGTTGACCCGAACTGTGGTCCGGTGGCTGCGACCCCCCACCTCGGCGAAGGTACTGTGACGGTCTGGGGCAATGATCCCGAAAGCAACCCGGACAATGCCTGGAAGACCTGTTACGAAGTTGAAACCGATGGCGCGGGCCTGTTCATCCGGACCCACCCGAATTCGGATTACGTCTGGGTTGACCAGACCAAGCATCCGGAGCCGGACGTGCAGCAGTCGGTTCAGGTCATCTCTAAAGAGACCGGTGAGATCGTGAAAACCATCCGGGTCACAGAAGAGGAAGGCAACGTCGCCGTTCACTTCGAATTCAACAAGGATGGCACCGAAGTCTGGGTCTCGAAGTGGAACCGTGCGACCTCGAAAGAGCCCAATGGCGAGATCGTGATCTACGACGCCAAGACTCTCGAAGAGGTCGGCCGCGTGAAGGGTCTCTATGCCCCGACCGGCAAGTTCAACGTCTACAACCGGTCGAACCACGTCACCTGATGTGATCGGAGAGACACCCAGGGGGGGCGGGCCAGGCGCCCGCCCCCTTTTGCGTCACCCGCGCAACCCCCCACACACTCACCGCGTCGGGATCAACAGCCGACGACGACCAGCCACTTAACGGAGCCAGGACATGACCCAGGACAGCGGTCAAGAACCGAAGAAACCGATCTGGCGGCGCACCCTCATCTGGGGCATGCCCATCGCCGCAGTTGCGGGCATTTTTGTCGCCGGCATCATCTTCTGGGGTGGTTTCAACACCGCCATGGAAGCGACCAACACCAAGGATTTCTGCATCTCGTGCCACGAGATGGGGGATTTCGTTTATGAAGAATACAAGGGCACGATCCACGATGTGAACCGGTCCGGCGTGGGCGCGGTCTGTTCCGACTGCCACGTGCCGAAGGACTGGACCCACAAGATCATCCGCAAGATCAAGGCCTCCAGGGAAGTCTGGGGCAAGATCACCGGCAAGATCTCGACGCCCGAGAAATTCGACGCCCACCGCCTGCAACTGGCGATGAACGAATGGGAGCGGATGAAACGCACGGACTCGGTCGAATGCCGCAACTGCCACGACTTCGAATCGATGATGCCGGAATTCCAGGCCCCGCGCGCGCGCCAGCAGCACCTGAACGCGATGGAGACGGGCCAGACCTGTATCGACTGCCACAAGGGCATTGCCCACCTCGACCTGCGTGACCGTGCGGACGAGGACTACCTGGCCGCGCTGGAGGCGCCGAACCCGGAATTCATCCGCAAAGTGCCGGAGGAATACCTGGCAAGCCTCGCGCGCATCGAAACGATCGAGGCCGAAGAGGCAGCCGCTGCCAAGGCCGAGGACGAGGCCGCGCGTCAGCGCATTGCCGATGCCGTCGCCAATGCACGCGCAGATGAACGCGCCAAGGTCGAAGCCGAGATGGCCGGCACCGCCAGCGCCGTCGATGAAGGTGTCGACGTGGCGCCGAACATCGACTGGGGCACGGTTGCCTCCAGCGACCTGACCCTGTTCTACCCGGGACAGGCAAGCTTCGAATGGGTGCAGAACGGCAAGACCCACGGTGGCGCACGTCCGTTGACCCAGGGTGGCGATGCCTGCACGACCTGCCACGCCAAGGAACTGGAAGACATCGGCAACAAGATCGTCGCCGGCGGCGGCGGCAAGAACGACGAGCTGGAACCGACCCCGATTCCGGGCAAACGTGGGACGATCGGTGCCACGGTCCAGGCAGCCTATGATGCGGACAATGTCTACTTCCGTCTGCAATGGCAGAATGCGATCCATGCCCCCGCGCCCTTTGTGGACGGCGGCAAGATGGACCCGGATAACCAGATCAAGGTCGCGATGATGATCACCGGGACCGGCATCGAGATGGGTGATCAGGTGGGGTGCTGGGCGTCCTGCCACGCCGACAACACCTACATGCCCTTCGATCCGGGCGCCGAGGCGATTGCCGCAAACGGCGAAGTGGCCACCGCGCTGATGGCCGAAGAGACCATCACCAAATACCTGACGGAAAGTCGCACCAAGGTTGAGGTCAAGGGGCGCCGCGGCAAGGCCCAGGGTGGCTGGGACAAACTGGCCGAGGCCGCTCAGATCGAGCAGTACCTGGCCGACGGCACCTATCTGGACCTGATGCGTGTCTACGCCGATGGCTCCGCCTCGAACGGCTACCGGCTGGAACGCCGGGTCGAGAACGACGGTGATATCGCGGCGCAGGCCAAGCTGGGTGACGATGGCATGTGGACCGTGGTCTTCTCGCGGCCGCTGGTCGGCGGGGTGGGCGACGTGCCGCTTGAATCCGGCAAGACCTATACGGTCGGCTTTGCGATCCACGACGATTACGCCGCCGCACGCTTCCACCATGTGACGTTGGACACCACCATGGCGCTCGACGACCCGGAGGCCCAGATCAACGTGGTTGGTCAATAAGAACAAAGACGCGGCCGCCCCTTGGGGCGGCCGCTTTTCTTTGGCATTATGCAGAGGATTTCAGAGAGGACACCATCATGCGAATCCCCCTTTCCCCCTTCGCATTCGCCGCCGCGCTGGCAAGCGCGGCTTTGCCCGTTCTGGCGGGCGACAAGACCGAGGCCGAGATTGCCGAGATCTGCGGCGAAGCCGAAGAACGCTATGTCGATATCTACGGCGCCCCGTCGGCCGAGGCCGAAGGCGTGACTGTTGTCACCATGTACAAGTACAGCTTCTGCCCGCCCGAGATCGCCGTGCCCGTCGGCACCACCGTGCGCTGGGTCAATGTCGACAGGCGCACCAGCCATTCGGTGATCGCGAAGGGCCAGCCGGAAAGCGACCGGGTTTTCCCCGAGGAGGCGATCGAGTTTACCTTCCTGGAGGCCAGTGACCCGCAGGAATATCTCTGTGGGCCGCACTGGGAAAGCCACGAGATGATCGGCATGGTCACAGTTGTCGAGGAATAAGGGCCCCCGGGCTCCCGCGGCCGTATTGTACCTTTGCGCCTAAGCGCCCTTCCCGGAAATTCTCCGGCAAACCCCACTCACCTGGCCCGCCACTGCAGGGCGCAGGAGAATGCCGTGTCGACCGGGCTCCAGCACGCGGCTTCGCGTGTCGCGCACCCTTCCCGGGCGAAACCCCTGGACGTTTACGCTGACAGTCCGCGCAGGGCCGTATTCAATCGCATGTGTGGCTTCGTCGCGCTGGAACGATGGCCACGGGACCGTGAGGACCGGTCCTTCAAAGAGCTGAAATCGCGCCTTTTAGGGTAGGTCGCCTGATGCAGGGTGACAGAGAAAATTGTTTGAATACAAGGGGGTTGAGCCAAAGCATGGCCCCCTTAACTTATGTCAAGGAATAGCAGCCCCCCCTGCGGCATTTTACCTTTGAAACCGGACCGAGCCTCACCCGCCGGCAATGTCATCGATTCGACACGCGCTGAAAGGGCGCGCCTGTCCGCGGGAGGGGTTTGCATCCAGCCAACCCTTGGGAAGAGCGAGACACACATGACCGGCAAAGTTCACCTCATCGGCGCAGGCCCTGGAGATCCCGAACTGCTGACCTTGAAGGCTGCCCGTTTGATCGCCGAGGCGACCTGTGTGGTCTATGACCGCCTGGTCTCGGACGAAATCATCGCCATGGCGAACCCCGAGGCGAAGATGATCTTTGTCGGCAAGATGCCGCAATGCCACCCCGTGACCCAGGACCGCATCAACGAGATCCTGGTCGAGGAGGCGCAGGCGGGCCAGGTGGTTGCCCGGCTGAAAGGGGGCGATCCGCTGATTTTCGGCCGCGGCTCGGAGGAGGCCGCTTACCTGGCGGAGCATGATGTCGAGGCCGAATATGTGCCCGGCATTACCGCCGCCCAGGGGGCCGCCACCGTGTCCGGCGTGCCGCTGACTCACCGGGGGCTGGCCACCGGTGTGCTATATGTCACCGGCCACCGCCAGGCCGACAAGGTGCTGGACCTCGACTGGAAACGACTGGCCGACCCGATGACCACGCTGGTGGTCTACATGGGGGTTTCGTCGATCGGCCAGATCGCCATGGGCCTGATGACCGAAGGCCTGCCGGGCTCTACCCCGGTGATGGCGATCTCGAAGGCCACGAATGCGGATGAACGCCGCATGGTTTCGACCCTGTCCAACATTGCCGCGGATACCCGCGATGCCGGGCTGAAACCGCCCACCCTGTTCATCATCGGCCAGGTCGTGTCGCTCTATGGCCGCCAGGCCGTGCCCTCGCGGGAGGTTGCTGCAAATGCCTGAACTGGTTGCCCTCTCCCTTCTGGCGACCACACTGGCCATGGCTGCCCCTCCGGCCATGGCCGACAGCCTCGATCCTGATGCGCTCAAGCGACTGGTGCATCAGGATTGCGGCTCCTGCCACGGGTTGACGCTGAAAGGCGGTCTGGGGCCGGATATCCGCCCCCAAACGCTGGAGGGCTACGACCCGGAAATTCTGCAATTCATCATCCTCGAAGGCATGCCGGGCACCGCCATGCCGCCGTGGTAGCCGCTGATCAGCGAGGCGGAAGCCGCCTGGATCGCCGATTACCTCCTGAAGGGAGACACCGAATGAAACGGCTGATTTCGACCCTTGCTCTGGGCATCGCCCTGGCCACCCCCGCCCTGTCCGACACCCTTGCCACCGGCGACCTGGGCCTGATCATCGAACGCGCCAAGGGGTCGGTCGTCCTGATCGACCAGTCGGACCGCGCCGCATTGGCCCGGATCGAGGGGCTGGGCGATCTTTCGCATGCCTCGATGGTCTACAGTTCGGACGAGCGCTATGCCTACGTGTTCGGCCGCGACGGCGGGCTGACCAAGGTCGATATCGTCGAGCGCAAGATCGCCAAGCGCGTCGTGCAGGGTGGCAACTCGATCGGCGGGGCGATCTCGGACGACGGCACGCTGGTGGCCGTGTCGAACTACGAACCCGGCGGAGTACGCATCTTCGACGCCGAAACGCTGGAGATGGTCGCTGACATCCCGACCGCATCCAAAACCATCGGCCTGGTCGATGCCCCGGGCCGTCGCTTCGTCTTTACCATGTGGGACACGGGCGAGACCTGGATCGCCGACATGGACGGGGTGGAACCGGGCGCCGAGCCCAGGATCACCAAGATCCCCGAGATGGGCGAAAACCCCTATGACGCGTTGATCACTGCCAATGGCCGCACCTATATCACCGGTCTCTTCGGTGAAGACGGGCTGACCGCCCTGGACCTGTGGGACGAGAGCCCGGAACCCATCCGCGTGCTGCCGGACTACGGCCGCGGGCAGGAGGAAATGCCGGTCTACAAGATGCCCCATCTGGAAGGTTGGGCCGATACCGGCGCCGAGTTCGTGCTGCCCGCCGTGGGCCACCACGAGGTGCTGTGGATCGACAGCGACAGCTTGCAGGAGACCGCGCGCACCAAGACCTACGGCCAGCCGGTTTTCGCCATGGCCCGACCCGATGGGCGCCAGGTCTGGGTGAACTTCGCCCACCCGCTGAACGACACGATTCAGGTGATCGACACCGTGACCAAGGAAGTCGTGCATGAGTTCAAGCCCGGTCCGGGCGTTCTGCACATGGAGTTTACCCCGCGCGGGCACGAGATCTGGGTCTCGGTCCGCGACGAGAACAAGGTCAAGATCTACGACACCGAGACATTCGAGCTCCTGTCCGAGATCGACGCCGACAGCCCCTCGGGCATTTTCTTTACCGCGCGTGCGCACAGAACCGGATTGTAAGTCATGAGACTGGTTGCCGACCCCGCCGACCGCCGCCTGCTGGACGATTTCCAGCGAGATTTTCCGGTCACGCCCCATCCCTTCGCCCTCCTCGCCGAAGAGGTGGATCTGAGCGAGGCCGAGGTGGTGCGCCGGCTGAACGCCATGCGTCAGACCGGCCGGATCACCCGGGTCGGCGGCACCTGCGCGCCCAACACCCTTTCGGCCTCGACCCTGGCCGCCGTGGCCGCCCCGGCGGACCGGATCGAGGGTGTCGCCGAGATCATCAATGACGAGCCGGGGGTGAATCACTCCTACGAGCGCGAGGATGACTGGAACATCTGGTTCGTCGCCACCGGTCCGGACCGCACCCATGTGGACGCGACGCTGGCCCGGATCGAGGAACGCACCGGCCTCACCGTGCTGGACCTGCGCCTGGTGCGGCCGTTCAACGTTGATCTGGGTTTCAAGATGGATGGCACCACGAACCCGGTGAATCCGCCCGCGCCTCGAGCGGCCGATCTGGACGTGATCCAGCCCGGCGACCGCGACCTGATGCAGGCCCTGTGCCAGGGGGTGCCGATCGTGCCGCGCCCTTATCAGGCGCTGGCCGAGAGCCTGGGACGCAGCGAAAACGAGGTGCTGGACCGCATCAGCGCGCTTTCCGATGCAGGCATCCTGTCGCGGCTGGGCGTGATCGTGCGCCACCGCGCGCTGGGCTGGCGGTCGAATGCGATGGTGGTCTGGGATCTGCCCCATGACGCCATTACCGAAGCCGGCCCGCAACTGGCCGCGCTTCCCGGCGTGACCCTGTGTTACGAGCGTAGCCCGGTCGAAGGCACCTGGCCCTACCGCCTCTATTCGATGATCCATGCCAAGTCCCGCGAGGATGCACTGGAGGTGCTGGATCGCGCATCGAACCTGCCCGCGCTGCGGGGGGTAGATCACAAACCGCTCTTCTCCACCCGCTGCTTCCGCCAGACCGGCGCGATGATTGCCGACCGCAGGGAGCGCGCGTGATGGTGGCCCGTGACCGGACGCCCGCGGTTCTGGACGAGACCGACCGCCTGCTGGTGAACGCGCTGCAGGATGACCTGTCGCTCGATCACCGCCCCTTTGCCACCTTGGCCGAAAAGCTGGGGCTGAGCGAGGATGAGGTGCTGACCCGCACCAAAGCCCTGCGCGAAGAGGGTGTCCTGACCCGGTTCGGCCCGTTCTTCGACGCGGCCGCCATGGGCGGGGCCTTCTGTCTTTGTGCCATGGCCGTGCCTGCCGACCGTTTTGATACGGTCATGACTCGGGTCAATGCACACCCGGAAGTCGCGCATAATTATGAACGGACGCACCGGCTGAACATGTGGTTCGTTCTGGCGACGGAAACGCCCGGAGGGATCAAGGACGCAGCCGACAGGATCGAAGGGGAAACCGGCATCAAGGTGCATTGTTTCCCCAAACTGCAAGAGTTCTACATCGGGTTTCGGGTGGCCGCATGAGCTATGTTCTCGACACGACGGATCGCGCGATAATCACCGCGCTGCAATCGGGCCTTCCGCTGGTGCCGGCCCCCTATGCCGAGGTGGCCGCGGGGCTGGAGCTTGCCGAGGACGAGCTTTGCACCCGCCTGCAAGCGATGAAGGACACCGGCGTCATCCGCCGTATCGCCGCAGCTCCCAACCACTACAAGCTGGGCATGGTCGCCAATGGCATGACCGTCTGGGACGTGGATGACGCGCAGCTGTCCGAGCTTGGCCCGCTGGTCGGTGCGCTCGATTTCGTCAGCCATTGCTACGAACGGCCGCGCGATCTGCCGGACTGGCCCTATAACCTTTTTGCGATGGTCCACGGATCCTCGAAGGGCGAGGTGGAAGAGAAACGCGCCCGCATCACCGACCTCTTGGGCGATGCGCTCAATGGCAGCGACATCCTTTATTCCACCCGCATCCTGAAAAAGACGGGGCTGAGGCTCCGCAAGAAAGGATAAACCATGTTTCGCCTGACCGAATACATGCACCAGCTGGTCGCGCCGACCCCGGTACGCCAACGCCGTGGCTCCGGCCTGCCGAAACCGGTGGTGATCTGGAACCTGACCCGCCGCTGCAACCTGAAATGCCGCCACTGTTATACGGTTTCGGCGGATGTGGATTTTCCCGGCGAGCTGACCCATGACCAGGCCATGGCCACGCTGGAGGATCTGGGGCAGTTCAAAGTACCCGCGATCATCCTGTCGGGCGGCGAGCCGCTGGACCGGTTCGATGTGTTCGAGATCGCCCATCGTGCCCGCGAACTGACGCGCGTTCTGGCCTTTTCCACCAATGGAACAAAGATTTACGGCGAAACCGCCGACAAGATTGCCGAGGTCGGGTTTGACTATGTCGGCATCTCGATCGACGGGATTGGCAAGACCAACGACTGGTTTCGCGGCGTGGACGGTGCCTTTGACGATGCCGTGCGCGGCGTGCGCGAATTGAAGAAACGCGGCGTGAAGGTGGGCCTGCGTTTCTGCCTGACCGAGGGCACGCAGCACCACCTTGAGGATCTGTTGCAGCTCTGTGATGACGAGGGCGTGGACAAGTTCTACCTGTCGCATCTGGTCTATGCCGGGCGGGGCGACAAGAACCGGGGCGAGGATGCCCACCACCTGATGACCCGCAAGGGTATGGACATCCTGATCGAACGCGCCTGGCTGGCCGCGGCCGAGGACATGCCGCTGGACATCGTGACCGGCAACAATGACGCCGACGCGGGCTATTTCCTGAAATGGGCCGCCAAGAATTTCGACGCCGACAAGGTCGCCAACCTGCGCGAACATCTGGCTGCCTGGGGCGGCAATTCTTCTGGCATGGGAGTCGCGAACATTGACTTTCTGGGCAACGTACACCCGGATACCTACTGGTCCGACTACACGATCGGTAGCGTGAAGAAGACACCGTTTTCCGAGCTCTGGACCGGCTCCGACCAGATGCTGGCCACCCTGCGCACGCGGCCCCGCCCGTTGGAAGGGCGCTGCGGCGACTGTTCCCTGCAGGACGTCTGCGGCGGCAACACCCGCATTCGCGCGCTGCAGCTGACCGGCAACCCCTGGGCCGAGGATCCGGCCTGCTACCTGACGAATGACGAAATCGGTGTGACCGACACGGCCGAACGGCTGGAAGTCACCCCCTTCCGAGGCAAGAAACATGACCCGAAACACCAGTTTTTCTAAAGAGCCCCGGCAGATTGCCCGGACTCCCACCCGCGCGAGAGCCGGTGTGTGGTTTTCACTGATCGTTGCCATGGTGCTGGGCGGACCCGCGTTGGCCGACCCGGTCGCCGATTACAACGAGTTCTGCGCCGATTGCCACGCCGCGAACCGCCTTGGTGGCACCGGCCCGGCGCTGATCCCTGAGACCCTGCGCCGGATGCGCGGTCCCAAGATCGAGGCCGTCATTCGCGACGGCCGCGTGGCCACCCAGATGCCGGGCTTTACCGAAGAGCTGACGGACGCGCAGATCACCGCCCTGTCGGACTACCTGAAGACCCCGCTGGACACCATCCCGCCCTGGGGCGCGGAACAGATCAACGCCTCGCGCGTGATGGACGAGGATTATGTCGCCGCCGACTCCCCTGTCTGGGACGCGGACCCGATGAACATCACTCTGGTGGTGGAAACCGGCGATCACCATGTCTCGGTCCTGAACGGCGACACTTTCGAGGTGCTTGACCGGTTTGCCACCCCCTTCGCAGTGCATGGCGGGCCGAAATTCAGCCCGGATGGGCGCTATGTTTTCATCATGTCGCGGGACGGTTGGGTTCAAAAATACGACATTTACAGCCTGAAACAGGTGGGTCGTACTCGTGCAGGCTTGAACTCTCGCAACATTGCCATGTCTGGTGACGGAAAATGGCTTGCCGTGGCGAACTACCTGCCCAACACGCTGACCATCCTGTCCACCGAAGACCTGACGGTGGCCGAAGTGCATAAGATCGAGGGCAAGGATGGCACACCCAGCCGCGTCTCCGCTGTCTATCAGGCACCGCCGCGCGACAGTTTCGTGCTGGCCCTGAAGGACGTTCCGGAGGTCTGGGAAGTGTCCTATTCCGAGAACCCCGACATGAGCCTCTTTGCCGGCGGGTTCACCCATGACTGGCGGATCGAAGGTCCGACCGAACAGGATACGGATTTCCCGATCCGCCGCATCACCACGCCGGACTATCTGGACGATTTCTTTTTCGACCAGAGCTACGAGCACCTGATGGGCGCTTCGCGCAAGGGCGAGGACGGCATGGTCATCGACCTAGTGATCGGCATGAAAGTGGCCGATCTGGACCTGCCGGGCATGCCGCACCTGGGATCGGGGATCACCTGGGCCTATGGCGACACCACGGTGATGGCGACTCCGCACCTGAAGGAAGGCGTGATCTCGGTCATCGATATGAACAGCTGGGAGACGATCAAGCGCATCCCGACCGAAGGTCCCGGTTTCTTCATGCGCAGCCACGAGAACTCCAAATACGTCTGGGCGGATGTGTTCTTTGGCCCGAACAAGGACGCGATGCATGTGATTGACAAGCAGACCCTGGAGATCGTCAAGACCCTGCGCCCGGTGCCGGGTGCCACGGTCGCCCACGTGGAATTCACCCGCGACGGCAAATACGCCCTGGTGTCGGTTTGGGAGGACGATGGCGCGGTATTGATCTATGATGCCGAGACTTTGGAGGAGGTGCGCCGCCTTCCCATGCGCAAACCGTCGGGGAAATACAATGTCTGGAACAAGATCACCTTCTCGGAAGGGACCAGTCACTGAGGCGCTCATCGTCGCCCATGGCCAGCCCTCCGATCCCTTGCCTCCGGAGCGGGCGCTGGCCAGGCTGGCGGGCGAGGTGAACGCACACTGGCCGGATGGCCAGCTGCGGGCGGCCACCATGGCCGCCCCCGGCATGTTGGAGGCGGCCCTTGACCAGCTGCCACCCGGCGCCGCGATCTACCCGTTCTTCATGGCCCGGGGCTGGTTCGTGAAATCGGCCCTGGCCCGCCGCCTGGAGGGGCGCGATGTCCGGGTTCTGGACCCTTTCGGCCTTGACCCGGACCTGCCCGCCGTGGCCGCGGCGCTGATCCGTGAGGAAGCCGCAGGGCGGGGGTGGGAGTTGGCGGATTGCCACGTCCTGATGGCCGCCCACGGATCCGCCCGGGGAAAGGCCGCTGCCGCATCCGCCGAAGACTTCGCCACGCGCCTCGCGCCGCTTCTGGGCGGGGCAGGGCTGCGCTGCGGCTTTGTCGAACAGGCCCCCTTTCTGCCGGATCTGGCGCCGGGACTGCGTGAACGCACCCTCTGCCTGCCCTTTTTCGCGATGGCGGGCGACCATGTGCGCGATGACGTGACCCGGGGCCTGCGTGACGCCGGTTTCGAGGGACCGATCCTGCCCGCCCTGGGCCAGGCAGAGCCCGTTCCGGCGCTGATCGCGGCTGCGTTGCAGCGCGCCTCGGCCAATTCCGCTTCGATTTGATTCGAGTCCTCTGCCCGGCCCGGGGTGGAGCGCGCGCTGATCGGCGGCGGAAAAAAACGCCACACATTCCCTCATTTGCAGGTGTTAGAAATACCTCGTGAAAGCGTGATTTGACACCGCATATAGATCTCTTGTGGCCAACGCTTTCTATATATTGTGGCGGCTTCTCCCACTGGAAAAGGGATACCGCTTAACAATTGTTAAGGCTGGCAGGGCTTCGCTCACGTACCTGTGAGGGCGGTAACTGAGCTGGAGGCCAAAATGCGTGAAGTCATGACCAAGACCATGGCCCGCAACGTGTTCTACGGAGGCTCGCTGTTTTTTGTCGTGATCTTTCTGATCCTGTCGGCGCACTCGGTACGGTATATCGTGACCGAATCGACAGCGTCGGTCGAACTGACAGACAGCGTGGCTGCGGGCAAACACGTGTGGGAAAGAAATGCCTGCATCAACTGCCACACGTTGATGGGTGAGGGGGCGTACTTTGCCCCGGAACTGCAAAACGTGATGGCGCGCTGGGGCGTCGAAGACGCACCGGAAGATGCATTCGACGTACTCAAGGGTTGGATGGATAGCCAACCCAGTGGAGTGGAAGGGCGGCGTCAGATGCCGCAGTTCAACCTGAGCGACGAAGAGGTGCGCGATCTCGCCAACTTCTTCCTGTGGGTCAACAAGATCAACGCCCAGGACTGGCCGCCGAACGACGCGGGCTGAGGCGCTCTAGGAGGACGCTGATATGAAATACGAAACACAAAAAATTGCCTATTGGTACTTCCTTGCCGCCATGGCCGTCTTCGCGGTCCAGGTGCTGGGTGGTCTGCTGGCTGGTTGGGTTTATGTACAACCCAACTTCCTGGCCGAGGTGCTTCCGTTCAACATCATTCGCATGTTGCACACCAACTCGCTGATCGTCTGGCTGCTGCTGGGCTTCTTCGGCGCTGCCTACTTCCTGATCCCGGAAGAGGCCGAGCGTGAAATGCACTCGACCAAACTGGCCTACCTGCAGTTGATCATCATGCTGGTGGGCACAGCCGGCGCTGTCGTGACCTATGTCTTCGACCTGTTCCAGGGCAACTGGCTTCTGGGCAAGGAAGGCCGTGAGTTCATCGAACAGCCCGTCTGGGTCAAGGTGGGCATCGTGGTTGCCGCGCTGATCTTCCTGTACAACGTCACCATGACGGTGCTGAAAGGCCGCAAGACCGCGATCACCAACGTGCTGCTGATCGGCCTCTGGGGCCTGGCGCTGCTGTTCCTGTTCTCCTTCTACAACCCGGCCAACCTGTCGCTCGACAAGATGTTCTGGTGGTACATTGTGCACCTGTGGGTGGAAGGTACCTGGGAACTGGTGATGGCCTCGATCCTGGCCTACCTGTTGCTGAAGCTGACCGGTGTGGACCGTGAGATCATCGAAAAGTGGCTGTACATCATCGTCGCCACCGCGCTGTTCTCGGGCATCCTGGGCACCGGCCACCACTACTACTGGATCGGCACCCCCGGTTACTGGCAGTGGATCGGCTCGATCTTCTCGTCGCTCGAAGTCATCCCGTTCTTTGCGATGATGTCCTTCAGCTTCGTGATGGTCTGGAAAGGCAAGCGTGATCACCCGAACAAGGCGGCCCTCCTGTGGGCGCTGGGTGCCACGACCGTTGCCTTCTTCGGCGCCGGCGTCTGGGGCTTCCTGCACACGCTGCACGGTGTGAACTACTACACCCACGGCACGCAGATCACCGCCGCTCACGGCCACCTGGCATTCTTCGGCGCCTATGTGTCGATGAACCTGGCGATCATCACCTACGCCATGCCGATCCTTCTGGGACGTGATCCCTACAACCAGGTCCTGAACATGGTGAGCTTCTGGCTGATGACCGGCGGCATGGCCTTCATGACCTTCGTCCTGACCTTCGCGGGTACCATTCAGACGCACTTGCAGCGCGTCCTGGGTGAGGACTTCATGAGTGTGCAGGAAAGCCTGAACCTTTTCTACCTGATGCGCTGGGGTTCCGGTGCCGCGGTGGTTCTGGGTGCGCTCCTGTTCATCTACGCGCAGCTTGCTCCCCGCAAGGAACTGATTGCGCAAGGTTCGAAGGAAGGTGCCTGATATGGCTGCCCTGAAACAGCAAGGGGAGGGGGCTTCGGCCCCCTTCTATTCCCCGGTCGCGGACGAATGTGAACTGTTCGAAACCGCGTCTCAACATGACCTGCCCCTGCTGCTCAAAGGCCCGACGGGCTGCGGCAAGACACGTTTCGTGGCCCATATGGCCGCACGTCTGGGGCGTCCCCTCTATACGGTCGCTTGCCACGATGACCTTTCGGCATCCGATCTGGTGGGCCGTTACCTGCTGAAAGGCGGCGAGACCGTCTGGGTGGACGGACCCCTTACACGTGCCGTGCGCGAAGGTGCGATCTGTTATCTCGACGAGGTGGTCGAGGCCCGCAAGGACGTTACCGTGGTGTTGCACCCGCTGACAGATGACCGGCGCATCCTGCCTTTGGACAAGACCGGCGAGGAAATCGAGGCCGCACCCGGCTTCATGCTCGTCGCAAGCTACAACCCCGGGTATCAGAACATTCTGAAAACCTTGAAACCGTCTACCCGCCAGCGTTTCCTATCGATCGAATTCGATTTCCCGACCCAGGACCGGGAAGTTGATATCGTGGTGCGTGAAAGCGGGCTTGAAGCCAGCCGGGCGACGTCCCTTGTCCGGCTGGCCCACAAGCTTCGCGGCTTGAAGGGGCAGGATCTCGAGGAAGGGGTTTCGACCCGCCTGGTGATCTACTGTGCCACGCTGATCAAGGCGGGCGTTCCGGTGGAACGCGCGATCCTGACGGCGATGATCGAGCCGCTGTCCGACGATGACGACGTCAAGGCTGGTCTGATGGACCTGGTCACGGCTGTATTCGGCTGAAGCCGAAGATACAAGTTGCGGGGCGGGACCCTCTTGATCCTGAGCCACCCGCCCTGCAACATCCTTAACACGGGCCCACGAAGTGAGCGGGGGAGCACCCATGTCCGAGCGAGAGTTCGACATTTTTGAACCGGAAGAGACCGTCGGCAAGATCTGGCACGCCTATGCCAGCCGGCTGGACGCTCCGGACACCCATGAGGAAGCCGGCGTCGACCTGGCCGACATCCAGGGGCGCCTGGGCGTGTTCTTTCGCGGTTTGGGTGGAGCCCATGCGGCCGAGATCAAGCCCGCCGTCGCCCAGGTCAGCCACCACCGCCTGTCCCTGCGCCGCGCGCTGGGCACCTGGCGCGAACGCGAGGCGCGGCCCAGTTTCGACGGCGAGGCCCTGCGCCTGCCCGAACGCATTACCGAATTTCCCGCCCGCGAGGCCAATGCGGCGCTGTTCTTCTGGATCGTCGCCTCGATGGCCCATGCGCCCGCCCCGGTGCGCGAGGGCGATCCGCTGCGCGCCGACCTGCGCGCGCTGGCCGCCTCGGTCGAGATGACCCGCGCGACGCTGGCCGATTGCCCCGGCCTGTCGGGCTTCTATGAAACCCTGCTGGTCGCCTGTCGTGCCACCCGGCCCGATGCCTCCCTGCCGCGCCACGAGGCGGCGGTCGAGGCCGCAATCGACCACCTGCTGGGCGGCCCGGAGCCGAAAAGCAAACTGGCGCGCCAGATGCTGGTGCTGATCCGCCAGCCCGACGCGGACCTCTCCGACTTCACCGCGCCCGCAAAATACCGCCCGTTCCGCCCGGTGCCGCTCTGGCCCGACATCCGCCCGCTGGCGCAGCGCCAGAATGTCGACCGTCTGCCCGAGGCCGAGGAAGAAGGCGGCGGCGAAGGGGAAGAGGCCGAAGGCACCAAACGTGCCCGCCGGTCCGATAGCGACCTGGCGGAACGCAAGGACAGCCTGATCCTGCACAAGTTCGAAGCGATCTTCTCCTGGGTCGAAAGCCTGAACATGAACCGCCAGGTCGAGGATGACGACGAGGACAACGCCCGTCGTGCTGCCGACGACCAGGACGAGCTGGCGCTGGGGCAGATCTCGAAGAAGACCGCGACGCGGCTGAAGTTCCACCTGGATCTTTCCCCCGAGGACGCCGAACGCGAACGCATTTCCGGCAAGTTCGTCTACCCGGAATGGGACGCGCGTCAGGCGGCCTATATCCCCGATCACGCCCGGGTTCTGGCCTCCATGGCTGACGAGCCCGACGAGCAGCCGGAGTTCGTCACCGATCCGGGCGCGCAACGTCGCATCCGCGCAGTGAAACGCCAGTTCGAGGCGCTGCGACCGAAACGCGTGATCCTGCCGCGCCAGTTGGAGGGCGACGATCTGGACCTGGAAGCCGTGATTGCCAGCCAGGTTGAACTGCGCGCCACGGGCCACGGATCCGACCGGGTCTATCGCGCTGCACGCACACAGGATCGCGATCTGGCGATCTCGGTGCTGATGGACACGTCGCGTTCGACCGAAAGCGCCATCGGCGACCGCATGGTCATCGAAGTCGAACGCGAAGCGCTGGCCGCTTTTGCCTGGGGGCTCGACGCCTGCGGGGATGATTTCGCGATCAACACCTTCAGTTCGCTCAAGCGCCAGCGGGTTTATGTGCAGACCTGCAAGGGGTTCGACGAGAAGATGAACTCCCGCATCGAGGCGCGTATCGGCGGCATTACACCGGCCTTCTATACCCGGCTGGGCGCGGCGATCCGCCATACTTCGGCCGAGCTCGACGAGCGCCCGAATTCGCGCCGCCTGCTCTTGGTCATCACCGACGGCAAGCCCAACGACCTCGATCACTACGAAGGTCGCCACGGCATCGAGGACACCCGCATGGCGGTGCGCGAGGCACGCCGCCGTGGCCAGGCGGTGCATGGCGTCGTGGTGGACCAGAACGGGCAGGGCTGGGTCAATCGCATTTTCGGAAATGGCGGGTTTTCGATCGTGCCGGATGCGAACAGGCTGACTGCCGCACTGCCTGAGATCTACAGGCACATCACCGGTGGGGCATGAGCGAGGGCATCGACATTTCCGACCGGCCCAGCGTGCTGGATGAACTGCCCGGGGACCTGATGATCTGGGTTCTGATCATCTCGGAGCTTCTGGTGTTCGGTGCCGGTCTGCTGGCCTTTCTGGGTGTGCGGGCGATGGATCCAGTCGGGTTTGCCGAAGATCAGGACAACCTGAACCGGGTTGCAGGGGCGGTGAACACGATCGTGCTGGTTGCCTCGGGCTATTGCGCGGCACGGGCGGTGAACTCCGCCAACCACATGCGGGCCTGGCTGGGCGGCGCGATGGCCTTGGGCGCGGTTTTCCTGGTGGTGAAGTGGATGGAGTATGCCGAAAAGGCGCGCCATGGGATCGGTTTGGAAAGCTCTGATTTCTTTACCTTCTACTACCTGCTGACCGGGTTTCATGCGATGCATGTGGCGGCGGGTCTGGTTATCTTTGCCCTGCTCATGCGCTGGAACTCGCACCGAAACCTCGAAGCCGGTGCCGCATTCTGGCACATGGTGGACCTGGTCTGGGTCCTTCTGTTCCCGATCATCTACCTGGTGCGCTGAGATGGACAACCGCAGCCTCACCCGCGCCTTTCTGACCCTGGTCGGCCTGTCGGTCGTCACGACCCTGCTTGCCGAACGTGTGCCCGGGGCGGGGTATCTGTTCGTCGCCGCGGTGCTGGTCTTGTCGGGGCTGAAGGGACGGATCATCCTGACCCACTACCTGGGCCTGGCGCAGGCACCGAGCTTCAAGGGCGGCTTTGCCGCCTTCCTGGTTGCCTTCATGGGCCTGGCCTTTGCGCTCTACGCGATCGGCGGGTAGCAAAGGAGGCACGGAACCCGACCGGAATATCCGGTTCGATTCCCATGTCGGACTTCGCTTTGTTCAGGCGTCGTCCGAGACGAATTCCTTGAGCTGGGTAATGTCATCGACATCAACGCTCTGGCGCTTCACCGATACCCCCTGCTTGCGCAGGTTGGCAAAGCTGCGCGACAGGCTTTCGGGTTTCATACCCAGCCGCTTGGCGATCAGCACCTTGTCATAGGGCAGGACCAGCGAGCAGGGCCCGTCCTCGACCGGGGCAAGCGAAATCAGGAAGGTCGCCAAACGCTGCGCGCCGGACAGGGCCTTGAGGTTCTCGATCTCCATCACCAGTTCGTGCAGATGCGAGAAGGTCGAGCTCAGCATCGCCACAGCCAAATCCGGGTCCGAACGCAGCGTATCGAATACCACACGGGTTTCGACCTGCAAAAGGACCGAGTCCTGGACCGCTTCCACCGTCACCGGGTACTGGCCGCCTTTCAGCGCGACGGCCTCGCCGAAACTATCGCCCTCGGAATAGACCGCCACGACGATCTCTTCACCGCCGGGGGTGATGCGGATCAGTTTTACACAGCCTTCGAGGATTACGAACATATGTGTCGCCGGGTCGCCCTGCACAAACAGGGTCGCGCCACGCGCGACCTTCCGCTTGTGGCTGTCGCTAAGCAGGTTTTGCAACATCTGGTCCGGCACGTTGCGAAACAGGACCGAACGCTTGGCCGTATTCAGTTCAGATTGGCTCAGCACGAGATACCCCTCACTTCCCGCGTGCGTTTAGGGCCTCAGACATTCCAGTACAAGGGAAAAGGCGCCCATTGCCCGGGATGTTGTTCCCGCAGTGAAGTAAAATCAAGCCCTTCGGTGCGCCGCTGAGGAGGAAGTTGATTGACCAAGATCAAGCCCTTGGCCGATGGGTTCCTGTAGGAATGTGGCGAACAAGACAGGAGAATTGACATGAGAAAGCTTCCATTTGCCGCACTGACCGGGCTTGTGCTGAGCACCGGAGCTGCCTTGGCGAGCCATGACAAGACCATCTTTCGTGAGGTGATGATCGACGGGCACCGCCATGACTCCGGCGGAGCGACCTTTTGGCTGGCCGCCGCCGCCGTGGCAATGTTGCTGGCACTTTGGGGGGTGCAGAGAACGGTCTTCCGCAAGCGGTAAGCACCCATGATGACTGAAACAAATCCCCAAAGGGGCGGGCGCTGGCCTGTCTGGGCGCTGGCCGTGGTTCTGTACCCCTTTGCCGCGGGCGCGGCGGCGGTCAACCTGTTCTTTCTGGGCCTGATGAGCCAGGTCATCGGCCTGCGCGTGCTGTCGACCTCCGAGGCGATCATCGGCGGTTTGATCCTCGGCGTCCCCTTTGCCTGGATCACCGGCCGTTGGATTCGCGGGCTGATCGACGAGGCCGAGGACGGGCAGTGAGCCAGCTGAAACCGGCGCGTGCCGCCCGCAGGTGACATCACGCGCGAGCTGGAGGGGGCAGGGTTCCACGTAACCCGCACGCGGCCCTTCATGCTCGGTCTCGCGATGTTGCATGTGGCCGCGGTGAAAGTGGCCGAGGTAAAATGAACGCATCCGCAGCCCCGTCGCATCCCTCCGACCGCGCCCGGGCGCAAGCCGAGCTAATTGCCCGGCTGAGCCGCCTGTCGCAGCCGACCCGCTGGGTCATTGCCGCGCGGGTCAAGACCCTGGGCCTGTCACTGGTTCCTGTCGCTGCCGGAACCTGGTTGGCGGCGAGGCAGGGCGGCTGGCACCTGGGCGTCATGGTGGCAACCATGCTGGCATCCGCGCTGATCCAGATCGGCACCAACCTGTGGAACGACGCGGCGGATGCGAAAAGCGGTGTCGACGGACCCGAGCGCCTGGGCCCGCCGCGCCTGACCTCTCTGGGGCTGCTGGAATCGGGCCGGGTGCGTCTCGCTGCAGCCGGGGCGTTTCTTCTGTCGGGGGTGCTGGGGCTTTATCTGACCACCATCGGCGGGTGGGTGATCGTTGCCGTTGGCCTCGTGTCCCTGGCGCTGGGATTTTTCTATTCGATGGGACCGCACCCCCTGTCCGGCACGCCTCTGGGCGAGCTTCTTGTCATCGGCTTCTTCGGCGTGGTGGCGGTGGTGGGTACGGTGTTCCTGCATGGCCAGGCGATCACCGTTCAGGCCCTGGCCCTTGGGGCGATCATCGGCCTTCCCGCCGCTGCGGTGCTGCTTTTGAACAATCACCGTGATCGTGTCACCGATGCCCGGGTGGGGCGTCGCACGCTGGCGATCCTGCTGGGGCAGGAGGCGTCGCAGGGGCTTTATGCCGTTCTCCTGGCCGGAGCGGTGCTCTGGGCGGGGCTGTGGTCCGGTGCCGTGCTGACCCTGCTGCCCGCGGCGGGATTGGGCCTGGCCCTGGCCGTGGCCATGGCACGCCTGCCGATCAGCGCCGCGCTGAACCGGCTGATCCCCGGCACCGCCCTTTTCCAGATGCTGCTTCTTCTGGGGATTGCGACCGGCCCGACCCCGTAGCGGAGGGGGTGGGCGTGACCTGTTCGCCTTCGACCAGCATCTCCGCCGCGCCGTGGAGCGAAACGCCATGAGGGCGACCCCGGTCATGGCGGTCGCGGGTGCCGCGCGCGAGAAAACGCCGGTGATTTCCAGGCTAAAAGCTCCCGGTGGTCCAGAGCAGACGAGGGACAGTAAGCACGGTGACTGGTCATGTCAGATCGCCGTTGGTCTGCCCTCTTTAATCGACAAAGCTGCATCCTGAACTTTATATAAGTCAGGAAACGTTACCGGTCCTGCCGGATATGCCGGCCGGAGCGAAATCGAGGCCCTGATCTCATCAAAACGTGACCGGAGACGCCCATGGCCGCGCTGCTTGCAAACCTCCTGCCCCTGGGTCTGATCCTTCTGATGTTCGTTGTCGGGCTCCGCTTGCGTCCCGCTGCCCTGAAAGGTGTTCTGGGCCGTCCGAAGGCCCTGGCGACCGGGCTGATGGTCCAGTTGCTGGCCCTGCCGGTTGTGGCGCTGCTGCTTGGCACCCTGTTTGGGCTGACCGCGCCGATGCTTCTGGGGCTGGTTCTGGTCGCCGCCGCCCCCGGGGGAGTGACTTCGAACTATATCGCGCACCTGGCCAAGGCGGAGCTTGCCCTATCGGCTGCCATGACCCTTGTCACCACGGCACTGGCTTCGATCACCATTCCGCTGGTGCTGGGGCTGACCGGTCTGGGCGAGATCTCGGGGGCTTCGGGCCTGACCGGACTTTCCATGATCATGCTGGTCGTGGCGGTCACGCCGATGGCGCTGGGCGTGGGGGTGGCGGCCTGGAAGCCACGCTTGGCCGCAACTGTCCTGAGTGGGCTCGAACCGGTGGCGAAACTGGTATTTGCAGCCATGGTTCTGGCCACATTCGTGCAGAACTGGGGCCCGATGCAGGCCAACCTGGGCACCGTCGGTCCTGCCGTCATCGGGCTGAACCTTGCCGCCTTGAGCCTGGCCTTCGCCGCGGGGCAGGGCATGCGGCTCACCACGCCGGATCGCCGCGCGATCATGGTCGAGGCGTCCTTGCAGAACGTTGCTGTCGCGTTGTTCGTGGCAGGGGCCGTTCTGGGGCAACCCGCCGCCTCCGTGCCGGCCCTGATCTATGCGATGATGATGAACCTCTCGGCCCTGGTGCAGATCATGGCCGGGCGGCGTGACCCGGCCGCGACCCCGGTCGAATAGGACCGCACGGCCGCCTTCAGAGGGCGGCCATGACCTTTTTGACGGCGCGCCCGAACGCATCCAGTGCGTCGTCGAGCTCCGCCTCGGAGGCGATGAAGGGCGGGGCCAGCAACACATGGTCGCCGTTGCGCCCGTCCCGCGTGCCGGGCATCGGATAGCAGATCAGCCCCTCGGCAAAAGCTGCCTTCTTGAGCTTGCCGGCGAGCCCCCTGGACGGTTCGAACGGGGTTTTCGTCGCCCGGTCGGCCACGAATTCCACCCCCCAGAACATGCCGCGCCCGCGGATGTCGCCGACATGTTCGTGTTGTGCGAACCGCGCGCGCAGCCCGGCGGCGAGGTGGTCGCCCCGCACCCGGGCCTGGCCGACCAGATCCCGTTCCAGCAGTTCCGATACGACCGCAAGCCCGGCGGCTGCCGCGACCGGGTGGCCAAGGTAGGTGTGGCCGTGCTGGAAAAAGCCGGTGCCCGCTGAAATTGCATCATAGATCCGGTCGGTGCAGAGCATTGCACCAATCGGCTGATACCCGGCCCCCAGGCCCTTGGCGATACAGAGGATGTCCGGTGCGATGCCTTCGGCGTCACAGGCGAACAGATGCCCGGTGCGCCCCATGCCGCACATGACCTCGTCGAGGATCAAGAGCACACCATACTGGTCGCAGATCTCGCGAATGCGTTTGAAATAGCCCGCCACCGGCGGCACCGCGCCCAGGGTGGCGCCAACCACCGGTTCCGCGAGGAAGGCCATGACATTCTCCGGCCCGAGGCGCAGGATTTCATCCTCCAGCGACTGGGCGGCGCGCTGGCCGTACTCCTTCAGACTCTCTCCCTCGCGCCGCTCGGCGTATTCATAGCAGGGGTCCACATGGGTGGCGTCGATCAAGAGCGGCGCGAATTGTTGGCGGCGCCATTCGTTGCCCCCGGCGGCAAGTGCGCCCAGCGTATTGCCGTGATAACTCTGACGCCGGGCAATGATCGCGCGGCGGTTCGGTTCGCCGTTCTCGATGTGGAACTGACGGGCCAGTTTCATCGCGCTTTCCACCGCTTCCGATCCGCCCGAGACGAAATAGACGCGATCGAGCCTGCCGGGGGCGTGTTTGATCAGGAGGTCCGCAAGCAGCTCGGCCGGTTCGGTTGTGAAGAAACCGGTATGGGCAAAAGCGAGTTGGTCTACCTGATCCTTTACCGCCTGTGCCACCCGGGCGTTGGAATGGCCGAGGCACGAGACAGCCGCGCCGCCGGACCCGTCGAAATAGCGTTTGCCGTCGGCGTCGATCAGGAAACATCCGTCCCCGCCCGCCGCGACGGGCAGGTCGGAATGACAGTGGCGGGGAAAGACATGGCTGTTCGGGCTCATGAGGTGCTCCTTTCAAGCAGGTCGCACAGGGCGGCAACAGAGGCCGCATTGTCGGGGTGAGGCCTGCCGTCGGCGGCCAACAGGCTGTTTTCGAACCCCACGCGCAGGTTGCCGCCCTTTTCGGCAGCGTGGGTGAGGCAGGCGTGTTCCTGCGGACCGAAGGCGCAGAGCATCCAATCGGGGACGGCCGGCAGGGCGGTCAGGAACGGGTCCAGGTCGGTGGGGGCGGAGGTCTGGCCGACCGCATAACGCCCCAATACGAAAAGCACGGAGTCTTGCTCCGGGCGCACCACGCCCTCGGCCTGCCAGCGCTTCAGAAGCGCCACGTCATCCGTGTCATACAGAATATGCTGCACCTCGCAGCCCATGTCGGCGCAGGCGGCATAGACGCGGGGGGCAAGCGCCATGTCGCGCGCGGTTTCACGCACGGCAATGGAGGCCCAGCCGGGGCGCAGCTGTTCCAGACAGTTGAGCTGCCGGGCCACGTCATAAATGCCCGCAGCCTCGGTGGTGATCTGCAGGCGCAACCCGGGCACCGCCCGGGCCAGCTCGTCCAGCGTTTCGCGATAGCGGCCCGGGTCCAGAGAATGCCCGCCCTTGTCGTCGCGCACATGCAGGTGAAGTCCATCGGCGCCCGCGGCTTTGCAGGCGCGGGCGGTTTCGACGATCTCGGCCGTGGTGAGGGGCAGGGCGGGATGATCCGCCTTGCCCCGTCTGGCCCCGTTGGGGGCCACCATGATGAAGGGATTTCGTGTCATGCTTTCATGCGCTCCCCATCCGGATCGTATAGCGGCCCAAGTGTGACTGTCGCGTCGTAAAGCGTACGGGCGATGTCGACCTGTACCCGTGCGCCATCGGCGACCGGTTCGGATACGTGACCCAGCGCGACCGGCCTGCCGATCCGGTAGCCAAAGGCACAGGAGGAGGTCTGGCCGAGGATCCTGTCATCGAGGTAGATCGGCTCGTGCCCCAGCGGCACGGCGTCCAGATCGTCCAGTGCCAGCGAGATCACGTGGCTGGCGACACCCGCGTCGCGCTGTTCGGCCAGCACTTCGGCGCCGGTAAAACCTCCGGTCTTGCGGGTGGCGAAGTCCAGCCCGGCCTGAACCGGTGTCACGTCGCTGTCGAGTTCATGGCCCATTGCGCAGAAGCCCTTTTCGATCCGCATGGAGGTCTGGGCGAAGAGGCCCGCAGGCGTCGCCCCGGCCCTGGTCATCGCGGTGTAGAGGGTGGCGGCGTCGGCGGCCTTGCAGGTGATTTCCCACCCGGCTTCGCCGACATAGGACAGGCGCGCGGCGCGAACGGGCACACCGGCCAGAGTTGCCCCGGCATGTTTGAAATAGCCGATCCCGTCCAGATTGCCGCCAAGTTCGCGGGCAATGCGCGCAGCCTCCGGCCCCATCAGCCCCAACACCGCGTAATCCTCGGTCACATCCGAGAGGCGCAGGTCGAAACCTTCGGCGGCGCGGGTGAACCAGGCCAGGTCGCGCTTTATCGCATTGGTGCCAACGAAGAGGCGGTAATGATCGTCGGCGATGCGCTGGGCGGTGATGTCGCTTTCAAACGTACCGCGGGCGTTCAGCACGGCGGTATAGATCACCGACCCCGGCGCGCGGCCCATGAACCCTGCGCAGGTTTTCAGCAGGAAGGCTTCGGCATCCGGCCCGGTCACGTCGATCTTGCCGAAGGGGGAGGCATCGAAGATCGCGGCTGCCTCGTGTGCCGCCCTGACCTCGGCGGCCACGTTCGCGAACCAGTCGGGCTTGTCGAAACGCAGGGTCGGTTCCTCGGTCTTGCCGAAATAGAGCGGCCTCTCCCAGCCATAGAACTGCCCCATATGCGCGCCTGCCGCCTTGTATTCACTGTCCAGCGGCAGGGCGCGCAGACCCCGGGCTGTGACAAGCTGTTTGCCCGGGTAGGCAATGTCGTAATGGGTGCCCAGAATTTCCGGGGCACGGGCCATCAGGTGGTCGATATTGTTGAAAACCGGGGCAAACCGCTTGGCGTCGGCTTCGGTCAGGTCATAGGCGGTGTGTCCGTGCACGATGGCATGGGCCAGGTTCATGCCCGCCCCGCCACCCGACGCCAGCCCCACCGAATTCATCCCGCAGCCCAGGAACAGCCCCCTGGTCTCGGCGGTTTCACCCAGCATGAACGTGCCGTCGGGGGTAAAGCTCTCCGGCCCGTTCAGAAGCATTTTGACCTCGGCCGTCTCCAGCGCGGGCAGACGGTTCAGGGCCAGCTCCATCATCGGTTCGAAATGGTCCCAGTCCTCGGGCAGCAACCCGAACTCGAAGCTTTCGTTCAGTACGCCGGGGGCAATCGGCTTGCCCATCGGTTCGAAACAGCCGACCAGCAGCCCGCCGCTGTCGTCACGGATGTAAAGGTGGCTGTCGTGGTCGGACAGGGTGGGCGTGTTGCCGACAATTCCGTCGATGGGCTTGGTCAGCAGGTAGAAATGTTCACAGGCCAGCGCGGGGACTTCAGCGCCGGCCATGGCGCCGGCCTCTCGCGACCAAAGGCCGGTGCAGAGCGCGATGGCGTCGCACATCACGGTGCCCCGGGTGGTCTCGACCCCCTTGATGCGGCCCTGATCGGTCAGGATGCCGGTGACGCCGGTACGTTCGAAGATCTTCGCGCCCAGGGATTTGGCCCCTTTCACCAGCGCCGCGCAGACGTCCGAGGGGCTGACCCGCCCGTCATCGGGCGACCAGACTGCGCCCAGTACGCCATCGGCATTCATCAGGGGCCAGCGTTCCTTGGCCTCGCCCGCCGAAATCGAGGCGGCCTCGATCCCATAGGCATGGGCCAGCGCCTCCTGCCGTTTCACATGGGTCAGGCGATCCGGCGTGGTGGCGATGGACAGGCTGCCCTTCTGAATCCAGCCGACATTCTGGCCGGTCTCTTCCTCGAGCCGGGCATAGAGGTCGACCGAATACTGGATCATGCGCGTCAGGTTCCGGGAATGACGCAGGGCGCGCACCTGGGCTGCCGAATGCCAGGTCGTGCCGGAGGTCAGCGCATTGCGCTCCAGCAGGATGGCGTCGCTGACCCCCATCTGGGCCAGGTGGTAAAGGGTCGAGCATCCCATGATGCCGCCGCCGATCACGACGACCGAGGCATGGGAGGGCAGGGGGGTGGACATGGGTAGGGTTCCTGTTCATGCGCTGTTGCATTGCTGCCGAAAAGTTTTGGGCTGAAAATCAAAATCAGTCAACGAAGCCGGAAAATAACGTATGTTTTGACGAATTGGTACGGCGGCAAAGGCGAATCGCATGGATCCCACATTGAAAAACCGAACGATTTCAGCGTTGAAGCGGGAGATCCCCGACCTTTCACCGCGGTTGAAAACGGTGGCCAAGTATATCGTCGACCACCCGTCGGACTTCGGACTGGATCCGATCCGCGAGACCGCGCGCAAGTGCGGGGTGTCCACATACACCCTGGTACGCATGTCCGAACGCATGGGGTTTTCCGGCTACGAAGAGATGCGCGAACCCTTTCGCCATGCGCTGGTGTCCTCGACCGCTTTCGTGGAGCGGCCCGAGTGGGTTGATGCCCTGCGCGCGCGGGGCGAGTTGGGGCGCGTGCAGGCCGAAGCCTCGGTCAATACGATGGCGATCGTGCAGCGCTCTCTTGAGCGCCAGACGCCCGAACAGATGGAGCGTGTGGCAGCGATGCTGCTGGATGGGCGCAATGTCTATCTGACGGCGGTGCGGGCGAGCTACGCCATGGCCTATTACTTTCACTATGTGGGGCGTATGGCCTTGCCATCGCTGCAACTTATCCCGCGCCACATGAACAGTGCCATCGACGAACTGAACTATGCGGGGCCCGGGGACGTGATGATCGCGATTACCTTTACCCCCTATTCACGCGAAACCATCGAAGCTTGCAAATTTGCCCGCGACCGGGGGGTGAAACTGATCATGGTCTCCGACAGCGACGTGATTTCCAGCGAATTCACGGCGGATGAGACCCTTGTCGCCTCGGTCATATCGACGCACCACTTCGGATGTTACACCGGAGCGATGGCAATCATGGAAAACCTGCTGGCGCTCCTGGTCAAACTTGGTGGAAAAGATGCCAGGCAACGAATCAAATCCTATGAAGATCTGCGCAAGGACAACAACGCTTACTGGATCGCGCAAAAAAAACATTAGTTTTCGCGTGACAGAAGAAAAAACTTCGCCGACCTTCCTCGTTACCAAAACACAAGCGCGCCAAGCGCGGACCTATCTGTAAGTGGGAGAAACACAGATGAATATCAAACTTGCATTCAGCGGCGTGGTCGCCGCGGTCACTCTGGCGCTGGGCGGTGCTGCCGTTGCGCAAGAACAGCAATTCGTGACCATCGGAACCGGCGGCGTGACCGGCGTGTATTATCCGACCGGTGGCGCGATCTGCCGTCTTGTGAACAAGGGCCGCAAGGAACACGGCGTCCGCTGCTCGGTCGAATCGACCGGTGGTTCGGTCTACAACACCCGCACCATCCGTGCCGGTGAGCTGGACTTCGGCATCGTCCAGTCGGACGTCCAGGCCGCCGCCGTTGCCGGCACCGGAAAGTTCGCCGATGACGGCGCCTATCCGGAACTGCGCGCCCTGTTCTCGGTTCACCCGGAACCGATGCACCTGATGGCCCGCGCCGACAGTGGCATCGAGACTGTCGCCGACCTGGCCGGCAAGCGCGTGAACATCGCCAACCCCGGCTCAGGCACCCGTGTTCTGGCCGAGACCCTGATGAAGTATTCGGGCCTGAGCGCCGATGACTTCTCGCTGGCCGCCGAGCTGAAATCCTCGGAACAATCCGCAGCACTTTGCGACGGCAAGATTGACGCCACCATCTGGGCCGCTGGTCTGCCGAACGGGTCGAGCCAGGAAGCGACCTCGTCCTGCGACGTGAAGATCATCCCGCTGTCGGGCGCTGGCATCGACACCCTGCTGGCCGAAAACTCGGCCTATGCGGCGGCCGCCATCCCCGGCGGCATGTATCCCGGCAACCCGGACGAAATTCCGTCCTGGGGTCCGAAGGCGACCTTCGTGACTTCGGCCAACACCCCGGATGATGTGGTCTATGCGGTGGTTTCGGCGATCTTCGAGAACTTCGAGGACTTCAAGAAACTGCACCCCGCCTTCGGCCGCCTGAAGGAAAGCGAAATGATCGTGGACGGTCTGACCGCCGAACTGCACCCGGGCGCCCTGAAATACTACCAGGAACGTGGCTGGAAATAAGCGTTTGACCGGTTGAGAAAACTGCGACCTCCGGCGCCATGAGGCGGCGGGGGTCTTCGTGCTTTCAGGTTACGGGGACATGAGGGGCAAGATGTCACAAGACAGGACCGACACGCCGCAATCCGATCAGAATGACGCGGCGCTCGAAGATTTCATCGCCGACAGCGATACCGGCGGGCGCCAGCCTGACGATGCCTTCGGCAAGGCCGCGCTGTGGTACATTCCGCTGGTATGGTCGCTCTACCAGCTTTGGATCGCGTCACCGCTGCCCTTCATCCTGAAGGTCGGTGTGTGGAACGACACCCAGACACGGGCGATCCACCTGGGGTTCGCGGTGCTTCTGGCCTTCATCGCCTTCCCCGGGCTGAAAGGCAGCCCGCGCAACCGCATCCCGATCCCGACCTGGGTCCTGGCCGTGGTCGGTGCGCTGGCGTCCTCCTACCTGTTTTATAATTATGTCGGCGTGGCCAACCGGACCGGCAACCCGAATACGCTGGACCTTGTGGTGTCCGTCATCGGTATCGTGCTTCTGATGGAGGCCGCGCGCCGTTCGCTGGGCTTCCCGCTGATGGGCGTGGCGTTGTTCTTCCTGGCTTATGTCTTCTTCGGCTCCTGGTCGGGCCTTCCGGAAGTGATCCAGTGGAAGGGTGCCTCGATCAACAAGGCGATGAGCCACATGTGGCTGACCACCGAAGGCGTCTTCGGCGTGGCGCTGGGCGTGTCCTCGGGCTTTGTCTTTCTTTTCGTGCTGTTTGGCGCGCTTCTGAACCAGGCGGGGGCGGGCAACTATTTCCTGCAACTGGCCTTTGCGGCCCTGGGGCACCTGCGGGGCGGCCCGGCGAAAGCCGCGGTCATTGCCTCGGCGGCGACCGGCCTGATCTCGGGCTCGTCCATCGCCAACGTCGTCACCACCGGCACCTTTACCATCCCGCTGATGAAGAAGGTCGGCTTTCCCGCGACCAAGGCCGGCGCGGTCGAGGTCTCCTCGTCCATCAACGGCGTTCTGACCCCGCCGGTCATGGGCGCGGTGGCCTTCCTGATGACCGAATATGTCGGCATTTCCTATATCGAAGTGGTCAAGACCGCCATCGTGCCAGCCGCGATCTCATATGTCGCGCTGGTCTATATCGTGCATCTTGAGGCGCTCAAGATGGGCATGACCGGCACCTCGCGCATGCACCCGGTGAAGTTCATGCTGGGCGCGATCTTCATCATCGCCACGTCGATCGTTATCGCCGGGGGAACGCTGTTTCTGACCGGGCTGATCGTCGATGTGCTGCAAGGCGCGCTGGGTGCGGCTTCAACCTGGGTGATCGTGGTGATCATGGCGGTGCTTTATGTGCTGGCCGTACGCTTTGCCGCGGGTCAGAAGGATCTGGAAATGAGCATCGAGAGCATGCAGCATCTGCCGCCCACGCGCGAGATATTCAAGACCGGCATCCACTACATCATGCCGATCCTGCTGCTCATGTACCTCTTGATGATCGAGCGCAAATCGCCCGGCCTGTCGGCCTTCTGGTCGGCCATTGCCATGCTGGTGATCCTGGCCACGCAGAACCCGCTCAAAGCCTATTTCCGGGGTCAGAGCGATATAGGTGCGCAGATCCGTCAGGGGATTGTCGATATCGCCGACGGGTTGATCATCGGTGCGCGCAACATGATCGGTCTGGCGGCGGCCATGGGTGTCGCGGGTATTATCGTCGGCGCCGTGACCCTGACCGGGATCGGTCAGGTGATGGCCGAATTCGTCGAGTTCCTGTCGGGTGGCAACCTGCTGGCGATGCTGTTCTTCGTGGCGCTGATTTCGATCATCCTGGGCATGGGCCTGCCGACCACGGCGAACTATATCGTCGTGTCGTCGCTGATGGCCGGTGTGGTGGTCGAACTTGGGGCGCAGAACGGGCTGATCGTGCCGCTGGTCGCGGTGCACATGTTCGTCTTCTATTTCGGGATCATGGCGGATGTGACGCCACCCGTCGGGCTGGCGAGCTTCGCTGCCGCCGCGATTTCGAAGGGCGACCCGCTGCGCACCGGCTTCCAGGCGTTCTTCTATTCGATCCGCACGGCGCTGCTGCCCTTCCTGTTCATCTTCAACACCGACCTGCTCTTGATCGACGTCGGCCCGGTGCAGGCGATCTTCGTCTTCGTCGTGGCGCTGATCGCGATGCTTCTGTTCGCGGCGGGCACGATGGGTTTCTTCATGGTGCGTTCGCGCATCTGGGAAAGCGCGGTCCTGTTGCTGGTGGCCTTTACCCTGTTCCAGCCGGGCTATTTCCTGAATCAGCTGCAGCCCGAGTTCGAAACCCGCGCGGGGGCCGAGATTTTCGACATGGCTCAGGCGGCGGAGGCAAATGGTTCGCTGCGCGTACGTCTGACGGGGGAAAGCCTGGAGGGCGATCCGGTGGATGCGCGCTTCTTGCTGCCGATGGGCGAGGCAGGCGCGGATGGCGCCACCCGGCTCTATGACGGGGCCGGGCTGGAGCTTCGCGACGAGGAGGGCAAGCTCTTTGTCGACAACCTGAACTTCGGTGGGCCAGCCGAACAACTGGGCATCGATTTCGACTGGGAGATCGTGGAGCTTGAGGTTCCCGCCGACCGCCCGCCGAAGGAGCTGTTCTATATCCCCGCCTTCCTGCTGCTGGCTGCGGTTTACCTGCTGCAAATGCGGCGCAAGGGCGCTCAAGAGGAAGGAGTACCGGCATGACGAATCATGTTCTCTGCGCGATCGACCTGACCCACCTTGAGGCGGAAAAGCCGCTTCTGCGTCGCGCCGCCGAGCTGGCGGATTTCTACGGCGCGTCACTGTCCGTGGTCACGGTTATCCCGGATTACGGCATGTCGATCGTCGGCTCCTTTTTCCAGGAAGGCACGATGAAGGCGGCCGCGGCCTCGGCCAGCGAGCAGTTGCATGCCTTCGTGGCCGACACCCTGCCAGGTGTCGACGCCGTGCAGCATATTGTCGAGGTCGGAACCGCCTACGAGCAGATCCTGGATGCGATCGAACGTTCCAAGGCGGATCTGGTGGTGATCGGTGCGCACAAGCCGAACCTGATGGACAAGCTACAGGGGCCGAACTCATCGCGCGTGGCGCGCAAGGCGCCCTGCTCGGTGCTGATCGTGCGCGACTGAACTGCGTTCCCCCCGGCGCCATGGGCACGCCGGGGAGAGGGGTGCCATGTCCTGAAAGCAAAGAAATGGTTGGTCGGACCGTGTCCATGGCCCACTGACAAAGCATAGGCTCCGCGCATGGCGCCAAGCGTACTGACCAGCGCGCAGGACAGGGTGCACCGGGTGTCATGGGGTTGCCGTCGCATGGCGCGGGGAGGAATGCGGAAGGCCTGCCCGCGCGACGTCTTCCGCCAGCGTGATCCGGGTCAGGTTCAAAGGGTAGGTCTCAGCCCAACCCAAGTTCAGGCGCCCCTGTCACGACGCCACCTAAGGGAAATAACCCCGCCGAGCAAAGTGGTTCAGGGCGGGCGGTGTGTTCACTCTGCGCGGCTGTGCCCCCGGTCACGCCGATCCAGCATCCGCCCCATAGTCAGCACCGCCACCGCCAGTCCCGCGAACAGCGCCATGGTCAGGCTGATCGCCAGGTTGGTGCCATCGAAGAGCGACGAAGCGATGAACGCGCCGAGGCTGGCCATGACCATCTGCAGTGCGCCCATCAGCGAGGCCGCGAAACCGGGCATGTCACCCGCGGGTTCCATCGCCGCCGCCATCGAGGTGGGCAGGATGATTCCGAAAGCCGCCACGTAGAGACATACGCCGCCCCAGAAGGCGGGCAGGGAGGGGTCGGCAAAGGCCAGCCCCAGGTTGACCAGCCCGGCCAGGCCCAACAGGCTGACCGCCAGGGTTCCGACCTGGCGCAGGCTGATCCGGGTCAGCAATTGGCGCGCAAACAGCGCGCCGCCCGTGTTTACCCCGGCCACGATCGCAAAGAGCGCGCCGAAGGCCTCGGGCGAGACACCGTAGCGCTGCTCGGCAATGATCGCGCCGGTGGCCCCGACCGAGACATAGCCGCCGAACGTCAGCCCGCCCACCGCCATCGGCACCAGGTAGGAGCGGGTGGTCAGGAGCCGGGCCCCCGCGCTGCGGATGAAGCCCAGGGTGAAACGCTCGGGCCTTTTCTCGCCGCCGGTTTCGCCCAGGGAAAACCAGGTGTAGGTTGCAAAGACCATGGCCAACAGGGCCAGGAAAACAAAGATCGCGCGCCAGGAAAACAGGATCAGCAGGCCCGAGCCCAGCACCGGTGCGAACATGGTGGCCATGGTCAGGATCGCGCCCAGCACGGTCATGATCCGCGCGGCTTCCTCGCCATGGGCCACATCGCGCACCATGGCGCGGGCAATGATCGGCGAGGCGCCGAACAGCCCCTGGATGAAACGGGCGATCAGCAGGCCCTGGAAACTCGCGGCCATCGCGCAGGCCAATGAGGCAAGGGTAAACCCCGCAAGCGTCATCAGAAGCGCGCGCCGCCGCCCGAAGGCATCCGAAAAGAGGCCCCAGAACAGCTGCCCCACCGCATAGGCGATGAAATAGAGCCCGACCAGCAGCGCGCCCTGTTGCTCCGGTGCGCCAAAACTGCGGGCAACCACGCCGGTGGAGGGCAGCACGATGTCCACGCTGACGGCGGTCAGCGCGGTGATGCCGCCCAGGAAGACCACCGTGTCGGTGCGGTCCAAGGCGGGTTTTGTGGCCGTTTTTCGAGCCATGCGGGCGTCCCTAAAGGAAAACGCCCCGCCGGGTCGGGCGGGGCGATGCGTTGAGCGTCGTGTTACAGATCGGCCAGGCGCGAGAGGGCTTCGTTGATCTTGGCCTCCTCCGCCTCGCGCGCGGCGAGGTTGGCGCGGGCTTCCTCGACCACCTCGTCAGGTGCGCTGGCGACGAATTTCGGGTTGTTCAACCGGCCCCGCAGCCCGCCCAGTTCCTTGGCGAGCTTGCCGAGGGTCTTTTCCAGCCGCGCCTTTTCGGCGTCCACGTCGATGATGTCCGCCAGCGGCAGGGCGAAGGCGCCACCGTCCACGGGCACGGTGATGCAGCCCTTGGGCAGTTCCGCCCGTTCGGTCAGGCTGTCGATCCGCGCCATGCGTTTGATCAGCGCCTCGTTGCCCGCCCAGGCGGCGCGACCGGCCGCGTCCATCTCCTGCAGGATCACCGGGATCTTCAGGCCGGCGGGCACATGCACCTGGGCGCGGGCCGAGCGGATATTGTCGATCACCTGAATTACCCAGTTGAGCTCGGCGCTCGCAGCCTCGTCGACCAGTTCGGCGCCATAGGTCGGCCAGTCGGCATGCACCAGCATCTTCTGGCGCTCGGATATGTCGCCCCAGAGCTGTTCGGTGATGAACGGCATGATCGGGTGCAGAAGCACCAGGCACTGGTCGATCACCCAGGCCATGGTGGCGCGGGTCTCGGCCACGACGGCGGCGTCATCGGAGTTCAGGAGCGGCTTGGCGAACTCCAGATACCAGTCGCAGACCTTGCCCCAGACATAGGCGTAAAGCCCGTTGGCGGCCTCGTTGAAACGGTAGCCGTCCAGCGCCTCGTCCACCATGATGCGGGCCTTGGCGGTTTCGCCGACGATCCATTTGTTCACGGTCTGGGTGACGGCGGCCGGGTCGAAATCAGCAGACGGTTTGCAGTCGTTCATCTCGGCAAACCGCGCGGCGTTCCACAGCTTGGTGCCGAAGTTACGGTAGCCCTTGATGCGTTCTTCGCTGAGTTTCAGCACCCCACCGATGGCCGCCATCGAGGCATTGGTAAAGCGCAGCGCATCCGCGCCGTATTCGTCGATGATCTCCAGCGGGTCGATGACATTGCCCGTGGTCTTGGACATCTTCTTACCCTTCTCGTCGCGGACAAGCTGGTGCAGGTAGACCGTGTGGAAGGGGATCTCATCCACCACCGCCAGCTGCATCATCATCATGCGCGCGACCCAGAAGAACAGGATGTCGAACCCGGTGATCAGCACATCGGTCGAGAAGTATTTCTGCATCTCGTCCGTGTCGGCAGGCCAGCCCAGGGTGCCGATCGGCCAGAGGCCGGAGGAGAACCAAGTGTCGAGAACGTCTTCGTCACGGGTCAGCGCCTTGCCACCGGCCATTTCCACTGCCTCGGCTTCGGTCGCGGCGCAATATTCCTTTCCGTCCTCATCATACCAAACCGGCACCTGATGGCCCCACCAGAGCTGGCGTGAAATGCACCAGGGCTCGATGTTCGCCAGCCAGTGGTAATAGGTCTTCTCGCCGCTCTCCGGGATGATCTTGGTGCGGCCTTTGCGTACCGCGTCCAGCGCGGGCCCGACGATTTTCGCCGTGTCCACATACCATTGGTCGGTCAGGAAGGGCTCGATCGCGACCTTCGAGCGGTCGCCATGCGGGACCATGTGGCGGTCTTCGTCGATGCCGTCCAGCCAGCCGTTGTCATGTGCTTCGGTGACGATGGCGTCGCGGGCCTCGTAGCGGTCCATGTCATGGAAACGCACCACGGTGTCGGCCAGCATTTCGGGGTCGCAGCCCTCGGCGAAGTCGGCATTGTCCTTCAGGAACATCTGCGCGCGGGTGCCCATCACGTTGATGATGCGCAGGCCGGTGCGCTTGCCCACGTCGCGGTCGTTGAAGTCGTGGGCGGGGGTGATCTTCACCGCACCCGTGCCCTTTTCCGGGTCGGCGTAGTCGTCGGCGACAATCGGGATGGACCGCCCACAGAGCGGCAGTTTCACGGTCTTGCCGATCAGGTGCTGATAGCGTTCGTCGTCCGGGTGCACGGCCACGCCGGTATCGCCCAGCATGGTTTCGGGCCGGGTGGTGGCGACGACCAGATAATCGCGGGTTTCGCGGGCGATCTCGTTGCCGTCCTCGTCCTTGGTAATGTGGGTATAGGTCTGCCCACCTTCCAGCGGATAGCGCAGGCGCCACATTTTGCCGTTCACCTCGATCTGCTCGACCTCGAGGTCCGAGATGGCGGTTTCAAAGTGCGGATCCCAGTTGACCAGGCGCTTGCCCTTGTAGATCAGACCCTTGTTATACATCTCCACGAAAACCTTGATGACGGCATCGTGGAAATTGCCCTTGGCGTCGGCCGCAGGGGCGCCGGGGGCGCCGGACATGGTGAAGGCGTTGCGCTCCCAGTCGCAGGAGGAGCCGAGGCGCTTCAGCTGGTTGACGATGGTGCCGCCGTATTCGCCCTTCCATTCCCAGACCTTCTGCAGGAAGGCGTCGCGGCCCAGTTCGCGCCGGCCGGGTTGCTGGGTGGCGGCCAGCATCTTTTCGACCTGCAGCTGGGTGGCAATGCCCGCGTGGTCCTGCCCGGGCTGCCACAGCGTGTCGAACCCGCGCATGCGGTGCCAGCGCACCAGGATGTCCTGCAGCGTGTTGTTGAAGGCATGGCCCACGTGCAGCGCGCCGGTCACATTGGGGGGCGGGATCATCACGCAGAAGCTCTCGTCGCGCGAGGCGTTGGCGCCTGCGCGGAAGGCACCGGAGACCTCCCATGCGGCATAGATTTCGCCCTCGCGGGCTTGGGCGTCAAAGGTTTTTTCCATGGCCATGGCGGTCTGTCCCAGCGTGTGAAAATGCGTCCGGGGACATGTAGCCGAAGGGCGGGGCAAGGGGAAGGGCGTTGTCAGCTCGTGCGGCCGCGCCACGCGTGTTGTCCCGCGCCCGGACCGGGCAGGGTAGGTCAGGTCATGACATCGGGTGCAGTGCGGCCGGTACGGGTGGCAATGCCGGCGATCTGATCCACGGCGCGGGCCAGCGGGGCGAGCACCTCCTGCGTGTCCAGCCCGTGGTTGCCCTCCGGCCCCTCGAACCGCTCCAGGTATACACGCAGGGTGGCGCCTTCGGTGCCGGTGCCCGACAGGCGCAAAACGGCGCGTTCGCCGGTGGTGAACTGCAGGATGATCCCCTGCCGCGCGCTGGTCGAACCGTCGATCGGGTCGAGATAGGCGAAATCCTCGGCGTTGGAGACCCCAAGCCCGGCAAACGTGCGCCCGCTCAATCCGGGCAGGGTGGCGCGCAGGTCGGCCACCAGGGCTTCGGCCTCGGGCTTCGGCAGCGCTTCGTAGTCATGGCGCGAATAGTAGTCGCGTCCGAAACGGGCCCAGTGGTCGACCATGATTTCGGCGACGCTCTGGCCGCGCCTTGCGAGGATGTTCAGCCAAAGGAGCACAGCCCAGAGCCCGTCCTTTTCGCGCACATGATCCGACCCGGTGCCCGCGCTTTCCTCGCCGCAGATCGTGATGCGGCCATGGTCCAGAAGGTTGCCGAAGAACTTCCACCCCGTGGGCGTCTGAAACGCCTCGATCCCCAGCGCCCTGGCCACCCGGTCGGCGGCAGCAGACGTCGGCATCGAGCGCGCCACGCCGGAAATCCCGCCCGCGTAGCCCGGCGCCAGTTGGGCGTTGGCCACCAGCACCGCCAGACTGTCCGATGGCGTTACATACGCCCCGCGCCCGAGGATCATGTTGCGATCGCCATCCCCATCGGAGGCAGCCCCGAAGTCCGGTGCCTCGGAGCCCATCATCAGGTCGAAAAGCACGTGGGCCCAGACCGGGTTCGGGTCCGGATGACCGCCGTTGAAGTCTTCGCTGGGCACGCCGTTGACAACCGTTCCGCGGGCCGCGCCCAGACGGCGCTCAAGGATCTCGATCGCATAGGGGCCGGTCACGGCATGCATGGCGTCGAAGCACATGGTAAACCCGTTTGCGAACAGTGCGCGAATGGCGTCGAAATCGAACAGCTGTTCCATCAGATCGGCATAGTCGCTGACCGGGTCCACCATTTCGATGATCATGTCGCCCAGGGGGGCCTCGCCCAGCGTGTCGAGCGCGGGGGCGTCGTTGTCCAGGATGAGGTAACGGCTGATCGCGCCACTGGCCGCAAAGATCGCGTCCGTCACGGCCTCGGGGGCGGGACCGCCGCTCGCAACGTTCAGCTTCAGGCCGAAGTCCCCGTCGGGCCCGCCCGGGTTGTGGCTGGCCGACAGGATCAGCCCGCCATCGGCCTGGCGGGTGCGGATGAGATGCGACGCGGCGGGGGTGGACAGAAGCCCGTCCCGACCGACGATCATGCGCGTCACCCCGTTGGCCGCCGCCATGCGCAGCACCGTCGCCATCGCCGCCTTGTTGAAGAAACGCCCGTCACCGCCCAGCACGAGGGTTTTGCCCTCAGCCCCCCAGGCGTCAAAGATGGCCTGGACGTAATTTTCCAGATACCCGGGTGTGCTGAACTCGGTCACTTTCTTGCGCAGCCCGGACGTGCCGGGCTTCTGCCCGTCGATGGGTGTGGTGGAAACGGCTTGTACCTGCATGTCGCTATCCCTTGAAAGAACTGCTCACCATAACGCGGTGGGCGCGGAAGCTTTATCAGTAGATTTCGTCAAAATTGGGGTGGCGGTTCACCGCCGTTTTTAGCCCAAACGGTCAATCCGGGTCGAGAGATGTATGAGGCTTTCCGAGCTCTTGACCCCGTCAATCTCGCCGATTGCATCCAGCGCGGCGTCCAGTTCGGCGGTCGAGCGGGCGGCCAGCTTCAACACCATGTCGAACCGTCCGGAGGCGGTATGGGCGACCTCGACCGTTGTCAGGGTCTTCAGCCGCGCCAGCACCGCCGGGGTCGAGCGTGGCTCCAATGACAACAATACGGTGGCGTGAATCTGATCCCCTCTTGCGCCATCGCCCAGTTTCAGCGCATAGCCCGCGATTATACCGCGTTCCTCAAGCCGTTCGATTCGGGCCTGTACAGTTGATCGTGCCAGTCCCAGCCGCCGGGCCAGGGTGGCCACCGGCAGACGGGCGTTTCCTTCGAGTTGAGCGAGCAATTCGCGGTCTGTGTCGTCCATGTGTCGTCTCTAGGCGTCGTTTTGTCGTATGGTATGCGACATTTTGTCATTTCCGCCACTAGAAATCGCCGGACTCAGCCTGAAAACTGAAGGAAAGCGCGACGGTTCACCCGAAGGATCAAACTCATGAGCAGACCCCTGTCGATCTGGCCCACGGCCCTGACCCATCTGAAAGCCGAGCATCCGGAGCATCCGGTGCTCTATTTCGCCCCGTCGGTCCTGCAGGACACGGCGCGCCGGTTTCTGGCCGGGTTCGACGGCATTGTGACCTATGCAGTCAAGGCAAATGACGCCCGCGTGGTGATCGAGAACCTGCTGGCCGCGGGCATAAGCGGTTTCGACGTGGCGAGCCCCGCCGAGATGCGCAAGATGCGTGCGATCAGCGCATCGGCGGATCTGCATTATAACAACCCGGTGCGCAGCCCCGCCGAAATCCGCGAGGCGGCGGCTATGGGTGTGTGTTCCTATTCGGTCGATGGCATGAGCGAGTTGGCCAAGCTGATAGGAATCGTGCCTCCAGAAGGGGTCGAGGTTTCGGTTCGCTTGCGCCTGCCGGTCGAAGGGGCGGCCTATGACTTCGGTGAGAAGTTCGGCGAGGATCCGGATGGCTGCGTACGCCTCTTGAAGGCGGTGGCCGAGGCCGGGTTTACCCCGTCCATGACTTTCCACCCCGGTACGCAATGTGCCGATCCCGCCGCATGGACCGCCTATATCCAGACCTGCGCCGACGTGGCCGAGCGGGCGGATGTGCGTCTGGCGCGGCTGAACGTGGGGGGGGGATTTGCCGCCAATAGGGGGGTGGTGCCGGATCTCGAGGCGATTTTCGACGCCATCCACACCTCCGTGGCCGAGGCTTTCGGCAGCAAAGCCCCGACCCTGGTCTGTGAACCGGGGCGCGCCATGGTGGCCGAGGCCTACGCCTTGGCCACACGGGTCAAGTCGGTGCGCGAATGCGGGTCGATTTTCATCAATGACGGCATTTATGGCGGATTTGCCGAAGCCCTTCTGATCGGTGTGGTCGAACGGGTCAGCGTGGTCCGCCCCGATGGTTCCGGCGTCACCGGCCCGACGATGGAGCGTATCGTCTACGGCCCGACCTGCGACAGTGTCGACCGCTTGCCGGGCGCCCTGCGGTTGCCAGAGGCCCTGAACGAGGGGGACTATCTGATCTTTGGGGGGATGGGCGCCTATTCCACCGCGACCGTCACCCGGTTCAACGGGTATGGCGCCATTCGCGTGATCACGGTTCGGTCAGCGGGCAACTGACGCTCTGGACAGGTCCCGCCTGGCACGGCACGTTTGTATAACGCGGGGGGTTAACCACCGGTTTACCCTGTCCGCGCCAAGATGGTGGGATGATACAGGAGCAGCAGCGCGTGTTCGAGCGCATCAGGAAATGGCTCGTCGGCAAGGTCCAGACGCGAAGCCCCGCCCGTCCGGTGCGGGGGCGGGTGAACCACGTGGTGATCCTGGACGGCACCATGTCCACGCTCGATCCGGGGGAAGAGACCAATGCCGGCCTGACCTACCGCCTGCTTTGTGACGCACCGGCAAGTGCGCGCCTGTCGATCATGTACGAGGCCGGCATCCAGTTCGAAACCTGGAAACACTCGTGGCACGTGGCGACCGGGGTGGGGATCAACCGCCAGATCCGCCGTGCCTACGGGTTCCTGGCCTCGCGCTATCGCCCCGGGGACCGGATTTTCCTGATGGGATACTCACGCGGCGCCTTTGCCGTACGCTCGCTGGCCGGGGTGATCGACATGATTGGCCTTCTGAAACCGGAACATGCCACCGAACGCAACGTGCGCGAAGTCTACCGCCATTACCAGAACGACCCGGAAAGCGCTGCGTCGTCACGGTTTGCCGAGCTTTACTGCCACGAGGAGGCCACGATCGAAATGATCGGTGTCTGGGACACGGTAAAGGCGCTGGGCCTGCGCTGGCCGCTTGTCTGGCGCTGGTTCGAGCCGTTGCACCGGTTCCACTCCACCCACCTGGGCAGCTCGATCCGACACGGGTATCACGCCCTGGCCCTGGACGAGACACGCGATGCCTTCGAACCGGTGTTGTGGAGCAGCAATGGTGATTGGGGCGGGCGGGTCGAACAGGTCTGGTTCCGCGGCACCCATGGGGACATCGGCGGACAGCTGGGCGGGTTCCACCCCGCACGTCAGCTCGCGAATATCCCGCTGGTCTGGATGCTGGGCAAGCTGGAAGGGCACGGGATTGAATTGCCGCAGGGATGGCGCGACCGGTTTCCCTGCGATGCGAACGCTCCTTCGACCGGCACAAGGCGGGGGTGGGGCAAGATGTTCGTCTATCGCCACAAGCGCAAAGTCGGGTTGGACCCGTCCGAGCGGCTGTTCAAGGCAGGCCGCATGCGCAGCGCCTCACCGGTGCAGCCGCCCGGCACCCTGCGCCACGGTCACTGAGCCCGTGTGCCTTAACGCATCTTCATGACAATGCAGGTGGTCGACCCGGTGGCATAGGGCTTTCCATCCTCGACCCCGCGCAACTCGGACACGGCGACACCGGTCGAGCGGCCGGAGTGTTGCGAAGTGCCCACTGCCTCGATCTCGGTGCCCGGCTTGATCGGGCGGATGATGTTGGTCTTGAACTCCAGCGTCGTATAGGTCGATCCCTTGGGCACCAGGGTCATCACCGCGCAGGCCATGCAGCTGTCCGCCAGCGTACCGTACCAGCCGCCATGGACCGTGCCCATCGGGTTGCTATGGTCGAACCCCGGCGTGCAGCGAAAGGACACGCGGCCCTCTTCGACGCTGTGCAGGTCGTAGTTCAGGACCCGGCTGATCGGCGGAGCGGGCAAGGTGCCATTCAGGATTCCCTGCATGAACTCTAGCCCGGACAAGGACAGAAGGCTATCCCGGTCCAGCAACTATTCGGGTTTGGGCGCGAAGTTCGTTGGAGCGCTCCTTGGACGTATCAGCAGGAGGCTGGGGTGGGGAGCGCACCGGGCAAGAGTGACGTTGGCTTCCGCCTGTCCGGGACGCGGCGTCCCGCGCCTGGATCAGGCGACGTCGCGCAGCTGAATCTGAGGGGTGATCCCCAGAGCGTGAGCCACCACACGGGTCAGGGCGGGCTTGTTCAGCGTGTAGAAATGCAGGTCTTCGACCCCGCCGTCGATCAGCTCGCTGCAGAGCTCCGTGCAGAGCGCGGTGGACAGCAGATCCTCGCGGTCGTCACGTTTGGCCTTGGCATAGGCATCGTCCAGCCATGCGGGCACCTGGGTGCCGCAGCGCCGGGCGAAGCGCTTCACGCCGTCCCAGTTTTCGATCGGCAGGATACCGGGGATGATCGGCACGTCGATCCCGGCCTTCTCGCAGGCGTCGCGGAAGCGGAAGAACGTGTCGGGCTCGAAGAAGAACTGGGTGATGGCCGAGGTCGCGCCGGCATCCACCTTGCGCTTCAGCCAGGCCACGTCGGCAGCGGTATCCGCGGCATCCGGGTGCGGTTCGGGATAGGCGCCGACGCGAATGTCGAACCCTTCGCCCGCCAACGCCTCGATCAGTTCGAGCGAATTGGCGAAGCCTTCGGGATGCGGTGTGAACCGTTCGGCCCCCTTGGGGGCATCCCCGCGCAGCGCCACGATCTCGCGTACGCCCTGTTTGGCGTAGCCTCGGGCGATCTCCAGCGTTTCTTCACGGGACGCTTCGACGCAGGTCAGATGTGCCGCGACATTCAGACCGTAATTGCGGTGGATCGTGCCGACGGCCTCATGGGTCAGGTCCCGGGTGGTGCCGCCCGCCCCATACGTGACCGAGACAAAGCTCGGGTCCAGCGGAGCCAGTTCACGCACGGTGTCCCAGAGCCGGAACGACGCGTCGAGCGATTGCGGCGGGAAGAATTCGAACGAGATACGGGGCGTGGTCATCGGGGCACCTTTGGTTTGGGTTGCCCTCTTGTGCCTGATCCCCATCTGTGAAACAAATTCATAATTCTCACGAAGATCATGAGGATCACACATGTATCTCGAATTCCGCCACCTGCGCACCATTCGCGCGATCCACGAAGCGGGTGGGCTCGCGCGGGCTGCCGACATGCTGCATATCACCCAGTCAGCCCTGTCCCACCAGGTCAAAGGGCTGGAGGAGCAGGTGGGGATGGAGCTGTTTCACCGCCGCTCGAAACCGATGAAGCTCAGCCCGGCGGGGATGAAGCTCCTCCGTCTGGCCGAACGCATCCTGCCCGAGGTTGCCGCGCTGGAGGAAGAATTCCGCGCGCTGAAATCCGGCCGTTCGGGGCGAATGCATATCGCGATCGAATGCCACGCCTGTTTCGAATGGCTGTTTCCGGTGCTCGACGGGTTCCGCCATGCCTGGCCCGAGGTTGACGTGGACATCCGCATGCGCCTGGCCTTTGACGCGCTGGAGGCGCTGCGGCGCGAGGAGGTCGACTTCGTCGTGACCTCGGACCCGGTCGACACACCCGGGATCACCTATTCGCCGCTGTTCGACTACGAACCCCGGTTCGTGGCACCCGCCACCCATCGTCTGGCCGATCGCGAGTTCATCACACCCGAGGATTTCGAGGAGGAAATGCTGATCACCTATCCGGTGGAACGCTCAAAACTGGACATCTTCACCGCGCTTCTGACACCCGCCAGGGTCGAACCCCGCGCGCAGCGTCAAGTCGAGCTGACCGAGGTTATCCTGATGCTGGTTGCCGCGGGACGCGGGGTCACGGTGCTGCCCGACTGGGTGCTGAGGGACGTGAAATACAACCCGGATTACATTACAAAACCGATCACCGAAGCGGGCCTGTCCAAGCGCATGTATGCTGCCACGCGCGAAGAGGATGCCCTGAAACCCTATATCGCCCATATGATCCGGCTGGCCCGGACAGAGCCAGTTAAGCTCCAGCGTGCGTGAAGGCTTGGCAAGCGGCCCCGCGCCGCGTATACGCGCGGCTTGAGTCTAAGGAGCCGTCCCATGCAAGGCAGTGCAAACCTGAACGTGATGATCAAGGCCGCCCGGAAAGCCGGGCGCAGCCTGGTGAAGGATTTCCGCGAGGTCGAGAACCTGCAGGTCTCGATGAAAGGGGCGGGGGACTTTGTCAGCCGCGCCGATATCGCCGCCGAAAAGATCATTCGCGAAGAGCTGATGGAAGCGCGCCCGAACTATGGCTGGCTGGCCGAAGAGAGCGGTGAGACCCCTGGCACGGACCCGACCCGTCGCTGGATCGTCGACCCGCTGGATGGCACCACGAACTTCCTGCATGGTCTGCCGCATTGGGCGATTTCGATCGCGCTTGAACACAAGGGCGAGATCGTCGCGGGCGTGGTCTTCGACGCCGCCAAGGACGAGATGTTCTATGCCGAAAAAGGCGCGGGGGCCTGGCTCAATGAAAGCCGGCTGCGCGTCTCGGGCCGCAACCGCATGATCGAATCGATCTTTGCCACCGGGCTGCCCTTCGGTGGACGCTCGGACCTGCCGGCCACCCTGCAGGACTTGGCGCGCCTGATGCCGGCCTGCGCCGGGGTGCGCCGCTGGGGCGCTGCCGCGCTTGACATGGCCTATGTCGCTGCGGGCCGCTACGACGGGTTCTGGGAACGCCGCCTGAACGCCTGGGATATCGCCGCGGGCATCGTCATCGTGCGCGAAGCGGGCGGGTTGATCGAGCCGTTGGACCCCGCAGGCAGCCTTCTCGAGGATGGCGAGGTGGTTTGCGGGAACGAACCGATTTTCGAAAAATTCTCGAAAGTCATTCGCGATTCTTGAGCCGAATTCGGCGGGTTCCCCGGACCCATGTCATGGCTGGCCGCAATTTCGCCGGATTTCGATGGCAGATTGAACGGCATGATGCGTATTTTTTATAACTTCCGGGCGAAGTTCGTCCGAGACGAGAGCGGTGCCGTGACCGTGGACTGGGTTGCCTTGACCGCGGTGGTTGTTGGAATGGGCCTGGCAGCAGGCTTTACGGTCGGGTCGAGTGTACCGGAAGTTGGCGACAATTTGTCCTCCTACATGGCCAACAGGGATGTAAACCCCTACGATTGAGTGTCGTAGCGGTGGGGATCTCGACACCCGGTCCTATTTCCGGCGGCGGACCACCGGGATGCCCGTGCGGCTGTAGCGCGCGGCAGGATGGTCCGGGTGGCCCTGGCTGCGGCGCCAGAATGCGGGCCCGCCTTCGCGCAGCCACTTGGGCAGCACCCACAGGAAGCCGACGACAAAGCCCCCGGCATGGGCCCAGTAGGCCACGCCTGCGTCCGCCCCGGCCGCGCCGTTGAACAGTTGCAGCCCGAACCAGACCACCAGCATCAGCCAGGCGGGCACCGGGAAAATCTTGAAAAAGACGATGAAGATGATCAGCACATCGACCCGCGCCCGCGGAAACAGCAGCAGGTAGCCCCCCATTACCCCCGCGATCGCCCCCGAGGCGCCGATCATCGGCGCCAGGCTGGTTGGATCCGCGGCAAATTGCAGACCTGCGGCGCCCAGGCCCGAGGCGAGATAGAAGAGGATGAAGCCCAGGTGGCCAAGCTCGTCTTCCAGGTTGTCGCCAAAGATGAACAGAAACAACATGTTGCCTGCCAGATGCATGAAGCCGCCGTGCAGGAACATCGAGCTGACAAAGCCGCCGTAGCCCATGCCCTCGCTGACCTTGGCGGGCACAAGCCCCCAGTCCCAGTAGAAAAGCGCCAGTGCCCGGTCCCCTTCCAGCGATGTGGTCATGAACAGGAACACAACGATGTTCGCCGCCATCAGCGCATAGGTGACATAGGGGGTTCGTTCGGACGGGTTGTGGTCGCGGATCGGGAACATGGGGTCAAACTCCCCGATCCGCGTGAGGGCGTCAAGCGTTGGCGGCCAGCAGTTCGGCATTGCCGCCGGAGGCGGTGGTGTCGACGCAGAGATGCCGTTCGGCCAGCACGTGGTCGGCCCGCGGCGTTCCGGTGATCAGCGGCAGGATCGCCCCCGGGCGCGCGGCCAGGGCCCGTACGATCTCACGCGCGGTCCCGTCATCGCCCCACCAGATTACTCCACCTATTTCGTGAATGGTTTCAAGGTGATAGGCCGGGAGTCTGTCGGCCAGAACAGCCTGGCCACCGGCCGCTTCGACGGCATTGGCCTGCGCCTGCGCAGCTTCACCGGGTCCCATGCAGAGGAAGGGCTGGCGGGGCAGGGTGGTCAGGCGGTTGAGCTCCCCGGTCGGGCCGGGCAGGTCCTGGGTGGTCACGATGCCGGGTGGCGGTGTGACCTGGGCCAGGGCGACGGTCACGTCGGTCAGGTCCATGCGCGGGCTGTCCGGCGCCTCGACCCGCGGCCTGTCATCGGCGCAGAACCGTTTCAGGTAGTCGGGACCACCCGCCGTGGGGCCGGTGCCGGACAGACCCTCGCCGCCAAATGGCTGGCTGCCCACCACAGCGCCGATCTGGTTGCGGTTCACATAGGTGTTGCCGACCTGCAACCGGTCGGCCACGTGCTGTACGCGATCGTCAATCCGGGTGTGCAACCCGAAGGTCAGCCCGTAGCCACGCCAGTTGATATCGTCGATCACGCGGTCCAGATCCTCGGCCCTGAACCGGGCGACATGCAGGATCGGGCCGAAAACCTCGCGCTCGAGATCGTTGATACCCTTCACGGAAATCGCGGTGGGTGGGATGAACTTGCCGCCAGTTGGTGGGCGGTTTGCAACCAGCGTGTCGCAGCCCGCGGCATAGGAGGCGATGCTCTCAAAGGCCTCGTCGTCGATCACCGGTCCCAGATCGGTCGAGAGATCCCAGGGGTTGCCCTGTTTCAGTTCGGCCATCGCGCCCTTGAGCATGGCGAGGAACCCGTCAGCGATATCGTCCTGCACATAAAGGCAGCGCAGGGCCGAGCAGCGCTGACCGGCGCTTTGGAAGCTCGACGCCAGCACATCGGCCACCGCCTGTTCGGGCAGGGCGGTCGAATCGACGATCATCGCATTCAAGCCCCCGGTTTCGGCAATCAGCGGCGCCTCGGGGGACATGTGTTCAGCCATGGCGCGGCGGATGATCTGCGCGGTTTCGGTCGAGCCGGTAAAGGCCACGCCGTTCACCCGTGCGTCGCCGGTCAGAGCGGCGCCCACCGTGAGGCCATCGCCGGGCAACAGTTGCAGAACTTCGCGCGGGACGCCCGCCTGGTGCAGCAGTTTCGTGGCTTCGAAGGCGATCAGCCCAGTCTGTTCGGCGGGTTTCGCCAGCACGCCATTGCCAGCGGCCAGCGCGCCCGCGATTTGCCCGGTAAAGATCGCCAGCGGGAAGTTCCACGGCGAGATGCAGGTAAAGATACCGCGGGCCGGGGCATCGAGCGTCGGGATGCGCGAGGCATAATAGCGCAGGAAATCAACGGCTTCGCGCAGCTCTCCCTGGCAGTCCGGCAGCGTCTTGCCCGCCTCGCGCGCCAGCAGCGCGAAAAACGGACCCAGGTGCGCCTCGTAGAGGTCGGCGGCCTTGTTCAGCACCTCGGCGCGGGTGGCGGCGTCTGCCTCCCACCGGATGGCGGCAGCCAGCGCGGTTTGAACGTCCTTGGCCGAGGCCGGGGTCAGGGTGCCAACGGCGCTGCCGTCACTGGGGTTGATGACCTCCCAGTCCTCGCCACCCTCGACTTCGCCGGCGATCAGCGGTTCGGCGGCGAAGACCACCTCGCGGAAGGGCGCGCGGGCGGCCTCGATCTGTTCCAGGTGCGGCTCGTGAGTCAGGTCGAGCCCCTTGGAATTCGCGCGGGCAGGGGCGAAAAGCTCGGGCCCGGTGGGGATATGCGGGTGCTCTGCTTCAAGCGCATCGAAGGGGCAGGCGGCGACCTCCTCGGGGGGCACGTCCTCGTCCACGATCTGGTTCACGAAGGAGCTGTTGGCGCCGTTCTCCAGCAGGCGACGGACCAGATAGGCCAACAGGTCGCGGTGGGCGCCGACCGGGGCATAGATGCGGCAGCGGGTGCTTTCCGCCGTCAGGATGATGTCGTGCAGGCGCTCGCCCATGCCGTGAAGACGTTGGAATTCAAAGGCCTGCTTGTCCCCGGCCATGTCCAGAATGGCGGCGGCGGTATGGGCGTTGTGTGTGGCGAACTGCGGGTAGATACGATCGGTCAGGCCCAGCAGTTTGCGCGCATTGGCGATGTAGCTCACATCGGTGGCCGCTTTCGACGTAAAGACCGGGAAGGCGTCCAGCCCTTCGACCTGGGCCAGCTTAATCTCGCTGTCCCAATAGGCCCCTTTCACCAGGCGCACCATGATCTTGCGGTCATGGCGCGTTGCCAGCTCGTAGAGCTGGTCCAGAACCGCACCGGTGCGCTGGCCATAGGCCTGCACCACCACGCCGAACCCGTCCCAACCGGCCAGCGCCGGATCGGCGAGGACCGCCTCGATCACGTCCAGCGACAGCGACAGGCGATCGGCCTCCTCGGCGTCGATGTTGAAGCCCATGTTCCCGGCCTTGGCCAGTTGCGCCAGCGACGAGACCCGCGGCACCAGCTCACGCATCACCCGGTCCTTCTGGGCCCGCTCATAGCGCGCATGCAGCGCCGAGAGCTTGACCGAGATGCCCGGGTTGTTGCGGATGTCGTCTGCCTTGCAGGCCACGGCGATCTCGGAAATCGCATTGGCATAGGCCATCTGGTAACGGCGTGCATCGGCATCCGTGCGCGCGGCCTCGCCCAGCATGTCGTAGGAATAGGTATAGCCCTTTTCCTCCATCGCCTGCCCGCGTTTCATCGCCTTTTCAATGGTTTCTCCCAGCACGAACTGCGCGCCCATTTCTTTCATCGCACGGCCGGTGGCGGTGCGGATGACCGGTTCGCCCAGCCGTTTCACTGCGCCCCGAAGAGTGCCCAGCACGCCCGGTTCGGCATCTTCCAGAACCTTGCCGGTCAGCATCAGCGCCCAGGTCGATGCATTGACCAGTGCCGAGGTCGACTGTCCCTTGTGACGGCCCCAGTCGGAGGGGGCGATCTTGTCTTCAATGAGTGCGTCGATCGTATCCGCGTCTGGCACGCGCAGCAGCGCTTCGGCCAGGCACATCAGCGCAATGCCCTCGTCGGTCGACAACCCGTATTCGGCCAGGAAAACCTCCATCAACCCGGGGTCCGAGCTCTCACGGATCTGTCGCACGAGCTCTGCGCCCCGGGCGGAAATCCGGGCGCGGGCCGTTTCATCCAGATTGGCCAGGGCAATCATCTCGGCCACACGGGCCGCTTCCGGGGCGTATTTCAGGCTGTCGATGGTAAAGCGATGGGTCATGGGTGTTCTCTCCGTTACGCCTATATTACCCCTTGCATGGCGGACGGGTTTCCTGAAATTATGTCCGTTGAAGGCGAAGTGACCGAAGTGGGGGGTGAAATGCGGGAAGAAGGAGAAGCGCGGCTGGACCGACACGATCGGATGATTCTAGAGATCCTGTCCACCGAGGGGCGCTTGCCGATCACCGAGCTCGCCCGGCGCATAGGACTGTCGAAAAGCCCGACCCAGGCGCGGCTGCGGCGGCTGGAAGCGGATGGGGTCATCACAGGCTACCGCGCGCTGATCGACCCGATTCGCATCGGCCGGGACCACGTGGCCTTTGTCGAGGTCAAGCTCAGCGACACCCGCGAGGCGGCGTTGTCGGCCTTCAACGCGGGTGTGGTGAAGATCCCCGAGGTCGAACAATGCCACATGCTGGCGGCGGAATTCGACTACCTGTTGAAAGTGCGCTGCCGCGACATGCGCGACTATCGCCGGGTGCTGGGCGAGGCGATATCCTCCTTGCCCCATGTGGCCCATTCGACCACACATGTGGCGATGCAGGCGGTGAAGGAGGGCCCTCTCGGCGATGTGAGTTGACCGCACGGGATGCTCGGGCAGGATGGAACTATGCGTTGGATTGTCTTTGCCCTTCTGGCCGGGCCCGCGTTTGCAAACTGCCCGGCTGCACCCGAAATCGACGCGCCGCTGCGCGTCTTGATCGATGAGGCGCGGGCGGCGCCGGATGAGCGCGCCGCGCGGGCCGTGACCGGGGACATGTGGGCACTCTGGACCCGGGCGCCGGATGACCATGCGCAAACCCTGCTGGAAAATGGTCGGGCGCGTTTGCGGCAATCCGACCTGGTCGGTGCCGAACGGCTGTTCTCCGAACTGATTTCCTACTGTCCGGACTATGCCGAAGGCTACAACCAACGCGCTTTCGCCTATTTCCTTCTGGGCGACTTTGCACTGGCCCTGCCTGACCTCGACGCGGCGCTGGAACGCTCGCCCCTGCACGTGGCGGCGATGGCGGGACGTTTCCTGACCCTGCGCGCATTGGGCCGCGAGACCGAGGCGCAGGACACCCTGCGCGCGGCGCTGGAGCTGAACCCCTGGCTGCCGGAACGCGCCTTTCTGACCAGCGAGCGCTGAGCCCTCTGGACACTCGTTTCCTCCGCGCTATTGTCCCCGCATCAGGGCCCCAGCCCAATGCCCGCGTGGTGGAATGGTAGACACAGGAGACTTAAAATCTCCAGGCCGTACAGGCCGTGCCGGTTCGAGTCCGGCCGCGGGTACCACAGGGACGGCGCAGAGCAACAATTTCGTGCAGGCGCCGCCTCGGCCTCTTTTGCTGTCTGGACTGCGCGCGGATTGCTTTTCTGCCGCGCTCATGGCACGCGGTTTGTCAGCGGTCGGGTTGCAGCAGGGAGGCGCAGGTGCAGGACAGCTATGATGTGGTGATTGTCGGGGGCGCGATGATCGGGTCTTCGGTGGCGTGGCATCTGATCTCGGACCCCGGGTTTGACGGGCGGGTGTTGGTCATCGAACGCGACCCCAGCTACCTGACCTGTTCCACGGCACATACCAACAGCTGTATCCGGATGCAGTTCTCGACCCCGCTGAATGTGCGGGTCAGCCAATATGGTGTTGATTACGTGAAGAATTTCCGCGCGCGCATGGGCGATGAGCGGGTGCCGGAGATCCATATGCATGCCTTCGGATACATGTATCTGGCGGGGGATGAAGCGGCTGCCGAAACCCTGCGTGTGAACCAGCACATGCAGGCCGGGCTGGGCGCGGCAACCCGACTCTTGACCCCGGATGAGCTTGCAGCGCAATACCCGTTCTATGACCTCGACGGCATTGTTCTGGGCAGTCACAATCCGGTGAACGAGGGCTATTTCGACGGCACCACCATGTTCGACTGGTGGCGGCGCCTGGCGCGCGAGCGGGGTGTCGAATTCCTGCATGACGAGGTGGTCGGTATGCGCTGCGAGGCCGGGAGGGTGGTCGCGGTCGATCTGGCCTCGGGCGGTGAAGTGGCCTGTGGCATGGTGGTGAACGCGGCGGGGCCGCGCGCGGGTCGTGTGGCGGCGATGGCGGGGCTTGAGCTGCCGGTCGAACCGCGCAAACGCTACACATGGGTGGTGGAGGCGGCCAGTCCGCTGGGACAGGACCTGCCGTTGACCATCGACCCCTCGGGTGTGCACGTGCGCACCGACGGCAGATACTACATGATCGGCGCGACGCCGGACGAGGATCCGGCGGTTGAGCCGGATGACTTTGTCGAGGACTTCTCGCTTTGGGAGCAGAAGGCCTGGCCCGCCGTGGCGACCCGCATTCCGCAATTCGAGGCATTGCGCGTGGTGAACTCCTGGGTCGGGCATTATGCCTTCAACACGGTGGATCAGAACGCGGTGCTGGGGCCGCATCCGGAGCTGGAGAACTTTCTCTTCGTCAACGGCTTCTCGGGGCATGGGTTCCAGCAGGCCCCGGCGATGGGGCGGGGTGTGGCGGAGTGGATCCTTCACGGCGAATACCGCACGCTGGACTTGTCGGATTTCGGCTTCGCGCGGCTGGCGAGGGGCGGCATGGATTCAGAGCTGCGCGTGATCTGAAAGGCGGGCTCCCGCCCTGCAGCTGCGCATCAGAGAGGCGTGCGACGGATTGGGCGTAGCACTTTTTTTGTACGGGAAGCGCCGCTGGGGGCTTTGCCCCCGTCCCGGGTCCCGGGACTCCCCCAGGATATTTTTGGCAAGATAAGGAGAGGGATGGCGCTGCGACTCTGTAGCGCGGGCTCTTGTAGTTCGGCCCGATTGCGCCACATCATTGTTGCGCCCGGTTTCTCGCGTCATGATTGCGTCAAGGAGGTCCGATGGCAGAGCGGATATTTCACACGTCGGGAATTACCAAGATCTACCGCACGGACGCAGTGGAGGTGCAGGCGCTGCGCGGGGTGAATGTGGAGCTGTTCTCGGGCGAACTGGCGGTGCTGCTCGGTGCTTCGGGCTCGGGCAAGTCGACGCTGTTGAACATTCTGGGCGGGTTGGACAGTGCCACGGGCGGGCAGGCGTGGTTCAGGGATCAGGAATTGACGGCGATGAAAGACCGGGCTCTGACTCGATATCGCCGCGACCACGTGGGTTTCGTTTTCCAGTTCTACAATCTGGTGCCCAGCCTGACGGCGCGCGAAAACGTGGCCCTGGTGACAGAGATTTCGCGCAACCCGATGCGTCCCGAGGAGGCGCTGGAGCGGGTTGGGCTGGACCATCGCATGGACCATTTCCCGGCCGAGATGTCGGGGGGCGAACAGCAGCGCGTCGCCATTGCGCGCGCGATTGCCAAGCGGCCCGAAGTTCTGCTTTGCGATGAACCCACGGGGGCGCTGGACAGCAAGACCGGGGTGCAGGTGCTGGAGGCCCTGGACCGGATCAATACCGACCTGGGCACCACCACCGTGGTCATTACCCACAATGCGGGCATTCGTGCGATGGCGCATCGGGTGATCCTGTTCGCGGACGGCAATATCAGCGAGATCGTCACCAATGACACCCGCGTCCACCCGTCCGAGATCGTGTGGTGAGCCATGCGGGTTCTGGATCGCAAACTGGTACGGGACATTCGGCGGCTCTGGGCGCAGAGCCTGGCGATTGGCGCCGTGCTGGCGACCGGGGTGATGATCATGGTCATGTCGGTGGGTACGCAGCGCTCGCTGATCGAGACGCGCGACACGTTCTACGAACGCAACCGGATGGCGGATATCTGGTCCGCCGTTCGGCGGGCTCCGCTGTCGGTGGCCGGGCAACTCGCCGAAATCGAGGGCGTGGCACGGGTTGAGCCGCGCATCAGCCAGTTCGCGATCCTGGACATCGCGGGGGTGATCGAACCGGCGATGGGGCAGGTGCTGTCCTTGCCCATTACGTCCGATCCCCTTTTGAACGTGCCGCTTTTGCGCAGCGGGCGTTTCCCGGCGGCAGGGCGGGGAGACGAGGTTCTGGTGAACGAAACCTTTGCGCTGGCAAACGGCTTCGGGCTGGGGGACAGCTTCCAGGTCACTCTGAACGGGCAAAAGCGCGTGGTGACAATTGTCGGCTCGGCGCTGACACCGGAGTTCATCTACAATATCGGTCCGGGGGCGCTGATGCCCGATGACCGGCGATTTGCGATTCTGTGGATGGCCGAGGATGTGCTGGGCGCGGTGTTTGACCTGGACGGGGCGTTCAACTCGGTCAGCCTGTCGCTGACCCGCGGGGCGCAACCGGACGAGGTTGCCGATGCGGTCGAGGAGATCCTGAAACCCCATGGCGGCACGGGCGCGGTCCTGCGCAAGGACCAGGTGTCCAACGCCTTTCTGGATGGCGAGCTGAAGCAGCTGGATGTCATGGCACGGGTGGTGCCGCCGATCTTCCTGGTGATCTCGGCCTTCCTGGTGAACATGGTTCTGGGGCGGCTGATTGCCTTGGAGCGCGAGCAGATCGGGCTCTTGAAGGCGCTGGGGTATCACGACCGGGAAGTCGCCTGGCATTACGTGAAGCTGGCCCTGCTGATCGGAGCTATCGGCGTATTGCTGGGTTGGGGCTTTGGCCTCTGGGCCGGGCGGGGCATGGCGGTGCTGTATCAGCAGTTCTTTCACTTCCCCTACCTGGTCTTCGTGCAATACCCGACGACCTGGGTGATCTCGGGTGCGGCCGGGCTGATGGCGGCGGTGCTGGGCGCGGTGTTTGCGGTGCGCCGGGTGGCGGTGCTGCGCCCGGCGGTGGCGATGAGCCCGCCGGCGCCGACCCGATTCCGCCGGGGCCTGCTGGACCGGGTCGTGCTTCTGTTGCGGCCGCGTCAAACGACCATGATGATTTTGCGCGCCATCGGTCGCTGGCCCCTGCGCGCGGCCCTGACCAGCCTGGGCATTGCAACTTCGGCGGCGGTGATGGTGGCCTCGATGTTCATGTTCGACGCCATGGACGAGTTGCTGGATGTCAGTTTCTCGCAGGTGAACCGTCAGGATGCGGTACTGACCTTCGCGCTGGAGCGGCCCGAGGCGGTGTTGGAGGACGTGGCGAACCTGCCCGGGGTCATGCTGGCCGAGGGCAGCTGGGATCTGGCCGCCGAGCTGACCCATGGGCCACGCGCGCGTAATGTTGGCATTTCTGCTCTGCGCGTGGGCAATGACCTGTCGCGGGTGTTCGATGCGGAAAGCGGTGATCTGATCAGGCCGGAAAACGGCGTTGTCCTGTCGCGCCGTCTGGCCGGGCATCTGGATGCGCAGGTGGGTGACGTACTGGAGGTCGAGTTCCTGCAAATGCGTGAAGCCCGGCATGAGGTCGTCGTGACCGGCGTGGTGAAACAGTATTTCGGCCTTGGCGCCTGGATGGATGCCGAAGCGCTGGCGCGGCTGTTGAACGTGGCCCCCCGCGTAACCGGAGCGAACCTGGAAATCGACGAGGCGGCGGCGCCCGCGCTTTATGAGGCCGTGAAGGACACACCAGCGATCAGCGGCGTGACCCTGATGTCGCGCATCCGGCAGAGCTTTGACGACACGATCGCAGAAAACGCGGGCATGACGACCACGATCAACTCACTGCTGGCCGCATTGATAGCAATCGGGGTGGTCTACAACTCGGCGCGCATCCAGCTGTCGGAACGGGCGCGCGAGCTCGCCTCCCTGCGCATTCTGGGCTTTACCCGGGGCGAGGTGAGCTACATCCTTCTGGGCGAGCTGGCGATCCTGACCCTGGTGGCGATCCCCATCGGGCTGTGGATGGGGGCGGGACTGGCGGCAGGCATGGTTGCAAGCTTTGACAGCGACCTCTATTCGATCCCGCTGGTCATCACGCGGGACACCTATGTACGCGCCGTTCTGGTGGTGGTGGCGGCCTCGGTCGTCTCGGCCCTGATCGTGCGGCGGCGGATCGACCGGATGGACCTGGTCGCGGTAATGAAAACACGGGAGTAAGACGATGGCAGGCATGAGACAGATTCTTCTGGGCGCCGTCGGGCTGGCCGCTGTCGGCGGTTTTGCCTGGGTGGCCTTGCAGCCCGAAGAGGTGCCCGTGGACATGGCCGTGCTGGAGCGCGGCGTGATGGAAGTAACCGTGAACGCCGAGGGTGAGACGCGCATTCGCGACGTGTTTGACGTTTCGGCCCCGGTGGCGGGGCGCGTGCTGCGCAGCCCGGTCTCGGTCGGCGATGCGGTGGTGGCCGGGGAAACCGTGGTGGCGCGGATCGAACCGGGGGAGCCCGCTTTCCTGGATGACCGGTCGCGCAGCCAGGCTGAAGCCGCCGTGGCCCAGGCCGAAGCCGCCGTGGCCCTGGCCGAGGCACAGGTGGCGATTGCCGAGGCCGACCTCGGGTTTGCCCAGGTCCAGCTGACCCGCGTGAACGGGCTGCATTCGCGCGGTACGGTGAGCCAGGCGCAGTTGGACGAGGCGGAACTGGAGCTGGACCGCGCGGCGGCGACGCTGGAAAGCGCGCATGCCACCCTTGCGATGCGCGAAGCCGAACTGGCCGCGCAGCGCGCGGTGCTGATCGAGCCGGACGCGACCGGAGGGGCGGAGGGCGCGGCCTGCTGCATCTCGCTGCTCGCCCCGGTAAGCGGGGCCGTTCTGAGCGTCGAAAGCGAAAGCGCGCGCATGGTGGGGTCGGGCACGCCGCTCTTGTCCGTTGGCCGGACTGGCGACCTGGAGGTCGAGGTGGAACTGCTCTCGACAGATGCGGTGCGGCTGTCTACCGGTGCCTCGGCCTATGTCGAGCGCTGGGGCGGGGCCGGGGATTTGCAGGCGCGTGTGCGGGTGATCGAACCCGCGGGCTTCACCAAGATCAGCGCGCTGGGCATCGAAGAACAGCGCGTGCGCGCGGTGCTGGAATTCGTCACGGAGGAAGCAGAACGCGAGGCGCTGGGCCATGGTTTCCGTGTCTTCCTGCGGATCGTCGAGTGGCGTGGCGAGGATGTGCTGCGCCTGCCGATCTCGGCTCTTTTCCGCGATGGCGACAGTTGGGCGGTGTTTGCGGTCGAGGCCGGGCAGGCGAAGCTGACCCGGGTCGAGATCGGCCACCGCGCGACCGATGTGGCCGAGGTGCTGGACGGGCTTGCCCCCGGGGCCCAGGTGGTGCTGCACCCGGGTGACAAGGTGTCGGATGGGGTGTTGGTGCTGGACCGGGCGCAACTGGAATGACCGCGCGTTCCGCCCAGGCGTGTTGTCTTGCGGAGCCTTCCGGCGCCGCTCGGGCATGACGCGCAGGTCAAGGCAACGGCCCCATTGACAGGACGGGCCTTGATGGGACAATGTGCGCCATCCGCAGCGATGGCGTCGCTGCCCATGGGTCAGGCGCAAGCCCCCATGGTCCGGAATCACTGCCCTGGACGCCGGGGTGTTGGTTGGCCGGATTTGCGACTTGTACCATCCGGCCCTTCGGAGAAGGAGAGGCGGATGGAACGCCCCCAGTTTTTTGTTTGTGAAAACGGTGAAAAGGCAAAACTGCCCTTTTCGGATGGTGAATATGAACGCCGTCTGAGCGAGCTGCGCGCGATCATGAATGCGCGTGGGGTCGAGGCGGCGGTGTTCACCTCGATGCACAATATCGCCTATTATTCAGGTTTCCTGTACTGCGCCTTCGGGCGGCCCTATGCCTGCGTGGTGACGGCGGATCGTTGCACCACCGTGTCGGCGAATATCGACGGTGGCCAGCCCTGGCGCCGCAGCTACGGTGACAATGTCATCTACACCGATTGGGAGCGCAACAACTACTGGCGCGCTGTGAAGGAGCTGGTGGGCAATGCCAAATCCATCGGCATCGAAGGCGACCATATGAGCCTGGCGCAGCGCGGGTTGCTGGACGAGTTCCTGGGCAATCGCGAAGTTGTGGACATCGCCCCCGACACGATGACGGCGCGCATGATCAAGAGCGCCGAGGAAATCGCGCTGATCCGCGAAGGCGCGCGCATCGCCGACGTGGGCGGGCAGGCGATCTATGACGCGATCAAGGAAGGCGCGCGCGAGATCGACGTGGCCATGGCCGGCCGCGACGCGATGGAGCTGGAGATTTCCCGCGCCCATCCCGACAGCGAAATCCGCGACACCTGGGTCTGGTTCCAGGCGGGCATCAACACCGACGGCGCCCACAACCCCGTGACCACGCGCCGCCTGCAGATGGGCGATATCCTGTCCTTGAACACCTTTCCGATGATCTCGGGCTACTATACCGCTCTGGAACGTACCCTGTTCCTGGGGGAGCCTGACGCGGAAAGCCTGCGTATCTGGGAGGCCAATGTCGAAGCACATGAGCTGGGCATCTCGCTGATCAAGCCGGGGGCCACCTGCGCGGGCATCACTGCCGAGATCAACAGGTTCTTCGAAAGCAAGAACCTGCTGCAGTACCGCAGCTTCGGATACGGCCACAGCTTCGGCGTGCTCAGCCACTACTATGGCCGCGAGGCCGGGCTGGAACTGCGTGAGGACATCCACACCGAACTGGTCGCGGGACATGTCGTGTCGATGGAACCGATGCTGTTCCTGCCCGAAGGTCTGGCCGGCGCGGGTGGCTATCGTGAACACGATATTCTCGTTGTGGGCGAGGATGGGGCCGAGAACATCACCGGCTTCCCCTATGGGCCGGAGCACAATATCGTCGCAGGTTGACGCAAACGCGCTGAAACCTGTCGGAGAATCTCCAGTTCTGTCGCTTTTATGCGGCAATGTGTCGAAAAGCGTGAATAGGCTGCCCCGGCGGCCTGTTCGCAGGAAAAGTGGAGAAAGAGTGCGTTGGGTTTAGTGGACGCCGAAGTTGACGTTAGGTTCAGCCGAACGATCACCGCGGAACTCCTGACGCGTTCGACGGGAAAAAAGACCGTTTTGGACTTGTCATTCGGTGTGGTTTCCCGTGAAGTGAACGAAAAAGGTCGCCTTGACTGTTGAAACCTGAATTGGTTTCGTGTTGGCTCAAGAGCAACCATAACAAATACATAGACCAGGGGGGTCACTTGGCAGACGCTGCTTCCAACGACGGTTTCGTCGTTTTTGATCGTGTCCAGAAAAGCTATGACGGGGTAAACCTGGTCGTGAAAGACCTGAACCTGTCCATTGCTCAGGGCGAATTTCTGACCATGCTCGGGCCCTCAGGTTCCGGCAAGACCACATGCCTGATGATGCTGGCGGGGTTCGAAACAGCAACCCATGGCGATATCCGCCTGGATGGGCGCCCGATCAACAATATTCCGCCGCACAAGCGCGGCATCGGAATGGTGTTCCAGAACTACGCGTTATTCCCGCACATGACGGTGGCCGAGAACCTGGCCTTCCCGCTTGAGGTCCGCAAGCTGGGCAAATCCGAGCGCGAGGCCAAGGTCAAGCGCGCGCTGGAGATGGTTCAGATGGGCGAGTTTGGTGGCCGTCGTCCGGCCCAGCTGTCCGGTGGTCAGCAGCAGCGTATCGCTTTGGCGCGCGCCTTGGTGTTCGAACCCGAACTGGTGCTGATGGACGAGCCGCTGGGTGCGCTCGACAAGCAGTTGCGCGAGCATATGCAATTCGAGATCACTCGTCTGGCCCATGAGCTGGGCATCACCACGGTCTACGTGACCCACGACCAGACCGAAGCCCTGACCATGTCCGACAATGTCGCCGTGTTCGACGATGGCCGCATTCAGCAGCTGGCTCCGCCGGCCCAGCTTTACGAGAAGCCGGAGAACAGCTTCGTGGCGCAGTTCATCGGCGAGAACAACACTCTCGAAGGTGTCGTGACCGAATTGAACGGTGACACCTGTGTTGTGCGCCTGGACGACGGCGAGGAGCTGGACGCCACCCCGGTGAACGTGTCGAAGGTGGGCGAGCGGACCAAGGTTTCGATCCGGCCGGAACGGGTCGAGTTCAACAAGGACCGCCTGCATGCCGACGCACACCTGCTGAAGGCCGAGGTTATGGAATTCATCTACATGGGCGACGTGTTCCGCACCCGTCTGCGGGTCGCTGGCAATGACGAGTTTATCATCAAGAGCCGCAACGCGCCGGACCAGGTGCGCCTGGAGCCGGGCAGCCAGATCGAGATCGGTTGGCTGCCGCAGGACTGCCGCGCGCTGGACGCCTGAAGTATTGCCCCCCGCTCCCGGGAAAGCCGGGTGCAGGGGACCAAATGGCCCCGGATCTGCCCGTCACCCGGGGACCCTCTCATAGAACGGGAAAGAAATAGGGAGTATGTAATGAAACTGACAAAGACTCTTCTGGCGACGACCGCGCTGGCTGCCACGTCAGGCGCTGCGCTGGCCGATGGCCACATGGCGAACGAGCTGACCCTGGTGTCCTGGGGTGGTGCCTATCAGGCCAGCCAGGTGAAAGCCTATGTCGAACCCTACCTGGCAATGAACCCCGGTGTGACCGTTGTCTGGGACGAGAGCTCGGCCGAGGCCACCGCCAAGATGCGCGCCATGAACGAAGCCGGCAACGTGACCTGGGACCTGGTCGACGCCGTGGCCTCGGACGCGATGCGCATGTGTGACGAAGGCCTGATCGAAGAGCTGGACCACGACGCCGATCTGGCCGCTGCCCCGGATGGCACCTCGGCATCGGACGACTTCGGCGACCTGCTGGTGTCGGACTGCTTCGTGCCGCAGATCGTCTACTCGACCACCTTCGGCTACCGCACCGACATGGTGGGTGACACCCCGCCGACCTCGATCTGCGCGATCTTCGACCTGGACGCCTACCCGGGTAAGCGTTCGCTGCAGAAACGCCCGATCGACAACATGGAATGGGCCCTGTACTGCGACGGTGTCGCCAAGGACGAGATCTATGACGTGCTGGGCACCGATGAAGGTGTCGACCGCGCGCTCGCCAAGCTCGGCACCATCAAGGACCAGGTTGTCTGGTGGACCGCCGGCGCCGAAACTCCGCAGCTGCTGGCGGATGGCGAAGTTGTCTTCGGCTCGACCTTCAACGGTCGTCTGTTCTCGGCCATCGCCGAACAGGGCCAGCCGATCGGCATGCTCTGGGACATGCAGTCCTTCGATCTGGACGGCTGGGTTCTGCCCGCCGGTCTGCCCGAAGACCGCAAGGCCCGTGCGATGGACTTCCTGAAGTTTGCCACCGACACCCAGCGTCTGGCTGACCAGGCTGCCTACATCTCCTACGGTCCGGCCCGTGCCTCCTCGGCCCCGCTGGTCGGCAAGCACGCCGAACTGGGCATCGACATGGCGCCGCACATGCCGACCGACCCGGCCAACTCCGGCAACGTGCATGTCTACGACTACGAGTGGTGGGCTGACAACCGCGATGACCTGGACGCCAAGTTCCAGGCGTGGCTGGCCAAATAATCAGGTTTCGACCTGCGGGAAGGGCCTCTTGGGCGGCCCTTCCCACCCCCCTCTTTTTCTCCTTTTTCCGAGACTTCATTCGTTAGTCACTTTGTGACCTGCAACAACGAACAAGACGACAGGGATGACATGAGCGACACGACCCTAGATGGCCCGGTGCTGGCCGCAGACGGCACACCGCTGAAGCGCAGCCTCGCGCGGGCGCTGCGCCGCCAGAAACTGCGCGCGCTGATGCTGATCGCGCCCTTGCTGATCTTCATCCTGGTGACGTTCATCATGCCGGTGGCGGACATGCTGTTCCGCTCGGTGGAAAACGGCATCGTCGAGGACACGCTGCCGCGCACCGTGGTGGCGCTGGCCGACTGGGATGCGGACAGCGGTGAACTGCCCTCGGAGGCGGTGTTTGCCGCGATGGCGGCCGACCTGAAGGACGCGGCCGAGGCCAAGACCCATACCAAGGTGGGGTCGCGCCTGAACTACGAAAACCCGGGCATTTCCTCTCTGTTCCGCAAGACAGGCCGCAGGGCCAAGAAATTCGATATCGAGGCCGACGGCCCCTGGAAGGAACAGCTGATCGATATCAACGATGGCTGGGGCGAGCGCGAAGTGTGGCGCACGATCCAGACCTATTCGCCGACGTACACCGCTGGCTACTACCTGAATGCGGTCGACATGCAGGTGGGTACCGACGGGGCCGAAATGCGCCCCGAGGATGAGCGCATCTACATGCTGCTGCTGAAGCGGACGCTGTGGATGTCGCTGCTGATCACCTTCAGCTGCATTCTGCTCGGCTACCCGGTGGCCTGGATTCTGGCCAACCTGCCGATGCGCCAGGCGAACCTTCTGATGATCCTGGTGCTGCTTCCCTTCTGGACCTCACTCCTGGTGCGGACCTCGGCCTGGAAGATCCTGCTGCAGCAGCAGGGGGTGATCAACGACATCCTCGTCTGGATCGGCCTGGTGGCGGATGACAACCGCCTGGTCATGATCAACAACCAGTTCGGCACCATCGTGGCGATGACCCATATTCTGCTGCCCTTCATGATCCTGCCGATGTATTCGGTGATGCAGACCATCCCGCCCAGCTATCTGCGTGCGGCCAAGAGCCTTGGCGCAACCGACTGGACGGCCTTCTGGAGGGTCTATTTCCCGCAGACGGTGCCGGGGATCGGCGCGGGCTCGATCCTCGTCTTCATCCTGGCGATTGGCTACTATATCACGCCGGCGCTGGTGGGCGGTACGACCGGTACCTTCATCTCGAACCGGATTGCCTTCCACATCTCGACATCGCTCAACTGGGGCCTCGCAGCCGCATTGGGTGCAATCCTTCTGGCGGTCGTCCTGGCGCTCTATTGGGCCTATGACAAGATCGTCGGCATTGACAACGTGAAGCTGGGGTAACTGACATGAGCGGAATTCCTTCTTATGCCTCCACCGGCCAGCGGGTCTGGTACTACACTTTCCGGGTCATCTGCGGGGTGATCTTCTTCTTCCTGATCGCACCGATCGTGGTGGTGATGCCCTTGAGCTTCAACGCGCAGGACTTCTTCACCTTCACGCCGGAAATGCTGCGGCTGGACCCGGCGGGGTATTCGTTGAAGCACTATCGTGACTTCTTCTCCAGCCCGGACTGGCAGCAGGCACTGGGCAACTCGGTGACGATTGCCCCGGTGGCGACGCTGCTGTCGGTCGGTTTCGGCACGCTGGCGGCCATTGGCCTCAGCCAGCCGCATGTGCCGTTCCGTCGAGCGATCATGGCAATCCTGATTTCGCCGATGATCGTGCCTCTGATCATCTCGGCCGCGGGCATGTACTTCTTCTACTCGCGCCTTGGTCTGCAGGGCAGCTACTGGGGTGTGGTGCTGGCGCATGCCGCTCTGGGCATTCCTTTCGTGATCATCACCGTGACCGCAACGCTGGTGGGCTTCGACCACTCGCTGACCCGGGCGGCGGCGAACATGGGCGCCGACCCGGTGACAACCTTCCGCCGGGTGCAGATGCCGCTGATCCTGCCGGGCGTGATTTCGGGGGCGCTGTTTGCCTTCATCACCTCGTTCGACGAGGTGGTCGTGGTGCTCTTCGTCGGTTCGGCCAGCCAGAAGACCCTGCCCTGGCAGATGTTCCTGGGCCTGCGCGAGCAGATCAGCCCGACCATCCTGGCGGTGGCAACGATCCTGGTCGTAATCTCGATCGCGCTTCTGACCACGGTCGAACTCCTGCGTCGCCGCAGCGAGAAACTGCGCGGCATGAGCCCACAGTAATCCGGCCTGCACGGTGAACCGGGAAACGGCGCCCTCGGGCGCCGTTTTTCTTTGCATGTTCCCCGTGTCAAAGAATTGTTAAGCAAATTGCGCCATGCCGGGCGAAAGCCATTCCAGCGCCCCTTGCAGCCCCCCGTGCCCGGCACTAAGACTCTGTAAGGACCCGCGCGGGTAAGATTTCGAAACGTGAACTGAGCAGGCTGACCGACATGCACGATCCCATGGAAACCTACATGAACACCCTTGTGCCGATGGTGGTCGAACAGACCTCGCGCGGCGAACGGGCCTATGACATTTTTTCGCGTCTGCTGAAGGAGCGGATCATCTTCCTTTCGGGCCCCGTGCATGACGGCATGGCGTCGCTGATCGTGGCCCAGCTTCTGCATCTGGAAGCCGAGAACCCGACGAAAGAGATTTCGATGTACATCAACTCGCCCGGTGGCGTGGTGACATCGGGTCTGTCGATCTATGACACGATGCAATACATCAAGCCGAAGGTCTCGACCCTGGTCGTCGGCCAGGCCGCCTCGATGGGGTCGCTCCTGCTTGCCGCCGGTGAGCCGGGCATGCGTTTCTCGCTGCCCAACTCGCGTATCATGGTGCACCAGCCCTCCGGTGGCTACCAGGGTCAGGCGACGGATATCATGATCCACGCCCAGGAAACCCAGAAGCTCAAGGACCGGCTGAACGGCATTTACGTGAAGCATACCGGCCAGAAGATGAAGACCGTGGTAGAGGCGCTGGAACGCGACAACTTCATGTCCGCCGAGGAAGCCAAGGAGTGGGGCCTGATCGACGAGATCGTCGAAAACCGCCCGAAAGGCGAAGAAGAATAAGAGGGAAAGGGGCACGATTTTTTCGCGTTGTGCCCCTCCCGCCGCTGCTCTAGGTTTGAAAGAGGGCGAAATGGTAGGCCGTGGGGCCCAGGATCAACCAACCGGGCGTGGCCCGAGGGAATGCAAGAATGTCGAACAACTCCTCCGGTGACAGCAAGAACACCCTCTACTGCTCGTTCTGCGGAAAGAGCCAGCACGAGGTGCGCAAGCTGATCGCGGGGCCGACCGTCTTCATCTGTGACGAATGCGTCGAGCTGTGCATGGATATCATTCGCGAGGAGACCAAATCCTCGGGGCTGAAGGCCGCCGACGGGGTGCCCACTCCGCGGGAGATCTGCGAGGTGCTGGACGATTACGTGATCGGTCAGGCGGTGGCGAAACGGGTTCTGTCGGTGGCGGTGCACAACCACTACAAACGCCTGAACCACGCCGCCAAGGCGGGGGATGAGATCGAACTGTCCAAGTCGAACATCCTGCTGATCGGCCCGACGGGTTGTGGCAAGACGCTTTTGGCCCAGACGCTGGCGCGCATTCTGGACGTGCCTTTCACCATGGCCGATGCCACCACGCTGACCGAAGCGGGCTACGTGGGCGAGGACGTGGAAAACATCATCCTCAAGCTCTTGCAGGCGTCCGAATACAACGTTGAACGTGCGCAGCGCGGCATCGTCTATATCGACGAGGTCGACAAGATCACCCGCAAGTCGGACAACCCTTCGATCACCCGCGACGTGTCGGGCGAGGGTGTGCAGCAGGCGCTGTTGAAGATCATGGAAGGCACCGTTGCCTCTGTGCCGCCGCAGGGCGGGCGCAAACATCCGCAGCAGGAATTCCTGCAGGTCGACACCACCAACATCCTGTTCATTTGTGGCGGCGCCTTCGCCGGGCTGGACAAGATCATCGCTCAGCGCGGCAAGGGGTCGGCGATCGGCTTCGGCGCCGATGTGCGCGACGAAAGCACCAAGACCGTGGGTGAGCATTTCAAGGAACTGGAGCCCGAGGATCTGCTGAAATTCGGCCTGATCCCGGAATTCGTTGGTCGTCTGCCGGTGATTGCCACGCTGGAGGATCTGGACGCCGACGCGCTTGTCACCATCCTGACCGCGCCCAAGAACGCCCTGGTCAAGCAGTACCAGCGCCTGTTCGAACTGGAAGATGCCAAACTGTCCTTTACCGAGGATGCGTTGACAGCAATCGCCAAACGCGCCATCCAACGCAAGACCGGTGCACGAGGCCTGCGCTCGATCATGGAAGACATCCTGCTGGACACGATGTTCGACCTGCCGGGCCTGGAAAACGTGGATGAGGTCGTGGTCAATGAAGAGGCCGTCGGCCCGGATGCGAACCCGCTGATCATCTACGCGGATGCCGCCGCCGAGGGCGCATCGGCCGGCTGATCCGGCCACAGAGATTTGAGGGCGCCCCACGGGGCGCCTTTTCCATTGAACACGTCACCAAGGTACATAGGGTGGACAGCCATGACCGACCGTATCCGCCGCATCCACTCCGGTGGGGAGTTCGAGGCCAGGATCGGCTATTGCCGCGCCGTGGTGGCCGGGGGTTTTGTACATGTCGCGGGCACCGTGGGGCAGGGTGACACGGTAGAGGCACAGTGCCGTGCGGCGCTCGATACGATCAGGACGGCGCTGGAAAAAACGGGTGCAAGCCTCGCGGATGCGGTGCGGGTGAACTACTACCTGCCCGACCGGCACGAATTCGAACCCTGCTGGCCGATTCTGGCCGAGGCCTTTGGCGACAACCCTCCGGCCGCGACAATGGTCGAATGCGCGCTCATCGACCCGAAATTCCGGATCGAGATCGAACTGACCGCCCTTGCACCGGCCTGACCGGTCGGGCCGGATTGCCACAGGGCCACCTGACCTCTGGACCTCGGCGCCGGATTGCGCCATATGTCTTGGGACTCGAATTGGAGGTTTACATGCGACTGCTCTCGCTTCTGACCTGGTGGCACGGTGAAACCATCGGCACCTGGCTGTTTACCCGCCGCAAGGGCGTCAAGGTTGGCGAGGACGAGCAGGGCAATGTCTTCTACCGCAACGCGGACGACAGCCGCCGCTGGGTGATCTACAACGGAGAACCCGAAGCCTCGCGCGTCAGCCCGGACTGGCATGGCTGGCTGCATTTCACCTTCAACGACAACCCGGCCGACCAGCCCTTGTCCCACAAGGCTTGGGAAGCGCCGCACCAGGACAACCTGACCGGCACCACGATGGCCTATGCGCCTGCGGGCTCGCTGCGCCAGGCGGCTCCTGCCGAACGGCGCGACTACGAGGCCTGGCAGCCGGAGTAATCCGGCCCGCACGAACTGGCCGGGGGTTTCTTATGGCGAGCCACAGCGCAGAAGTTATCACGGGCGGGGTCGTCCTGGCCGGGGCAGTCGGCTTCTTCCTTTATGCCAGCCAGATCGCGGGCTATTCCGGCACGGGCGCGCTGGACAGTTACACGGCGTCCTTCCGTTCGGTCGAAGGCATCTCGATCGGCACTGATGTGCGTCTGGCAGGCGTCAAGGTCGGATCCGTCACCGACATGGATCTGAACCCGACCACTTTCCGCGCCGACACCACATTCTCGGTGCAATCTGACGTGCCTCTGCCCGAAGACACCGCCGTGGTAATCTCCTCCGAAGGGCTGCTGGGCGGTTCCTTTGTCGAGCTTTTGCCGGGTGGTTCGCCCTTCAACCTCGATCCGGGAGCCGAGATCGAAGATACGCAAAGCTCGGTCAGCGTGGTTAATCTCCTGATGAAATTCGTAGCTGGCGGAGAAGAGGAGTGATCCGTTCCGCGCTTGTCGCCCTCATGGCCCTGACCGCCCCTGTCTTGGCGCAGGACGAGGCCAGCATCGGCACCGGTGCAACGTTGCGCGGGCTGGACAAGCACGCGGGCACGGCGGTGGACCTGCCGCTGCGCGCGGGCCAAACCGTGTCGCTGGGGTGGTTGCAGATCACACTCGCCGAATGCCGTTATCCGACCACAAATCCGTCGGGCGATGCCTTTGCCTATCTGGTGATCCGCGAGGAGGCCGGCGAAGCAGCGATCTTCGAAGGCTGGATGGTCGCCTCCTCGCCAGCGCTGAACGCGCTGGACCATGGGCGTTACGACGTGTGGGTGTTGAACTGCACCACCGATTGAGCGTCGGGCAGGGGACGGGCGTGGATGTCCGCAGCACCCTGCAAAGCCTGTTCCAGCAGATCGTGATACTGATCGCGCGGGATTTCTACTCCGCCCAGGCTGGCCAGGTGATCGGTCAGGAACTGCGTGTCGAACAGGGTGAAGCCGCAGCCGGACAGATGGGCCACCGCATGGGCCAGTGCAATCTTTGACGCGTCCCGGCGGCGCGAGAACATGCTTTCCCCGAAAAAGGCCCGCCCGAGGCTGACTCCATAGGTGCCGCCGACCAGAGCGTCGCCGTCCCAGACCTCGAAACTGTGGGCGAATCCCATGCGGTGCAGCGCCCTGTAGAGGTCAAAGATCGTCTCGTTGATCCATGTCTCGTCCCGATCGGAGCAGCCCTGCACCACGCCCGCGAAATCCTCGTCCAGTGAGATACGGAAGGGTGTCTGGCGGATACGTTTGCGCAAGGAGCGGGACAGACGAAACCCGTCCAGGGGCAACACGCCGCGCATGTCCGGATCGACCCAGAAAACGCGCGGGTCGTCGCGGCCGTCAGCCATGGGAAAGATTCCCATGGCATAGGCTCTGAGGAGCAGTTCGGGTGTCAGCTCCGGGTCATGGTCCTGATCATGCGGGGGCGGGGCCAAGGGGCCCTCAGCCCATGTTGGCATCCAGCCAGCGTTCCAGCCAGTGGATGTTGTAATCGCCCGAGTGGATGTCATCTTCTTCCAGAAGCGCGTGAAACAGCGGCACGGTGGTGTCCACCCCGTCCACGATCAGCTCGCCCAGGGCACGATGCAGGCGCGACAGCGCCTCGGCCCGGTCACGGCCATGCACGATCAGCTTGCCGATCAGCGAATCGTAATAGGGCGGGATCGAATAGCCGTCATAAAGCGCCGAATCCATGCGCACACCCAGCCCGCCGGGGGCGTGGTATTGGGTGATCTTGCCCGGGCAGGGGGCGAAGTTCGGCAGGCGTTCGGCGTTGATGCGGATTTCGATCGCGTGGCCGTTCACCACCAGGTCGTCCTGGGTGAACGAGAGCGGCAGCCCTTCGGCCACACGGATCTGTTCGCGCACAAGGTCGACACCGAAAATGGCTTCGGTCACGGGGTGTTCCACCTGCAGACGGGTGTTCATCTCGATGAAATAGAACTCGCCATCTTCATAGAGGAACTCGACCGTGCCGGCGCCGGCATAGCCCATCTCGGCAACGGCCTTGGCGCAAATGCCACCGATCCTGGCGCGTTCTTCGGGCGTAATGCAGGGGCCGGGGGCCTCTTCAAAAACCTTCTGGTGTCGGCGCTGCAGCGAGCAGTCGCGCTCGGCCAGGTGAACCCCGCCGCCCTGACCGTCGCCAAAGACCTGCACTTCGATGTGACGCGGCCGCTGGAGGTATTTCTCCATATAGACCTCGTCATTGCCGAACGCGGCTTTCGCTTCCGACCGTGCGGTGGAAAAGGCGGTGTCGATGTCGGCTTCGGTTTCGGCGACCTTCATGCCGCGCCCGCCGCCACCAGCGGTGGCCTTGATGATCACCGGGTAGCCCATCTCGGCCGCCATCTTGCGCGCCGAAGCCAGGTCCGGCACACCACCATCGGACCCGGGCACCACCGGGATGCCCAGCTTGATCGCGGTATCCTTGGCGGTAATCTTGTCGCCCATCATGCGGATATGCTTGGCCGAGGGGCCGATGAAGGCGATCTCGTGGTCTTCAAGCGCCTGCACGAAATTGGCGTTCTCCGACAGGAAACCATAGCCAGGGTGCACGGCCTGTGCGCCGGTGATCTCGCAGGCGGCGATGATACCGGCAATCGACAGGTAGCTGTCGGTGCCCGGCGGGGGGCCAATGCAGACGCTCTCGTCGGCCATACGCACATGCATGGCATCGACATCGGCGGTGGAATGCACAGCCACGGTCTTGATGCCCATTTCGCGGGCGGCGCGGATGACGCGCAGGGCGATCTCTCCGCGGTTGGCGATCAGGATTTTCTCGAACATCCCGGCCGCCCTTATTCGACGATCATCAGAGGCGCGCCGAATTCGACGGGGGCGCCGTCTTCGACCAGAATGCGTTTCACCGTGCCGGAATGCGGCGCGGGGATCTGGTTCATGGTCTTCATGGCTTCGATGATCAGCACGGTCTGGCCTTCCGACACCTGATCACCGACCTTGACGAAGGAGGGCGCACCGGGCTCGGGTTGCAGATAGGCGGTGCCGACCATCGGCGAGGGCACGGCACCGGGGTGGTTCGCCGGATCCTCGGCGGCCTCGGGGGCGGGGGCAGCAGCAGCGGCCGCCACGGGTGCAGCGGCGGGGACCGGGGCCGCAGCCACGGGGGCAGCAACCTGCGCGACCACTTCCTTTGCGCGGCTGACGCGCACGTTCAGGGCGTTGTTCTCGCCATATTCGCGCATGACCTCCAACTCGGTCAGGTCATTTTCCTGAAGCAGCTCGGCCAGTGCCTGGATAAAGGCCACGTCGTTGTCGTGCGATTTCTTTGTCATGCCGTCCTCGACCCAATTCGCCCGCGTCGCTTGGCGGGCTGATGAAGTTTCCAGCTATATAGACGTAGGGGAAAGGGGAGAAAAGGGGGCGCGGGCATTCCCTTGCAGTAAGCGCCGGGGCGGAATGCCGCGCCGGTGCTGTCTCAGCCGTGCAAAGGGGGGGCTGGGCCGGGTGTCCGGGGCCGCTATCTGTTTGAACGGAAAGACAACCCCGGCGAAAATGGCGGGTTGCGGCGGCACCGGCCCGGTCAGGCGGCATTCGCCCCGCTGGAGGGCGTGTCATATGGCTGCTCCAACTGCGCCACGCCCACGCGTTCGGCCGGTTCAAGCGCCCGGCTCTCGACCGTGACGGCGGCTGGGGCCGCGTCCGCCTCCGCACTGTCCGTGTCGGCATGCGCCGTGGGCCTGACCGCTTCGGCGTCCCGGTCGTGGTTGCGGGTGGCTTCCAGCCGGGCAAGCGTCGCCTGCAAGTCTTGTTCGACCTCCAGCAACGTGACTTCGAAAGTCGGCGGGGGGCCGGTCTGCACGTCCGGGTCGCGCCGCGCCGCATGGAGGTCGCGCGCCGCGTCAGCGGCGGTCCCATCCCGGTGGGCCGTGTTTGCATCCGTCTGCGCCCGATCCGTGCGCCGGCTTTCGTCGATCACCGGAACCTCGGGCGGTGTGCGTGTCGGCATCTGCGCGGCAATGCTGGCCTGTGCGCCGAAAGGTGCCGGTCCTGAGATGTCCATTTTCCGTGCTCCTGTGCCTGGTTCAATCAGGAGCCCCCACGGTCGTACAGGTTAGACCCAGGTGATGAACCAGGGGTTAACGCCAGAAGGTTTCGGGTGTCAGGGTTAACGTGGCGTTAGCGCGTGGCGATACAGATGATCCAGGAACCGTGCGGCATCGGCGAAATGCTCATCCGTTCGCGGGGTCAGAATCGCGCGGACCTGGGTGTCAAAATCCGCGTAATGCTGCGTTGTCGACCAGATCGAGAAAATCAGATGGTAGGGGTCTACATCGGCCAGGCGCCCTGCGGCGATCCATCCGCGCAGGACCTTGGCCTTTTCATCCACCAGAGCTTTCAGAGGCCCTTCGATCTGGTCGTGGATGCGCGGTGCGCCCTGCACGATTTCATTGGCAAACAGGCGGCTTTCCCGGGGCAGGTCGCGCGCCATGTCCAGCTTGCGCAGCACATAGGCGATGATTTCCTCGACCGGGTCGCCGTCATCCTTCAATGCCCTGAGCGGCTCAAGCCAGCTTTCCATCAACCCGGACAGCAGCTCGGTGTGGATCGCTTCCTTCGACGGGAAATAATAGAGCAGGTTCGGTTTGGACAGCCCGGCCTCCCGGGCGATCTGATCCAGGGTGGAGCCGCGAAACCCGTGGCGCGAGAACACCTCCAGCGCGGCCTCCAGGATCGTTGCCCGGTTGCGTTCCTGTATCCGCGTACGTGGTCGCGCGCTCGACATGTACTGCCCTCCACTGGTCCGGGGTTCGCCAAGGTTTGAATGTGCAGGGATTTCAGCCAAAGTTCAACATTTGGCTACAATGGCATACCAGAAAACTTGGCCACGAGCTCGGGCAGTTTACGCGCGCCGAATTTCTCCAGAAGCCGGGCGCGATGGGCCTCGACGGTTCGATAGGACAGGCCCAGCTCCAGGCCGATCTCCTTCGAGGTCTGCCCCTGGCAGGTCAGGATCGCGATCTCGCGTTCGCGCGGGGTCAGTTCGACGACAGGCCGTTCCGAGGACAGGTCGACAAAGCTCCAGACCCCACGGCGAAACGGGTTGTCCGGCGTCACGCTCTGCCCACGGACCCGGCACCAGAACAGCTCGCCATCCAGACGCCGCATGACCCGTTCATCCTCGTAACGCCCACTTTCGCGCATGACTTCCAGCCCGCGCGCCCCGATCCGCTCATAGTCCTGCGCGGTCGGATAGACCCGCGCCAGCGGCGTGTCGGCGAATTCATCGGCGGGGGCGCCGAACATCTCGCCAAAGCGCAGGTTGGCGACGCGCACCACCCGGTCTTCCAGGATGGCCAGCCCGATGGGGGCGTTGAGAAAGGCGATTTCATTCAGGTCCATGGCCTGCATCCTGCCCTGTCGGCGCGGGCATTTCCAGACGCGTATTTCTACGCGATTGCGCGACCGATGGTCCCGGTCCCATGCTTAGGGCAGCGAAAAGGAGGCCCGCATGGTGCATATCGTTGGTTGGGGACATACGAAATTCGGCAAGCTCACGGAGATGGATCTGGAGGCGCTGATCACGGCAGCCGGGGGGGAGGCCCTGACCCATGCCGGTGTGGCGCCGAAGGATGTGGACGGCATCTGGGTCGGCCATTTCAACGGCGGCATGGTGGGGGACGGGTTTCCGTCGTCGCTGGCGTTGTCGATCCATCCGGACCTGCGCTTCACCCCGGCAACGCGGGTCGAGAACGCCTGTGCCTCGGGCGCGGCGGCCATCTTTGCCGCGCGCAATGCGATCGAGGCCGGGCGCTGCAAGATCGCCCTGGTGATCGGCGCCGAGAAGATGACCCACCTGCCCACAGCCGAGGTCGCCAAGGGGCTGGGCCATGCCGCCTACCAGGCCGAAGAAGCCGGGATGAGCTTCCCGCAGGTCTTTGCCGGATTTGCGCGGGCCTATTTCGACAAATGGGGCGACCACAGCCAGGCGCTGGCCGAGATCGCGGCCAAGAACCACCTGAACGCTATGGACAACCCGCTGGCGCAGTTGCACAAGCCGCTGCCGGTCGAATTCTGCGCCGAGGTGAGCGAGAAGAACCCGATGGTGGCCGACCCTCTGAAGGTGACGGATTGTTCGCTGGTCTCGGACGGGGCGGCGGCGCTGGTGCTGGTCTCGGACGACGTGGCCGCGACCATGCCCCGCGCGGTCAGGCTGCGGGCCGCCGAGCAGGTCAATGACCTCTTGCCCATGTCGCGCCGCGATCTGACTGCATTCGAGGGACCTCGCCGGGCGATTGGCCAGGCACTTGAGGTGGCCGGGCTGGGGTTGGCGGATCTTGATCTGGCCGAGGTGCATGACTGTTTCACCATTGCCGAGCTGATGATCTACGAGGCCATGGGGTTGGCGGAACCGGGTCAGGGGGCGCGGCTTCTGACAGACGGCACCGTACGGCGCGGCGGCGTGCTGCCGGTCAACCTATCGGGCGGGCTCAAGGCCAAGGGCCACCCGGTCGGCGCGACCGGCGTGTCGATGCATGTTCTGGTGGCGCGTCAGCTCGCGGGGGAGGCCGAGGCAATGCAGCTGCCCGGTGCTTCCAAGGGGCTGGTTTTCAACATGGGCGGGTCGGGCGTGGCATCATACGCCTCCGTACTAGAGGGCGTGCGATGAACATCGCGCTCTGGCTCGAACGGATCGCAACCACGCAGGGCGACCGGCCAGCACTGTTTCGCGGGGCCAAGCAGGTGGCGGATTACGCCGGGTTCCACCGCGCCGCCACCGGGCTTGCCGGGGCGCTGAGGGCGCGCGGGATCCGCCCGGGCGACCGCGTGGCCATGTTCATGAAGAACTGCCCGGAGTTCCTGATCGCGCTCTACGGTATCTGGGCCACCGGCGCGGCGGCCGTGCCGATCAACGCCAAGCTCCACCCGAAGGAAGCCGCCTTTATCATCGAAAACGCGGGGGCAAAACTGGCGGTGGTCACGCCTGCCCTGGGTCTGGAAACGGCCAGTGACGTGGAGGTTTTGCACGGGGAGGGCTTCGACGCAGCCTGCGTCCATGACCCGGTGCCGGTGCTGAGCCGGGGCAAGGATGACCTGGCCTGGCTGTTCTACACCTCCGGCACGACCGGCCAGCCCAAGGGGGTGCGCATTACCCATGGCATGTTGGTGACAATGTCGCTGGGCTATCTGGCCGATGTGGACGAGGTGCATGGCGAGGACGCCGCCTTCTACATGGCGCCGATGAGCCACGGCGCGGGGCTTTATGCGCCCGTGCATGTGCTGCACGGCGCGCGTCATATCTGCCCGATGTCGGGCGGGTTCGACGAGGTCGAACTGCTGGATGCAGCCGAAGCGCAGGGCCCGCTGTCCATGTTCATGGCGCCGACCATGGTTCGCCGCCTGACCGATGTGGCAAAACGCGAGGGACGCCGTGGCGAAGGGATCAAGACGATCGTCTATGGTGGCGGGCCGATGTACCTGGCCGATATCGTCGAGGCGGTGGACTGGTTCGGCCCCCGGTTCGTGCAGATTTACGGCCAGGGCGAATGCCCGATGGCGATCACCGCGCTGTCACGCGAGGAGGTGGCGGACCGCAGCCATCCGAACTGGCAGGCACGGCTGGCCTCGGTCGGCCGCGCGCAAAGCGTGGTGGAACTGGCCATCGACGGGGCGAAGGCGCCCGGGGATGTGGGCGAGATCATGGCGCGGGGCCTGCCGGTCATGCCGGGGTATTGGCGCAACCTCGAAGCCACCAATGCGACCCTGGTCGATGGCTGGCTGCATACCGGCGACATGGGGTTCCTGGACGCGGATGGCTATCTGACCCTGCGGGATCGGTCGAAGGACGTGATCATCTCGGGCGGGTCGAACATTTATCCGCGGGAAGTCGAAGAGGCGCTGTTGACCCTTGAGGGCGTGCGCGAAGTGTCCGTTGTCGGCCAGCCGGACGCGGAATGGGGCGAGGTCGTGGTGGCCTTCGTGGTCGGCGACGCGCTCAGTGATACGGATCTTGACGCTCATTGCCTTGCACATATCGCACGTTTCAAGCGACCGAAGGCCTATATTCGCGTCGATAGCTTACCAAAAAACAACTACGGCAAGGTTTTGAAGACCGAGCTGCGTAAACTGCTGGAGGAAGAATCATGACAGATCTGACAGGAAAGACCGCGTTGGTGACAGGGTCGGTTCAGGGGATCGGACTGGCGGTGGCCAAAGCGCTGGCCGAGGCTGGCGCCCGCATTGCGGTGCATGGGCTGGCGGATGCCGAAACCGCCAGCGAAGTTTGTGCCGAGATCACCGCGCAGGGCGCGCCGGAAGTGCGGTTCTTTGGTACCGATCTGCGCGAACCCGACCGTATCGACCGCATGATGGCGGAACTTGAGGTCTGGGGCGGGGTGGACGTGTTGGTCAACAATGCCGGCATCCAGCATACCGCCCCGCTGGCCGAGATGCCGCGCGAGACCTGGGCGGCAATCCTGGATGTGAACCTGTCGGCCGCCTTCCACACCATGCAGGCGGCAATGCCGGGCATGGCCGAACGGGGCTATGGCCGGGTGGTGAATATCGCCTCGGTTCACGGGCTGGTTGCCTCGGTCAACAAGGCGCCTTATTGCGCGGCGAAATTCGGGCTGGTGGGGTTAAGCCGTGTTGCCGCGCTGGAATATGCGGCCCAGGGCGCGAAGGCCAGAGGAGGCGTGACGGTGAATTGCATAGCGCCGGGCTGGACCGAAACCGCGATCATCGAGCCGCAGGTGGCGGCGCGGGCGGCGCTGCATGGCGGCGACCGGGATGCGGGCGTCGCCGATCTGCTGGCCGAGAAGCAGCCCAGCCGCCGCCTGTCCGATCCGTCCGAGATCGGGGCACTGGCACTGTGGCTCTGCGATCCGGTGGCACATAACGTAACCGGCACGACCATCCCGGTGGATGGCGGCTGGACCGCGCAATAGCGATCCATTGGGGCAGGGCGGTGCAGAGCGCCCCGCTCAAACTCAGCGGCAGCGTGCCTCGTAATAGGTGCCGTCGCCGCGCGCATAGGCGCAAAGGCCGGTCTGCTGGTTGCGCGCCACAACGGTGCCGGCGGCGGCTCCGGCCAGGGCGGCAAGCACGGTCCAGTTGCTATTGGCGTTCACAATGTCCGCGGCAAGCAGACCTGCCGCCGCACCGCCCAGGGCTCCCACAGCCAGCTGCTGATCCGGTGTGAGCGTGTTGTAGCAGCCAGCCAAACCCAGACTCGCCGAAAGGGTCAGGGCTGTCAGTTTCACTCGCATGGGCCTTCCTTTCTTGCTGTCGCGTCCCGCGTCTACAATTCGCCCAAACGATACCGCCTTCAACCTCGGGGTGATCCTGTACTTCTGACAGGCTGAAACCCGCCGGAATTCGGGGAAAAAAAGGCCGGTGCACGAAGCACCGGCCGACAGGGAGTGAGGACACAGGGGTGTGCCCTCCGGGGAGTCGAATGTCTTAGATCGCGAGGTACTCCATACGCAGGGCCTCGTTGTCCAGAACCTCCTGGGCGGTGCCGTCGAAGACCACGGTGCCAGTGTCCAGGATCACCGCGCGGTCGGCCAGTTCCAGTGCGCGCACCGCGTTCTGTTCGACGATCACGGTCGTGATGCCCTGTTCCTTGATGATGTTGAGCGTCTTTTCGATCTCGTCCACGATCACCGGGGCGAGGCCCTCATAGGGTTCATCCAGCAAAAGCACCTTGATGTCGCGCACCAGCGCGCGGGCGATGGCCAGCATCTGCTGCTCGCCGCCCGACAGCGTCGTGCCCTCCTGCTTGCGGCGTTCCTTGAGGCGCGGGAACAGCTCGTAGACGCGATCCAGCGACCAGCCGATTGGCGGGGCGATCTGGGCCAGTTGCAGGTTCTCTTCCACGGTCAGGCCCTGGATGATGCGCCGGTCTTCGGGCACCAGGGCTATGCCGCGCTGCGAGGCGTCGTAGGATTTCATGTTATGCAGCGCCTCGTGGTCCAGCCAGACCTCGCCATGGGTGATCATCGGATCATCCAGTCGGGCAATCGCGCGCAGGGTCGAGGTCTTGCCCGCCCCGTTGCGGCCCAGAAGAGCCAGGATTTCACCCTCGTGTACAGTAAAGCTAACCCCTTGAACGATATAGCTTTCACCGTAATAGGCGTGTATGTCCCAGACCGAGAAGAAGGCGGGAGCGGTGGCCGCCTGGTTCTGGAATTTCGAGAAATCCCGTTTTTCACGCGTGTGGTCCGCCGGGTCGATCAGTCGTTCGTCTGCCATTGATGCCTCCCTCAATGCGCCTCACCCAGATAGGCCTCTTGGACCTTCGGATGACCTTTGATGTTTTCCGGCGTGTCCTCGACCAGGGGCGTGCCCTGGGCCAGGACGGTGATGCGCTCGGCCAGCGAGAACACCACGTGCATGTCATGTTCGATGATCGCCATGGTGATGTCGCGCTTCTCGTTGATTTCCTTCAGAAGGTCGATCGTGTTGTTGGTATCGGCGCGCGCCATGCCCGCAGTGGGCTCGTCGAGCAGCAGGAGTTTCGGGTCCTGCACCAGGCACATGGCCATTTCGAGCCGCCGCTTGTCACCCCGCGACATCGAGGCCGCGTTCATGTGGCGCTTGTCGATCATGTTCACGTCGATCAGCATCTGCTCGGCCTTTTCGACCAGTTCCTTCTCGTTCTCCACACCTTCGAAGGCATGCATGCGGAAGGCGCCGTCGCGCTTGGCAAAGCAGGGGATCATCATGTTTTCCATGACGTCCAGATCTCCGAAGATTTCCGGGGTCTGGAACACGCGGGAGATGCCCATCTGATTGATCTCGTGCGGCGTTCGGCCCAGCACCGACTGCCCGTTGAACAGGACCGAGCCCTCGTCAGGGATGAGCTTGCCCACAAAGCAGTTCAGCAGAGTGGACTTGCCCGCGCCGTTCGGCCCGATAATGGCATGCACGGAGTTTTCCTGGACCGAGAGGTTCACGTTGCCAAGCGCCTGAAGGCCCCCGAAACGTTTCCCCACGCCTTTGACTTCAAGAAGTCCCATCTTTCAGCCTCCTCTTATTCAGCCACGTGCGGCGATTGTTTCGGTTGATGCTCGGGGTCATCGATGTCTTCGTCCGACTTGCCGCGCTTGAACAGTCCCGCCAGTTTCTGGCCACCTTCGACCAGGCCACCGGGCAGGAAGATCACGACCAGCATGAACAGCAGACCCGAGGTCAGGTGCCAGCCCGAGCCGACGAAGTATTCCGCGACCCAGACCACCGCGCCTTCCAGCCCGTCCGGCAGGAAGCCGAACCACTGGCGCAAGACCTGTTCGTTGATCTTCGAGAAGATGTTCTCGAAATACTTGATGAAGCCTGCGCCCAGAACCGGGCCCATCATGGTCCCGAGGCCGCCCAGAATGGTCATCAGGACAACTTCACCCGAGGCGGTCCACTGCATGCGCTCAGCACCGGCCAGCGGGTCCATTGCAGCCAGCAGGCCACCGGCCAGACCGGCATACATGCCCGAGATCACGAAGGCCGCCAGCGTATAGGGGCGCGCGTTCAGCCCGGTGTAGTTCAGACGGGTCTGGTTGGTCTTGATTGCGCGCAGCATCAGGCCGAAGGGCGAGCGGAAGATCCGCAGGCTCAGGTAGAAGGCCAGGATCGCGATCACGGCAGAGAAGTAGTAGCCGTTGTTGAAGGTGAACTCCCACGCGCCGATGTCGGCGACCCAGAAATTCTCGCGCATGACGATGCCGAAGAAATGCGGGCTCTGCGGCTCGTTGGCGCCCATCAGGATCTGCACGTCATCGGTATAGACCTGCAGGCCGGTTTCCCCATTGGTGATCGGGGTCAGAACCGAATAGGCCAGGTTGTAGCTCATCTGCGCGAAGGCCAGCGTCAGGATCGAGAAGTAGATGCCCGAGCGGCGCAGCGAGACGAATCCGATCAGCAGCGCGAAGAGGCCGGAGGTGATGATCGCCAGCGGCAGGCCCCAGATCACGTTGTAGTCCAGAAGCTTGTACATCCAGACGACCGTGTAGGAGCCCACGCCCAGGAAGGCCGCGTGGCCAAAGGACAGGTAGCCGGTGAGGCCGAAAAGGATGTTGAAGCCGATTGCAAAGATGCCGAAGATCGCGAAACGCTGCATCAGGTCCGGGTAGCCGGCGTTGAACTGAGCGAGGCTCGAGCCTTCGGGGAAGGGTTGCAGAATGATCGGTGTCAGCAGCGTCAGCGCGATGACAATTAACAGGAAGCGGGTGTCTTTCTTGTTCAGTCCCAGCATGTCTTAGTCCTCCATCACGCCTTTGCGGCCCATCAGGCCACGCGGCCGCGTCAGCAGGATCGCGATGGCAACAAGGTAGATGATGATCTGGTCGATGCCCGGGATCATCGATTTGATCCAGTTCATCGAAGCGAAGCTTTCCAGGATGCCCAGCATGAAGCCGGCCAGCACCGCCCCGGGCAGGGAGCCCATGCCGCCGACAACGACCACGACGAAGGACAGCACCAGGAAGTCCATGCCCATGTGGTAGTTGGGCGAGTTGATCGGTGCATACATCACACCCGCCAGCCCCGCGACCGCGGCGGCCAGACCGAACATGATGGTGAAACGCTTGTCGATGTTGATGCCCAGCAGGCCCACGGTCTCGCGGTCCGCCATGCCGGCACGCACGACCATGCCGAAGGTGGTGAATTGCAGGAAGGCAAACACCGCGGCGACGATCACGGCAGCGAAACCGAAATAGACCATGCGCCAGTAGGGGTAGATGATCAGGTTCGGATCGAAGCCCAGCAGAACACCGAAGTCGAACGAGCCCTTGAAGGCCTCTGGTGCACCGGTCTGGATCGGGTTGGCGCCGAACCAGTGTTTCACCAGCTCCTGCAACACGATGGCCAGGCCGAACGTGACCAGGATCTGGTCGGCGTGGGGACGTTTGTAGAAATGCTTGATCAGGCCGCGCTCCATGATGAAGCCGACCAGAAGCATGATCGGGATCGAGAAGAGGATCGCCAGCGGCACCGACCAGTCGATGATCGCCGCACCTGTTTCGGGTCCGAACCAGCTTTCGATGTAAGGCGTTTTCACCTTCAGTGGGTTGCCCAGAAAGTCCGTTCTGGTCGGGTCGACCGTTTCGAAGGACAGGCTCAGGAGGCGCTGCAGCGAAACGGCACAGAAGGCGCCGATCATGAACAGCGCCCCGTGGGCGAAGTTCACCACGCCCAGCGTGCCGAAGATCAAAGTAAGCCCAAGCGCGATCAGCGCGTAGGCTGAGCCCTTGTCGAGCCCGTTCAGGATTTGAAGAAGGATGGCGTCCATTGTCCCCACCTTTGGATGAAACCGCTCCCCCCGGGTCGCCATGCGGCGCCGGTCAGGGGTGGTCGCGCGGGGGATATCCCGCGCGACCGATTGCTTTTAAGTGACTGATGTCGCTTGCGTTTACGCGCCTTCGTTGCAGGCGCCCAGATTGCCGCCAGCGAACATCGGGTGGTTCGGGTCGTAAGTGACCTGCTCCACCGGGGTGACTTCCACGACTTCCAGAAGGTCGAATTCCGAAGTCGGGTTCTCCTTGCCGCGCACGACCAGAACGTCCTTGAAGCACTGGTGGTCGTCGGCACGGTAGGTGGTCTTGCCGTTGCCCAGCCCGTCGAACTCGAAGCCTTCGAGGGCCTCGACCACGCCGCAGGGGTTGAAGGTGCCGGCGCGTTCACAGGCGTCGGCATAAAGCAGGGTCTGGCAGTAGACCGTATGAGCGGCCTGCGACGGCGGGAAGCCGTACTTGGTGCCGAAGGATTTCACGAAGGCCTGCGAGCCTTCATCGGTCAGCGACCAGTGCCAGTTGGTGGAGCCAAGGATCCCCTTGATGTTTTCACCAGCACCACGGGCCATCAGGCGCGAGAACAGCGGCACGACGATTTCGAAGTTGCGGCCGTTCACCTGCTTTTCGCGCAGGCCGAACTGCACGGCGTTGGTCAGGGAGTTCACCATGTTGCCGCCATAGTGGTTCAGGACCAGCACGTCGGCATCCGTCTGCAGCACCGGGGTGATGTAGGACGAGAAGTCGGTCGCGGCCAGCGGCGTCTTGACCGTGTTGACGGTCTCCCAGCCCAGGGCCTCGGTCGAGGCGACGATCGATTCTTCCTGGGTCCAGCCCCAGGTGTAGTCGGCGGTCAGGTGATAGGCCTTGCGGTCGGAGCCGTAACGTGCGGCCAGCACCGGGGCCAGGGCGGCGCCCGACATGTAGGCGTTGAAGAAATGCCGGAAACCGTTCGCCTTCTTGTCCTTGCCGGTGGTGTCGTTCGAGTGGGTCAGGCCGGCCATGAAGATGACGCCGGCTTCCTGGCACAGGCCCTGCACGGCAATCGCGACGCCCGAGGACGAGCCGCCGGTGATCATCACCGCGCCATCTTTTTCGATCATCGACTTGGCCGAGGCGCGCGCCGCGTCCGATTTGGTCTGGGTGTCGCCGGTCACATATTCGACCTTCTTGCCCAGGATGCCGTTGCCCTGCAGCGCTTTCGAGCTGAAGGTGTTCATCATGCCGCCGTCACCTTCGCCGTTCAGGTGTTCGACCGCAAGTTGATAGGCGCGCAGTTCATCCGCGCCCTCGTCCGCATAGGGGCCCGACTGGGGCACGTTGAAGCCCAGCGTGACTGAGCTACCCATCGGCTCGTTCGTATAGGCCGCGGCCGACGAGGCGGTGAAGATGGTCGGCAGGGCGACACCGGCACCGGCGACGGCGCCGGATTTCAGCACGCCACGGCGGGTGAAGTTCGAGTTGGACATGTAATTCCTCCCTTTGATTAATGTGCAGCACTCCTCCTCCGAATGCGGCACAGACTCTTTACAGAGCCCTTTCATGTTAGGGGGTGATTGGAAAATTTCGCAACAAATGCTTTTGACGCAACATTTTTTTTGTAAACAAATCTACTATGCTGTGATAGCATTTGTTAACGAATTTTCGCGCACTTGCAGAAAGTGTCGAGAAACACGGGATAAAATGATGCCGCAGTCACGATTGACCGGGAGCAGAATTCGCGAACGCCGTATGGTGCGGGGCATCCGGCAGGCCGATCTGGCCCGCACGGTCGGAATTTCGCCCGCCTACCTCAATCTGATCGAACATAATCGACGCAGAATCGGCGGCAAGCTGCTGGTGGACATTGCCCGCGAACTGGGCGCCGAGCCTGTCAGCCTGACCGAAGGCGCCGAAGCCGCGCTGCTGGGCGCCTTGCGCGATGCGGCGGGACGGCGCCCGGACCAGGACGTGGAACTGGACCGGACCGAGGGTTTCGCGGGACGCTTTCCCGGCTGGGCCGGGCTGGTGGCCGCGCAGCACGGGCGGATCGAGGAATTGGAACGCCTGGTTGAAAGCCTGTCGGACCGGCTGACCCATGACCCGCATCTGGCCGCTTCGCTGCACGAGGTATTGTCAACCGTGACCGCGATCCGCTCGGCGGCGTCGATCCTGACCGACACGACCGATATTGACCCCGACTGGCAGGCGCGGTTCCTGCGCAACGTGGGCGAGGACAGCGCGCGCCTGACCGACAGTGCACAGGGGTTGGTCGACTATCTTGAAGCCGGCAGTGATGTAGAAGAGACGCCGATCTCCCCGCAGGAGGAGGTCGCGGCCTTTCTGGACGGGATCGGTTTTCACATCCCCGCGCTGGAAAGCGGCGAAGGGGATCCGGAGGCAATGGCCGAGGCCTCGGAGGCTCTGCACACCTCCGCGGCCCGCGACATGGCTGCGCGCATGCTGGCGCGCTATCAGGCCGATGCGCGCAACATGCCCGGACCCCGTTTTGCCGCTGCCTGGGCGCAAAGCCGCGATCCCGGCCAGGTGGCTGCACGGTTCCATGTCGATCCGGCCGCAGTGCTGCGCCGGGTGGCGGCGCTGAAAAGCGGTCCGACCTGCGGGCTTGTGATCTGCGATGGCTCGGGAGCGTTGAGTTTCCGCAAGCCGGTCGAAGGCTTTTCGATCCCGCGTTTCGGCACCGGCTGTCCGCTCTGGCCGCTATATCAGGCGCTGACGCGCCCGTCGCAGCCCATTCGGACCCGGGTCGAGATGCCCGGACGCACCCCGCGCCGCTTTATCTGTCTGGCGATCTGTCAGCCGCAGGCCGCGCCCAGTTTCGATGCGCCGCCGGTTTTCGAAGCGACCATGCTGATCCTGCCGGAGGATCCGATGGCCGAAACCGAGCCGGGCTTGCCGGTGGGGGGCTCCTGCCGCGTCTGTCCGCGCGAAGTCTGCGGCGCGCGGCGCGAACCGTCGATCCTGTCGGGCCGGGGTTGAGCCCTTCGGGTCGGTGTCTGTGCAAGAAAAACCATGATGGCTTTTGACATGCGCGCCCGCATTGGGGATAGTCAGGCGAAGCGGGACACAGGGTCCAGGTCCATGGGGAGGGACAGATGGCCAAAAAGGTTCTTGTCATCGAGGACGAACCGAACATCGTCGAAGCCATCAGCTTCATCCTCAGCCGTGATGGCTGGGACGTATCCGTCCATGCCAATGGTGAAACCGCCGCCGATACCGTCCGGGGGGGCGCGCCGGATGTGCTGATCCTCGACGTGATGCTGCCCGGCCGCTCCGGTTTCGAGATCCTGCAGGAACTGCGTGGCGAAGAGGCCACCGCCGACCTGCCCGTTCTGATGCTGACCGCGCGTGGGCAGAAGAAGGACCGCGATCTGGCCGCGCGCCTGGGCGTTACCCGTTTCATGACCAAGCCCTTCGCCAATGCCGAGGTGCTGGAGGCCGTGCGTGACCTGGCCGGCAATCCCGCCTCGTGAGCGGCGGACGCGAACCGCTTTTCCTGGCCCGCCAGACCTATCGCCGCCGCCGCGTGGCGGATGCCGCACGTTTGTTGCCGCTGCTGGGGGTTCTTCTGTTCATGCTCCCCCTGCTGGGCGCCGCCGGGGCCGGAAACGGTGGCGAAGGGACCGGCTCGACTTCGATCGGGGGCATCTACATCTTTGCGGTCTGGGGCGGTCTGATCCTGGCGGCCGCATTGCTGTCGGGGCCGCTCTCGGCAGGCAATCCTGCGCCGTCCGGCAACGACGGAGAGACACCGGAGACGACCAGAACGCGTGATACGGAAGGGCGCGGCTGATGCTGGGCTACAATCTGTTGGTCCTGGTTTGCCTGCTTTACGTGGCCACGCTTTTCGTCGTGGCCTATGGCGCGGACAAGCGCGCGCGGGAGGGGCGCGACGGTGCGGCCTGGCTGCGCAGCCCCTGGGTTTATACCCTGTCACTGTCCGTCTATTGTACCGCCTGGACCTTTTATGGCGCGGTGGGCTACGCGGCGCGCAGCGGGTTGGAGTTCGTCACCATCTACCTTGGCCCGACCTTGATCATGGTGGGCTGGTGGTGGCTTCTGCGCAAACTGGTGCGGATCGGACGGGCGCAACGTGTCACCTCGGTCGCCGACCTGATTTCCTCGCGCTATGGCAAGTCGAACCTGCTGGGTGTGATCGTCACCCTGCTGGCGGTCATTGGCACCACGCCCTATATCGCGCTGCAACTTCAATCTGTTACCCTGTCATTTGCAGTCTTTGCGGCCGAGCGCGGCTCCGGTACCGGTGGGGATCTGGTGGCCGAAGTGCCCGACCTCAACGCCACCGCGCTCTGGGTTGCGGCGGGGCTTGCGGTATTCACCGTGGCTTTCGGGACCCGCAATCTCGATGCCAACGAACGCCATCACGGTGTGGTCACGGCGATTGCGGTCGAAGCGGTGGTCAAGCTGATCGCCCTGCTGGCGGTTGGTATCTTCGTGGTTTGGGGCGTTGCCGGTGGCCCGGGTGAAATCGCACGCACGATCGACAGTTCCGCGATCGCCGATTGGGAGCTCAAACCGGGCCGCTGGGTCAGCCTGACCTTCCTGTCCGCCGCCGCGTTCCTGACTCTGCCGCGCATGTTCCAGGTGTTGGTGGTCGAGAACGTGGACGAGCGCCAGCTCGCCACGGCCTCCTGGGCCTTCCCGGCCTATCTGTTCGCGATGAGCCTCTTTGTCGTGCCCATCGCCGTTGTCGGGCTGAACATCCTGCCCCAGGATGCCAACCCGGACCTTTTCGTGCTGACCGTCCCCCTGCATTTTGAGAAGGAAAGCCTGGCCATGCTGTCCTTCCTCGGCGGGTTCAGCTCGGCCACTTCGATGGTCATCGTGGCGGCCATTGCCCTGTCGACCATGGTGTCGAACCACATCGTCATGCCGATCTGGCTGTCCCTGCGCAGCGACGGGGCCTCGATGTCCGGCGACGTGCGCAACCTTCTGCTGGTCTCGCGGCGTCTGTCGATCGCCGGCGTGCTGCTGCTGGGCTATCTTTATTTCAGGGTCTCGGGCGGCGGTGCGGCGCTGGCATCCATCGGCCTGGTCTCCTTCGCCGGTGTGGCCCAGGTCCTGCCCGCGCTTTTGGGCGGTATCTTCTGGCGTGGTGCTTCGCGCAATGGGGCGGCGGTGGGGCTGGTTGGTGGCTTCGTCGTCTGGGTTTACGGTCTTTTCCTGCCCAGTTTCGGCCCCGACGGAATAATGTCGGCAGAGCTGCTCGCAAATGGCCCCTGGGGCATCGGCTGGCTGCGCCCGCAGGCGCTCTTCGGTCTCGACATCATGGATCCGCTGGTGCACGCGCTGTTCTGGTCCATGGTGGTCAACACGACCCTGTTTCTGACCGTCAGCCTGCTGAGCTTTCCCAATCCGCTGGAACGTCTGCAAGGTGCACAATTCGTCAACGTGTTCGAACATTCCGGCTCGGCGCGCGGCTGGACGCAAAGCCGGGCCCAGGCAGAAGACCTGATGATCATGGCTCAGCGCATCATGGGCCCGTCGGAGGCCCAGGCCCTGTTCGAGGAGCAGGCCGCCGCCCAGGGCAAGGAAGGCTTCCTGCCCGAACCTACCCCCGGGTTCATCGAGCTTCTGGAACGCGAGCTGTCAGGCTCGGTCGGCGCGGCCACGGCCCATGCGATGGTCGGCCAGATCGTCGGCGGTGCTTCGGTGTCGGTCAAGGACCTGATGGCCGTGGCGGATGAAACCGCGCAGATGCTGGAATACTCCTCGCGGCTCGAGGTGCAGTCCGAGGAACTGACCCGCACCGCCCGCCAGCTGTCCGAGGCGAATGACAAGCTGACCCAGCTGTCGATCCAGAAGGACGCCTTTCTGAGCCAGATCAGCCATGAACTGCGCACGCCGATGACTTCGATCCGTTCGTTCTCGGAACTTTTGCGCGATGGCGACATGGACCCCGAGGCCAGCCGGCGTTTCAGCTCGATCATCCATGACGAGGCGCTGCGCCTGACCCGGCTGCTGGATGATCTCTTGGACCTCTCGGTGCTGGAAGCGGGCCACGTGACCCTGCACCCCCAGGCCGACAACCTGAGGGCGGTGCTGGACCGGGCCGTGGCAGCGACCACTTCGGTGGGCGAGGCCGCCGGGATCGAAATCCGGCGCAAGGGCATCTATGAGGATGTGCCGATCCACACCGACACGGACCGTCTGGCGCAGGTTTTCATCAACCTGATCGCGAATGCGATCAAGTATTGCGATGCCGAACAGCCCCGGCTGAAGATCCTTGTCACCCATCGCGGCGATCGGCTGCATGTGGATTTCATCGACAATGGCTCGGGCATTCCCAAGCAGAGCCAGTCGGTGATCTTCGAGAAATTCTCGCGCCTGTCGGATCAGGCCAAGGCAGGAGGTGCCGGGCTGGGCCTGGCGATCTGCCGTGAGATCATGGACAAGCTGGGGGGCAAGGTTTCGTACCTGCCGGGGCAGGGCGGGGCGGCTTTCCGCGTGACCCTGCCGCGCGCGCCGCTGAGGGCGGGTGAACGCCAGTTGAGTGCCGCCGGTCTAAACCATTTGTAAACCTTGTCCTGTCACATCTGGAGGGGATGAATAATCCGGGTGAGCAAAGGCATGCGTGACGATCTTGAGCTCAGCGCGATGCGCCGCAAAGCGGGGGCCGGGCGCCCTCCGCCCGAGATCGGGCGCGCGACCGCCGCCACTGCGCTGCGCGTGGCCGTCGCTCAGGCGGCCGAGGATGTCGCGGCCCTGGTTGCCCTGGCTGCCGGGGTGCAGGAGGATCGTGTGGTGCGCGACAGTTTCATCCAGGCGCTTCCAGAACATGCGCTGCTGGCCCTGTGCGAAGGGGAAGGGGAACGGTACGGCATGGTCGTGATGGACCCCCAGACCCTGGCCGCCCTGATCGAAATCCAGACAACCGGCCGCGTCGTGCCGCACAAGGCCGAGCCGCGCGCACCGACCCGCACAGACGCGATCCTGTCTGCCGATTTCATCAACCGGGTGCTGGAACTGTTTGCGGAACTCGCCGCCGAGGCCGCTCTGCCGGTCCTGCCCACCATCAAAGGGTTCCGCTATGTGCTGCCCCTTGAGGACGCCCGCGCGGTGGAAATGACGCTGGAAGATATTCCCTATCGCCAATACACCCTGACCATGGACCTGGGCAGCGGGGCAAAGGAAGGGCAGCTACACCTGCTTTTCCCCTTTGACCCGCCCCGTCCTGCGGTCTCGGCCACGGCGAATATCGACGGGGGCACGGTTGGCGAAGCGGTGATGGAAGCCCATGCCGAGATTCACGCCGTTCTGCACCGTTTGGAATTGCCATTGACCGAGGTGGCCGATCTGGTGCCCGGCGCGCTGGTCCCGGTTCCCCGCGCGGCCCTGTCCCGCGTGACCCTGGAGGGCATGACCGGGAAAGAGGTGTGCAAAGGGGGGCTTGGTCAGGTTGCCGGACACCGCGCCGTACGCCTCAGTGCCGAAGTGCCGGACAGTATCGCGGCGAAGGTCGGCGCGGACATGCCTGTGCCTCCCCCGCCCACTTTGCCGGGCGCGGCCACAAACGAACCGCCAGCCCCGCCCGCCATGCCTGTGGCAGGACTTTCTGACGTTCCGCCCGGACTGGGCGATCTGCCCGGAGAGGGCGCACCATCCCCACATGACGGTGAGAGGGAGCTTCCCCCGCTCGACGTTGCTCCCATCTCGATGAGTGACCTGCCTGAACCCGTGGGTTGAATCTCCACGTTATGGTTGACCTGCATCAAGGCGACGCGCCAGAATTTTAAGCAAACTGTTGATGATTACAGGAGATTTGCAATGATCGACGTGGGCAAATACCGCAATGTCCTTGAGACACGTCTGGAAGAGCTGCAAGCTCTTTTACAGGAGATAGACAAGGAGCTGGACAGCCACCAGTCGAAGGACTGGGAGGAACTTGCGGTCGAGCGGGAAGGCGACGAGGTTTTGGAGCGCCGTGGAACGGACGCGCAGGCCGAGATTGCCAAGATCCGCGCAGCTCAGGCCCGCATGGCCGAGGACGAGTTCGGCTATTGTGTCGAGTGCGGTAATGAGATTGCCGAAGAGCGGCTGGAAGTGGTGCCCTACACCCCATTCTGTCGCGACTGTGCGGCCAAGCACGGCTAGAAATGACGGAAGAGGAGGACCCAATGGCATTCGAGGACATGAAAGCGGCGGTGGCGAGTATCCTGGACGAGATCGCCAAACGCCCCGAGGACCGGCATGTGTTGCAGGAACAGTTGCGCGAAAAGATTGCCGAGTTCGAATCGATGGGTCTGCCAGTACCCGAGGACTACCTGCGCCTGATCGACGAACTGGACGATGATGACGCCGACGACCTGTTTGACAACATGCCGGTCTGAACCCATGACCACGCCCGCTTGAACGCCCGCCTTTGCCGCGGGCGTTTTCATGTTTGCCTCCGGCGCACGGGCACTTAAATTGCGTCCAGCATCGAGGAGGGGACATGAACGAGCACGTCACATATGAGGTTCAGGACAGCGTTGCTGTGCTGACCATTGCGCATCCACCTGTAAACGCACTATCTTTCTCCGTTCGAAGCGGGTTGCTGGACGCTGTGGAACGGGCCGATTCAGACCCGACCGTGCGGTCGATATTGATTCGGGCAGAGGGACGTACCTTTCCTGCCGGTGCCGATGTGCGCGAATTTGGCAAACCCCGTGCCAAGCCGATCCTCTCCACCGTCGTCGCCCGGATCGAGGCCTGTTCGAAACCGGTCGTCGCGGCTGTCCAGGGCACCGCGTTGGGCGGCGGGTTCGAGATTGCCCTGGGTGCGCATTACCGCCTGGCCGATCGAAAGGCGCGCTTTGGCCTGCCGGAAGTGGGGTTGGGTGTGTTGCCCGGAGGCGGCGGGACCCAGCGGGTGCCGCGCCTGACCGGTGCCGGGTCGGCGCTGGACCTGATGCTGTCGGGCAAGCTGATCTCTGCCGAGAAGGCCAGTGACCTGGGGCTGGTTGACGCGCTGGTGGATGGGGACGTGGCGGCGGCAGGTTTCGCCTTTGCCCGTGACCTTGCCCAAAATGGAGCCAAACCGCGCCCAACCTGCGAACGGCGCGAAGGTTTTGCTGACGCTGCCGCCTACACCGCCGCCATCACTGCGCGCCGCGCCGAGGTCGCCAAGTCACCGCTCGACGCACCGGGAAAGATCGTCGACTGCGTCGAGGCGGCGATGCTGCTGCCTTTCGAGGCCGGCATCGCGATGGAACGCGCGGCCTTCGATGACTGCGAGAACTCGGATGGCGCCCGGGCATTGCGCCACGCGTTCTTCGCCGAACGCCGTGCAGCAAAGGTGCCCGAACTCGATGGCGCCACCCTGCGTGAGGTGAACACAATCGGCGTGGTTGGCGCCGGCACCATGGGGGCCGGCATCGCCGTGGCCTGCCTGGATGCAGGCTTCCCGGTCACGCTGGTGGAACGCGATGACGAGGGACTGATGCGCGGGGTCGAGAAGATCGACGCCATCTACGAGCGCTCTCTTGTCAAGGGGCGCATCGACGCGGCGACGCGGGACGCGCGCATGGAGCTTCTGTCAGGCAGCACACGGATGGAGGATCTGGGGCGCGTCGATCTGGTGATCGAAGCGGTTTTCGAAGAGACATCCGTCAAGGTGGGCGTTTTTGCCCAGCTCGACCAGGTGATGAAACCGGGCGCAATCCTGGCTACAAATACCTCCTACCTGGACATCAACGCCTTGGCCGATACAATCTCGAGGCCTGAGGACGTGGTGGGATATCACTTCTTTTCTCCGGCCAACATCATGAAATTGCTGGAAATCGTGGTGGCGGACAAAACCGACCTGAATGTGGTTGCCACGGGTTTTGCTCTGGCCAGGAAGCTGCGCAAGGTGCCGGTGCGGGCCGGTGTCACCGATGGGTTCATCGGCAATCGCATTCTGGCGGCCTATCGCCTGGCGGCGGATTTCATGCTGGAGGACGGGGCAACGCCGACGCAGATCGACGCTGCCATGCGTGCATATGGGTTCCCGGTCGGCCCATACCAGGTGCTGGATATTGCCGGGCTCGACATCAGCTGGGCGCGCCGCAAGCGATTGGCGGAGACACGCGATCCGGCGCATCGCTACGTGACGATTGGTGACACGCTGTGCGCGCGCGGCTGGTTCGGTCAGAAAGCCGGGCGGGGCTATTATCTTTATGAAGCGGGCGGCCGGGTCGGGCGCGAGGACCCCGAGGTGTTGCGGATCATTTCCGAGGCGCGGGCGGCCAAGGGGATCACCCCGCGCGCCTTTACTGCGGAAGAAATCCAGGCCCGCTGTCTGGGCGCCATGGCCAACGAAGGCGCGAGACTGCTGGAGGAGGGCGTGGCGCTACGCCCCTCGGATATTGATGTGGTGCTGTTCTTTGGCTACGGCTTCCCGCGCTGGCGTGGCGGGCCGATGATGGCCGCCGATCTGCGCGGGTTGCTGACGGTCGAGAACGAGCTGAAGTCCTGGGTGGAGGAAGCACCCGAGTTCTGGACCCCGGCGCCGCTGTGGGATGAGCTGATCAAGAACGGACGCCATTTTGCGGACATGAACGAGGATTAGGTGGGTTCGCCTCTCGTTCATTTCCTGACAGGAAGGTAACGGATCTTCCGTGGAGAGCCTTGGCTGGGTTGGATAAAACCACGCGATTTCGAAGGGCTTTCCCGGGCTCTGCTTCTAGATTGCTATCTTCCCCCCAAAAAAACGCCCGCCGGTCCGGCGGGCGTTTCCTTTTTTCTTCTGTCTCAAGCTGCAAAGCGGCTGTAGAACCCGTCGCCCTTGGCGGCCATGTCGCGCAGGGTCTCGGGCGTGGTGAACCTGGTGCCGAACTTTTCGGTCAACCCATCGCAGATTTCGACTGCCTTTTCGGCGCCGATCATATCGAGCCAGGACAGCGGCCCACCTGACCAGGGGGCAAAGCCCCAGCCGAGGATCGCGCCAACGTCTCCCTCGCGGATGTCCATCAGAACGCCTTCTTCCTTGGCGCGCACGGCCTCCAGTACCTGGGCCATCATCAGACGGTGCTGAACTTCGGTCACGCCGGGCTGATCTGCGGCCTGCGGGTATTTTTCGCCCAGACCTTCCCAGAGATGGCTGCGCTTGCCCTTGTCGTCATAGTCGTAGAAGCCCGCGTTTGCTTTGCGGCCCAGGCGGCCTTCGTCCGCCATCCAGAAAACGACCTCGTCCACCGCGCTGTCGGGGTAGGCATCGCCCATCGCCGCGCGGGTGGCCTTGGCGATCTTGACGCCCAGGTCGATCGAAGTCTCGTCGACCAGCTGCAGCGGCCCGACCGGGAAACCCAGAAGGCGCGCAGCCCCTTCGACCAGCGCAGGCGCAACGCCCTCGCCGACCATGCGGATCCCTTCGTTGATGTAAGGAATGATGCAGCGGTTGGCGTAGAAGAAGCGCGCGTCATTGACGACGATCGGCGTCTTGCGAATCTGGCGCACATAGTCCAGCGCCTTTGCCACCGCCCAGTCTCCGGTTTCCCGGCCCTTGATGATCTCGACCAGCATCATCTTTTCGACCGGCGAGAAGAAGTGGATGCCGATGAACTGCTCCGCCCGGACGGAAGCCCTGGCAAGTTCGGTGATCGGCAGGGTCGAGGTGTTGGTGGCAAAGATGCAGTCCTCACCCACCACGGCCTCGACTTTCCGGGTCATCTCGGCCTTGACGTCCGGGTCTTCGAACACCGCTTCGACAATCAGGTCGCAGCCCTTCAGCGCATCAAGATCAGTGGTGGCGGTGATGAGGTTCAAAAGCGCCTCTTTCTTCTCCGCCGTGGCCTTCTTGCGGGCGATGCCCTTGTCCATGTAGGCCGCCGAATAGGCCTTGCCCTTGTCGGCGGCCTCCTGGTTCTGGTCGATCAGCACGACCTCGATCCCGGCCCTGGCAGACACCAGCGCGATGCCCGCGCCCATCATGCCCGCGCCGAGCACGCCGACTTTCTTCACGCTCTGATCCGGAACATCGGCGGGCCGTACGGCACCTTTTTCCAGCGCCTGCTTGTTGATGAAGAGGGACCGGATCATGGCGGCGGAGGACGGGTTCATCAGCACGTTGACGAACCAGCGGCATTCCACACGCAGCGCGTCATCAAAGGGCAGCATCGCGCCTTCATAGACGGCGGCCAGCAGCGCCTTGGCGGCAGGGTAGACACCGTTGGTCTTGCCATGGATCATCGCGGCCGCACCAACGAAGGTCTGGAATCCGGCCGGGTGATAGGGCGCACCGCCGGGCATCTTGAAGCCCTTGGCGTCCCAGGGTTTGACGATGTCGGCGTCGGTCGCGTTCAGGACCCATGCCTTGGCGCGGGCCTGCAGTTCATCCGCCGGTACGACCTCGTCGATCAGACCGGCGGCCCTGGCCTTGTCGGGGCTGACGGTCTTGCCTTCCAGCAGGAAGGGCGCGGCGGCCATGGCGCCTATCTTGCGCACGAGGCGCGTGGTGCCACCGGCGCCGGGGAAAATGCCGACCATGATCTCGGGCAGGCCGATCTTGGCCTTCGGATTGTCGGCGGCAATGATACGGTGACAGGCCAGCGGGATTTCCAGACCGATGCCCAAGGCGATGCCGGGCAGGGCGGCGATGACCGGCTTTCCGCCTTTCAAGGTCTTGGGGTCCATGCCGGCGCGCTCGATCTTGCGCAGGGCCTTGTGCATCGACATGATCCCGTCGAACAGACCCTGCGCCGGGGTGTCGCCCGCGCTTTCCTTCATTTTCGCGATGACATTCAGGTCCATGCCGCCGGCGAAGTCCCTCTTGGCGGAGGTGATGATCACGCCCTTCACGGCCTCGTCGGACAGGGCGGTGTCGATATGGGCATCGAGCTCGTGCATGCCCTCCATCGACAGCACGTTCATGGATTTGCCGGGCAGGTCCCAGCAGATGGTCGCGACGCCATCGGCGTCAACGGAATAGTTGAAATCAGCCATTGTAACGTCCCTTCCTTACACGCGTTCGATAATGGTTGCGGCGCCCATGCCCGAGCCGATGCAGAGGGTGGCGAGGCCGGTCTCCTTGTCGGATCGCTCCATTTCATCCAGCAGAGCCCCCAGGATCATTGCCCCTGTGGCGCCCAGCGGGTGGCCCATGGCAATCGCACCGCCGTTCACGTTGACCTTGTTCGTGTCGGCATCAAAGGCCTGGATAAAGCGCAGCACGACCGAGGCGAAGGCCTCGTTCACCTCGAACAGGTCGATGTCGCCGAAGCTCATACCCGCGGCCTCAAGCACACGTTCGGTGGCCGGAACCGGACCGGTCAGCATGATGGTCGGGTCGGTGCCGACTTTCGAGGTTGCGCGGATGCGGGCACGGGGTTTCAGGCCGTTCTCCTCGCCGAACTCCTTGTTGCCAATCAACACGGCAGCGGATCCATCGGCGATGCCCGAGCTGTTGCCCGCGTGGTGCACGTGGTTCACCCGCTCCAGATGCGGGTATTTCAGCAGCGCCACGGCATCGAAACCCGGCATCGCTTCGCCCATCGCCTTGAAGGACGGGTTCAGGCCGCCCAGCGTCTGCATGGTGGTCTCGCGGATCATTTCGTCCTCGTCCATGATGGCAAGGCCGTTCTGGTCGCGCACGGTGTAGACGGAGCCCTTGAAACGCCCGGCTGCCCGGGCGGCAGCGGCGCGTTTCTGGCTTTCGACTGCATAGGCGTCGCAATCATCGCGTGAGAACCCGTATTCGGTGGCGATGATATCCGCCGAGATGCCCTGCGGCACGAAATAGGCTTTCATCGCCAGGTGCGGGTCGGCGGCAATCGCGCCGCCGTCCATACCCATCGGCACGCGGGACATGCTTTCCACACCACCGGCGATATAGGCCTTGCCTGCGCCGCCCTTGACCTGGTTCGCGGCCATGTTCACGGCTTCGAGGCCGGAGGCACAGAACCGGTTGATCGAAACACCCGGGATGCGTTCGTCAAGATCGCTGTACAGAACTGCCGAGCGCGCAAGGCAGGCGCCCTGTTCGCCGACCTGGGTGACATTGCCCCAGATCACGTCCTCGACCGCATGCCCCGACAGGTTGTTGCGTTGGGCCAGTTCGTTCAGGGTAATTGCCGACAGGCGCACGGCGGTCACTTCGTGCAGCGTGCCGTCCTTCTTGCCCTTGCCGCGCGGGGTGCGCACGGCGTCATAGATATAGGCTTCGGTCATTCGTCGAATTCCTTCCGAAAAGATCAGGCGCGGTCCGCAGGCGAACCGGGCATCAGGTCATAGGGGTGTTTCCAGCCGGGCAGGGCGGAAATGCGGTCCAGCCAGGCGCTGATATTGGGCCAGTCGGCACGGTCGAAGCCGAAGGGTTCGGGGTAGAACAGGTAGCCACAGCAGGAGAGGTCCGCGATGGTCACGTCGTTTCCCACCAGCCAGTCCTTGTCGGCCAGTTCGGCCTCCAGCACCTTGTAGGCTGCCTTCAGGCGGCCCTGGTTGAAGGCGATCACCTCGGCCGGGCGTTTGTCCTCGGGGATGAAGTTCATCAGGAACCGGGTCGTTCCGATCTGTGAGGACATCTTGTGATTGTCCCAGAACTGCCAGCGCAGGATCTCGCGGCGTTCAGCGGCGGATTTGCCGCCCAGCTTTCCCGACTTGGAGCTGACATAGTCCTGGATCACTCCCGACTGCGACAGGGTCACGTCGCCGTCCACCATGACCGGAACCTCGCCCATGGGGTTGATTTTGCGATATTCCGGGCCACGCGCCTCGCCACCGAAAAAGTCGACATAGACGGGCGCCCATTCAAGGCCCGAGAGTTCCAGCGCCAGCGCTGCCTTATAGGCATTGCCGCTTTCGCCGAAGCAGTAGAGTTTGACGGTCATGTGGTCCTCCCAGTCTCACGGGCAGAGCCGGGGGTTTCACACCCCCGGACCCCCGTGGGATATTTCGGGCAAGATAAAGGAGCAGGGTTTCACTTTATCTTGCCGAAAATATCCCCGCCGGAGGCATCCCGAAGGTGCCTCCGGCGCAGGTGTCAGCGTTTGCGTGCGTCCAGTTCGGCGTTGAACAGGCGCAGGCGTGCGGTCAGGTTTTCCTGATCCGTCACGCTGTCGAAATGTTCGAACAGGAAGGACAGCGCCTCGCCTTCGTCCAGCCCCGCCTCGCTTGCAAAACGCTTGAGGCGGCGGTAGCCGTCCTCGGTCATGGCGCAGGGAAAGCGGCGGGTCAGGCGGAAACGTTTGGGCATGAGCTTTCCTTCCTTCTGTGGTTCAGAATGCCTCGGCGGCCAGGGCCATCACCGGATCGGCGCCGCTTTCGATGCGGGCCAGGTGCATGGCGCAGGCGGGCAGGCGACGGACCATATAGTAGCGGGCGGTTGTCAGTTTCGTCTCGTAGAACGCGGCGTCATCGGTGCCGTTTGCCAGCGCGTCCAATGCTGCCCTGGCCATGCGCGCCCACATCAGCCCCACGCAGACATGGCCGAAGAGATGCATGAAGTCGTAAGAACCGGCCAGCGCATGGTTGGGGTTCTTCATGCCATTCTGCATGAAATACATGCCAGCGGTCTGTAGGTGTTTCGAGGCGGATTTCAACGGTTCGGTGAACTCGGCCATGCCTTCGACTTCGCTGTTTTCCTTGCAGAAATCCTTGACCAGATCGAAGAATGCCATGACATGCTTGCCGCCGTCCTGAGCGAGTTTGCGGCCCACCAGATCCAGAGCCTGCACACCGTTCGCGCCTTCGTAGATCATCGCGATGCGCGCGTCGCGGGTGAACTGGCTCATGCCGTGTTCTTCGATATAGCCGTGGCCGCCATAGATCTGCTGCGCCAGCACGGTCATGTCATAGCCCTGATCGGTCAAAAAGCCCTTCAGCACCGGGGTCAGGAGCGACACCAGCCCGTCTGCATCAGTGTCTTTCGCGCGATGGGCGGCGTCAATCAACTGCGCGCCCCAGTAGAGGAAGGCACGGCCGCCCTCGACAAAGCTTTTCTGATCCATCAGCGAGCGGCGGATGTCCGGGTGCACGATCAGCGGGTCGGCCGGTCCGTCGGGGTTTTTTGCGCCGGTCACGTCGCGTCCCTGCAGACGGTCCTTGGCGTAGTCGACGGCGTTCTGGTAGGCGGCCTCGGCCTGGGCCATGCCCTGCATCGCCACGCCCAGGCGGGCTTCGTTCATCATGGTGAACATGGCGCGCATGCCCTTGTGCATGTCGCCCAGCAGATATCCGGTTGCCGCATCATAGTTCATCACGCAGGTCGAGTTGCCATGAATGCCCATCTTTTTCTCGATATTTCCGACCGACACGCCGTTGCGCGACCCGGTGGAGCCATCCGCGTTCACGTTGAACTTGGGCACGATGAACAGGGACACGCCCTTGATGCCTTCGGGGCCGCCGGGAATCTTGGCCAGCACCAGGTGAATGACGTTTTCCGACATGTCGTGATCACCGGCCGAGATGAAGATCTTCTGCCCGGAGATCCTGTAGGAGCCATCCTCCTGCGGTTCGGCCTTTGTGCGCATCAGGCCCAGGTCGGTGCCGCAATGGGGTTCGGTCAGGTTCATTGTACCGGTCCATTCGCAGCTTACCATCCTGGGCAGATAGGTCGCTTTCTGCTCGTCCGTGCCATGGGCCAGGATGGCCGAGGCGGCACCGTGGGTCAGGCCTTGATACATGGTGAATGCCTGGTTGGCGGCGGAGAACATCTCGCCCACCGCAGTGCCCAGCAGCACCGGCATGTTCTGGCCGCCGAATTCCTCGGGCATGTCCAGACCGGGCCAGCCGCCTTCTTTCATCTGCTCGAAGGCCTGCTTGAAGCCGGTCGGTGTGTAGACCACGCCGTTTTCCAGCCGGCAGCCTTCGTGGTCGCCCACCACGTTCAACGGGGTCAGCACTTCGGAGGCCAGTTTGCCGGCCTCTTCCAGAACGGCGGAGGTGAAGGACGGGTCCAGCTCGGCATAGCCGGGAATGTCGCTTTCGTGGGCCTTCAGCACATCATGCATCAGGAAGGCCATGTCCTTGGTGGGCGCGGTGTAGGTAGGCATGCGTCGCGTATCCTTGTTGGTCTTTTCAAGCCGTCATTCGGCGTCGTCGTTCTCGAACGAGGCGATCATCTGTGCGCCCCAATCGAGCTGTTCCTTGAGGTCGGCAATTGCCACGTCCAGCTCCTCGCGCTGTTTTTCCAGCGTGTCCAGGTGCTTGCGAGCGATGTCGAAGGTTTTGCGCAGCTGCGTCTGCTGCTGGTCGCCCATGTCATAGAGGTCGAGCAGCTGGCGGATTTCCTCGAGCGCAAAGCCGAAGCGCTTGCCGCGCAGGATCAGCTTCAACCGCGCACGGTCGCGTTTGGTGAAGAGGCGCTTCTGCCCCTCCCGGATCGGAGAGAGCAGCTCTTTCGCTTCGTAGAAGCGCAAGGTGCGGGCGGTCACGCCATAGGCGTCGCACATCTCGCGAATGGTCATCAACTCATCGGTCATTGTCGTCTCCGATATCGAATGCGGGTGCCCCGTGTGTTCGGGTCATGTCCCTTGCCTACACTAGAACTTTACGTTGACGTAAATGTAACGTGACGTCAAAGTTTTTGGCGACGGAACGTCAATTTCGGCTGAAACTGGCTTACGTCGGGGCAGCTTTGCGGGTCGCAATGGCAAAACGCCCCGGGCGCGGGGCTCCGGGGCGTCGAACGGCGTCGAATCGGATGTAGGTTTGCTTGCGGCTCAGCCCAGGTCTTTGGCCACATCGTCGCGCAGCTTCTGCAGGTCGGTGATCGACTCGACCAGTTCCTCCTGCTGTTTGCGCAGGGCGACCAGCTGCCGGTCCGCCAGTTCTACCCAGGCCTGCATCTGCGCGTCCGTGCCTTCCTCGTCGTAGATCAGCAGCCACTGGCGCAGCTCCTCCAGCGAGAACCCGAAGCGGCGCCCGCGCAGGATCAGCGTCATGCGCGCCACTTCGCGCGGGGTATAAAACCGCGAACGGCCTTCCTTTTCCGGGTTCAGAAGCTCGATATACTCGTAATATCTGAGCGTGCGCGGGGTCACATCGAACCTGGCGCACATTTCCTTGAAGGTCAGGCGTTCCTCGGACATGTCGGCTCCCCGGTCTTTCATCTTGACGCGAAGGTAGTCCGCCTGAGCGCAGGATTCAATTCATGAAACCCGGCGCGAGGAATTGGAACGTATAGGCGACGATCAGGGCGGGCAGGGCAGAGTAGACCGTGGCCATCATCGCAGCCCGCGGGTTCAGCGCAATCGCCGGGAACAGCGCGTCGCCGTCGTTTGAGATCGCATTGCCCATCACCGCGGCGAAGGGGATCACACCGTTGATATAGAGCGTCGTCACCAGCACCTGAGGGCCGCAACCGGGGATGAAGCCGATCAGCACGCCCATCAGCGGCAGAAGCGGCGCGACGGTCTGGAACAGGAGCCCGATATCGATCCCGCCGAACTGGGCTACATAGTCATAGGCCAGGTAGGCGCCGATCACCCAGACCGAGATGAAACTGGTCTCTTCGGCCATGCGCGTCACCGGCGCATCCTTGGTGTTGGTCATGGCCGCCAGGATCGAGGAGGACCAGATGAACAGGCCCAGAAAGGTGCCCGCCAAGGCAATCGGCAGGATCGGCACACCCAGGATGTGGCTGATTTCGACCTGTCCCAACTGCGCGCCCCCTACGATCAGCCCGGGGATGGCCAGGGCCAGGTACGCCCAGTAGGTCGGGTGGGTCCGGCCAATGAGGGGCGCAATCTCGCAGGCGCCGTGGTTGATCTCTCGGTATTCATGGCTGTGGAACCGATCGACGATCCAGCCCGACAAGATGCCGGCCACAAGGGACATGGGCAGCACCACGGCGGCCGCATCCGGCCGCGTGGCGATCAGAAGGAAGGCTGCGTCACCCATGGTCGCGGTCAGCGTCGCCACCACCGCACCGAAGCCGACATTGCCCGAACTGTAGGCGGCCACGACCACAACGGCGCCACCACATCCGGGTGTCGTGCCCAAAAGAGCGGCCAGGGGCACCTGTGCCCCGCGCGCGTTCTTCAGCGAGGCACCGATGTCGAACTTGAACAACCGCTCGGCCCCATAGAACAGCATCAGCGTCGCGGCCACGAAGACCGACACCTGCACATAGGCGTCCACCATCAGCGAGCGCGTCAACTCGCCCAGTTGCCCGGGCCAGGCTGCCAGGGCAGCCAGGATCAGCACCACGATCAGGCGGTTGCGCCGGAACAAACCCCGGCGTTCGGCGGGGACGGGGGCGGAGATCGTGTCGGTCATGGAATCCTGCAATTGAGAACTATTCTCAATTGCGGAAAATAGCACTTGCCCCGCCTTATGCAAGCAAGAATAAATCACGGGGACAAATGCGGAAGGATTGCGGGGACATGAACGGGCTGACCCCTGAAAAGAAAGCGGAAATCGCCAAACGCTTTACCGAGGCGATCCCCCATAGCAAGGCTTTGGGCATGGAGCTGACCCGGATAGGCAACGGCGAGGCCTTCATTGAAATGCCCTATGACGAGCGGTTCATCGGTGATCCCCGCACGGGGGTGATTCACGGTGGTGCGGTCTCGGCGCTTCTGGACACCTGCTGCGGGGCCTCGGTTATGAGCCATTCAAGAGCCCCCGCGATCACCGCCACAATCGACCTGCGCATCGACTACATGCGCCCCGCCACGCCGGGGCAGAAGATCCGCGCCCATGCGACCTGCTACCGGGTGACGAAATCCGTGGCCTTCGTTCGGGCCGTGGCGATGGATGACGATGATGACCGTCCCGTGGCCACCGCCGCCGGCACCTTTACCGCCGACCATGCGCCGGGGCGCAAGTCCAGCGAGGCCCTGTCATGAGCCGTCCCAGGCCTGAACCGGTCCATGTGGTCCAGAAACGCCGCGACGCCGCGCTGCGCGCGCTGGTGCATGGGGTGCCCTATGTGGAGTTCCTGGGCATCGAGTTCGACCGCCGTGGTGACGAACTGACCGCGCTTCTGCCCTTCGCGGACAAGCTGATCGGCAATCCGATGTTGCCCGCCATTCATGGCGGGGTCACGGCGGCCTTTCTGGAAACTTCGGCGATCATCGAACTGGGTTGGTCGATCCTGTGGGACCAGATCGAAAGCGGCCAGGTCGATCCCGAGGAGCTGACCCCCGGCCAGCTGCCGCAATTTCCCAAGACGATCGGCTTTACCGTCGACTACTTGCGTTCGGGCCTGCCGCGCAATGCCTATGCGCGGGCGCGGGTGGTGCGGTCCGGGCGGCGCTATGCGTCGGTCCATGTCGAAGCCTGGCAGGACAACCGGGACAAGCTCTTTGCCCAGGCAACAGGGCATTTCCTGATGCCGATGATGGATGAATGAAAATTTACACCGCGATCTGACCCATGCGAGGGTTCTCAAGATCGCAATTCCAATAGTTCTGGCCAATGCCACTGTGCCGATCCTGGGCGCGGTGGACACGGGTGTGGTCGGGCAGATGCAGGCAGCCGCCCCGATCGGTGCGGTCGGTATCGGCGCAATCATCCTCACCGCGATCTACTGGATCTTCGGCTTTCTGCGCATGGGCACGACCGGGTTGACGGCGCAGGCGCTGGGGGCCGGGGATCGCGGGGAGGTCGCGGCATTGCTGACCCGGTCGTTGCTGATCGGGCTGGTCGGCGGAGCGTTGATGGTCCTCATGCAGATGCCGCTGTTCTTCGGCGCCTTCCTGGTCGCGCCCGCCTCGCCCGAGGTCGAAAACCTAGCGCGGGATTACATGGCGATCCGGGTCTGGTCCGCGCCGGGCGCAATCGGGCTTTATGGCATTACCGGCTGGCTGATCGCCTGTGAACGCACCCGGGCGGTGCTCATCCTGCAGCTCTGGATGAACGGGCTGAACATTGCCCTGGATCTCTGGTTCGTGCTCGGGCTGGGCTGGGGCGTGAACGGCGTGGCCCTGGCGACATTTCTTGCGGAATGGAGCGGCTTCGCCCTTGGTCTCTGGCTTTGCCGTGAGGCTTTCCGGCGGCCCGAATGGCGCGTCTGGTCGCAGGTGTTCGACCGGGTGATCCTGAAGCGCATGGCGGTTGTAAACGGCGACATCATGATGCGCAGCGCGATGTTGCAGACCCTGTTCGTGAGTTTCCTGTTCTACGGGGCCAGGTTTGGCGACGTGACCCTGGCCGCCAACCAGATTTTGCTGCAATTCCTGCATATTACCGCTTATGCTATGGATGGTTTCGCCTTCGGCGCCGAGGCTCTGGTCGGTCAGGCACTGGGGGCACGCAACCGGGACGGGCTGCGCCGCGCCGCGGTCCTGTCAAGCTTCTGGGGCGGAATGATCGTGATCCTTCTGGCCCTGGTCTTTGCCCTGGGCGGCGGGCTGATCATCGATCTCATGACCAATGCGCCCGAGGTGCGCATCGAAGCGCGGCTCTACCTGATCTGGATGGTGCTGGCTCCGCTCCTTGGCTGGGCCGCCTGGATGCTGGATGGGATATTCATCGGCGCCACCCGCACCCGTGACCTGCGCAACATGATGGCCCTGTCCTTTGCCGTCTACCTTGCGGCGCTGGCGATCTGCCTGCCGCTTTGGGGCAACCACGGGCTGTGGGTGGCGCTGTTGATCAGCTTTCTGGCGCGCGGGGCGACACTGGCCTGGAAATACCGGCAGCTTGAGGCACAGGCGGGTTAGAACAGCTCCAGCACGCTTTCCGGCGGACGACCGATCCGTGCTGCGCCTTCCCTGATCACGATTGGGCGTTCGATCAGGATCGGGTGTGCCACCATGGCGGCGATCAGCCTGTCCGGCGCGCTGTCACGGCTCAGGCCCAGCTCCTTGAAGACTTTCTCGCCGGTGCGCATTGCCTCGATCGGGGCCTTGCCCAACGCGGCCAGGGTTGCGCGGATGTCTGCCTCCCCGGGGGAGTCCTCGAGGTACTTGCGCACCTCCGGGACATGGCCGTTTTCCTCGAGCAGCGCGAGGGTCTGACGCGACTTGGAACAGCGCGGGTTGTGCCAGATGATCAGGCTCACAGCCAATCCTCCCGACCGGTTCCGACCGCGTCTGAGACATGGGCGAACCCGTCGCGCGCCAACAGGCCATCGAGCCCCAGAGCGATGTCCTCGACCAGCGACAGCCCCTTGTAGGCGAGCGCCGAATACAGCTGGACCACATGGGCGCCGGCGCGGATTTTCTGATAGGCGTCTTCGGCCGACCCGATGCCGCCCACACCGACAAGAGGCATTTCGCCATGGGTCAACTGGCTCAGACGGGCCAGGACTCGAGTAGATTTTTCGAACAATGGAGCGCCGGAAAGGCCGCCTTTCTCGCCCTTATCTGCACTTTTCAAACCTTCGCGGTCCAAAGTGGTGTTTGTGGCTATCACCGCGTCGATCTTGACTTCCATAGCGACCTCGGCCACTTCGGCCAGTTCCTGATCGCTCAGGTCCGGGGCGATCTTGAGAAAGATCGGGGTGTATTTGCCCAAGGTGTCGCGCACGTCCAGCACCCCGGTCAGCAGCGCACGCAGCGCTTCGGCCCCTTGAAGATCACGCAGTTTCTCGGTGTTGGGCGACGAGACGTTCACCGTCGCGAAATCCACCAGCGGGCCGCAACTGGCCAGCACATTCGCGAAATCCGCCGCGCGGTCTTCGCTGTCTTTGTTTGCGCCCAGATTCAGCCCCACCGGCACCGGGCGGCGGCGCGAACGGCGGGTCAGGCGGGCGGCGGCGGCTTCCATCCCTTCGTTGTTGAAACCGTAGCGGTTTATCACCGCCTGATCTTCGGTCAGGCGAAAGAGGCGCGGTTTCGGGTTGCCCTGCTGGGCGCGCGGCGTGACGGCGCCCACTTCAACGAAGCCGAAACCCGCCTGGGTCAGCGCATCCACCACCTGGGCATTTTTGTCGTAGCCAGCGGCGAGGCCCACGGGGTTGGTCAGCTCCATGCCGCAGAAGTTCGTTTTAAGCCGGTCCGTGCTGACCAGGCCGGAAAGGGGTACAATCCCCAGCCGCATCGCGGTCAGTGCCAGCGAATGGGAGCGTTCGGGATCGACCTGGTGCAGCGCCTTCAGCGCGATCTTTTCGATGAGGTTCATTCCATGTCCTCCGGAAATTCATGCCCCTGCGGACCCAGCGGCAGCGGGCGGTGCCACAGCACGTCGTTCATGCGCAATACCCTGTAAAGATGCGGGAAAAGCGCGCCACCACGCGAGGGTTCCCACTTCAGCGCCTCCCCGAGTGTCTCGGCGTCCAGGGCCAGAAGCTCCAGCCCGTCCTCGCCCGCGAAATGCTTTGCGGCCGTTTCGGCCGCCTGGGTGGCGGTGGAAAAATGCACGAAGCCGTCGGTCAGGTCGACGGGGGCGCCCGGCGTCTCGCCCGCCGCCTGGAAGGCCGCCCATTCGTCGGCCCGGAAGATCTTGTAAATCAGCATGGGGCCGACATGCCGCGATGTGACCCAGAGGTCAAGATGACACTGTCACGCGGCTGTCACCTGCTGGTGCGATATGGCTGACCCGAGGGCAATCAAGGTCAGGTTTTGACAGGGGCAGCGACTCGCGCCAATCTGACCACAAGATCAAAAATCAGGGGGATACCATGATGAAACATGTTCTGACGTCGGTCGCGGCGCTGGCCGTGACCAGCGGCATGGCAATGGCGGATTACACGCTGACCATTCTGCACACCAATGATTTCCACGCGCGCTTCGAGCCGATCAGCAAATACGACAGCGGATGTAGCGCGGAGGACAATGCCGAGGGCAAGTGTTTCGGCGGCTCGGCCCGTTTGCAGACGGCCATCGATGCGGCGCGCGCGCGCTCGAACAACGCGATCCTTGTGGATGGCGGCGACCAGTTCCAGGGCACGTTGTTCTACACCTACTACAAAGGCGCGCTGGCGGCCGAGATGATGAACCAGATGGGCTATGACGCGATGACCGTGGGCAACCACGAATTCGACGACGGCCCCGAGGTGCTGCGCGGCTTCATGGATGCCGTGAATTTCCCGGTCTTGATGTCGAACGCCGATGTTTCCGGAGAGGAGCTGCTGGCCGGCAAGCTGGCGAAATCTACCGTGATCGAACGCGGCGGCGAGAAGCTGGGGCTGATCGGCCTGACTCCGCAGGACACGGACGAACTGGCCAGTCCTGGCGACGACGTGATTTTTACCGACCCTGTCCAGGCGGTGCAGGGCGAGGTCGACAAGCTGACCGAAATGGGCGTGAACAAGATCATCGTGCTCAGCCACTCGGGCTTTGGCGTCGATCAGCGCGTGGCGGCGGAAACCACCGGTGTGGACGTGATCGTCGGCGGCCATAGCAACACGTTGCTGTCGAACACGAACGAGCGCGCCGAGGGGCCCTATCCAACCATGGTTGGCGGGACGGCCATCGTCTCGGCCTATGCTTATGGCAAGTTCCTGGGCGAGCTGAACGTGACTTTCAATGACGCGGGTGAAATTACCGAGGCCGTGGGCGAGCCGCTGATCATGGATGGCGAGGTGCAGGAGCACGAGGCCACCGTGGCGCGCATCGCCGAAGCGGCCAAGCCGCTGGAAGAAGTTCGCAACCGCGTAGTCGCCCAGGCCGCCGAGGCCATCGACGGCGAACGTGGCTCCTGCCGGGCAGGGGAATGCACCATGGGCAATATCATCGCCGACGCCATGCTGGCGCGGGTCAAGGACCAGGGCATCCAGATTGCGCTCCAGAACGGCGGCGGCATCCGCGCCTCGATCGACGCGGGTGACGTGACCATGGGCGAGGTGCTGACCGTGCTGCCGTTCCAGAATACGCTTTCGACCTTCCAGGTCTCGGGCGCAACGGTTCTGGAAGCGTTGGAAAACGGGGTCAGCCAGCTCGAGGACGGCGCGGGCCGTTTCGCGCAGGTCGCCGGCCTGAAATACACTTTCGATGTCTCGCAATCCGCAGGTTCGCGCGTGTCAGACGTGGTGGTAATGGAAGGCGGCGCCTGGGTCGCGATCGATCCGGCCAAGACCTATGGCGTTGTCTCGAACAACTACGTGCGCAATGGCGGCGATGGTTACAAGATGTTCAAGGACGCTGAAAACGTCTATGATTTCGGCCCGGACCTGGCGGATGTGACCGCCGAATACATGGCCGCGATGGGGCCGGTCATGCCGAAACTGGACGGGCGTATCACAGCGAAATAACCGCCTGTTGACGATTGCGGCCCCTGCCGGGAAACTGGTGGGGGCCTTTTCTTTTGCGAGGGACGGATGGACCACCCGTTGATCGACCTCATCAATGCGAAAATCCGCGCCGCCGAGGAGGCGGGCGAGTTCGACAATCTGGAAGGGGCGGGCAAGCCACTGCCCAAGGTGGACGACCCGGAGAACGCTCTGATCAACCGGTTGATCAGGGAAAACGGGGCCGTGCCGGAATTCGTGACCTTGTCGCGGGAGCTTGAGCGCTTGCGCGCCGAGCTGCGCGAGACCGGGGATCGCACACGGCGGCGCGAGATCATGAAGGAAATGTCCATGATGGACGCCAAGATCGAGCTGGCCCGCAAGGCGCATCGCTGATGTGCGGTCGGTTCGCACTGACCTTGCCGACAGATGCGATGGCCGCGCTGTTCGGCGCGATCCCGGCAAATGACCTGCCACGGGTGCCCAATTTCAATATCTGTCCCACAAACTCGGTCCATGTGGTCTGGACCGGCGAGGGGCGGCGGCTGTCGGCAATGCGCTGGGGCTTTCTGCCCTTCTGGTACAAGAGCCCGACGGACGGCCCTCTGCTGATCAATGCGCGGGCAGAGACCCTTGCCGAAAAACCGGCCTTTCGCGCGGCGGCCCGCGAACGGCGCTGCCTGATCCCGGCCACGGGGTTTTACGAATGGACCAAAACGCCGGATGGCGCGCGGCTGCCCTGGTATATCCACCGGCGGGACGAGGCCCCCCTGGCTTTCGCCGGGGTCTGGCAGGACTGGGGCGAGGACGGGCTGCCCACCTGCGCCATCGTCACCTGCGGCGCGAATGAAAGCATGTCGGCGATCCATCACCGAATGCCTGTTGTGCTGGAACAGGATGACTGGGGCAAATGGCTGGGCGAAGAAGGCCACGGAGCGGCGGTTCTGATGCAGCCTGCCGGGGAAGATATCCTGACATTTCATCGGGTTGACCCGAAAGTAAATTCGAACCGCGCCTCCGGTCCCCAGTTGATCGACCCGTTGCCCGGAGGGCGTAGGCCGGCGGAGCCGCTGCGCGGTGCCTGATTGTGTGTTTGTCGCAGGGGGCGCCGTTGCACCCGGCCTTCGACTTGGTAGAGTGGGGCGGAGCAGTCGGAGGAAGGCAAGATGGCCGAACGCAGCACCCTGTCGCATCTGTTGGGGCGTATCGCCCGGGTTGGGCGGGGCCAGGGCACGGCCCGCGACCCGCTGACCCTTTGCGAAGATTTGCTGGGCGACAAAGGCGAGGTGTCGGGCCTCGCCGCCGCGATGGAAATCCTCGATGGGGCCGAGGCGCTGGACAATGGTGAACTGGGCGATTTCTTTGCCGCCCTGGCTGACCGGTTCTGTGTCGACGGCAAAGCCTTGGCCAAGGCGGTGGCGGACTGGGACGGTAAAAGTCCCGAGGGCGCCCGCGCCATTCACGAGGTCAGCGAACCGCGCAGCCAGGAACTGATCCGCCGCATCAACCGCGCGCCCGGTGCCACCGCGCGCCTGGTGGCGCTGCGGGCCAAGCTGGTGCAGCACGCCCGCGCCAACCCGGCGTTGGCGGGGCTGGATGGTGATTTCCTTCATCTCTTTGCCAGTTGGTTCAACCGTGGTTTCCTGGAATTGCGCCATGTCGATTGGCAGAGCCCGGCGGAAGTGCTGGAAAAGATCATCTCCTACGAGGCGGTGCATGAGATCACCGGCTGGGACGATCTGCGCCAGCGGGTGGCGGACCCGGACCGGCGGCTCTTTGCCTTCTTTCACCCGGCGATGCCGGACGACCCGCTGATCTTCGTCGAAGTGGCGCTGATGGCCGAGATCCCCGGCGCAATCGGCCAGATCATCAACGGTACGCGCGAGGCGCTCGACCCGGAGGCCGCCAGGGTCGCGGTGTTCTATTCGATTTCCAACTGTCAGGCGGGGCTGCGCGGGATTTCCTTCGGGAATTTCCTGATCAAACAGGTGGTGGCCGAACTTCAGGCCGAGCTGCCGGGGCTGAACACTTTCGTCACGCTGAGCCCGGTTCCCGGCCTCAGGCATTGGGCCATGGCCGGCGGGGAAGGGATGCTCGAGGGTGTCGGGTGGAGGCCCGAGGACGGCATTCCCGACCCGCTGACCACGGCGCGGATCGCCGCGCGCTACCTGACTGGCGCGCGCCGCTCCATGGGCACCGCGTTCGACCCGGTCGCGCATTTCCACCTCGGCAATGGGGCGCAGCTCCATGCGGTGCATGCGGGCGCCGATCCCTCGGATACGGGACTGGGGAACTCCTGGGGGGTCATGGTGAATTACCTCTATGATTTGAGCAAGATAGAAGCCCACCACCAGGCCTATGCCAATGAGGGCGAGATCGCCGCGGCGCCGAAGGTGCGCCAGCTGGCGCGAATGTAGAGGACCATGAGCATGTACCGACAGAACTACCTGGCCCACGCCATTTCGCGGGCCTCGGACGGACGCGGAGAGGGATTGTTCCTGACCCGCCACCCGGACGGGGCGACGGTGCGCTATGCCGATTTCTGGAAAAATGCCGAACGCATGGCGGCGGTGCTGGTGGCGGCGGGCGTGACCCCGGGCGACCGGGTCGCCGTACAAGCGCCCAAGACCGTGGCCATGCTGGAACTTTACGTGGGTTGCGTGCTGGCCGGCGGGGTATTTCTGCCGCTCAACACTGCCTATACGCCCGCCGAGGTGGCGTATTTCCTGGGTGACGCCCGCCCGCGGGTCCTGGTCTGCGATCCAGAGAAACTGGAGGCGCTGACACCCATCGCGGTCGAGGCGGGTGTTGCGAACATCTTTACCCTCGGCGCGGGCGAGATTGGGTCACTGATCGATGCCAGGGCCGGGGCGGAGCCGGGGTTCACCGCCGTGGCGCGCGGCGCGCAGGATCTGGCGGCGATCCTTTACACCTCTGGTACGACGGGACGCTCGAAAGGCGCCATGCTGACCCACCGGGCGCTGGCATCGAACAGCGAGGTGCTGCGGGACTATTGGCGCTTTACCTCCGATGACGTGCTGATCCACGCCCTGCCGATTTTCCACACCCACGGGCTTTTCGTGGCCACCAATGTGACGCTGATGGCGGGCGGGTCGTGCATTTTCATGCCCGGTTTCGACGCCGGGGCCGTGCTGGGCTACATGCCTCGCGCCACGGCTCTGATGGGCGTGCCCACCTTCTATACCCGGCTCCTGGACCAGCAGGGCCTGGGCGAGGCTGCGAAGGGCATGCGCCTCTTCGTGTCCGGTTCCGCGCCCCTGTTGGCCGAGACCCATGAACGCTGGCGGGCGGCAACCGGCCACGCGATCCTGGAACGATACGGCATGACCGAGACGAACATGAACAGCTCGAACCCCTATGAGGGCGAGCGCCGCGCGGGCACGGTGGGGTTCCCGCTGCCCGGGGTTGAGCTGAAAGTCTGCGATGCGGAGACCGGGCAGGAGGTCGCAACCGGCCAGATCGGCGTGATTGAGGTGCGCGGCCCGAATGTGTTTGCCGGTTACTGGCAGATGCCCGAAAAGACCGCCGAGGAGCTGCGCGCGGATGGCTGGTTCATTACCGGCGACCTCGGCATGGTGGATGCGGACGGCTATGTCACCATCGTCGGGCGCGGCAAGGATCTGATCATTACCGGCGGGTTCAATGTCTATCCGAAGGAGGTCGAGGGCGTGATCGATGCGCTGCCCGGCGTGCTGGAAAGCGCCGTGATCGGCGTGCCGCACAAGGATTTCGGTGAAGGGGTCGTGGCCGTCGTGGTGCCCGAGAAAGGCGCGGACGTCTCTTCCGAGGCGATCATTGACGGTGTGGCGGACAAGCTGGCGAAGTTCAAGCAGCCGAAGTCGGTGGTCATGCTGGCCGAACTGCCGCGCAACACCATGGGCAAGGTGCAGAAAAACGTGCTCAGGGAGAAATATGCGGCGCTTCTCTCGTGAGGGGGCGCCTTTTCCTCTTGTGCCTGCGGTGATGGTGTTCCCCTGCTTGCCGGATACGTGACCGGTAAGGCTGGGACGGGGCTCTGCCCCGGCGGCAGCGCGCTGCCGCTCCCCGGGATATTTGGGGAAAGTTGAAAGGGGTCAGAGCCGGTCCCTGAGCCGGTACCCCCAATAGGCGCCGCGCAGGAGCAGGCGGCGGGCGGGGCCAAGTGGAAAACGGGTGAGCGGCGCGTTGTGGATTTTGCCGGCGTTGCCACGGCCCAGTGCCAGATCGGCAAGCCGTGCGCCGGTCCAGGTGCCCATGGCGACGCCATTGCCGTGGTAGCCCAGCCCGGCCCAGGCGTTCGGCCAGTCCCCCAGCGGCCCGGCATAGGGGGTGAGCTTGCGGGTCAGGCAAAGCAGGCCGGACCAGAAATGGGGCGTTTCGACATCCGTCCAGGCGGGAAACATCCGGGCGAGGTCGGTACGGGTCTTTGTGCGCATGGCCGTCTGGCCGTCGAGGCTGGCCGCGACATTTCCGCGGGTGCCGATCAGGAAGCGCCCGTCGGGGAGCAGGCGAAAATAATGCAGGAGCTTGCGCGTGTCATAAGCCATCAGGTCGGTTGTCCAGCCCTGGGCGGCCCGCTCGCTCTTGGAAAGAGGACGGGTGATGAGGATGTTCGATTGCACCGGCAGGTAGCGGCCCGAGAGCCAGTCGGGCAGGTCCTCGGCACTGTAGCCATTGGTGGCGAGGATCAGTTTTCGTGCCGTGACCAGGCCGCGTGGCGTGTCGAGCCGGTAGCCTTCCACAACCGGGGTGATCGCTGTCACCGGGCTCTGGGCGCGGATGTCCGCCCCGGCCGTCTGTGCCGCGATGGCGAGCCCGTGGGCATAGAGCGCCGGGTTCAGCGCGAAGCCCAGTTTCAGGTGCATGGCGCCATGAAATTCGGCCCCCGCCATGCCGCGCTCTGCCAGGGCTTCGCCGGGGATCACCTCGGCGGCGACCCCCATGGCCTGCCAATCCGCCGCATCTGCCTTGAGGGCCGCCATGCGGGAGGGGAGGTGGGCCAGCCGCACTTCGCCATCGGAGTGGGTTTCCGCCGCGATGCCGTGTGTGTCGAGCAGGTCTGCAACCAGGTCCACAGCGGCCCGTTCGGTGGCGTAGTAGGCGCGGGTGGCCTCCTCGCCGTAGCGTTTGGCCATGGTTTCGGGTGAGGTTTTCGCCCCGCCCGCGCAGCAAAAGCCGCCGTTTCGGCCGGAGGCGCCCCAGCCGGGATATTCGCTGTCAAGCACCGTGACCTGCGCCCCGGCCCGGGCCAGGTGGAGCGCGGCGGAGAGCCCGGTATAGCCCGCGCCGATCACGGCGACCTCGGTGGTCAGGTCGCCGTCGACCCGTGGCCAGTCATGGTCGGGCAGGCGCCAGAAACACTCGGCACGGGCGTCCTGCCCGTAAGCAAAGGGTTCATAGATGCGTTTCACAGACGCCCCAGGTAGGTCCTGTATTCCACCTGGCTGATTTCATTGGCCAGCTTGACGATCTCGTCATGGCGTACGGCCGCATAGATGTCGCGGTAGCGCGCGCCAAGAAGGTCCTCGATGAAAGGGCTGGCCTCGAAAGCCTCGACCGCCTGGCGCCAGGTTGCCGTGAGGCGGGGCGCGCGGACCGAGTTCGGGTCATCCAGCGGCAGGGGCAGGTCGGGTTCGGTGTCGAGCCCGTGCAGCATGCCGCCGAGGATCGCGGCAATTGCCAGATAGGGGTTGGCATCCGCGCCGGCGATGCGGTGTTCCAGCCGTGCGCCGGGGCCCTTGACCTCGGGCAGGCGTACACCGGCGGCGCGGTTGTCGAAGCCCCAGTCGGGGGCAGAGGGGGCAAAGCTCATCGGCTGGAAGCGGCGGTAGGAGTTCATGTGCGGGGCAAACAGCGCCTGTGCCTCGCGCATGGTGCTCAGCACTCCGCCCACGGCGGCTTTCAGCGTGTCCGACACGCCGTCTCCGTCGTGGTCGAAGATGTTCGTGCCATCGGCATCCACCACCGAGACATGGGCATGCAGCCCGTTGCCCGGGAAGCCCGCGTAGGGTTTGGGCATGAAGGTTGCTTCCATCCCGTGCGCCCGTGCCACGCCCCGCACCAGGCGGCGGAACAGAAGCGCGGTATCGGCCGCCTCCATCACGTCATCGGTATGGTGGAAGTTGATCTCGAACTGGCCCGGTCCGTATTCGGCAATCAGCGTATCCGTGGCCAGCCCCTGCGTGGCGGCGGCGTCGAGGATCGCGTCAAGGATACCCTGGGTGCGTTCCAGTACCTCCAGGTCATAGTTCTGCGCCATGGGCGAGCGGTCGGGTGGTTCAGGCGCGGCGTCGAGCTCGGCGCGCGGTTTGAACAGGTAAAACTCCAGCTCGGTTGCCAGCACCGGGTTGAGGCCCCGGTCGGCAAAGCGATTGGCCACCTTGGCAAGCTGCACACGGGGCGACAGCTGGCTGAGCTCGCCGGTGTCCGGGTCAAGCATTTCCACCTGGACCTGGGCCACGTGCCCCTCTGCCCAGGGCACGGGTTTCAACGTTCCCGCAATCGGCACGATGCGCCCGTCCGGGTCGCCCTTGACGATCCCAAGTCCGGTTTCCGGCACCTCTTCGCCCAGGATGTTGGGCGCATAGGTCGAATGGGGCAGGCGCACGCCGCCCTCTGCCAGTTTCTTTTCATCATTGCCGGGCAGCCATTTGCCGCGCAGGACCGCGTTCAGGTCGCACAGCATCAGCTCCAGCCGGTCGGGGCGGCCGTGGGTGGCGCAATAAGCGGCGTATTCCTCAAGAAAGTTGGACATCAGATTGCTTCCTGTTCTTCCTTCTGGCGCCGCATGATGGCGCGCTTGGACATGAGCGAGGTGGTGATTACGCCAACCGCGACGATCGAGATCAGGATGGTAGACAGCGCGTTGATCTCGGGCGAGACCCCCAGGCGCACCGCCGAGAAGATCTTGATCGGCAGGGTGGTGGAGCTGGGCCCTGCGGTAAAGGAGGCGATGACCAGGTCGTCGAGCGACAGGGTAAAGGCCAGCAGCCAGCCGGAGATCACGGCGGGCGCAATGATCGGCAGCGTCACCAGGCGGAAGGCTTCGAAGGGGGTGGAACCCAGGTCCAGCGCAGCCTCCTCCAGTGACCGGTCGAATGTTACCAGCCGCGAACTGACCACGACCGAGACATAGCACATCGAAAAAGTCGTATGCGCCAGTACGATGGTGATGATCGAGCGATCCAGACCGATGGCGATGAACAGAAGCAGCAGCGACAGGCCGGTGATCACCTCGGGCATCACCAGCGGCGCGTAGATCATCCCGGAGAACAGTGTGCGCCCGAAGAACCGCCCGCCGCGCACAATCGTGTAGGCGGCCATGGTGCCCAGCACTGTGGCGAAGGTCGAGGACAGCAGCGCGACCTTCAGCGTGTTCAGGGCGGCGTCCAGGAAGGCTTCGTTGCGGAACAGCTCTCCATACCATTTGGTCGAGAACCCGGCCCAGACAGTGACCAGCTTGCCCCCGTTGAAGGAGTAGACGATCAGGATCAGCATCGGGATGTAGAGGAAGGCGAAGCCCAGGGTCAGGCTGACCGCGTTGAACCAGCTCAGGCGTCTCATCGTTCAGCCTCCCTTTGTTTTTCCTCGTTGCGCTGGAACAGCACGATGGGAATGATCAGAAGCAGGAGCAGGATCACCGCCACGGCGCTGGCCACCGGCCAGTCGCGGTTGGAGAAGAACTCCTCCCACAGCACCTTGCCGATCATCAGCGTCTTGGAGCCCCCCAGCAGCGCCGGGATCACGAACTCACCCATCGCCGGGATGAAGACCAGAAAGGAGCCCGCGATGATGCCCTGTTTTGACATCGGGAAAGTGACCAGCCAGAAGGCGGTGAAGCGTGAACAGCCAAGGTCTTCGGCTGCCTCCAGAAGGCTTTCGTCCAGCCGCTCCAGCGCGGCATAGATCGGCAGAACCATGAAGGGCAGGTAGGTGTAGACAATACCGATATAGACGGCGGTGTTGGTGTTGAGAATGGTCAGCGGCTCGCCGATCACCCCGATGCCCATCAGGAGTTGATTGAGCAGCCCCTCCTGGCTGAGGATCGCCTTCCACGCATAGACGCGGATCAGGAAGGAGGTCCAGAACGGCAGGATCACCAGCATCATCAGGGTCGGGCGCCATTCATCCGGCGCACGGGTCATGCCATAGGCGATGGGATAGCCCACGATCAGCGTCATGATGGTCGAGACAATCGCGATCTTCAGGCTCGACAGGTAGGCTTTCCAGTAGAGGCTATCCTCGGCAAGGAACCAGAAGTTCTCCAGGTCCAGTTGCGACGCCCAGTCGGTAAAGCCCTCCCAGCCGCGGCTCAGGTCAAGGGTCGGCGTATAGGGTGGGATCGCCAGTTCGATGTCCGACAAGCTGATCTTCAGCACGATCAGGAACGGCACCAGGAACAGCGCCAGAAGCCACAGGTAGGGGACGGAGATCAGTCCAAACCGGCGCATCTCAGTCCACCAGCACGGCGCCGGCCGTGTCCGTAAAGCTCAGCCAGACTTCGTCTTCCCAGGTAAAGCTGCGCCGCGCCACGCGGCGGGTGTTGGCGGTCTGGGCCTTGATGATCTGCCCGCCCGGCAGCTCGACGTGATAGGTCGAGATATTGCCCAGGTAGGCGATGTCATGGACCTTGCCGCGGATCGCATTGTTGCGGTCCGTGGGGCGGTCGCGGGTAATCGTCACCTTCTCGGGCCGGATCGCCAGCGCCACCTCGGTGCCTTCGGCCAGATCGCGTTTGGTGGCGGCCCAGAGCGGTGATTGCCCCTCGGCGAAATGGATGTGCACGTGGTCGGTATCGGCCCCCATGTCCTTCCTGCTGGCCTTGCCGCGAATGATGTTCACATCGCCCAGGAAGTCGGCAACATAGACCGAGTTGGGCTCTTCATAGATGCGGTCCGGCGTGTCGACCTGCACGATCTTGCCGTGATCCATGACGGCCACGCGGGAGGATACGGTCATCGCCTCTTCCTGGTCATGGGTCACGATCACGAAAGTGGTGCCGGTGGTTTCCTGGATGTCCATCAGCTCGAACTGGGTTTCCTGGCGCAGCTTCTTGTCGAGCGCACCAAGCGGTTCGTCCAGCAGCAGCAGTTTCGGCGCCTTGGCGAGGCTGCGTGCGAGCGCCACGCGCTGGCGTTGCCCGCCCGAGATCTGGTGCGGCTTGCGCTGGGCGAACTTGCCCAGCTGGACCAGGCGCAGCATTTCCTCGACCCGATTGCCGATCCTGTCCTTGTCCAGACCCTCACGACGCAGGCCGAAGGCGATATTGTCCCAGACCGACAGGTGCGGAAACAGCGCGTAGCTCTGGAACATCATGTTCACCGCGCGCTTGTTGGGTGGCACCGGGGCGATGTCCTGCCCGTCCAGAAGGATCGTGCCCTCGGTCGGGGTTTCGAACCCGGCAAGCATGCGCATCATCGTGGTCTTGCCGCAGCCCGACGGGCCCAGCAACGAAAAGAATTCCTTCTCGTGGATATCAAGCGTCAGATCGTCGATCGCGGTGAAGTCGCCGAAGCGCTTGGTCACGTTCCTGAACTGGATGATCGGCTTTGCTTCGGGGGCGTTCCACGGGGCAAAAACCTGTTGTGCGGCGGCATCGGCCATCGTCACCTTCCTTCGCGCATGTCTGGGATAGGAAAGCCCCCCCGAAAGGCCCGCTTGCGGGGGGGCAAAGGGCTCAGGTGCCCGATTTGATGCGGGTCCACATGCGGGTCACGACCCGCTGGACCTTCGCCGGGTAGGGTGTGGTGGTGTAGAGGTTTTCCAGCGTTGCCTCGTCCGGGTAGATCGCCGGATCCCCGATCACGTCCTCTTCCAGCAGCGGCTGCGACGCCTTGTTGCCGTTGGCGTAGTAGACGTAGTTCGATGCGTCCGCCATGTTCTGCGCATCCAGGATGAAGTTCAGGAAGGCATGCGCCCCTTCGGGGTTCGGTGCGTCGGCGGGAATTGCCATCTGGTCAAACCACATCAGCGCCCCTTCGGACGGGGCGTTGTAGGCGATCTCGACACCGTTCTCGGCTTCCACGGCACGATCGCGGGCCTGAAGGATGTCACCGGACCAGCCGATGGCCACGCAGATATCGCCATTGGCCAGCGCGTTGATGTATTCCGAGCTGTGGAATTTCTGCACATAGGGGCGCACGGCAGCCAGCACTGGCTCGGCCTTGGCGATCACGTCCGGATCATGGCTGTCCGGGTCTTCACCCAGATAGGCCAGGGCGGCCGGGATCAGTTCGGCCGGGGCATCCAGGAAATGCACGCCGCATTCGGCGAGCTTCTCCATGTTGGCCGGATCGAACACCAGGGCCAGCGACCCGACCGGAGCGTCCGCGCCTAGGACTTCGGTGACTTTGCCGACATTCACGCCGATCCCGGTGGTGCCCCACATGTAGTTGATCGAATAGGCGTTGTCCGGGTCGTATTTTTCGGTGCGCGCTTCGATCACGTCCCAGAGGTTGCCCGCATTGCTCAGTTTGGACGTATCGAGCTTCTGGAACGCACCCGCGATGATCTGGCGTTGCAGGAAAGTGCCCGACGGCACCACGACATCATAGCCCGACCCGCCGGCCAGCATCTTGGTCTCCAGCACCTCGTTCGAATCGAAAACATCATAGATCAGGTCAAAGCCGGTCTCGGCTTCGAACTTCTCCAGCAGTGCCTCGTCGATATAGTCCGACCAGTTGTAGACACGCACTTCTTCGGCGGTGGCGGCACCCGCGCCAAGGGCCAGCGCGACCCCCATAGTCACCCAAGTCTTGTTCATTTCAGTAGCTCCCTGTTGTTCGGGGTCGCGCCCCGGGTTGCGTGACATTTGATCAAAAAAATGCGCGTAAGGCAATATGGTAAAATTCACCGCAGCGCGTTAGGCTGCATTTCGAGCTTATCCACCGGACCGGAATTGGCAAAGAGATTGTGACAGGAGGCAGCAGCGTGCAGGACAGGGCGGCAAAACTACCGGATCACGAAAAGGTCTATCGCAAGTTGCGCGAAATGATCCTGTATGGTGAGCTCACGCCAGGCCAGGCTGTGACCATCCAGGGATTGGTCGCAACCTTGGGCGTGGGGATGACTCCGGTGCGCGAGGCGATCCGCCGGCTGACCTCGGAAGGGGCGCTGGTGTTCCAGGGAAACCGCCGGGTCAGCGTACCCGAAATGGATGCCGAAGAATGGGAGGAGATCGCCTTCGCCCGCTTGACGATCGAGCCGGAACTGTCTCGTTTGGCTGTTGAAAACATGGGGGCTGAGGATATTTCACACCTTGTTTCCATCGATGACCAGCTCAACGCGGCAATCGACCAGGGGGATGTGCGCGGCTACCTCGAACACAATTATCGCTTTCACCGAGCGCTCTATGAATTGTCGGGGGCGCATGTGCTTTTGTCGATAGCGAACATGCTCTGGCTCAGGGGCGGACCCGGGCTGCGCGTGGTGCTGGGGCGCTATGGCACAGCCAATCTTCCTGACAAACATGCCGAGGCGCTGGCGGGTATGCGCGCCGGTCAGCCTGAGGTGGTGGCAGAAGCGATCCGGGGAGACATCCAACAGGGAATCGACACGGTGCGCGCCCACCTGCTGGGGGAAAAGGTTTGATCAAAATGCAGGCACCCCGTTGACAGTGCAATATTTGATCATATTCTGTGTGGAGCTTCGAAAACCGGCCCCACAGGAGTGCCTGCCATGAACAAGATCACGAATCATCTGCCCACCGCCGAGCTTCAGGCGATTGATGCGGCCCACCACATGCATCCGTTCACCGCCGGCGGTGAACTGGCCCAGAAGGGCACACGGGTCATCACCGGTGCTGACGGGATCTGGCTGCGGGACAGCGAGGGCAACAAGATCCTCGATGCCATGGCCGGGCTGTGGTGCGTGAACATCGGTTATGGCCGGGACAGCCTGGCCGATGTGGCGGCGCGGCAGATGCGTGAACTGCCCTATTACAATACCTTCTTCCAGACCACGCATGTGCCTGCGATCGCACTGGCTCAGAAGCTGGCGGAACTGGCGCCCGGCGACCTGAACAATGTGTTCTATGCCAACGGCGGCTCGGATGCGAATGACACCAATATCCGCATGGTGCGCACCTATTGGGCCGAGAAGGGCCAGCCGCAGAAAGAGGTGATCATCTCGCGCTGGAATGCCTATCACGGGTCGACCATTGGCGGCACTTCGCTGGGCGGCATGAAGGGCATGCACGGCCAGGGCAGCCTGCCGATCCCGGGAATCGAGTTCATCGACCAGCCCAACTGGTGGGCCGAAGGTGGCGATTCGGATCCCGAGGAATTCGGCCTCGCCTGCGCGCGCCAGCTTGAAGAGAAGATCAAGGATCTGGGGGAAGACAAGGTCGCGGCCTTCATCGCCGAACCGGTGCAGGGCGCGGGCGGGGTGATCGTCGCGCCGGACAGCTACTGGCCGGAAATCCAGCGCATCTGCGACAAATATGACATCCTGCTGATCGCCGACGAGGTGATCTGTGGTTTCGGGCGCACTGGCGAATGGTTCGGCAGCCAGTATTACGACATCAGGCCCGACATCATGACCGTGGCCAAGGGGCTCAGTTCCGGCTACGTGCCGATCGGTGCCTCGATCGTCTCGGACGAGGTCGCCGCCGTGCTGGCGGGCACCGAATTCAACCACGGCTATACCTATTCCGGCCACCCTGTGGCCTGTGCCGTCGCGCTGGAAAATCTGCGCATCCTGGAGGAAGAGGGCATCGTCGATCACGTCAAGAACGTCGCTGCACCCTACCTGGCCGAACAATGGCATTCGCTGGCTGATCACCCGATGGTGGGCGAGACCAGGATCGTCGGGTTGATGGCCTCGCTGGCGCTGGTGCCGAAAAAAGGCAGCCGCGCGCCCTTTGCCTCGGATGCGGGAACGGTGGGCCTCATGACCCGCGAGCGCTGTTTTGCCAACAACCTGATCATGCGCCATGTCGGCGACCGGATGATCATCGCCCCGCCGCTGGTCATTACGCCCGCGGAAATCGACGATCTCATCGCCCGCGCCCGCAAATCGCTGGACGAGGCCTATGAGAATGTCAAAAAGGCGGGGCTTCTGGTCGCCAAGCCGGAGTGACCCATGGATATCCTGACCGCGAATGACAGGGTGGGGGAGTTCCCCCCCTCCTGGTATGCCGCGACGGCCACGTCGCCGGCGCCCTATCCGGCGGCGGAGGGCGAGATGCAGGCGGACCTCTGCATCATCGGTGCCGGGTTCACGGGCCTGTCCGCCGCGCTCCATGCGGCGCGGGCCGGGTTGAAGGTCGTGCTTCTGGAGGCCCACCGCGTGGGTTTCGGCGCCTCCGGGCGAAATGGTGGTCAGGTGGGCACCGGCCAGCGGGTCGAACAGGACGCGTTGGAGGATATGGTCGGCAAGGACCGCGCCCGGCAGCTCTGGGATCTGTCCCTGGAAAGCGTGAAGCTGGTGCGTGACCTGGTTGCGGAATGCGCACCCGAGGCCGACTGGCGTGACGGCATCCTGCACACCGATCACCGCGCGCGTTTCGTGCCGCACAGCCATGATTATGCTCGGAAATTGCGCGATGAATATGGCTATGAGCTGATCCGCCCGGTGGGCCGGGAGGAATGCCGTCACCTCTGTGGCTCCCCTGCCTATCACGGTGGCACGCTGGACATGGGCGGTGGTCATATCCACCCGCTGCGCTTTGCCTTCGGACTTGCACGCGCCTGCGAGGCCGCCGGGGTGATGATCTGCGAGACCTCGCGGGTGAACGGCGTGGCCGAGGGCGACCCGGTGACGATCACCACCGACAAGGCGACGATCCGGGCGGGCCATGTGCTCTGGGCGTGCAACGGATATCTTGGCCATGCCCAGGGGCAGGTGGCCGCGCGGGTCATGCCCATCAACAATTTCATCGTCGCCACCGAACCGCTGGATGAACATGACGCGAGAAACCTGATCCGCGAGGGGCACGCGGTGGCCGACAGCAAGTTCGTCATAAACTATTTCCGCCTGTCCGAGGACAACCGCATGCTGTTCGGCGGTGGCGAGAGCTATGGCTACCGTTTCCCAAAGGATATCGTGGCGCTGGTGTCGAAACCGATGCTGGAGATCTACCCGCAGCTGCGCGGAGTCGAGATCGACTATGCCTGGGGCGGAACCCTGGGCATCACCCTGAACCGCATGCCGCATTTCGCGCGGCTTTCGGGCAATATCCTGACCGCTTCGGGATACTCCGGTCACGGCGTTGCAATGGCAACCCTGGGTGGCAAGCTTGCTGCCGAGGCGGTGGCGGGGCAGGCGGGGCGGTTCGACGTCATGGCAGAAGTGCCCAGCCCGCGTTTTCCGGGCGGGGCGACCCTGCGCTGGCCGCTTCTTGTGCTGGCAATGGTCTGGTTCGGCCTGCGCGACCGGCTCTGAGGCGTCGGGGAGGGGTTGCGCCCATTCCTCGAACCGCCTGCGGCGGTCTCGTCCTGGTCGCGGCAGGAACGCCGGTGCCCGGCGTGTCGCTGCGCTCCGTATCTTGCCTTCGGCGGGGATATTTTTTGAAGGGTCTACCACAGCTGAGCATCGGAGAACCTTGTGGAAAGATGAAAGGGGGAGCCGCATTCCGGGTGGCGTGCACCGTGAGGGGCGGGGTCTGACAAACTGTCCGACTTGACTGTTGCTATTGTCCCGGCCGCCCGGGGCCGCTATCTCTCCTCGGGATCAAAGGAGCGCGCGCATGGCCAATCGGGACGCACAAGAGGCCCAGGAACGGGAAAAGTCGAAACGCATTGGTGCGCTCCGCGGGCTGTGGCCCTTCATGCGTCCGCATCGCCTGATGATATTTGCCGCCTTTCTGGCGCTGGTCTTTACCTCTGCCATCTCGCTGATCCTGCCAATCGCAGTGCGACGGGTAATCGACGGGTTCGGCGAATCGACCGCCGAACTGCTGGACAGGTATTTCCTGTTTGCCCTGGCCGTGGCCGGGGCGCTCGCCGTGGGCACCGGGCTGCGCTACTACCTTGTGACGCGCCTGGGCGAACGGGTCGTGGCCGACATCCGCAAGGCCGTGTTCGACCGCGTCATCGGCATGTCGCCCACCTTCTTCGAGCGCATCATGACCGGCGAGGTGCTGAGCCGCATCACCACCGACACCACGCTGATCCTGTCGGTGATCGGCTCGTCGGTATCCGTTGCCCTGCGCAACGTGTTCATCTTCCTGGGCGGCATGGTGCTGATGTTTCTGACCTCGGCCAAGCTGACGGGGATGGTTCTGTTGATCGTGCCCGCCGTGGTGGTGCCGATCATCATCCTGGGCCGCCGCATGCGCGTTCTGTCCCGCGAGAACCAGGACTGGATCGCCAAGAGTTCGGGCAATGCGTCCGAGGCGCTGCTGTCGGTGCAGACGGTGCAGGCCTTTACCCATGAAGACCTGTCGCGCGCCGAGTTTTCGGACGTGACGGAAAAGAGCTTCGTCGCAGCGCGCAAGCGCATCACCACCCGCTCCGTCATGACGGTGATCGTCATTGCGCTGATTTTCTCCGGCGTGGTTGGCGTCTTGTGGATCGGCATGCGCGATGTGACTGCGGGCAATGTCTCGATCGGCGCACTGGTGCAATTCGTGATCTACGCCGTGATGGTCGCAGGTGCCGTGGGCGCTCTGTCCGAAATCTGGTCGGAATTGCAACGTGCAGCAGGGGCCACGGAACGTCTGGTCGAGCTTCTGAACGCCGAGGACAACGTGCAGGACCCGGCCCAGCCGAAATCCATCACCGCGCGCCCGGCCGGGGGGGTCAGCTTCAACAACGTCACGTTCCACTACCCGGCGCGTCCCGATGCGCCCGCGCTGCATGAAATCAACCTCAAGATCGCGCCGGGCGAGACAGTGGCGCTGGTCGGCCCTTCCGGCGCCGGCAAGTCGACGATCATTCAACTGATGCAGCGTTTCTATGATCCGGATCAGGGCAGCGTGACCCTGGACGGGGTGGACCTGAGCGAGATGCGCCGCGACGACTTCCGCCAGTACATGGCGCTGGTGCCGCAAGACGCGGTGATCTTCGCCACCTCGGCCCGCGAGAACATCCGCTTCGGTCGCCCCGAGGCTTCGGATGCCGAGGTCGAGGCCGCCGCCATGGCCGCCGCCGCGCATGAGTTCCTGGCCAAGCTGCCCGAGGGCTATGACACTTTCGTCGGCGAACGCGGTGTGATGCTGTCGGGCGGGCAGAAACAGCGCATCGCCATCGCCCGCGCCATCCTGCGCGACACGCCGGTGCTGTTGCTGGACGAGGCGACCAGCGCGCTGGACGCCGAAAGCGAACGCCTTGTGCAGCACGCGGTTGACGCCTTGGCCCAGGACCGCACCACCGTGATCGTAGCCCACCGCCTGGCCACGGTGAAGAAGGCCGACCGAATCGTCGTCTTCGACGAGGGGCGTATCGTCGCACAGGGCACCCATGACGAGCTGGTGACGCAGGGCGGGCTCTATGCACGTTTGGCAAAACTGCAATTCACCGAAGGACTTGCCGCCGAGTAAGCCCCGGTTTCCACGTTACGTCAGACTTGCGCGTCTGGGGCGAAGGCCCCACACTCCAACCCCAACAACCGCCCGAAAACAACGGGCCAGGGGAGGGAGTGAGCCATGTTTCCGTTCAATTCAGCGGCCGACCGGGACGCCGTTGCCAGTGAAATGCCGTGGGAGAAGCGTGAGAAGCCGGTCACGATGTATGGCCGTCTGAAGAAAACCGCTGACGAACACGGGTCGCGCCCGGCCGTGTCCTATCAGATCACCTCGGGCCCGACCGATGCGGTCGAGACCGTCACCTGGCAGGACATGCATGATCGCTCGGTTCAGGCGGCGAACCTGTTCCGCGCACTGGGGGTGGGTGAAACGGATGTCGTTGCCTACCTGCTTCCCAATGCGAACGAGACCTTCTATGCCCTGCTGGGCGGGTCCATTGCCGGGATCGTCAACCCGATCAACCCGCTGCTGAATGCCGAACAGGTCGCGGGCATTCTGCGCGAGACCGGCGCCAAGGTGCTGGTCACGCTGAAGAGCTTCCCCAAGACCGAAGTGGCCCAACTGGCTGCCGAAGCGGTCAAGATGGCACCGAATGTCAAAACGGTGCTGGAGATCGACCTCAACCGTTACCTGAGCTTCCCGAAAAACTGGATCGTGCCGCTGATCCGGCCGAAGAACCCGGTCGGCCACAGCGCCCGGGTCCTGGACTTCAACGCCGAAATGGCCAGGCAGAACACCACGCTGGATTTCGAAGACAGCCAGATCGACCGCGTCTGCGCCTATTTTCACACCGGCGGCACCACCGGCACACCCAAGGTCGCGCAGCACACCTATGGCGGCATGATGTACAACGGTTGGCTGGGCGCGAACCTGCTGTTCAACGCCGAAGACGTGATCATCTGCCCGCTGCCCCTGTTCCACGTCTTCGCGGTGCAGGTCATCTTCATGGCCGGGATCACCTCGGGCTGCCACATGGTCTTTCCGACGCCTGCGGGCTATCGCGGGGACGGGGTGTTCGACAATTTCTGGAAGCTGGTCGAACGCTACAAGGTCAGCTTCGTGATCACCGTGCCCACCGCCATCGCCGCCCTGATGCAGCGCCCTGTGGATGCGGATGTATCCTCGCTCAAGGTCGCTTTCTCGGGCTCCGCGCCGCTGCCGGTCGAGCTTTACAACCGCTTTCAGGAAGCGACAGGCGTGACCATCGTCGAAGGCTACGGGCTGACCGAGGCGACCTGCCTTGTCAGCTGCAACCCGCCGGGCGGCAACAAGAAGGTGGGGTCCGTCGGCGTGCCGCTGCCCTATACGGATGTGAAGATCGCCAACTGCGACACCGAGGGCAATATCCTCGAAGAATGCGATGTCGATGTGGTGGGAGAGATCTGCGTTTCGAACCCCGGTGTCTTCGTCGGCAACACCTATACGGAGACCGAAAAGAACGCGGGCCTTTATGCGGGGGGAACCCACCTGCGGACCGGTGATCTGGGCCGTATGGACGAGGACGGGTACCTGTGGATCACGGGGCGTGCCAAGGATCTGATCATTCGCGGCGGGCACAATATCGATCCGGCCGAGATCGAAGAAGTGCTGGCCGGACACGAGGCGGTCGCCTTCGTCGGCGCCATCGGCCAGCCCGACAGCTATTCGGGCGAGCTGCCCTGCGCCTATGTCGAACTGGTCGGCGGGGCCGAAGTCTCGGTCGATGAACTGATGGCCTATGCCAAGAAACACATCCACGAAAAGGCCGCCATGCCCAAGCATATCGAGGTATTGGACGAACTGCCCAAGACCGCCGTTGGAAAGGTCTTTAAACCCGATCTGCGCAAATCCGCGATTACCCGTGTCTACAACGCGGCGTTGGCCAAGGCGGGGCATCCGGCCGAGGTGGTCGAGGTGCTGGATGACAAGAAACGTGGTCTGGTAGCCCGTCTGCGTACCACCGGAGAGGTGGATTACGAGGCCGTCAGCCATACGTTGGGCGAGTTCACCCGGCCCTTCGAGTGGATGGAGTGAACCGCCGGGCTGCGGCGATCTGCCCGGTCGCGACTTGATTGCGACGGAAACCTTTGCCACCCTTGGCATGTTGACAAAGCGGAGGGTGGCTCATGTTTTTGACCAAGCTTGTTCGAAATGCAGTGGCGGTGGCCGTGGTTCTGGCCGCTCCTCTGGCAGCGTTCGCGCAGCCTTATGAGAACTACTATTTCGGTCACAAGGCCTGGACGGTTCACGTTGTGACCTTTGGCGACAACTCACTGGCCTGCCGGGCCCGCGTCAGCGAGCCGGGGACCAGCTTTGCGATCTGGGCGGACGGCTATTCGTCGGTCACGCTGGAGTTCCTGCGCTCCAACTGGGATTTCTACGAAGGGCGTGAGGACATCGTCGTGCAGATCGACCGGCGCGCCAGCTGGGATCTGACCGATGCGGACCTGTCCGGCGACCAGATCCTGTTCCAGCTGCCGGGCGGCAATGCCTCAGACCGGTTCCTGGACGAGATCGTGCGCGGCAACCAGGTCAAGCTGTATTCGAATGCGGGCGAGTTCGTGGAAGGCTGGTCGCTGGCAGGCAGCGCGGCCTCGATCGACAAGCTCATCGAGTGTACCCGCCGCCTGCGCTGAGGCGCAGACGGCAGGACGATTTCAAGGTATTCCCACGGCCAAACTGGCCGCAGGATGGCTGTTCGCCGGCCCGGCACAAACGGGGCCGGGCGCGCGGGGTCAGTGCATCTTGTCCGTCAGGTTGATCGACACGACCTGGTTGTCCACCCCGTCGATATGCATGACCCGGCCCGCCGCTTGCGCATCAAGCTTGCAGCGGCGTGCCCAGCGTGGCCAGCTGGCCGGGATCAGTCCCAGCACCTGCGATGCGCCCAGTTCACGCGCGGATTTGGTCATTTCGGTGATCAAATGCGCGTGGACCACCCGCCGGATCCGCTGCGGCGTGTCATGGGCGACGAAAACGCGGCTCGATTCCCAGATGTTTTCCGCCACCGGAGCCTCGTCATAGAGCAGGTCCGAGGGGATCGAGTCCAGCAGCCCCCGCTGCGCGTCGCGGATCATATAGGTGTAGATGCCGCAACGTGCCGTGGTGGGTGTCAGGCGAATGCCGGCCAGCACCTGGCCGAACTGATGCACCGCCACCCAACGGCTTGCGGGCGTGTCGTACTGGTCGAACTCCATGCCCATTGCCTCGGGCAGGTCCCAGTTGTTCTGAACAATGAATGACTGACGTCTAGCGCGAAGTAGATTCGCGAAAAGCTCGCCATGGTTGTGTATATTCTCGAAAGAGAGCGTCGTGGTCTGCATGGTTTAAGCCTCCAGCTTTGGTAAGGTTCCGGGTTCGGTCGTCCGTGGAAGGGTTCAGGCGCCCGGCTCAGATGAGCCGGTAATCCTTGGCGCGCTGAATGGCCTCCGCGGAGGTTCGAGCGAAGAGTTTGCGGCGCGCCGATGTCAGGCGCGCCTTGAGTGCGCTTTCAGAGATGCCCAGGCGTGCGGCTCCGGCGGCATATCGTTCGCCGGACCCCACGACTTTCAGCGCTTCGATCTCGGCCCCCGTCAGGTTGTCGGGCGGCTCGGTCTCGGTGTGGAGGCGAAGGATGATCCCGGAAAGTTCGGCGATCTCCTCGTCCGTGAATTCCCGGTCCGCCCTTGCGATCCCCGCCACGGTGCGGGACGTCATCGGCCCGCAGGAGATCGAGACCCCATAGACGAGCCCGAATTTCCGGGCCTCGGCCATGATGTCGAACGGATCCGGGATGTCGATATCGCTCCACCGTGTGGCTCCGGTGCGCGATATCCCCCAGGCAATCAGTGGGTCACGCAGCGCATAGGCGTGCTGCGTGTAGTGGTCCGTCCAGGCCTGTGGGTAGGTCTGGAAGGTCATCAGCGGGGCGGCAAAACGAATGTGAAGACCGACGAAATAGCCCTTCGGGGCCAATTCGCCCAGTTCGTTGGTCAGGTCCTCTATGTTCAGATTTTTCCCCATGATGGTTAAAGTCTAGGGACCATCGTGGAAGGGGCACAACCATAAATTGCGAGTTGACGCTGCGGATTCGACAGGAAATCGCAAACCTGAAAAATGTGTGTTTTTTTGAACCTAACTTAAAAGCTAGGGTTGTGTGGATAAGTTTCAACTTATCCACAGCGTTAAGGAAGGGTTCCCAAATTGCCTGTCTATTAAGATAGGTTAACAGGCCGAATCATATCCATTTTGCGAATGGGGTCAGGCAAGACTTTCTGCAATTTATGGTTGATGTCGGCGGCTGCTCCAGCACCTTCCGGAATACCGCCCTGGTGGTATTGCGACCATTGCTGCGGATTACATGATCGTCCGTCCGGACCCGGATGAGGCGCATCGTGAGATCAAGTAGGAACCGGCAGCGACCTTGAAGCCATTCCCCATGTCGCAAATTGTACGCGGAGTATTCCACGTGATACCGGAAGCTGTGAGTTTGGGGTGGTAACTTCACCATGCCCGTCGACTGACAGCGCGCATTTTTGCTTGCCAAAGCGTTTCTACTTGAACCTGAGACAGGTTTTTCTCGAAACGCTTTAGGTGGGCGGGCTGGCGGGCGATGTGAAATGGCACCAGGCCAAGTTCGTAAAAGAGCATTCAGCAGAGTTTGTACGGGATTTGTACCGATAGTTGCTGTGTTGTGCTGCAAGTTCCGGTGGTTTCGGGCGAAATCCGCCCCCAAGATGCCCTGGTGGTGCGGAAAAGCTGTTGGTTTTCAAATGGGGGATGGTGCCGCAGGGGAGGATTGAACTCCCGACCTCACCCTTACCAAGGGTGCGCTCTACCACTGAGCTACTGCGGCGGCGTGAGCGGGTATCTAGCTCCCCCGGCGCAGGGATGCAAGCGCAATCTGGACCCTTTTTTCACTCTGGGGTACAGAAGGGTTCATGAGCACATTCGACAAACCGAAAAAGCCAGTAAAACAAGCGCAATCGCGTGAGGATCGCCTGAAGGCGGCGTTGAAGGCCAACATGGGGCGGCGCAAGGCGCAGGCCCGCGTGCGCGCGGATAAACCGGATAACAGCAAAGAAGAGTGAGGCAGGTTAATGGATTCGATTGTGGTGACGGGCGGCGGCGAGCTGCAGGGAGAAATTCCGATCGCGGGGGCCAAGAACGCCTGCCTGACGCTGATGCCGGCCACGCTTCTGAGCGAGGAACCGCTGACGCTGACCAATGCGCCGCGCCTGTCGGACATCAAGACGATGACGATGCTGCTGGAAAGCCTGGGTGCGGAAGCAACCGCGATGCAGGGTGGCCAGGTGCTCGCCATGTCCAGCCACGACCTGACCTCGTCCCACGCGGATTATGATATCGTGCGCAAGATGCGTGCCTCCAACCTGGTGCTTGGCCCGCTTCTGGCGCGCATGGGCCACGCCGAGGTCTCGCTGCCCGGCGGCTGTGCCATTGGCGCGCGCCCGATGGACCTGCACATTCACGGGCTCGAGGCGCTGGGGGCCGAGATCGAGCTGCGGGACGGTTATTTGCACGCCAAGGCGCCGCGCGGCCTCAAAGGGGCAGAGATCAAGCTGAGTTTCGCGTCCGTCGGGGCGACCGAGAATATCCTGATGGCTGCGACGCTGGCCAAGGGCACCACCGTGATCCGCAATGCCGCGCGTGAGCCGGAGATCGTTGATCTGGCCACCTGCCTGCGTGCCATGGGCGCGCAGATCGAGGGCGACGGCACCCCGGAAATCGTTGTGCAGGGCGTCGACCGCCTGCATGGCGCCACCCACCAGGTTGTCACCGACCGGATCGAACTGGGCACCTACATGTTGGCCCCGGCCATCGCCGGGGGCGAAGTCGAATGTCTGGGTGGCAAGATCGAGCTGGTCTCGGCATTCTGCGAGAAGCTGGAGGCGGCGGGCATCCATGTCGAGGAAACCGCGCGCGGTCTGAAAGTAGCGCGCAAGAACGGGCGCGTGCGCGCGGTGGACGTGACCACCGAACCCTTCCCGGGCTTCCCCACCGACCTGCAGGCGCAGATGATGGCCATGCTCTGCACCGCCGAGGGCACCAGTGTGCTGCACGAAACCATTTTCGAAAATCGCTTCATGCACGCCCCGGAACTGACCCGGATGGGCGCCGACATCGAAGTGCACGGTGGCACGGCAACTGTGCACGGGGTCGACAAGCTCAAGGGGGCGCCGGTGATGGCGACGGACTTGCGGGCCTCGATCTCGCTAATTCTGGCCGGCATGGCGGCCGAAGGCGAAACCGTGGTCAGCCGCGTCTATCACCTTGATCGCGGCTATGAACAGGTTGTGCGCAAACTGTCCTCCATCGGGGCGAAAATCGAACGGATCAAGGAGTGACCGGGATGGTCGAAGACGCGCGGTTCGAAGACGGCGGCGAGGAGCCGCTGCGCCTGATGGCGGTGGATGCGGATGACCTGCAGGTTGTCTCGTCGCTGGTGCAGGATGCGGTGTTTCCGATCACCGAAATGGCCTGGCATCCAGGCCAGCGCCGCTTTGCCCTATTGCTCAACCGCTTTCGTTGGGAGGACAAGCCGGCGGCAGACCATCGGGGCCGCGCGGTAGAACGGGTCCAATCGACGCTTGTCATCGGTGATGTTGAAAAAGTGCAATCCCAAGGGGTGGATCGCAGCGACAAGGACATGGTTTTGTCGCTTTTGTCCATCTCGTTCGTGCCCGGAGAGGACGGTACCGGCCGCGTCGAACTGACGCTTGCCGGCGATGGCGCCATCGCGCTGGAGGTCGAGGCGCTGGATGTCACCTTGCGTGACGTGACCCGCCCCTATATTGCGCCCTCCAAGCACACGCCCGAACATCCGGAGTAAGCCATGCCCCTTCGCCTCTCGACCCAGGCCGCCGATTTCGCGGCGCGCTTTGCCGAGCTTCTGTCGATGAAGCGCGAGGACAGCCCGGATGTGGACGCCGTGGTGGCGGAAATCATCGCCGACGTTCGCGCGCGCGGGGATGCGGCAGTGATCGAGCTGACCTCGAAATTCGATCGGTTGGATCTGACCCCCGAGACGCTGCGCTTCTCCGAGGAAGAGATCGAAGCCGAATGCGCCAGGGTGTCTGCCGCTGATCGCGCCGCGCTGGAGCTGGCAGCCGAACGCATCCGCGCCTATCACATCCGCCAGATGCCTTCTGACGACCGCTGGACCGACGACACCGGGGCCGAGCTGGGCTGGCGCTGGTCGGCGGTTTCCGCGGCGGGACTTTATGTGCCCGGCGGGCTGGCAAGCTACCCGTCGTCCGTGCTGATGAACGCGATCCCGGCCAAGGTGGCGGGGGTCGGGCGGCTGGCCGTGGTGGTGCCAACCCCGGACGGGCAGGCCAACCCGCTGGTCCTGCTGGCCGCGCGCATCGCCGGTGTGGACGAAGTGTATCGCATTGGCGGGGCGCAGGCCGTGGCGGCGTTGGCCTATGGCACCAAAACCATTGCGCCGGTCGACAAGATCACCGGTCCGGGCAACGCCTTCGTCGCCGCTGCCAAGCGGCGCGTGTTTGGCAAGGTCGGCATCGACATGATTGCGGGCCCTTCCGAGATTCTTGTGATTGCCGACTCCGCGAACGATCCGGACTGGCTGGCGCTGGATCTGCTGAGCCAGGCTGAACATGACGAAAGCGCCCAGTCGATCCTGATCACCACGGATGCGGAATTTGGCGAGAAAGTTGCCGGGGCTGTTGAAAAACGCTTGGAAACCCTGGCACGGCGCGAGATCGCCGGGGCCTCCTGGCGTGACTTCGGCGCGGTCATTACCGTGGCCGACCTTGACGAGGCCGCAGAGCTGTCCAACCGCATCGCGCCCGAACACCTGGAGCTTTGCGTGGCCGATCCCGAGGCCCTGTCCGAAAAATGCACCCATGCCGGCGCCATCTTCCTGGGGCAGTATACGCCCGAGGCGATCGGTGACTATGTCGGTGGGCCGAACCACGTCCTGCCCACTGCGCGCTCGGCCCGGTTCAGCTCGGGCCTGTCGGTGCTGGACTTCCTCAAGCGCACCACGCTTGCCCGCATGACCCCGGCGACCCTTGCCGCCATCGGTCCCGTCGCCGAGACCCTCGCCATTTCCGAAAGCCTCGAAGCGCATGGCCTGTCCGTGCGTGCACGGCTCAACGCCCTGAACGAACAAGAAAAATGACCCATTGCATCAGCCATATCGAGATCGACGAGACCGGGCTTGCCGCCCCTACGCCCGCCATCGAGCAGGAGCGCAAGGTCGCGGTGTTTGACCTGCTGGAGGACAACAGTTTCGTGCTGGAAACACGCGGCGATCAGGCGGTTGCGGATGGCCCCTATCACCTGGGCCTCGCCATTCGCGAAAAGCGCCTGGTTTTCGACGTGGACACGGAAAGCGGCGATGATGCTGCCGAATTCCACATGTCGCTGGGCCCGTTCCGCCAGGTCGTGAAGGATTATTTCGCCATCTGCGAAAGCTATTTCGACGCGGTGAAGAAACTGCCGCCCAGCCAGATCGAGGCAATCGACATGGCCCGCCGCGGCATTCACAACGAAGGCGCGCGCGTGCTGCAGGAGCGGCTTGAAGGCAAGGCCGAGATCGACATCGACACCGCCCGCCGCCTTTTCACCCTCATCTGCGTATTGCATTGGGGCTGAGCGTGACCGGGGGCGAGCGTCCACAATCGGTTCTGTTTTGCTGCGACCACAACGCAGTACGGTCCCCGATGGCCGAGGGCATGATGAAAGCTTTCTACGGCCATGAAATCTATGTGCAATCCGCCGGTGTGCACAGCGAGCTGGAGGTCGATGGATTCTCGGTCGCGGTCTGTGACGAACTGGGCATTTCGCTGTCCGGCCATACCGTGCGCAGCTTCGACGATATGCGCCAGTGGGGCGATGACCTGTCCAGCTTTGATCTGGTCGTGGCCCTGTCCCCGGCCAGCCAGCGCCGGGCCCTGGACCTGACCCGTCACTACCACCTGGAGGTGGAATACTGGCCGATCATTGATCCGACGGGGCTGGGCAACCGGCGTGAGGAAAAGCTCGACGCCTACCGGGCTGCACGCGACCAGATTCGCGATCACATGATCCGCCGATTCGGAGCTCCGATCGAGGCATGACGCTTCCCGCCCTCCGGGCGGCGCTTTCGCTCTTGCCCGGTTGCGCGCCTGGCGGCACTCTGCCGCGCAACAACCGGGAGAGATCCATGAGCCGTGACACCATTCAGCGCTATTTCGAAGCTTTCAACGCGGGAGATACACCCGCCATGCTGGACTGCCTGTCCGAGGATGTGGCGCACCATGTGAACGAGGGCAGGATCCGCACCGGAAAGGCACTGTTTTCCAAGTTTTGTGACCACATGTCAGCCTGTTACAAGGAAAAGCTCACCGATATGGTGATCTTTGTCTCCGAGGACGGCCGCCGCGCGGCGGCGGAGTTCGTGGTCAACGGAACCTATCTGAATACCGACCCGGGCCTGCCCGAGGCGCGCGGTCAGAAATACGTCCTGCCAGCCGGATCCTTCTTTACGCTGGAGGGCGGCAAGATCACCCGTGTGACCACCTATTACAACCTTGCCGACTGGGAGCGGCAAGTCGCGTGACCCTGGACGTCCGCCCGCTGACCGGCACGGATCTGGAGCGCGTCCTGCCGGATGTCGCGCGACTGCGCATCAAGGTGTTCCGCGCCTGGCCTTACCTCTACGATGGCAGCTTCGACTATGAGCATCGCTACCTGCAGAGCTATCGCGACTCGGTGGGGGCCATTCTGGTCGGCGCGTTCGACGGCGACCGGTTGGTCGGCGCCTCGACCGGTACGCCGATGGAGGATCACGCGGAAGATTTCGCCGCCGCTTTCGCGGGGACGGGCCTTGCCTTGGGCGATATTTTCTACAACGCCGAAAGCGTGCTTTTGCCTGAATACAGGGGCAGGGGGATCGGCCATGCCTTCTTCGACGCACGCGAGGCCCATGCCCGCGCCCTGGGCCGCCGCCACGTCGCTTTCTGTAGCGTGGTCCGGCCGGAGGATCACCCGTTGCGGTCTGCCGATTACCGTCCGCTTGATGCCTTCTGGACCGGGCGCGGCTATCGTAAGCTCGATGGAACCCTCGCGCGGTTTGCCTGGAAAGATATCGACAAGCCCGCCGAGGACGAGAAACCGCTGCAATTCTGGATCCGGGACCTGGAGGAGACATGAGGTTAGCCGCCGCCGCCTATCCGATCGACTGGCATGACAGCTGGGCCAGCTTTGAGGACAAGATCAGCGCCTGGGTGCATGGGGCCGAAGCCGACCTGCTGGTCTTTCCGGAATATGGCGCGATGGAACTGGCGTCGCTCGCGGGCAAGGACATTTGCGCGAACGTGGAGGCCAGCCTGCACGCCGTGGCCGGGCAGATGGAGCGGGCGGATGGTTTGCTTATGCGGCTGGCGGCTGAAACCGGCAAGCATATCCTTGGTGGCTCCGGTCCCGTCTTTGCAGGCAACCGTCCGGTGAATCGCGCCACTTTCTTTACCCCGGACGGTCGGGCGGTCTCGCATGACAAGCAGATCATGACCCGCTGGGAGCGCGATCCGATGGACTGCCACGGCGGAGCGCCCTTGACGCTGATGGAAACGGCCCTGGGCAAGATCGGCGTGCTGATCTGCTATGACAGCGAATTTCCCCTGCTGGGCCGCGCGCTGATCGAGAAAGGGGCGGACATTCTGCTGGTGCCATCGGCGACCGAGGGCATGGCGGGCTATGCCCGGGTGCGCATCGGCGCCATGGCCCGCGCACTGGAAGGTCAATGTGTGGCCGTACATGCCCCGACGCAGGGCGATGCGACTTGGAACCAGGTGGTGGATGTGAACACTGGGGCGGCCGCCATCTATGGCCCGCCGGACAAGGGCTTTCCGGACACGGGCATCATCGCGCAAGGCCGCTTTGACACGCCCGGCTGGGTCACGGCCGAAGTCGATCTTCGCGCCATTCGCGAGGTACGCCGCGACGGTCACGTGTTGAACAAGACCCACTGGGACGAACAGGTGGGCCGCGACGGGCCGGTCAGGATTGAACGGTTGATCTGACCCGTAGCCAGGGCGGCGGGTGGCGCGCTTTCAGGAACTGTCGCAGCGGCGTGAAGATGATCACCGCAGCAATGCCGACAGACGCCAGGCACCAGATAGCCGGTTGTTCGTTCACATTGTCGGTAATCAGCCGCGCGGCAATCGGCCCGACCAGAAACTGGAACACCGTGATCCGCCAGGCCCCGTAGAAGAAGGGCAAGACGAAAACCGCAAGTCCATATCCCGACATGCCGTCACGAAATTGCCTCAGCAGCCAGTAGTCCGAGGTGGCCAAACCGTTGCCCCAGCTGTTGAGCGGCATCTCCCATGCCAGGTGCCAGTTGCCCTCGACCGTACAGAATTCTTCGCCACACATAATCCGCCAGGGTGCGCAGGTGCCGTTTCCCGTGAGCGGGGCCAGTTGCAGGATTGTATAGGCCGCCGCTACCGCGCACAGCGCGTACACCCAGCCCCGTGCGCGCAGCCGCGCGGCCTCGGGCAGGCAGGCCAGGGCCAGCGCGTTGAAGAAGAACGGTTGCAACGCGATATGGCCATAACTGAACATTGTCAGGTACTTGTTCGCGGGCAATCCGCATTGGCCGATTACCGGATAGCTCAGAGTCTGCACGACTTCCATGATCGAAAAGAAGCTCAGGGTAAGCCAGAAGGCCGGCGGATCTCCGCGCCGGGCCGATACGGCGGAAAGGGCGAACCCGCCGACCGCCAAGGTGGCCGAGACTTCCATGTTCCAGCACATAGGGACTTTCCACCGGCTGTTTTCTGGTCACTGACATAACGTTAACGTGTAGCGTCCGGCGGAGCAACTCGCCAAAAACGTGTGGCAATTTGCGCCGCCGCAACCACCTCATGACGCTATGAAGCCGCAGCCTACCCTTTTCCCTTGAAAATCCCCCGTTTCGGGGCCATTTAGGGGGCGCCCGCGACCCGCGGGTGTGAAAACAGGAGTGAACATGGCCAAGGAAGAACTGCTCGAATTCCCCGGTGTCGTGAAGGAACTCCTGCCGAACGCGACATTCCTGGTCGAGCTGGAGAACGGCCATACGATCATCGCGCACACGGCAGGAAAGATGCGCAAGAACCGCATCCGCGTTCTGGCTGGCGACAAGGTCCAGGTCGAGATGACCCCCTATGATCTGACCAAGGGTCGGATCAACTACCGCTTCAAGTAAGCGCAACCGATGCCGCGTCTGATCCTCGGCTCGGGCAGCCCGCGCCGGGCCGAACTGTTGGGCCAGCTTGGCCTGACAGCGGACGAGGTGCGTCCGCCCGATGTGGATGAAACGCCGCGCAAGGGCGAACTGCCGCTGCACTACTGCCGCCGCATTGCCGGTGCCAAGGCCGACGCGATGGATGTCGCGGCGGATGAGGTCGTGCTCTGCGCGGACACCACCGTGGCCCTTGGCCGCCGCATCATGGGCAAACCCGCCGATGCGGGGCAGGCGGCGGAGTTCCTGCTGGCGCTTTCCGGGCGCCGTCACCGCGTGATCACTTCGGTCGTGGTGCGCAACACAAAGGGACGTTGGGCGCGCGACGTGGTGACAAACGTGAAGATGAAGCGCCTCTCGGATGATGAGCTGAACGCCTATCTCGCCTCGGAGGACTGGCGCGGCAAGGCCGGGGCCTATGCCATCCAGGGGCCGGCCGGGGCCTTCATCCCGTGGATCCAGGGCAGCTATACGTCGGTCGTGGGCCTGCCGGTCGCGGAAACCGCCGCTCTGCTGAAAGCGGCGGACTATCCCGTTTATGGAGGCTGGTCATGAAAGGCCGCGTGATTGCTCTGGATGAATTGAAGGGCCGCCGTGTCGCCGTCCTGATCGAGGATGGCGTGGTCGAGGATCTTCTGATCGACGGACCGGACGACAGCTTTGCCCCGGGCGCGATCCTGCGCGGCATCTGCGATCGCCCGCTGAAGGGGCAGGGGGGCATGATGCTGCGCCTGCCCGATGGCCAGACCGGATATCTGCGCGGGGCGAAGGGGCTGAAGCCTGGCCAGGCGCTGCTGGTACAGGTCACTTCGCGTGGTGAACCGGGAAAGGCCGTGCCGGTCAGCGACCGCGTACTGTTCAAGAGCCGTTTTGCCATTGTCACCCCCGGAGCGCCCGGCCTGAACATCTCGCGTGCCATTCGCGACGACGAAGAGCGCGTGCGCCTGCATGAGATCGCCGTCGACCTGATGGGCGAGGCCGCCGAAGGGCTGATCCTGCGATCCGCGGCCAAAGGGGCGTCGGACGAGGAGGTCGCGGGCGACATTGCCGGGATGCTGGAGCTTTCCCGTGCGGTCAGGGAAGATGCCGAGGGCCGCGAACCCGAGCTGCTGGTAGACGGCCCCGACGCGCACCTGCTGGCCTGGCGGGATTGGCCGCGGCCTGACCACCTGGACGAGGGGGGCTTCGCCGCCCACGATATCGAGATCACCCGCTGGCTCGCCCCGCGTGTGGGTCTGCCCGGCGGCGCATATGCCTACATCGAACCGACCCGCGCCCTTGTGGCGGTGGATGTGAACACCGGTTCCGACACCAGCCCCGCCGCCGGGCTGAAGGCCAATATCGCGCTGGCCCGGGTGCTCCCGCGCGAACTGCGCTGCCGCGGCCTGGGCGGCCAGATCGTGGTCGATTTCGCCCCCATGCCCAAAAAGGAACGCCGCCAGCTCGAACAGATCCTGCGCGCCTCTTTCCGCACCGACGGAATCGAGACCTCGCTGGTCGGCTGGACCACGCTGGGCAATTTCGAACTGCAACGCAAACGTGAACGCCTGCCACTGGGCGACACCCTGTCGGGGAGCTTGCCATGACCTGCCCGATCTGCGCGAAAGACAGCGATCCGGAATACAGCCCCTTCTGCTCACGCCGCTGCGCCGACGTCGACCTGGGCCGCTGGCTGAACGGCAGCTACGCCATTCCGGCAGTGGCCCCCGAGGACCTTGAAGAGGCCGCCGAAGAGCTCGCAAAAGAAACTCGCCGCCCGCACTGAAAAAGATGATATTTACTCTGGACACCCCCGGCCGCCACGACTAGAAACCCGCTACCCGAACGATGAAACGTTCACCCGTGCCCGGGTAGCTCAGGGGTAGAGCAGTGGATTGAAAATCCTCGTGTCGGTGGTTCGATTCCGCCCCCGGGCACCAAAATACTCAAAATACTGACGTAATATCAGTCGCTTAGTAGCGGTTGAGTCTCTGTAGCCCCACTAAAAGCCCCACTTCATCGCATTGTTGCACGGGCATCGCGAACGGCTGGAAGACTTGGTCCTTTAGGCCTTGAAGCACATCCACCACGCGGGCGTGGTTAAGGTTGGCGCTGCTGAACGAGCCCAAGGCAAAGAGGCGGCCTTCGTCGATGACACCTTGAGGGATTACGTTTTGGCTCGTCAGCATTGGAAGAATTTCGAAAACACGATTTAATTGCATGGGACATGGTTAGCCCAATGCCTTATCCCAGAGAAGCGTGCAAATTGCCGTCTCAAAATTTCTCTCTTCCTAATGACTTTAACTAAATCGGTCACGTTTTCGCTGCTCTATTGGGCAAAAGTCGCCTTTGCCTCGCGTGATGACTTGACATAAATCGGTCTACTCCTCGCGTAATGACTGGAATTAAATCGGTTCAGGCTGCTTTTTATAGAGGTGCGAAAAACCTCGTTCCGCCTTTTTTAAGGGCTGGGAAAAACCTTTTAACGGGAAAAGGGCGAGATTAACCCGCCCTGATCAATTGTTCCCGTCTGGAACATTACTTCACCACGGCTTGGACCAGTGCCAAATCTGGCACATTTCATCTCCTCCCTCCGGCCTTCCACTCAGCTTGGCGCAGCTTTTCCAGCTTCATGAAGCCCTCTCTCAAGCTATCTATCAGCGTTAATAGGGCATGCCGAAGCTCTGTGCCCACGTCTTTCAACTGGTCATAGGCCAAAAGGTCCAAAGCAATGGCTGTACCTTGCATTCTGATCAGCAAGGCGTCTGTGTCGTCGGTTGCGGATGTGAATTCATGATTGATGCTCATTGAGTGCCCTCCCTCAATTGGGCCTCAATCGCGTCAAGGTGAGCCTTGAGGGCCGTGCGTATGGCCCACGACGCATTCTGCACCGATTGGTAATCGACTTGGCTTGCGTCCGTGACCGTCATGAAATCTAGAAAGGCAAGTGCCAGGCCGATGCCGTCAATCTCGCATGAGGCCATCTCTGGGGCTTCGGGGTGAACAGTGGTCATTGTGCGTCTCCTACGGTTTGAAACGCCCAGCGCCCCGCTGCTATTCGGGTGCCTGGGCAACAACGGGTTAGCAGACCGCCCGTAGAAGCGGCAGACCCGAAGGTCTCCCATTGCGCCCAGACATAACGAAACCGCACCAAATGGCGCGGCCTTTGGGGCCTACGTGTGGACGGGCTGCTAATCCCGACGACAGTTTTTTGCTGCCGTATGGAAAATATGAGGAGGCCGGGCCTGGATTGCAAGGGGGCGATTTCTGCGCTGATCAGGCCGAGTTTGGATTTCAGGTTTTATCAGGTTCTGAAATGGGTGTTTTGGTGCCGCAACATGTCAGGTTTTGTCAGGTTCAGGCAGCCTGTTCCAAGGCTGAATCTGCCCGGATCTGACCGGGGATAAATCGGCCGTTCCTCTGGGGGATATGGTATATCTATATATGGCAGGATTTTCCGACACGATGAGGGGCCTATTTTGGGCAAAAGCGGTAGGATTTTCCGACATTTGAAAATTCAAAGGCGGGGTTTTCCGACACCCCCTGTAGGATTTTCCTGCCAAGAAATGTCGGATTTTCCTACGGGGCTTTTGTTTTTTGATCGGCCTTCCATTTCATGAAATCCTTGGTGGCTGGGGCGCCGTTCAAGGGCTCTTCGGTAAGGGCGTATGTGGCAGATTGGCCGACCCCGCTAGGACCGAGGCAGTGGCCCTTGGTGGTCACTATGAAGCCTCGATCGGACAGGGTTCGAAAGTACCCGGCGGCAGTGTCCCGCCCGACGCTCAATGCATCTGAGGCGTCTCTATGGCTCAGATAGATCTCGCCGTTGTTGCCGCCTCGGAACTGTCGTTTGAGCTCAATGTATAGGGCCCTCGGTCCCGGCTTCATGCTGCTCCACGCCTCTGAGGCGAGAAGCCACTCAGGCAGTTGAATCCAACGTCCTGAGCGGCGTTTCTGACCCTTGTAGGGCTTCCTACTCATCGTGGGCGGCTCCTGCCTCCTGGACGCGGTCTAGAAGCACGTATCGGGCGTGTGTGCCCGGATAGGGGCCTTCGTGGCGTTCATGGACAGTTTCAACCGCTATGCCGGCGCCTCGAATGTTGTGGACGTATCCAGACCAGCGAGGCGCCGGGTTCGAGACTGGTGTGCAGCCTGCCGTACCAGCCTGGATAAGCTGGCGGAGCGCCCAAGCGTTGCGGCCCCTCAAGGTCACTTCGAATTGTTCGCCACCAGTCTCTGGGACGACGCAGAAACGCATTGCCTGTGTCATGGCATTTCCTTTGCTCATAATGGGCGCAACGGTTATGCTCATTGGTACAACCCCAAAAGAACAGAACCCGCGCCCATAACCTCATGGGGCGGGTTTTTCTTTATGCGGCTGTGGTGGTCAGTCCGTTGAGCCATTCGGCCAGATCGGCCTCGCGCCAAGCCACGGCACGTTTGCCGAGACGCACGGGGCGGGGGAACTCGCCTTCATCCATCATGCGATAGATCGAGGTGCGGCTCAGTCCGGTGAGGGCTTCCACTTCGGGGCGGCGGAGCAACTTCTGTGTCATGCTGTTTCCTTTCCGTAAGCGGTGCGTCGACCCCACACTTTTGCGCTGACGCTTGATCTGCGATTCAGAGGCTTCTTTGATGTGTGAGGAGTTTCTCGATGGGAGCTATAAGCGAGTTTCTGGCAAGTGTGCCGCGTCGGGCGGATGGCAAGC
>NZ_JASBTN010000002.1 GCF_030148435.1 Aliiroseovarius sp.
CGCGTCACCGAGCCCCTGATCCGAAAGGACGGCAAATTGACACCGGTCCCGCTTGAACAGGCCGTTGATTATGTCGCCAGGACCGCCGCGCATATCCGCAGAAATGACGGCCATGTTCAGGGGTTGATCTCGGCCCGCCAGACCAATGAAACCGCTTTCTTCTTTCAAAAGCTCATGCGGGAAACGTTCAGATCCGGTGACATTCATTCAAGCAGCAGGTTCCCGGGGCTGCGGGACAATCAGGCTGTTGACGCCTTGATGCAAATCCTGAGCGCGCCTGAAAACCGCCGCCCCCTGAAAGCCGCATTGGCTTCGGAGGTGGTTTTCCTGCTTGGCGCAAATGTGACGGAGGAAAACCCGGTGACAGGTTTTCTCATCCGCGAAGCGGTGCGGGATCAGGACAAGCAGCTGCTCGTCACCTCTTCCCGCCCGAGCGGATTGGACGATATCGCGCATGCGTCGTTGCGTTTGCTTCCGGGAAATGAAGCGGTTCTGCTTTCGGCCTTGTGCGGTGACATGGCACAAGCTGCCCCGAACGGCATGGCTGACTTCATTTCCGCATCGCACGCAAGTCTGGACAAGGCCGGCAGCATCACACTGATTGTCGGGTCCGAATTCCTTCGGTCTTCGCTGGCCGCCGGGTGTTTGCAGTGGATCCTGCGGGCCACGGACATATGGAAAGCCGGAGGCAAAGAGGTTTGCGTACACGTCCTGACGGATCGTGCAAATCAACGTGGCCTCTGGGAAATGGGGGCGCTTCCGGGGGCCGGGCCGGGCGGGCAACCGGATCCAGCCTTGTCCCCCCCGTCAAATGCCGTGCCCGACATGGTCTACATTCTGGGTGCCGATCCGGTCGACGGGTCCCCGGATGATAACCCATACCGGTTGGCCGCGCTGGAGACGCCGTGCCTCGTCGTGCAATCCTCGCACATGACCAGGACCGCCGAGATGGCCCATGTCGTTCTGCCCGCACCGACCTATGGGGAAGAGAGCGGAACCTATACGAACAACGAAGGCCTGAAACAGAGGGTGCGGATTTTCCGGGCGTCGCCCGGCGTGCGGACGTGCCAGGAAACACTGGGCCTGATTGCGACCGCGACGGAAACCGCGCTTCGGTCAGGACACGCAGGCCCGGTCGAAGCCCGGTTTTCAGCTGTTGCGGACATTCCGTCCACCGGTATTGCAGATTTCCATCCCACGGTCCCGAACATGGGCGGGAAGGCCGGTTTGGACAGTCCGCAGGTGATTTCCGACAGGAGATCCGGATTAACCCGGTATCTGGTAACGGGAGACGGTCAGTTTCACTCCGGAAACCTGCTGTCGCAGTCGCGCGTCCTGTCATCAATTCGCAACGGACCCTATGTCGAAGTGAACCCGGGAGAAGATTTCAACTTCGAAACGGATGGCCAAATGGTGTCCTTGGTGCGCGGGGAGGCAAGGTTTACCGGTCGCCTGAAAGTCAACAGGGCCTTTGACGAGGACATCGTTTTCGTACCGGAGTGTTATCTTGCCGGATCAGCCGGGAATATCCTGAGCTTCGCTGAATACCCCCTCCGTGTCCGTCTTGAGTTCAGTTGAAGCATATCGACTTGAACCTCAGCCTTGTCGGCGTTGAAACGGCTTGGGCAACCGGTAAGGCTTCGCGGTGGTCGGCCAGCCGGGCTCGAGTTTCGGGGCAAGCCGCGGGGCCGGAATTGGCAGAAGGTCTAACGGCAGCGGAAAGACGAGGGTCGAGGAGTAGCCCGTTGCGATGTCGTCGAGCGCATTGATACAGCGCAGTTGCATCGTGTTGGGTGTCGTCGCCAGCCTCCTGCCGGCCTCGGCCGGTTTCGTCGCTGCCTGCCGTTCGCCCCGGTATCGATCACCCGCGCCCTGTGCAGGGGGACGGCCTGTCTGGCAATGGCACGCACCATGCTTTAACTGGTGTCGGCATGCTTGATCTCGACATTGGCGACCGGAATCGCCCCCGCATCCCGAGCCTGGGCAAATCCTGCTCTACCGTTGAGAGACACTCGCCCGCGACGCTCCATTTGCCCCCCGGGACGAGCGGGTCAACCGGGGGAGCGCCTCATTTCACGGGGTCGAACCAGCCGGTTTCGTCGATCTGCCGGGCAAAGGCGCGGCTGCCGTCCGGGCTGAGGTGGCTGGCGTCGTAGAAGTGTTTTTCCAGCTGCGGACCCATCGCGTTGCATCGCCGGGTATCGGCGTCGCAGGCCAGCGTGCCGCGATCAAGCACGGTGGCACTGCGGGTTTCGGCGATGCGGCGCACGCGGGCGTTGATCTCTGCATAGGCCTGCGTGGTGGCCTGGTCAGCAAAAAATCTTTCGTTCACCGTGCGTTGCAGCTCGGGCCAGACGGCCTCGGGCGGCGGGCCGCTGCTGGCAGCCTCCAGGATCACCTCATCCGCCATGCCGGTCGCAACCGAGCCTGAGAAGACCGGTCCCGACAGCATCACCACCACCTGTTTCCCATCTGCCTGCAGGCGGGCGATGAGGGCGTCCAGAATGGCCAGGTCGCGCTCGAAATAGAGGCTGGCCAGCACCACCGTATCTGAAGCCTTGTAGTTCGGGGCGTCGAGCAGGCCGGTCTCGGGCAACAGCGCCTCGGCAAGGGACAGGCCGAAACGCGACAGGGCGAAACGCCGGGTCGCGCTCTCCGCCTGGGCCAACATGTTGAACACATCCTTGGAATGCGAATTGCCCACCAGGAGCAAGCGTCGCGGGGCGTCGCCCTGCGCCCAGTCCTGCCGGTCGAAGGCGTTGTTTTGCACCGAATAGCCCGGATCATTTGCGATCTCGCGCAGGGGCTGCCAGCTCTCCTCGCGCAGGGTGACATTGTTCAGCACAAAGCCACCGACCTGCGCCTGGCTAAAGCGGCCCGGGAAGCCGTTCATCTCGTGCGTGACCGCTCCTGCGGCGGTCCACAGGACCATGCCGGTAATGCTGGCGGTGAACAGCGTCCAGCGGCGGGGCAGCCATGGATGGCCACGGCGGCGAAAGGGCGCTTCGATGTAGCGCCAACTGAGCCAGGCCAGAGCCAGCGAAGCCAAGGCCAGCCCGGACATCAGCGCCATCGGCGGTGTCTCGCGCAGGGCCAAGCGGGCATAGGCGAACATCGGTTGGTGCCACAGGTAGGCCGAGTAGCTGATCAGCCCGATGCCCACCATGGGGCGCGTGGCAAGAAGGCGGCCGGGCAGGGTGCTGGGGGTGGCGTAGAGTATCACCAGCACGGTGCCGATGACCGGCACCAGCGCATAGAGCGACGGGAAGGGCGTGGCGCTGTCGAACAGCAAAACCGAGGCGGCGATCAGGCCCAGCCCCAGCCCGCCCAGCAGACCGTTCTCTTTCAACGCAGCACCGTCGCGCGCCAGCAGGGCACAGATAGAACCTGCGAACAGTTCCCAGGCGCGGAAGGGGATCAGGTAGAAATTCGCGGTGGGCGCATGGCGTACGCCCCATTCCGCCGCGGAGAGGCTGATGAGGGACAAGACGCAAAGCACTGTCACCGTTGGGTTTCTACCCGTCCGCCACAGGAAGAACAGCAGGACCGGGAAAAGCAGGTAATATTGCTCCTCGACAGCCAGACTCCAGGTGTGCAGCAGCGGTTTTTCTTCGGCGGAGGTGTCGAAGTACCCGCTTTCCTGCCAGAACAGCACGTTCGAGATGAACAGCGACACGGCAGCCAGAGATTGCCCGAAACCGCGCAGCTCGACCGGCATCATCAGCGCCCAGGCGAAGGGCACTGAGGCGACCATGACGGTGAAAAGCGCGGGCAGGATGCGCCGGGCGCGGCGTTCGTAGAACCGCAGGAGGGAAAACTCCCCACGCTCCAGGTCGCCCAGCAGAATCGTCGTAATCAGGAAGCCCGAGATGACGAAAAAGACATCGACGCCGACGTACCCGCCCGAAAATACGGTAAATCCCCCGTGAAACAGGATCACCGGCAGCACCGCGACCGTTCTCAGCCCGTCAATTTCGCGCCTGTAATGCATGTCCGCTCCCGATGCGTTTCAGGAGCGGTTAGCAGGTTTGTGGGCGCGGGCCAAGAGAGGCCCGTCAGCCCCGGCGGCGACGGCGGCGGCCTTCACGGCCGCCTTCGGCGGAGCCGGTGTTGAAGTTGACCTCGGGCAGGTCCACCAGGCTTTTCAGGATCGGGAAGGGATCGGCCGAGTTCGGAATGGCGGAGGCATTGACGAAATGCTCCTGGAACTTCGCCTCGACCGCGGTTTCGACCTTGTGGATCGCGCGCACGGTCTGTTCGATCTCGTGGCGGGCCTCGGTGTTCAGCAGCGCGATGCGTGCGCCGGTGCCCGCCGCGTTGCCTGCCGAAGTGACCTTGTCCAGCTCGCAATCCGGGATCATGCCCAGCACCATCGCGTGTTTCGGGCTGATATGGGCGCCGAAGGCCCCGGCCAGCACGATGCGATCGACCTTGTCCACCTCAAGCTTGTCCATCAGAAGGCGCGCCCCGGAATAGAGCGCCGCCTTGGCCATCTGGATCGCGCGGATGTCGCCATTGGTGACGGTGATCTTCGGACCGCCATCGGCGCTGCCGTCATAAACCAGGTAGGAATAGGTGCGCCCGTCGAGGAAGCAGCGGTCGGACCCGGTCTGTTCCGGCGAGCCGATCAGGCCCGGCCCGTCGACCAGCCCCGCAAGGCGCATCTCGGCAATCACTTCAATGATACCCGAACCGCAGATGCCGGTGATTCCGGTGGTTGCAGTGGCGGCCTCGAACCCGTCCTCGTCCGACCACAGGTCGCAGCCGATCACGCGGAAGCGCGGCGCCTTGGTTGCAGGGTCGATCTCGACCCGCTCGATCGCGCCGGGGGCAGCGCGCTGGCCGCTGGAAATCTGTGCGCCTTCGAAGGCCGGGCCTGTGGGCGAGGAACAGGCCAGCACGCCGTCCTTCGACCCCAGAAGGATTTCCGCATTGGTGCCGACGTCCACCACCAGCATCAGGTCGTCCGACTTGTCGGGCGCCTCGGACAGGGCCACACCGGCGGCATCCGCGCCCACGTGGCCCGCGATGCAGGGCAGGATATAGGCGCGGGTGCCGGGGTTCAGCACCAGCTCCAGATCGGCGGCCCGCAGCCGCAACGCATCCGATGTGGCCAGCGCAAAGGGTGCCTGTCCCAGTTCGAACGGGTCAATGCCAAGGAACAGGTGGTGCATCACCGGGTTCATGACAAAGACCGCGTCCATGATCAGCGACTTGTCGATTTCCGCCTCGGCGGCGATCTGCACGAACAGGGCGTTCAACCCCTCGCGCACCGCACGGGTCATCTCCAGGTCGCCGCCCGCGTTCATCATCGAATAGCTGACCCGGCTCATCAGGTCCTCGCCGAAGCGGATCTGCGGGTTCATGATGCCGGACGAGGCCACGACCTCGCCGGTCAGGAGATCGCAGAGGTGGGCGGCGATGGTGGTCGAGCCAAGGTCCACGGCCAGCCCGTAGATGCGCCCTTCGTAATAGCCCGGCCAGAGCGCGCAGATTGACGGGGTCGAGGTGCCATCCCCCATGTAGACGGCGGCGGTCACGGTCCAGTTGCCCTTGCGCAGCACCGGTTGCAGGTCGCGCAGCAGATGGTGGTCGATGTCGAGGCTGTCGAGCTGCATTTCGCGCTTCAAGGCCTCGCAGAGCCGCTCCAGATCCCCGGAGGGCTTGTGCATGTCGGGCTGTTCCACCTCGACGTAATGCATGCGGATCGAAGGGTTGAGGATTATGTCGCGCACTTCGGCCCGTTTGCGCACCACCTGGCGATGCACCTGGCTTTCCGGCGGCACGTCGATGACGACGTCGCCCTGAACCGTCGCCTGGCAACCCAGACGGCGACCTTTGGGCAGGCCGCGGATCGTGTCATAGCGCTCCTCGACCGAATTCCATTCGGACAGGGCGTCCTCGGATACGGTGACACCGTGTTTGGGGAATTCCCCGAAGCTGGGCGTGACCTGGCATTTCGAACAGATGCCCCGTCCGCCGCAGACCGAATCCAGGTCCACGCCCAGTTGGCGGGCGGCGGTCAGGATCGGGGTGCCGGTGGGGAAATGGCCCCGTTTGCCGGAGGGGGTAAAGATGACCAGAGGATCTTTGGACATGTGCGCGCGTCTCCCTTTGGAATGGTTTTAACCCGCGGGCGGGCGGGTTCAAGGGTGGAACGCGTCGCGGCTTGATAGGAAAGCGGCGTGTTTCGGTACAGACGCGCAGTTCAGATGCTCAGTTGAGGTGAACGGCCCAGGTGCAGCGGTCGAAGGGCGCATAGGCGTACATCTGTTCCTTCCCCCCGGCAGGGAGGCGTCGCGAGCAGCCTTCGAAGGCGTCCTCTTCTTCATAGACCGAGGCGGTGCCGGGGAATGCGCTGTCGAGGCAGAGCTGTGCCTGCGGGGCCAGCCAGTCGGCCAGTCTCGCCCCGTCATCCGCCGCCACAGCAAAGAAATGCCTCTGTTCGGACGCATTGGTCACGCAGAGCGTTTCGGCCTTCAGGGGCAGGGGGATCAGCAGGAAGAGCACCAGATATCGCATGGTGCCAGCCTGCGCGGGGCCGGGTATCCGGGTCCAATCACGACCCATCGCGATGTGGTGATCAGAGTTGCCCGCACGTGATCGAGGGTCCCGTTAGGCTCGGGGCATTGGTTTATCGGAGAAGAGGAGAGGATGATGAAACAGTTGACCGTTTTCGCCGCGGCAACGCTGATGCTTGCGGGCACGGCCTCCGCGCAGGAGTTCGGCACCGACGACGACGCAGCCTATGCCGCCACGCTCTGGGAGGCGATGGTTGCCCTGCGACTGGCCGGGGACGGCATGATCCGCAGCTTTCCCTACGAGGGGATCGAACCGCACGGGCTGATGCTGGAAACCTTCTATACCGAGGCCGAAGTAAACGGCCACAAGGGCACCCTGATCGTGAAACGCAATTTCGGCCCGGAAGGTGTTGAAGTGGATCAGGTTCTGGCCGATCCCGCCACCCATCTGGGCGCCTACACGGTGATGTTCCAGCGCGAGGAAGGCTATGACGCGGACAATCAGAACTGGTTCTGGGTGAAATACCTGCCTGACGGTGCGCTCGACATGAACGCGGGCGGCATGCGCCTGGCGGGCCGTGTGGCGAAAGGGGCCGAACAGGGCTGCATCGCCTGCCATTCGGTTGAAGACGACTATATCTACACAACCGATGCGCCAATGGCGATGGGCGCGATGATGAAATGAGCGCCCCGCCGGCGTGATCGACAACGCACAGGGGCCGCAGCTCGAAGAAGCTGCGGCCCTTGTCTTTCGTGTCAATGCATTCGTGACCCGCTCCGGACAGGGGCGGTCGCGCCCCGCCGGAACGCCCGATTACATTACCGGGTTGCCCATCTTGTCATAGGTGACTTCGGGCTCCATCGGCTCGACAACCATCACTTCTTCCTGGGCGGCGCAACCGGCCAGAATCGCGGCGACGATAAGCAGCCCGGCGGCTTTGAGTTTCAACATACTGACCTCCATCAAATTTATCTATGAATTCAGCCTGCACCCTTTTTCGACGTGTTGCAAGAATTGCCTCCCTGCGCGGCGGCGGATTGCTGAAGTGACACAGGAGAGGTGAACAGGGTCTCGGCCCAACCGTTGCCCCGGGTGAGGTTTGGAACAATTTCTTTGCACATCGGGGAATGACACGAGTTTTCTGGAATATTTTCCCGCCTTCGGGCCGGATCGGACGATTAACAGGAGGGATTGAGATGTAAGTCGCAGTTGTCCAGGAGCCGCCGGTCTATTTGAACAAGCCGAAGTCAATTGCCCGCGCAGTCGACCTGATTGGTCAGGCCAAACGCAAGGGAGGCGAATTGGTGGTGTTTCCCGAAGTCTGGCTGCCAGGCTATCCGACCTGTGTCTGGCGTCTGCCGCCCGGGGCAGGCATGGGCAAGACGGACGAACTGTTCGCCCTGTCGCAGGCCAACTCGGTGGACATGAGCAAGGGTGATCTGGATCCGATCCGGGAAGCGGCCAGGGAATACGGCATGGTCGTGGTAATCGGCCACCAGGAGGTGGATGGTGCGATCAGCGGCTCGACCCTGTTCAACAGCGTGGCGATCATCAATGCCGACGGAACGCTTCTCAACAATCACCGAAAGCTGATGCCGACCAACCCCGAGCGCATGGTCTGGGGCTTTGGCGACGGGTCGACCCTGAAGGTCGTCGAAACAGCGGTCGGCCGCCTCGGCGCGCTGATCTGTTGGGAAAACTACATGCCGCTGGCGCGTTACGCGCTTTATGCCCAGAACATCGACATCTATATCGCGCCGACCTGGGACAGTGGGGATAGCTGGCTGGCGACCATGCAGCATATCGCCCGGGAAGGCGGCTGCTGGGTGATCGGCTGCGCGACTTCGATCGCGGCCAGGGACATTCCCAACGGGATCCCGCATCGCGCGGACCTGTTTCCCGATGCCGATGAATACATCAACCCCGGTGACGCGGTGGTATACAAGCCGTTCGGAGGTGTCCATGCCGGGCCGATGCGCAAGGAAAAGGGGCTGCTGATCTCGGACATCGACGTAGGTTCTGCGGCAGCGTCCCGGCGCAAGTTCGACGTCTGCGGACATTACGCCCGGCCTGATGTGTTCACCCTGAATGTGAACCGAAGCCCGCAATCGCCGATAGAGTTCTCCTGACTGAAAAAAAAGGGCCCGCGAGTGGCGGGCCCTTCCGTTTGGATCTTGCGGATATGTTCCGCCGTCTTGATCAGGCCGAGCGGCGACGGCGGCCACCGCGGCGGCCTCCGGCAGCGCCACCGGCGTCACCGGCGGGCTTGTTGAGGCGAATCCACTCGGCGCCGCCCTCGTCGTTGTTGGTCAGGAAGTTGGCGGCGCGGATCGCCTCCATCTCCTTGCCGGCGCGCGGCTTGGTCGAGCCCAGGTTGAAGATCTGGCAGATGGTCTCGTCGTCCATGTCGGCCGGGATGACGATGCCCTTGGCTTCGATCTCGGCGCGTTTTTCGGCCAGTTTCTTGGGGCCGATCGGGATCGCGACCGGGTTCATGATCGCCGAGGTCATGCCGGTGGCCATGGCCATCGGCAGGAAGGCGTTGTTGATGCCGTGACGGTTCGGCAGGCCGAACGAGATGTTCGAAGCGCCACAGGTGGTGTTCACGCCCAGCTCGTTGCGCAGGCGGTGGTTCAGTTCGAACACCTGCAGGCCAGCGGTGCCCATCGCGCCCACGGGCATGACCAGCGGATCGACCACGATGTCATGGGCGGGGATGCCGAAATCGGCGGCGCGTTCGACGATCTTCTTGGCCACGGCAAAGCGCACTTCGGGGTCTTCCGAGATGCCGGTATCGTCGTTCGAGATCGCGACGACCGGCACATTGTATTTCTTGACCAGCGGCAGCACCATTTCCAGGCGCTCTTCTTCCCCGGTGACAGAGTTCAGAAGGGGACGGCCCTTGGCGGCTTCCAGACCGGCTTCCAGCGCGCCGGGGACCGAGCTGTCGATGCAGAGCGGGCAGTCGGTGACGGCCTGCACGGTTTCGACCAGCTGACGCATCAGCTCGGGTTCGACGAAGTTGTTGTCGGCGTAACGCACGTCCTCGGCCATCTTGTTCGAGAACACGGCGCCCGAGTTGATGTCCAGCACGGTGGCCCCGGCGGCAACCTGGGCCAGGGCGTCGGCTTCGACGCGGCTGAAGTCACCGGCTTCCAGTTCGGCGTTCAGAATCTTGCGGCCCGTGGGGTTGATGCGCTCGCCGATCACGGTGAAGGGCTGGTCAAAGCCCATGATGGTGGTCCTGGTGGCGCTTTCGATGATGGTACGGGTCATTAGACGTCCTTTACGGGGTTGACGGGAACGGTGCTTTCGCCGCCGTTGTTGATGGCCCAGGTGGCATTGGTCTTGATACCGCCCAGCGGGAAGAAGTGGACCTTCTCGATGTTGAAGTCCGGGTTTGCGGCCTTGTGCGCGGCCAGGTCGGTCAGGATCTCGGTCGGCTCATGCGGCAGCAGCAGCTTGGACACGTCCTTGGCGCGTTTCTGCAGCACTTTCAGCGAGGGGCCGACGCCGCAGGCGATGGCGAACTTGATCATGGTCTGCAGCTTGGCGGGACCGGCGATGCCGATGTGGATCGGCAGGTTCATGCCGCGTTCGGCCAGCTCACCCGCCCATTCGATGACCGGCTGGGCCTCGAAGCAGAACTGCGTGGCCAGGGCCATCTTGGCGTCGGTGCGTTTCGCGTATGCCTGTTTCCAGTCCAGCGCGGCATAGGTGTTGGTGCGCCCGCCCTTGGGGTCGATGTCCAGGTTCGGCTCCGGGTGGCCGGCCACGTTCAGGTGGGTAAAGCCTGCCTTGTCGAACAGGCCGGTGTCCAAGAGCTGCATCGAATCGGTGAAGTCACCCTGCGCCTTGGGAATGCCGCCCGCCAGGATCAGGCCCTGTTTCACGTCGGCTTCGCCCTGGTACATGGCGATCCAGTTTTCCAGGGTGGCCTTGTCCTTGATGATGCGCGCCGGGAAATGCGGCATCACGTCGAAGCCTTCGGCCTTTACGCGCCTGGCGGTGGCGACCATGTCCTCGATCGGGGTGCCGTCGATATGGGCGATATAGACGCGGGTGCCTTCCGGCAGCAGGGTGCGGAAGTCGTCGACCTTGCCGGCGGTGCGCGGCATGATCTCGATCGAGTAGCCCTGCAGGAAGGCTTCCAGCTCGGGATTGACGGTGGTGGGCGCGGCCTCGGCCGCCTTTTTCTTGAAGTTCAACAGCGCCATTGCTGCCTCCCATATGCTGCGGCGGTGGCTCATGCCCAGCCGTTGTTGGCGATCAGCGCTTTCAGGCGCTCCTGGTCATATTCCGCATCGATGCGCTCTGCCTCGGCCCGGGCGATCTCGTCCTGATCCCCTTCGACCGTGAACGGGTCGGCCTTGCGCCACTCCGCCAGGTAGGCATCGGTATCCGCCGCGCCCACTTTCATGGCTGCCCGGTCGATCGCCTGTTCGAAGCGCTCGGGCAGGGGGCGTTTGGCCCCGCGGCGTCCCCCGCCACGTCCGGCCCCGCCCACGATAACCTGGGCCGGGATGTCACGCCAATATACGATGGTCACGTCGGGCATTGCGATTCCTCATCTCCTCGTTTTTCCCTTCTACGCCGGGTTCTCCGCCGTCAAAGGGCAAATTTCGACACAGGAAAAGCGCTCAGCGACACGCGCAGCCCTCGCCGACCCTTCGATAGCCTTCACAGCCCCGATGGGCCACAGCCGGGGGCGTGAAAGTTTCTCATGATGATTATCGGTCCGTTCCCTCCGGGGGCGCAGGTTTCTCCCGCGCGAGGGTTTACAGGGATTGCACCCGGGCGGCTGGCGGCCTACCTTGGGGGCAACTCGAAATGGAGGGCGTGTATCATGGCGCCCAAGCGTCCCAAAGGTGCGGGCGCGTTCCCGAAACCGGTCGAGCCGCCCGCGCCTGACCAGAAGGATCCGGTGGAGCTGTACGCAGCCCTGGACCTCGGCACAAACAGTTGCCGCATGCTGATTGCCCAGCCGAAGGGCAGTCAGTTTCACGTTGTGGACAGTTTCTCGAAATCGGTGCAGCTGGGGCATGGGCTGGAAAGCTCGGGCCGGCTGTCGCGCGCCTCGATCGGGCGCACGATCCACGCGCTGAAGATCTGTCAGCGCAAGCTCAAGAAACACCGGGTGAAGAACATGCGCCTGGTCGCGACCGAGGCGTGCCGACGGGCCAGGAACGGCCGCGACTTCATGCGAATGGTCCGGCGCGAGACGGGGCTGCGCATGGAAATCATCAAGCCCGAGGAAGAGGCCCGTCTGGCGGTCATCTCCTGCGCGCCGCTGGTCTCGACCAAGACCGAACAGCTTCTCGTGGTGGATATCGGTGGCGGCTCTACGGAACTGGTCTGGATCGACCTCGCGACCGTGCCCCCGGCGGAACGGCCGCGCGCGATCATGCGCATGCGCGGTGCGCTGACGTCCGATCCCGGCCCGTTTCCGGCGGCCCGTGTCGTGGACTGGATTTCCGTGCCCCTGGGCGTGGCCACCCTGCGTGAGCAGTTCGATGACGTGCGGGAAGACGCTGCACGGTTTGCGCTGATGAGCTGCGCCTTCGAGGAACAGCTTGAAACCTTTCTGCCCTTCCACAACGACCACGCGCGCGAGGGGTTCCAGATCATCGGCACCTCGGGCACGGTGACGACCGTGGCGGCGACCCACCTGGGGCTGCGCCGGTACGATCGCAACAAGGTGGACGGGCTGCGGATGAGTTCGGACCAGATCGACGAGGTGATCCGGTCGTACCTGAACCTTGGCCCCAGCGGGCGGCGCGCCGATCCGCGCATCGGCAAGGATCGTCAGGCGCTGATCATGTCCGGCTCGGCCATTCTTCAGGCGCTTCTGCGCATCTGGCCCACCGACCAGCTCTCGGTCGCGGATCGGGGGTTGCGCGAAGGGCTTCTCTATTCACAGATGTCCAGCGACGGTGTGCTGGAAGACGGGGTGTACTGACATGGCGGGTGTCTATGGCAAAGGGAAGAACGGCGGCAGGAAGAAGGGATCGTCCGGGCGCGGACAGCGTGACCTGACCGTCAAGGTCAAGACCGCGCGCGGACGGCGGTCGAGTTCGACGCGCTGGTTGCAGCGTCAATTGAACGACCCCTATGTCGCGCGCGCGCAGGCCGAGGGCATGCGCGGGCGCGCTGCCTACAAGATCATGGAGCTGGACGACAAGTACCGCTTCCTGGTGAACGGCGCCCGGGTGGTCGACCTGGGCTGCGCGCCCGGCGGTTGGGCGCAGGTCGCCGTGCCGCGCATCAATGCTCTGGGCGAGAAATCCGGCAAGTCGGTCGGCACCTACCTGGGCGTCGACCTGCAGGAGGTCGAACCGCTGGCCGGCGCCCGGTTCGAAGTGCTCGACTTCATGGAGGACGACGCGGATGTCACGGTGAAGGACTGGCTGGGGGGCAAGGCCGATGTGGTCATGTCCGACATGGCCGCCGCTTCGTCTGGCCACAAGCAGACCGATCACCTGCGCATCATCGCGCTTTGCGAGGCCGCCGCCTATTTCGCCTTCGACGTGCTGGAAGAAGGCGGGACTTTCGTCGCCAAGGTTCTGGCCGGGGGGGCCGAAGGCGAGTTGCAGAAGCTCCTGAAAAAGAAGTTCGACAAGGTCGCGAACATGAAACCGCCCTCGTCACGGTCCGACAGCTCCGAGAAATTCGTGGTGGCGACAGGGTTCCGGGGCTGATCCGCGTCAACCCGGCACAGGGCTTAGGGCAGGTGGCTTAGCGCAGGGGGCTCAGGGCAGAGGGTAAACACCGAGCACCGGCCCGTGCAGATGCAATAGCCCCAGATAGATCACGCCCGCCAGCACCAGCCGCGCGACACCGTTCACGCTGGGGGCAATGCGGCGCGTGGTGTTGGACAGCCGCGCCCATTCCTGCGCGCCCAGGAGCCGCTTCTGACGCCGGTCGATCAGTTTCATTCCCATCAGGGCAAAGCCGCCGAACAGGCCAAACAGGATCACATGCGCGAGGTTGCCATTGGGCACCAGGTGCGACCCCGCCCAAAGCGCCAGCGCCACCAGCAAAGGATGACGGATCCATCCCGCCAGACCGGGATTGCGCGGGTCAAAACGGTCATTCTTCGCCCCGCCGAAGCTCAGCGGGTTGGGTCGCCCGATGGCCAGAACCGCGATCGCCACCGCCAGCGCCATCGCCGTGACCGGCACGTGGTTCTGCCACATCGCCCAGGGCCAGAGGATGACGATCGGGGCGCGGGCGGCCGCGAAGATCACCCAGGCCAACACCGCCGTGGACAGGGCCGAATAGGCCAGCGTGAACCCCCGCGCGCCCAGCCGGCCAACCAGGGCGGCTTTCACGCCCGGCCGGGTTGGGATTGAGTGGGACAGGAAGAAGACCGCGAAGGCCAAAAGGAACTCACCCCAACCACCCAGCATGTCCGACTCCTTTGCCCGGGAAACTTCCCGGCACCCTAGGCCCGGCCCTCGTGAAGGTCCAGCCACCCGGCTGCGACATTTGCTGACGTTTTTCCTCGCCATCCCGCCCGGGGCATGGTTAGGCTCACAGGGGCAAGGGAGGCTCAAGATGCGTGCACGCGACAGATTCACACTGGACCTGGACCAACGGCTCGAAGGGCTGCGGGGCGAGGGGCTTTACAAGGCGGAGCGGGCACTTGCGGGACCGCAGGGCGGCGTGATCGACCTTGTGGGCGAGGGGCAAACGATCAACCTCTGCGCCAACAACTACCTTGGCCTGGCCGACCACCCGGACCTGGTCGCCTCGGCCAGCGAGGCTCTGGAGCGCTACGGCTACGGCATGGCCTCGGTGCGGTTCATCTGCGGCACGCAGGAGGATCACAAACAGCTCGAAGCGCGGCTGTCCGCCTTTCTGGGCACCGAGGACACGATCCTCTATTCGTCCTGTTTCGACGCCAATGCGGGCCTGTTCGAAACGCTGCTGGGGCCGGAGGACGCGGTGATTTCGGACGCGCTGAACCATGCCTCGATCATCGACGGCGTGCGCCTGTGCAAGGCGCAAAGGCTGCGCTACGCGAACTCTGACATGGCGGACCTGGAGGACAAGCTGAAGGCGGCCCAGGGCGCGCGCTACCGGCTGATCGCCACCGACGGGGTCTTTTCCATGGATGGCTATATCGCCAGGCTGCCCGAGATCTGCGACCTGGCCGAGGCTTACGACGCCATGGTGATGGTCGATGACAGCCATGCCGTGGGCTTCATGGGCGAAGGCGGGCGCGGTACGCCGGAACATTGCGGCGTGATGGAGCGGGTGGATATCCTGACCGGCACGCTGGGCAAGGCGCTCGGCGGGGCTTCGGGCGGCTATACGGCAGGCCCCGCGCCGCTGGTCGACTGGCTCAGGCAGCGCTCGCGCCCCTACCTCTTTTCCAACGCCCTGGCGCCGGTGATCACCGCGACCACGCTGACGGTCCTGGACATGGTCGAACAGGGCGGCGATCTGCGCGCGCGCCTGCTGCGCAATGCGGCGCATTTCCGCGACCGGATGAGCGCGCTCGGCTTCGACCTTCTGCCCGGCGAGCATCCGATCATCCCGGTGATGCTGCGTGACCCGCAGCTGGCCCAGGACATGGCCGCCGCGCTGCACGACCGCGGCGTTTTCGTCACCGCCTTCTCTTTTCCGGTGGTGCCGATGGGACAGGACCGCATTCGCACACAGATGAGCGCGGCCCATGACCCGGGTCAACTGGATGATGCAATCGACGCCTTCGCCGCCGTGGGCCGCGAACTGGGAGTGATCAGCTGATGGACAACATGATGAAGGCGCTGGTGAAGGCCAAGCCCGAGGAAGGCCTGTGGATGGAGCGCGTGCCGGTGCCCGAACCCGGCCCCACTGAAGTGCTGATCAAGGTGAAGAAAAGCGCGATCTGCGGCACGGATGTGCATATCTGGAACTGGGATGAATGGTCGGCGGGGATCGTGCCGGTGCCGATGGTCGTGGGTCATGAGTTCATGGGCGAAATCGTCGAGCTGGGCACGGCGGTGACGGATTATCACGTCGGCCAGCGTGTCTCCGGCGAGGGGCATGTGACCTGCGGACATTGCCGCAATTGCCGGGCCGGCCGGGGGCACCTGTGCCGCAACACCCTGGGCGTCGGCGTGAACCGCCCGGGCAGTTTCGCCGAATATGTCTGCTTGCCCGCGCGCAACGTGGTTGCTCTGCCCGGCGATGTCCCGGACGAGATCGGCGCCATCCTCGACCCGTTCGGCAATGCGGTGCACACCGCGTTGTCCTTCGATCTGGTGGGCGAGGATGTGCTGGTCACGGGGGCCGGGCCGATCGGCATCATGGGCGCCCTGGTCGCGCAGAAGGTCGGAGCACGCAAGGTGGTCATTACCGATATCGCGCCCTACCGGCTGGAACTTGCCCGCCGCATGGGGGTCGAGCATGTGGTCGATGTCTCTGCCGTGACCCTGCGCGAGGTCATGTCCGATATCGGCATGACCGAAGGCTTCGATGTCGGGCTTGAAATGTCCGGCGCCCCGGACGCCATGCGCCAGATGATCGCGCGCATGAATAACGGCGGCAAGCTGGCGCTGCTGGGCATCGCGCCCACGGATTTCGCCGTCGACTGGAACCAGGTGATCTTCAAGATGCTGCAGATCAAGGGTATCTACGGGCGCGAGATGTTCGAGACCTGGTACAAGATGATCGCCCTGATCCAGACCGGCCTGGACCTCTCGGGGCTGATCACCCACCGCATTTCCATTGACGAATATGCCGAGGGATTTGCGGCCATGCGGTCCGGCATGGCGGGCAAAGTGGTGATGGATTGGGGCTGAGGACCGGCCGCAAGCACCTGAAATGAATTGATTACCCCTTCTCTGGCGGCAAGCGGAGAATGTTGCGGGCATTAACGAGGCCGCAACACCTGATGGTCTATCGTGACACGGGTCGCCCCGAAAGGTGCCCGTGAGCGGGCCGGCGTGGCGCTGGCGGGAATCGCCCCGGTCCTGGACCCGTTCGAAGAACATGTCGGAGGGACCGGGGCAACTTCTGAGAGGCTCAGGCTCCCTCGGCAGGGAAAGAGGCACGGATGCACAAGACGACACGGGTTCTGATCGTGGATGACAGCCCAAGCATGCGACGGCTGATCCGGATGGGCATCGAGCCCGACCCGCGGATCGAAGTTGTCGCCGAGGCCGGATCAGCGCGCGAGGCACGAGAAGCGGTCAATCGTCATGCGCCGGACGTCATGACGCTGGATGTCACGATGCCCGGGATGGACGGGTTGGAATTCCTGCGCAGGCTCATGCGGACCCGCCCCATGCCGGTGCTCATGCTCTCTTCGTCGATGGGAAAAGGCAGCGAGGAAGCCGTCCGGGCCTTGTCGCTGGGCGCTGTGGAGTGCCTTGAAAAGCCCCGCTTCGGGTCCGTTGGACGCCTCTATGAACAGTTGGCGGATACGCTGGTTCTTGCGGCAAAGGCACAGGTGCGCGGGCGGCGGCGTCTCCCCGTCATGCCGGGCTTGCGGCAACCCGGCGGCTGGCAGGAGAAAACGGTGATTGCGGGTGCGTCAACCGGCGGTATCGAAGCCCTGGGGGCCCTCTTGTCCGCCTTCCCAAGGGACTGCCCGCCGACGTTGATCACGCAGCACATGCCGGCGCAGTTCCTCGCCAGCTTTGCCGACCGTCTCAATCGGAGCTGCGCCCCGGACATTCGCCTTGCGCGCGATGGAACATCTCTGCGCGAGGGACGCGTTCTGATCGCCCCGGGGGGCGAGACACACCTGGAACTGTCCGCCGACGGGGGGCATGTCGTCCTGCGCAGGGGACCGAAGATGACCGGCCATAGGCCATCAGTCGATGCGCTGTTTCGTTCGGCGCTTCCACAGGCGCCCCAAATCGTTTGCATTCTCCTGACCGGTATGGGATCTGATGGGGCGCAGGGCATGTTGGCCCTGAAGAGAGCCGGTGCCTTCTGCATCGTGCAGGACGAAGCCAGTTCGGTGGTCTATGGAATGCCGCGCGTGGCGCATGAGCTTGGCGCCGCGCACGTATCGCTGCCGCTTTCGGACATTGCCACACGGGTGCTCGATGAGATTTCCCTGAAGTCGGAGGTCCGCGCATGAACGCGCTCAGAGGGCATCCCGACTGGATGCAACGAACCTATATCAGCCAGGGCGAGCACGCGGTTTGTGCCGGTCCCGACCAGGTGATCGCAACCCTGCTCGGATCCTGCGTTTCGGCCTGCCTCTGGGATCCCCGGTCCGAAATCGGCGGCATGAACCATGTTCTCTTCGTCGACGACAATGCCAACGCGGCGCAGGTCTTTGGCCACGGGGTGAACGGCATGGAACTTCTGATCAACGGATTGGTCCACAGGGGGGCAGATCGCCAGAATCTCAAGGCCAAGGTTTTTGGTGGCGCCCGCATGATCGAGGGGCTGTCAGATGCCGGCCTGCGCAACGGGCAGTTCGTGCTGGATTTCCTCTTGCGGGAGCGGATACCGCATGTCGGCGGGGACCTGGGAGGAGACAAGGCGCGCCGCTTGGAGTTCTGGCCCGGTACCGGTCGCGCACGAATGAAACTGGTTGCCAAACCCGTCCCGCTCACCCCGCCTGCGGTCAAGCCGGCCTCAGAGGTCGAACTTTTTTGAGCGTCGGCCATGCGCGCGGGGTGTTGGTTTCGGGCGGTCCGCCACTTCATGCGGCGCGTGCTTGCCCCGGGGGCGATGATCTCCCCCGTGGAAGGATCGGCGCAAATGGAGCCTCCGCGACCGCTCATGCTTCTGGTCTCGCAGCGGCGCCGCGTACATGATCCTGTGACCCGACCTTTTTCTCTATCGAGCCGTCTACAATACGAGTGGCCGCTGCGCCGAGTGAAAAACGCGCGCCCCTTGCCCCTGGTCCACCGAAACTGGCAGGCGTGATTACGAAAAACCCGATCTGCCTACAGCCAGCTAATGTCGTTTCCCTGCGTCATCGCAGTGTCCTTGTCCCCACCCGCCGAATCTCTATCGCACAGGCGGTTGCGCAGGGACGGTAGACGCATCGTGTTCAGGACCGTGTCGGTGTCGATCTCGACCTCCGGCCTCAGGGTCGCGACGGCTTCGAAGAGACAGGCAAGGTCGGCCAGGGTTTGTTGCAAGCGATCAATGTCCTGCAGAACATGCATTTCGGCGGCAAGATCAGGGTGTTTACTCCTTTCGAGCAGCCGGGTGATCACCCATTGCAGTTCGGTACAGCTGCGTGCCGAGTTGGCCAGTTCGGTCGAACAGCTGCCCAGCAGACCGCCCAGCGTCATCGGCTTGTCACCTGTGGTTTCCTGTTGCGGGACCTGCATCTGGACGTTTCCGCTCACAGTCGGCCGACTATGGCTTCGATCGCCCTGCGCAGATCGTCCGGCTGGAAAGGTTTTTTCAGGAAGTTGTTCATCCCGAGTTGCTTGCCATGTTCGATGATCTCGCGGTCCGCCTTGCCGGTGATCAACAGAAACCCAACTCCCCGGGTTTGCGGTGCGGACCGCAGGGCATGCAGCAATTGCAATCCGGTCATACCCGGCATGTTCATGTCCGAAATGACCAGGTGGACCGGCCAGCTGCTGATCTTCTGCAATGCGCTGGCTCCGTCGGCGGCGCTTTCCACGTGGCGCACCCCGAAACCGTCCAGGGCCTGTGTGATCAGACCTCGGCTGGTCGACATGTCATCCACGACGATTGTTCTGAGTTGGTCGCGAAGAGCCATGTTACTCTCCTTTCATGAGCGCGGGGCGCGGGGGGGGCGGGGCAGGCGGGGGGCAACGCTGATAGGCGGTATCGCCCCGGTTTGAAAACAGCTTGGAACAATTCTCGGAGACCCTCTCCGAATGCCCCAGGAACATCCAGCCTTCCGGGTGAAGGACCTCGGCAAACCGGTGCCACAGGCGGTTCTGCGTGGCGGCGTCGAAATAGATCACGACATTTCGACAGAAGATGACGTCGAACCTGCCCCTCATCGGCCACCTGTCTTGCAGGTTCAGTTCGCGAAACACCACCATGGACCTCAGGGCCGACGAGACAATCTGGTGGTTTGCCTCCCGTGGGCAAGGGGTGAAATGGGCCTGCCGATGGGCCTCGCTCAACCCCGTCATCATGCTGTCGTGGTAACGCCCGACATGCCCGAAGGCGACAACCTTGGGGTCGATGTCGCTGGCAAGGACTCGGAAATCGGCCCTTTCGGGCAGGGGGCCAGCCTCCAGGAAGGCGATGGCCAGCGAATAGGGTTCCTGGCCATTGGAACAGCCGGCAGACCAGATCCGTACCCTGCCCCCCGTGGCCAGCCTCTGCCGCAAGGCAGGAAAGACCTCTTCCTGCAAACGGGTGAAGTGATGACCTTCCCGAAAGAAGTTCGACACGTTCGTCGTAAGCGCCGAGATCATTTCGCGGCGCTCATTCCGGCCTGCGTCGCTTTCGACAAGTTCGGTATACTGTTCGAAGCTGCCAATTCCGAGTTTGCGCAGGCGGCGGGCCAATCGAGTGCGCACCATGGCAGATTTGGAGGGTGCGATAGCAAGACCCGCCTCGCTGTGGGCAAGCCCGGCCAACCGATCGAAAGCGGCTCTGTCCAGCGGCGGGCCGGCAATCGGCGAAGACAAGGCGGGCGGGGGCATCACGCGGCTTCCTCATTCGCGGGCGGCAGGATCGCGTTCAGGTCGAGGATGCGGATCATTCGCCCGTCGATGATTGTCAGGGCCGTGACGAAATTGCGCTCGTTATCGGCGGGCATGTCCGGCGGGGGTTGCATCTCGTCCTCCGGGATGGCCAGGATATCGGACACAGCGTCAACCATGAGCCCGACCGTTCGGTCCCCGACCGCCACGACGATAATCACGTTTCGATCGCTTTCGACATCACTGTCCATGCCCAGGCGCCTGGACAGATCCATGATAGGCAGGACCGTGCCGCGCAGGTTGATCACGCCACGTACATAGTCCGGTGAATGGGGCAGGGATGTCGCCGTTGCGCCGCCTCGGATCTCGCGCACCGACATTATGTCGACAGAGTAGTCCTGCCCCCCGACCAGAAAGGACAGAAGTTCGATTTCGGTGGCATCTTTCTGCTTGGCGATCTGTTTGCCGGCGTCGGTCATGTTGGTCATCCTGCTTTGGCGTCAATGGGGCGGGGAGGGCGGGTGCGGCCGCTGGCCTGGGCAACCAGGTCGACGGGGTCGAGAATGAGGGCGATCTGGCCATCCCCGAGAATGGTTGCGGCCGCAATGCCGGGCACGCGCCCATAGCTGTCCTGCAACCCTTTGATCACCACCTGGCGTTGGTCCTCGATCGCATCGACGACCACTGCAGCAGGGTTGCTGTCCTCCTGCGCGATCAGGAGCACCACGCCACCCGCGTAGTCTTCGAGCGGATCGCGGTAGCCCAGTTCGGCGCCGAGATCGAGCAAGGGAACGAAATTGTCGCGAATGTTGACGACGTGGGTTTCGGGGCCGAATTCGCGAATCTCTTCCCTGGTCAGGGCCAGGGTTTCCAGGATTGAATTCAGTGGTACGACCAAGGTCTCGCCGGCAACCCGCACGACCATGCCGTCAAGCACGGCCAGGGTCAAAGGCAGCGAGATCGAGAAGGTCGTGCCCTTGCCCTGTTCGGAGGTGATCGAGATGCGCCCGCCCAGCGCCTGGATCGAGCTGCGGACCACGTCCATGCCGACGCCGCGGCCGGACAGGTTCGACACCTCCTCGGCGGTGGAAAATCCGGGCAGGAACAGCAGGTTGTCGATTTCGCTGTCGGTCAGCGGCAGGTCCGGTGTGATCAGGCCTTTCATCTCGGCAATCGCCCGGACCTTGTCACGGTTGATCCCTCCGCCGTCGTCCGCGACCTCGATCACCACCCGGCCGGAGCGGTGCATGGCGGTCAGAGTCACCTTGCCTTCGGCGGGCTTGCCGGCGGCGATGCGGTCCGCAGTATTCTCCAGACCGTGGTCGACGGCGTTTCGGATCATGTGGGTCAGAGGGTCGGCGAGCCGTTCGATCACCGTCTTGTCGACCTCGGTGTTTTCACCATCGGTCCTCAGGTGCACCTCCTTGCCGACATCGGCCGACGATTCGCGCACGATCCGGGCCATGCGTTGAAACAGCGACTTCACCGGCTGGGCGCGGATCATCATCACGCTTTCCTGAATGTCGCGGGTCAGCTGCAGGAATTCCTCAAGCCCGGTGCGCACGGCGGAGTTCGGCGGCAGTCCGGCTTCTTCGACGCTCTGGGTCAGCATGGCCTGGTTGATCACGATCTCGCCCACAAGGTTGACCAGCCGGTCGATCCGGTCGAGGTCGACACGCACGGTTGCGCGGGGCGGCGAGGGGGCCGGGGGCCTGGCTTTCGGGGCTTCAGCCGCGGTCAACTCAGCCGCGGTCACTTCAGGTGTCGTCACTTCAGGCGTCGTCGGGCCGGGGGCGGGGGCGGCGGGATATGGAGCGGTCGCCACGTTAGCAGCGGCGGCATCTGCCCCCGGTGGATGCAGTTTCGTGATGTCGGCGCCCCCGACTTGTTCTGTCACCTCCAGATCGCAGAGCCCATCGACGAATTCGAAAACCTCGCGAATGGCGGCTTCACCCTCACTGGTGGTGAGCGTGATTTCCCAGGCCAGAAAGCTCTGTTCCGTTTCCAGACTGTCCAGGGTTGGCAGGTCTCGGTCCTGGCAGGTGATCTCGATCTCGCCCAGGTCACGCAGGGCGCGAAACAGGAACAGGGGTTCGTTCCCGGCGGCGTAAAGGGATGCCGCGGGCGAAAAGCGGATTGACCAGACCGGGGGGGCGGGTGCGTCCCCGGGCGGCGGCGTGTCGGTGTCCAGCCCCGGCAGATCCAAAGACACGGCCATCGGTTGAAACGCGACCTCCTCCGCGTCCGGCGTATCGTCCTGTGTGCCCATGAGCGCGTCCAGCCGGTCCAGCACAGGTGCGGCGCGGGCGGGGTCATGGTCGAGCCCGTCACGGCTGTCGCGCACCAGGTCGCCCAGCATGTCGCCGCATTGGAAGAAGAGCTTGAGCAGATCGCCATCGGCAGCCAAACGGTGGGCGCGCACCTCGTCCAGTACGGTTTCGAACCGGTGGGCGAACGCCACCAGCTCGTCCAGGCCAAAGGCCCCGGCGCCGCCCTTGATCGAGTGTACGGCGCGGAACACCACGTTGACCGTCTCGTCGTCCCGTGCGCCGTCAAACATCGCCTGCAGGCCGTCCTGCAGCGCCTCGAGAAGCTCTTCACATTCAATGAAGAACGAGGCGCGGATTTCTGCCATCGGATCGGACATCGGCCTTACCCCGCTACCATTCTGACGGCTTTGACCAGCTTGTCCGGGTCAAAGGGTTTCACGATCCAGCCGGTCGCCCCGGCTTCTCGTGCGCGCTGCTTCATCTCGGTCGCGCTTTCGGTGGTCAGCACAAGGATCGGAACGGCGCGGAATTCGTCACGTGCGCGCACGGCGTCGATGAACTGAAACCCGTCCATGCGGGGCATGTTGATGTCGGTGATGATCGCATCGGGCGGGGGCATGTCGTCGAGCAGGTCGAGCCCGTGCACCCCGTCCTCGGCCACTTCGGCGTCGATGCCCGCGCCCAGCAGCGCCAGCCGCACCATGTCGCGCATCGTGCGGCTGTCGTCGACGGCCAGAACCTGGATGCTCATTCCTCGCCCTCCCACCTGGTCACGGTCTCGGGGGAGAAGCCCAGCAGGCACAGCTGGTCGGCGCAATCATCGGAGGTGTTGATCAGGGACAGGCTGTGACCGGTTTCGGTCCAGCTGCGCGCGGCGGCCTGCAAGACCTGTACGCCAAGGGCCCCGAAATGGCAGACATGGGCCGCGTCCAGGACCAGGTCCGTCCCCCGGTGGGTCAGGATCGAAGCCGCCAAGCCGGAGGCCGTTCTGATATCGAGCCGCGGGTCGAGCGTCAGCGTCGTGCCGTTCATCCCATCCCCCCCAAACTGCAAAACATGCCAGTCATCGCAAATGCCCTTTGTTCATCCGGTCCACTCCGGTGTAGGGCAGGGGAAGTTAAGATAGGCCTAAGCGGACCGGCTTTTTTCCAGAAGCGGCATCAAATGGTGGGCACAGCCGGTCAGCGCGGCCCAGTCGTCGGACACGACCGACACGGGGAAGCTTTTGGAAAGGTTCGAAAATCTCCCCTTGTCGCCCAGCGCTTCGGCAAAGCCCAGCCGGGGCAGCCAGGGGGCCACGGCATTGGACATGCCCCCGACCAGAAAGATGCCACCATAGGGCAGGTGCACCAAGCCGAGGTCTCCGGTCACGCGCCCCAGGACGCGCACGAACATCGAGAGCACTTCCAGCGCATGGCCATCCCGGGCGGCGGCCGCCGCCAGCACCGCGTCGCTATCCATCCGGCGGGTTTCGCCGGTCCGTTCGGCCCACCAGTGCTGCACCTGGGCCAGGCCTCGGCCGGACAGGACCTCTTCGACAGAGGCATAGCCGTGCGCGGCCTGCAGATGGGCGGCCAGGTCGAGTTCTTCGGTGGAGCGCACGGGCAGGGAGGCGTGCCCGGCTTCGGAGGGAGGGACCACACGTGTCTCCGGCCCGCTGTGCACCGGCGCGCAGTTGAACCCCGTGCCCATGCCGATGACCAACATGCGGGCGCCGGGGGTAGGCCGGGCCTCGTGGACCGGGATCACCGCATCGGCCGGCAGATGGCCCAGCGCATGGCCCTGGGCCTGCAGGTCGTTCAGCACCGAGACCACCCTAGTCCCGGTGGCCCGGGCCAGGCTTTCGCGCGTGATGGTCCAGTCGAGGTTGGTCAGCCGCGCTTCGCCGCCGCGCACCGGGCCCGCCACGGCCACGCAGGCCCCGGCGCAGGCGGGCTGGCCCTCGGCCCGCAGATATGCGCCCAGCACGCTGTCCAGGCTGTCATGCTCGGCGTTGCGGAAGCGCCGGATCGTTTCGCGCAGCAGCCCGGTACCGCGGGCAAGCGCCACGCGGGTGTTGGTGCCGCCGATATCGGCCAGCAGGCTCAGCGGATTGGCAGGGGAGTCTGTCATGATTTCGCAAGCGCCAGTTTCAATTTCTCATAAGACAGTTTCGGGGTGCGAACCAGCGTGTCGAAGTCCACGTGGACCAGGCCGAACCGCTTGTCATAGCCCAGCGCCCATTCATAATTGTCCAGAAGCGACCAGAGGTAGTAGCCCGCGACCGGCAGCCCTTCGGCAATCGCCGACCGGACCCGGGCCAGGTGGGCGTTGATATAGGCGAGACGATCCTCGTCGCGGAGACCCGGCGCGGCCATGCCGTTTTCGGTCACGTACAGGGGCAGGCCTTGCGCGTGATCCTGCGCCAGCCGCAGGAAATGCGTGAGCCCCTCGGGGTAAATCTCCCAGCCCATGTCTGTCTTGGGCAGGGGGCCGTCCAGATAGGCATAGCCGGGCCAGGCGCCGCCGGTCGGGCCGATCACCTTGCGGGTGTAGTAATTCAGCCCGAGCCAGTCGAGCGGTTGGCCGATGGAGGAGAAATCCTCGTCCCAGCGCACGGGCAGGTAGGGGGCCAGCCCGTCCAGCGCCGCCTCGGGATAGGTGCCGCGAAACAGCCCGCCCAGGAAGAAGCGGTTGTAGATCGCGTCATAGGTCTCGGCGGCCCGGTGTGCGGCCGGGCTATCGTCCACCGGCTGGGCATATTCGAAATTGCAGACAGCGCCGAGGTTCGTCATGCCGTGCCCGCGCATCACCTCGATGGCGCGCCCGTGGCTCAGCAGGACATGGTGCATGGCACGGGCGGCAGCGCGGATGTCGCGCAGGCCGGGGGCGTGGTGGCCCTCGAAATGGCTGAGCCAGGCCACGCACCAGGGTTCGTTGATCGGAGCGGCCGACCAGATGCGGTCGCCCAGACGCCGGGCGACCACATCGACATAGTCGGCAAACCAGTCCCCCATCGCCCGGTTGCGCCAGCCGCCCTCATCCGCCAGCGGGCTGGGCAGCTCCCAATGATAAAGCGTCAGCGCGGGTTTCAGGCCCCGCTCCAGCAGCCCGTCCACCAGCCGGTCATAGAAATCGAGACCCCGCTGGTTCACCGTTCCCCGGCCTTCGGGCATGACCCGCGCCCAGCTGGTGGAAAAACGGTAGACGTCGAAATTTCCGGCCGCGACCAGGTCCAGGTCCTCGTCCATCCGGTGGTAATGGTCGCAGGCCAGCGCACCGTTTTCCCCGTTTACGACATTGCCCGGCGTTGCGGCAAACGTGTCCCAATGGGTCTGGCCGGCACCGCCGAAACCATGGCCCTCGATCTGATAGGCCGAGGTCGCGACCCCGAAGAGGAACCGCTCCGGGAAATCCTGTCGGGTGAACTCCATCAGCCCCGTCCCCTGTCCGGCGCCGGGCCGGTGGACTGGCCCAGGGTCAGGTCGGCCTCCAGCAACACCTGACGCGGAGCGTCGCCGCCGCGAATGATGTCCAGAAGGATCGTGGCCGCGCGCCGCCCGGCCTCGCGCACCGAGCTGCGGGTGGCGGTATAGACCGGGACATCGGCGCCATTGCGGAAATAGCTGAGTTCGTCGTCATGGGTAATGACCGAGACATCGCGCCCGAGTTTCAGGCCCAGTTCCTCGATGGCGCGGCGTACGCCGATGGTGGTGATCATGGAACTCACCAGAAAGGCGGTCGGCGCATCGCCGCGTGCCAGCAGGGCGCGGGCGGTATCATGGCCGTAGGATTCGGTCATTTCATCGGCAAAACACATGCTGGGATCGTAGCTTAGCCCGCGTTCTTCATGTGCCTTGGCAAAGCCCGCACGTCGCCGCATGGCGAAATCCATCGTCTCGATCCCGTTCACCAACGCGATGCGCCTGTGGCCCAGGTCCAGCAGGAAGCGCGTTGCCCGTTCGAAGGCATGGAAATTGTTCACATCGACCCAGGCATAATCCTCGACCTCCTCCGAGGCGCGGCCATGCACCACAAAGGGCAACGACAGTTCGTTCAGCAGGTGGATGCGCGGGTCTCCCATCTTCGGCGCATGCACGATGATCCCGTCGACATTGCCCTTGACCTTGAACTGGCGATAGGCATCGGCCTCTGCCTCGTCCGAGACCACGGACAGGAGCATTTCATAACCATTCCGGGAATAGACCTCGCCGGCGCCGGCGATGAAATCGGCAAAGACCGGGTTCACCATCTCGTGGTTGGAACTGACCGGGATCACATGCCCGATCGCATGGGCCCGCCCCGTGGCCAGGCTGCGGGCGCGGGTGTTGGGGGCATAGCCATGCGCCTGCGCCGCCGCCTGCACCCGTTTGCGGGTTGCTTCGCTGACCTCCGGATAGCCGTTCAGCGCCCGGCTGACAGTGGTCGGGCTGAGGTTCAGGATCTCCGAGAGCTGTTTGAGGTTCATGGCGCGTTTCAGGGGTTTCAAAGCGGTTTGGCTGTTCTGGGACGGTAGCTTCGACACTGGCCAAGGTCAAAAGAAAATTGACTTAACTCCCCGAAATTGGCGATTTGACGGGATTTTCCGCATCAGTATCCTGTGAATCATTGACAGGGGCCAATGTCTGGGCATTCTTGGGGTATCCAAAGCGCTTTGGAGATTGCTTACAAGGCATTCTCCACAGCGAGGCTGTTTATCTGCGTCAATTCCGACGCGCATCTGGGAGGAAATCATGAAACAAGCGCTGATGACAGGTGCGGCGGCTCTGGCGCTCACCACCGGTGTCGCCCTGGCCGATCAGGTCACTGTGTTCGGGCCCTGGCTGGGACCGGACCAGGAGAATGTGGAAAAGGTGCTGGCGGGGTTTGCCGCCGCCTCGGGCCATGACGTGCGCTATGTCGGGTCGGACAGTTTCGAACAACAGATCCTGGTCGATGCCGAGGCCGGTTCGGCCCCGAACGTGGCGGTCTTTCCGCAGCCGGGTCTGGCCGCCGACATGGCCGCGCGCGGGTTCCTGACGCCACTGGCCGCGGGCACCGGTGACTGGATACGCGACAATTACGCCGCCGGGCAGTCCTGGGTCGATCTGGGCACCTATGCCGGGCCGGATGGCGCCGACAACCTCTATGGGTTCTTTTACAAGATCGACGTGAAATCGCTGGTCTGGTACGTGCCCGAGAACTTCGAGGACGCGGGCTATGACGTGCCGGGCTCGATGGAAGAGCTCAAGGCGCTGACCGACCAGATCGTCGCTGATGGCGGCACGCCCTGGTGTATCGGCCTGGGGTCCGGCGGGGCGACGGGCTGGCCCGCGACCGACTGGGTCGAGGACATGATGCTGCGCACCCAGCCGCCCGAGGTCTACGACGCCTGGGTGGCGAACGAGCTAAAGTTCGACGACCCGAAAGTCGTTGCGGCCATTGAAGAATTCGGCGCCTTTGCGCGCAATGACGATTATGTCGTCGGTGGCGCCGGCGCTGTGGCTTCGACCGATTTCCGCGACAGTCCGAAAGGCATGTTCGCCGCCCCTCCGCAATGCTACATGCACCGTCAGGCCAGCTTCATCCCGGCCTTCTTCCCGGAAGGCACCGTGGTGGGCGAGGATGCGGATTTCTTCTACTTCCCCGCCTATGAGAGCAAGGATCTGGGCAAGCCGGTGCTGGGCGCGGGCACGGTCTGGGCGATTACCAACGAGAATCAGGGTGCACATGACCTGATCGCCTATCTGCAGACCCCCGGGGCGCATGAGGCCTGGATGGCGCTGAAAGGTTTCCTGACCCCGCACAAGGGTGTCGATACCTCGGTCTTTGGTGATCCGACCCTTGAAAAGATGAACGATATCCTTCTGAACGCCACCACCTTCCGCTTTGACGGCTCCGACCTGATGCCCGGCGGCGTGGGTGCCGGCAGCTTCTGGACCGGCATGGTCGACTATGCCGGCGGCAAGGATGCGGGCGAAGTGGCCTCGGAGATCCAGCAGAGCTGGGACGCGCTGAAGTAAGCGCGGCCTGAACGACCAGGAAAGCCCGGGCCACAGGTCCGGGCTTTTCGGAAACGGGGGAGGAGCCATCATGCATCCGGCTTTGCAGGGCCTCATTACCATCGCTTTGGGCGTCGGTGGCTGCCTTGGATATTTCTGGCTGTCGAACCAGATCCTCGACAAGGTGATCTTTCCGCCGCGCGGAAAGGACATCGGCAAGAACATCAACCGCGCCAACCTGGTGCGCCCCTGGCTGTTCCTGTTTCCTGCGCTGGTGGCACTGGGCCTCTACCTTGCCTACCCGGTGGTCGAGACCCTGCGCCTGTCCTTTTCCGACCGGGTGGCCGGGGGAGGCTACGAATTCGCGGGGATCGACAATTACACCCAGATGGTCAGTGAGCCCAAGTTCTGGGAGGCGCTTCGCAACAACTTCTTCTGGCTCCTGATCGTGCCCGCAGCCTCGACCGGGTTCGGCCTTCTGGCCGCCCAGCTGACCGACCGCATCCGCTGGGGCAATATCGCCAAATCGCTGATCTTCATGCCCATGGCGATCTCCTTCGTCGGTGCCGCGGTGATCTGGAAACTGGTCTATGACGCCCGCCCGGTGGGGCAGGAGCAGATCGGCGTGATGAACGCGCTGTGGCTGTGGTTCGGCGGCGAAGAACCCGTGACCTGGCTGACCGTGCTGCCCTGGAACAACATCTTTCTCATGGTGGTGCTGATCTGGATCCAGACCGGGTTCGCCATGGTGATCCTGTCCGCCGCGCTGCGCGGCATCCCCGAAGAAACCATCGAGGCGGCCATCGTCGACGGCGCGGGCCCGTTCCAGATATTCTTCAAGATCAAGCTGCCGCAAATCTCCGGCACCATTGTCGTGGTCTGGACCACCATTACCCTCGTGGTGCTCAAGGTCTTCGACATCGTCTTTGCCATGACCAACGGGCAATGGGAGACGCAGGTGCTGGCCAATTACATGTTCGACAAGCTGTTTCGCGCCAATGACTGGGGCGTGGGCTCGGCCGCGGCCATGGTCATCATGCTGCTGGTCACGCCGATCCTGGTCTGGAATGTGCGCAATGCGCGCAGGGAGATGAAGTGATGGCCCGGGACCGGATGGGAGCAAATCATGGATAATATCGCAGGCAGGAAGTCCGCCCTGACCTGGGCCGTCAACATCTCGGTTGCCGTATTGGTGCTGGCCTGGCTGTTTCCGACCTTGGGTCTGTTCGTCAGTTCGTTCCGCACCGCCGACCAGATATCAACCTCGGGCTGGTGGAAGGCCATGTTCCCCAGCGAACAGAGCCTGACCCTGCGTGCCGCCAGGCCGGACACGCAAGTGCGGGACGGCGATCTTTATGTGATCGAAGGCACGCTTTTCACCGAGGGCAGGGGGGGTGAGATCTCAGCCTGGGGCATTTCCTCCAGGGAGGTGGACGCCTATGTGCCCGGCGAGGTTGCCGACCTCAGGAAGGGCGGCACCGTGACCGTGGACGCCGCCGGTCGCTACCGTATGGAAAACACGGAACCTTTCGAGGGCTCGCGCGGGCAGCGCATCTTCGTCACCGCCACCACCGCACCGGAGTTTACCTTCGACAACTACCGCACCGTGCTGTTTTCGGGTTCGACCACCGACAGCATGGCCAAGGCCTTTTTCAACACGCTGACCGTGACGATCCCGGCCACGGTGATCCCGATCGTCATCGCTGCCTTCGCCGCCTATGCGCTGGCCTGGATGGACTTCAAGGGTCGCGCGCTGCTGATTGCGGTGATCGTCGGGCTGTTGGTCGTGCCCCTGCAACTGGCGCTGATCCCGTTGCTCAAGTTCCACAACGGTATCGGCATCGGCAAGGGCTATCTGGGCGTCTGGATGGCGCATACCGGGTTTGGCCTGCCATTGGCCATCTACCTGCTCAGGAACTACATGGTCGGCCTGCCGCGCGATATCATCGAAAACGCCAAGGTCGACGGGGCCACGGATTTCCAGATCTTTACCCGGATCATCCTGCCGCTCAGCTTCCCGGCGCTGGCTTCTTTCGCGATATTCCAGTTCCTGTGGACCTGGAACGACCTGCTGGTCGCCAAGGTCTTCCTGATCGACGCCACCGGCGAGACCACCGTCATGACCAACCAGATCGTCGAGCTTCTGGGCACCCGTGGCGGCAACTGGGAGATCCTGGCGACCGCCGCCTTCGTCTCCATTGCCGTGCCGCTCGCCGTGTTCTTTTCCATGCAACGCTACCTGGTGCGCGGCCTGCTGGCCGGCTCCGTCAAGTAAGAGACCTGAATGAACGTCGAAACCATGACCCACTCGAACACACATCTGGCCAAGGACCCCGACTGGTGGCGCGGCGCGGTAATCTACCAGATCTATCCGCGCAGCTTCCAGGATTCGAACGGCGACGGGATCGGAGACCTTGCCGGTATCGTGCGCCGCCTGCCGCATATCGCCTCGCTGGGGGTGGACGCGGTGTGGATCTCGCCCTTCTTCACCTCGCCGATGAAGGATTTCGGCTATGACGTGGCGAACTATTGCGACGTGGACCCGATGTTCGGCACGCTCGCGGATTTCGACGCGGTGATCGACACCGCGCATCGACTGGGGCTGAAGGTGATGATCGACCTGGTGCTGAGCCATACCTCGGACCAGCATCCCTGGTTTGCGGAAAGCCGCGCCAACCGCGACAATGCACGGGCGGGCTGGTATGTCTGGGCCGATGCGAAACCCGACGGAACCCCGCCCAACAACTGGCTGTCGATCTTCGGTGGTTCGGCCTGGCATTGGGACAGCCGGCGCCAGCAGTACTACATGCACAATTTCCTGACGTCGCAGCCGGATCTGAATTTCCACGAACCCGCCGTGCAGGAGGCACTGCTTGATGTTGCCCGCTTCTGGCTGAAACGCGGCGTGGACGGGTTCCGCCTCGATACGATCAACTTCTACACCCATGACGCCCGGCTGCGCGACAACCCGGCGCTGGCGCCCAAGGACCGTACCGCCGCCACTGCGCCGGATGTAAATCCCTATGGACACCAGCGGCATGTTTACGACAAGAACCGCCCGGAAACGATTGATTTCCTGCGCAGATTGCGCGCCGAGATGCAGCCGTGGAACGCCGCTGCCGTGGGCGAGGTGGGGGATGAACAGCGTGGGCTGGAGATCCTGGGCGAATACACCTCCGGCGATGACCTGATGCAGATGTGTTATGCCTTCGAGCTGCTGTCCGGCGACCGCCCCGATGCGGCCCGCATTGCCGATGTCATGGCCAAGGTCGCCGAAGTGGCCGCCGATGGCTGGGCCTGCTGGGCCTATTCGAACCATGACGTTCAGCGCCATGTCTCGCGCTGGGGGCTGACCGGCGCGTCGGCCCGCGCCTTTACCACGCTGATGATGTGCCTTCGCGGCTCGGCCTGTATCTATCAGGGCGAAGAGCTGGGCCTGCCCGAGGCCGACGTCGCCTATCAGGATCTTCAGGATCCCTACGGCATCGAGTTCTGGCCCGAGTTCAAGGGCCGTGATGGCTGCCGCACGCCGATGGTCTGGGAGATGGCGGAGCGGAACGGTGGCTTTACCAGCGCGGAAAGCCCCTGGCTGCCGGTCTTTCCGGGCCACCTGAACCATGCCGCCGCTCAGGCCGAGCAGGATCCCGACGCGCTGATCCATCACTACCGCCACGCTATCGCCCTGCGTCGGGCGCAGCCGGCGCTGGCCAGGGGCAGCCTGGAAGAGATGGTCGTCAACGGCGACGTGCTCAGTTTCACCCGCGCCCATGAGGGCGACCGCCTGCGCTTCGCCATCAACCTCGGCGCGGGCACGGCTGAGGTCGCGGGCATGGCCGGGGAAGGCATCGACGGGGTCGCGCCCGGCACGAACATTACCCTTGGACCGTGGCAGCATTGCCTGGTCCGGCAGGGAAAACGAGGGGGAGCATAGCCCAATGGCGGATCTGAAACTCACCGGGGTCGGCAAGACCTATGCCAGCGCGGTCGAAGTGCTGAAAGACATCGACCTGGACATCAGGACCGGCGAGTTGATCGTCTTCGTCGGCCCCTCGGGCTGTGGCAAGTCCACGCTTCTGCGCATGATCGCGGGGCTGGAAAAGATCACGGAGGGCACGCTGGAGATCGGCGGCGCGGTGATGAATGACGTGCCACCCAGCCAGCGCGGCATCGCCATGGTGTTTCAGAGCTACGCGCTCTACCCGCATATGACCGTGCGCGACAACATGAGTTTCGCCCTGAAGATCGCGAAGAAATCCAGGGCCGAAATTGACGAGGCGGTCGAAAAGGCCGCGCGCATTCTCCAGCTGACCGACTATCTTGACCGCCTGCCAAAAGCCCTGTCCGGCGGGCAGCGCCAGCGTGTGGCGATCGGCCGGGCCATCGTGCGCGACCCGCAGGTCTACCTGTTTGACGAGCCGCTCTCGAACCTCGATGCCGCCCTGCGCGTGGCGACCCGGCTCGAGATCGCCCAACTGAAGGAAAGCATGCCGGACTCGACGATGATCTACGTGACGCATGATCAGGTGGAGGCAATGACCCTCGCCGACAAGATCGTCGTGCTGGCGGACAAGGGGATTGCACAGGTCGGCAGCCCGCTGGAGCTGTATGAACGGCCTCGGAACGAATTCGTGGCCCAGTTCATCGGCAGCCCTGCGATGAACCTTCTGCCCGGCAGGATTATCGCGGTCGGGGACATGACACGCATTCAGCTCGACGGTGGCGGCGTGGCGCTGGCCGATCTTGTTACCACGGAGGCGCAGATGGGGCTGAGCGTCAATGTCGGCATCCGCCCCGAGGATTTCACCCTGGCCGAGGCGCATCCGGTCATGGAGGGCACCGTCGGCATCGTCGAAGCCCTGGGAGAGGTCACGTTGCTCTATTTCACCGCCAACGAGGGGCGCGAACCGGTTGTGGCCAAGCTGCCCGGGATCCATGCCGGGCTGCGCGGCCAGCAGGTCAGGCTGACGGCGGACCCGTCCAAGGTGCAAGTCTTCCATCAGGGCCTCTCTCTGCGTGTAAAGTGACGTCGCGACAGGTCCGGGAAACCCGACCCGGCGCGGGAATGGGCTTGAACCGGCCATTCGTGGGGACTAGCTCTACGGTCCGGCCCAGGGCAGTGGTGCGATCTGGGCCGGGCAACCGCGTTTGGCGCAGGCAGGCAGCAGTCGAAGGACAGAGATGAGCGACAAGATCAAACCGCTGTCGCGGGTTGGAGGGGTAGTGACCTTTCCGCTCCGCCCCACCCATCGCGCGGTTGGCCGCGACATGCCACAACCGCGCACCGCGGCCATGTCCTCACATCTGTGGATGCTGGATGTGCTGGGAAACCTGAAGGGATATGCCGACGCCCAGGGTCTGGTGCACCTGTCAGAGGCGCTGGCGACTTGCGGTGATATTGCGCTGGATGAGCTGCGCGCGCAGGACTTTGGCCAAAGCGGCCCGGTTCCCGAGGACGTCTGAGAGCTCCCCTCGCGGCTTGCACAGCCTCAGCGGGCAGGGTATCTGTCCCGAACGGTGAAATCGAGCTGACGAAAGGGTGCC
>NZ_JASBTN010000004.1 GCF_030148435.1 Aliiroseovarius sp.
TGCCCGGCATAGGCGTCATCATCAAAGCCGGTCGCGCCCTGAAACCTGACCACCTGGGTGCCGAACGCCATGGCGTCGAACACCACATTGGGCAACGGGTCCAGCCGCGAGGACAGGAACATGACATCGGCGGCCCGGCAGACATCGTGGTAATAGGGACCTGCAGGCAGGAAATGCAGGCTGCTGCCCGGCCTGTTGGCCCCGGCCTCGCGCATGTGTTTGTCGAGCCAGACGCCGAAATAGACATCTTCATGGTTCAGCCCGTCGCCGATCCAGACAAAGACCGTGTCGGGGTCCGTCTGGCGCAGGGCCTGGGCCGCCATCACGAAAAGATCGGTGCCCTTGCGCCATTGCGCATGGCCGGCACCGATCACCACCCGTTTTCCGTTCAGGTCCAGCCCGATCAGCCCGGCCAACCGGTTTCGAGCCTGTTGATGGGCCTCCGCCGACACGTCCCCCAGGCGCAACTGCTGTTGCGGGATGACAATGGAATCGTGCGCGGTATCGAAGTCGAGATCGGAGAAGATGTTGGCCCAGGTGTCGCGTACGGGCCGTGATGAGAACACCAGGAGATCGGAAAAAAGCACCGTGAAGATCGATTTATAGGCGGGCAGGGTATATTCGGCATATTCGTGCAGGTAGCTGGCAAAGGGGATGTCGCGGCTGATCAGAACCTTGGTGAAGAGGTAGCATTCGACCGAATTCAGAATGGCAAACTCGACCGCCTGCAGGGCCGGGTGCCTGAAATGCGGCATGTCTTCGGCGGGGCCCTCGCTGAGGATCACCACGCAAGCCTGCTGGCGGAACTCCTCGAACAGTTCCCCCCCCCGCAGGGCGCTCACCACGATGTTATGGTGATCAGCGGCTTCGCGCACCATATCAAGCCCGACCACCGGCGCGCCGCTTTTCGAGCATTCATGCACGCAGATCATGCAGGTGGGTTTGGCCGGGTCAAACTCTTGGGCACCGTCATGTTCGTTGTCGCGGATGTCGCGCAGGGATTTGCGCCCTTCCTTGACCCCGTGCAGGATGAAATGCAGGAAAGGCGGCATGCCCGCCTTGGCGATATCGGGATAGATCGCCAGGTAGTAATCCTCGGAGAAATCCGAAATTCGCCCGTCCAGCGGACTGCCAAGCGCGATCAGTTCGAAGGCCAGTTCGCAGGCTCCATCCTCGCCTGCGGCAATCAGGGCCGACAACTCGGGATCGATGACCAGCCCGGCAATCCGGGCGTTGATGTCGGGCGTGGCGCGCGCCGCCCACTGATAGCGGTTGCCCGGGCGCCCTTCGGCCCGGCCATGGGCCCAGAAATGTTCGCCCAGATCCATCCCTGAGGCGAGCAGATCGGGGTATTGTGTGGCATAGAAATCAGGGGAAAACCTGAAGTCGGGTCGGGCTTCGGACAAGCTGGTATCGGCCAGGAAATCCGTCCATAGGTTTTGCAGTCGTGTCACGCGTCGGGTTCTTTCCAGATGAAATGCTCTCGGATGGCCTCAACCGCCCCGTCAGTGAATTCGTTGGGAATATCGGGAACCAGATTCCGGATGAAGGTGATGAACAGGGGGTTGCTGACGATATTCTCGCCAAGCAGCAATCGCGTCAGGCCATTGTCCGCAGCGCGGTCATCCGCAACCAGGAACGGATCCTCGGTCACGGCCTCCATCTGCCGGTCGATATTCGCCTTTGTGGACGGGGTTTCCAGGAAAAGCAGCGGGGACGCGAACAGGTCGGGGGTGTAGCGCCCCCTGAACAGGGCTTGGCGAAGCGCGCTCAGCGAACTGACCGGTGCGGTCAGGAAATCGAACAGCACGAATCGGTCCTGCGCGGCGGCCAGGGCCGCGCGATCAAACCCGTGACCAGGCAGCAGCAGCAGAAAACGGGGGCCGGGCCAGGCCATGAAGGCCGGCGCGCGCGCCAGGGCGTCCTTGTTATTGCTGGTGGTTATGAACATGTCTCTCGCCGATCAGTTTACGCAATCCGGACTCCAGCGCAGTTTGCGGCTGCCAGTTCAGGACGTTGCGCGCACGGTGGCAATCCAAAACATTGGACTGCACATCATGCAAGACCGGTTCATTGAACTTTATCAGGGTTTTCCCGGTGATCTCCTCCATTATCGCGATCAGGTCATTCAGGCTGGTGCCGATGCCGCTGCCGATATTGAGGATTATCGCGCGCCGGTGCTGCATGTTCAGGGCGATCGTGCGTGTCACCGCATCGCACAGATCCGACATCTCGATATAGTCGCGTTCGGCGGTGCCATCGCCGATCACTCGGAACGGGCGGTCCTTCTCGATCCGGTTCAGGAGAATCGGGATCACGCCTTGCTGCGGCTTTCTGACATGGCTGCCATAGGGGTTAGCGACGCGCAGGATGACCAGTTCGAACCCATGTGTCTGCGCCATGTGAATGAACGCCCGCTCCAGGCACAGCTTGTGCAGCCCGTAGAAACTCTTGGGATTGGTCGGATGGGTTTCGCGGATCGGAAGTTCCAGAGTGTCGCCATAGATTGCCCCGCCTGACGAGAAGAAGATGAGCCGCCCGCACCAGCCGCGTTCCAGCATCCGCTCCAGCATGTCGATATGCGGCAAGATGTGGTCGCGGGACAGCTCGGCGAAGTTCCGGAATTCCTGCCGCGGGTTGGCCAGGCCCGCGCAATGCACGATGGTGGCGTCCGGGTCCCCCGGTTCCAGCCATTTGGCATCGAACAGATCGGTCACGCCTTTCTGACCCGGATGGCCCGCAGGCAAGGTCGGGCAGGGCGTCCGCCCCACGGCAAAAACCCGCCTATCGCCCGCCGTCGCGAAGTGTAACGCCAGCGAAGAACCAATTACGCCAGACGCGCCAGTTATGTAGATCGCTCTCATGATGGCCTGACCCCGTACCTAAAAAAAATCGGTATATTATCAAAGAGTTCCAAAAAAACAACGCCGGGTGGTGGCTTTGGAGTTTTGCAATACTGCCTTGCAGCATTTTAACTGCTTTGACTACCCGTGCAAGCCACATCGGCCAGAGAACGGCCTTGCTTCCGGAGAGAGCCCCCGGCCCCTGCGGGGTGGGGCCTTTTTATTGTTGCTTCCCCCGTGACTGTGCAGACGCGTCTTGATAGACACAGCACGAATTCCACATGCGTCCCTTCGAATAGGCTGTTTTCTTCGTGCAGATCGACGACACTCCCCTCTCCGGCGTCAAGGTTCTGACGCCTGCCCGGTTTGGCGACGTCCGCGGGTTCTTCAGCGAAAGCTGGAACCGGCAGACCTTGGCCCAACATGGGCTCCACTATGATTTCGTGCAGGACAACCATTCGCTTTCGGCCGAGATGGGCACCGTCCGGGGCCTGCATTTCCAGGCCCCGCCGAATACCCAGGACAAGTTGGTGCGTTGCGGGCGCGGACGGCTGTTCGATGTGGCAGTCGATATCCGCAAGGGATCACCCACCCATGGGCAGTGGTTCGGCATCGAATTGAGTTTCGAGAACGGTCGCCAGCTGCTGGTTCCCGCCGGGTTCCTGCATGGCTTCATCACCCGCGAGCCCGATACCGAGATCATTTACAAATGCACCGATTTCTATGCCCCCGAAAGCGATGGCGCGGTGCGTTTCGATGATCCAGATATCGGCATCGACTGGAATATGGGCGACGTGACCCCGATCCTGTCGGAAAAGGATGCCGGAGCTCCCCTGTTCCGGGATTTAGACAGCCCCTTTGTCTGGGAAGGATCGTGACATGAAACTGCTTGTAACCGGCGGCGCCGGCTTCATCGGCTCGGCCGTGGTGCGCTTGGCCGTGGCGCGGGGTCACCAAGCCGTCAATCTCGACGCGCTGACCTATGCCGCCTGTCTCGACAATGTCGCTTCGGTCGCCGACAGCCCGAATTACACCTTCGAAAATGCCGATATCCGCGACCGCGCGGCGCTGGACAGGGTCTTTGCAGACCATAAGCCTGATGCGGTGATGCACCTGGCCGCTGAGAGCCATGTCGACCGCTCCATCGACGGGCCGGGTGATTTCATCGAAACCAACATCACCGGCACCTTCAACATGCTGGAGGCCGCCCGCAAGTACTGGAGCGACGCCGGCAAGCCGGCAGGCTTTCGCTTCCATCACATCTCGACCGACGAGGTTTTCGGATCCCTAGGCGCGGACGGGCAATTCACCGAAACCACGCCCTATGACCCGCGCAGCCCCTATTCGGCCTCGAAGGCCGCCAGCGATCACCTGGTGCGGGCCTGGGCAGAGACCTACGGACTGCCGGTGGTGCTGACCAACTGCTCGAACAATTACGGCCCCTACCATTTCCCCGAGAAACTGGTGCCGGTGGTTATCTTGCGGGCGCTGTCGGGCGAGCCGATCCCGGTCTATGGCGCGGGCGAGAACGTGCGCGACTGGCTCTATGTCGAGGACCACGCCGATGCGCTCTTGCTGGTGCTGGAAAAGGGACAGGTCGGTCGCTCCTACAATATCGGCGGTGAGAACGAGGCGAGGAATATCGACATCGTGCGCACGATCTGCGCCATCCTCGATGCGAAGCGGCCCAAGAACCACGCCTATGCCGATCAGATCAGCTTCGTGACCGACCGCCCGGGCCATGACATGCGCTATGCCATCGACCCCTCCCGGATCGCGGGCGAACTCGGCTGGCACCCGTCGGTGACGCTGGAGGAGGGGTTGGAAAAGACCGTGCAGTGGTATCTGGACAATGAAGACTGGTGGCGCGCGCTCCAAGCGCGTGACGGGGTGGGCGAACGGTTGGGGAAAACAGCCTGAGCGCGCATCGTTTTTGCAGGAAGGAACATCAACATTGCCAATCGCACGTATCGGATCGGGCCTGGTCTATTTCGCGCATGTCCCCAAATGCGCGGGCAGCGCCATGGAAGATTACCTGGCCGAACGCTTTGGCCCCTTGGCATTCAACAACCGGGAGCACTACAAGGCACGGAGAGCCTGGAGTAAGACATCGCCGCAGCACATAGCGGCTGACGATCTCGAACGCCTGTTTCCGGACGGGTTTTTCACGGCGTGTTTTGCCCTGGTGCGCCACCCCCTGACGCGCCTGAGATCGGTGTTCAAATTTCAGCGCGATTGGGAAGATCGCATCCCGCCGGAGACCGGCTTTGCCGACTGGCTGAAGACCCTGCCCGATGTCGGATTTCGCCGCAGTTACGCATTGGACAATCACATGCGTCCAATGGCGGAACTCGTGCCCGAAGGGGCCCGCGTCTTCCACATCGAGGATGGCCTGCAGGGCGTGATCGACTGGCTCGATGAACTGGCCGGCGGGAGCGATGGCCCGCGAACGGTTCCCATAACCAACACCTATACCAGTCTCATGCAGACCGCCGGAAAGTCGGAGCAGGAGGTTCCGGTTACCGAGGAACAACGGGACCTGGTGGCCAGGCTCTATGCCAGGGATTTCAGACGATTTGGCTACGACCCGGCCGACATCCCCGGCGAAGCCTAGGCGCGCTGCCGACCGACAGGTCACGATCAAAAGAAGGAACGGCCCGGCGATGCATTCGACGGATAGAGAGTGCAAAAGATAACCTCCGCCTCCAAACCCGAAAGGCGGTCAGCCACAATCAGGAACCGGAAAGACATGTCATGACCATCCTCATCTTCGGCAAGACAGGCCAAGTGGCACGGGAGTTGCAGGCGCAGGCGGATGTCATCGCCCTGGGCCGCGCCGAGGCCGACCTGACCGACCCCGCCGCCTGCGTCGCGGCCATCCGCGCCCATGCCCCGGACGCGGTGATCAACGCCGCCGCCTACACCGCCGTCGACAAGGCCGAGAGCGACGAGGCCACCGCGGCTCTGGTCAATGGCGATGCCCCCGGCGCGATGGCGCGGGCCTGCGCCGACTTGGGCATTCCCTTCGTCCATATCTCCACCGATTACGTCTTCGACGGCTCCGGCACCGCGCCCTGGCCGGTCAATGCGCCGACCGGGCCGCTCGGGGCCTATGGCCGCACCAAGCTGGCCGGCGAAGAGGCGGTGCGCGGGGCAGGGGGCACGCATGCCATCCTGCGCACCTCTTGGGTCGTCTCGGCGCATGGCAGCAATTTCGTGAAGACCATGCTGCGGCTCGGGGCCGAGCGCGAGGCCCTCACCATCGTCGGCGACCAGGTCGGTGGGCCGACGGCGGCGGTCGACATCGCGCGGGCCTGCCTGGAGATCGCACGCCATCTGGCCGCCGATCCGTCCAAATCCGGCACCTATCACTTTTCCGGCGAACCGGATGTCTCCTGGGCCGGTTTCGCGCGCGAAATCTTCACCCGGGCCGGGATCGCCTGCTCAGTCACCGACATTCCGAGCGCTGATTACCCGACGCCGACCGCCCGCCCTGCCAATTCACGGCTGGACAATACGCTAACGGCGGCGGTCTTCGGCCTAACGCGCCCGAACTGGCAGGCCGGTCTTGCCGATATCCTGAAAGATCTCGAGGTTCCAACACAATGACGAAACGCAAGGGAATCATCCTGGCGGGAGGCTCCGGCACCCGGCTCTACCCTGTCACGCTTGGCGTATCGAAGCAGCTTTTGCCGATCTATGACAAGCCAATGGTCTATTACCCGCTCTCGGTGCTGATGCTGGCAGGTATCCGCGAGATCGCGGTGATCACCACCGAACAGGACCAGGCGCAATTCCAGCGCACCCTGGGCGATGGCAGCCAATGGGGGGTCGAGCTGACCTATATCGCGCAGGCCTCGCCGGACGGGCTGGCGCAGGCCTATCTGCTGGCCGAGGATTTTCTGGACGGCGCCGCCTCCGCCATGGTTTTGGGTGACAACATCTTTTTCGGCCATGGTCTGCCCGGCCTGATGGCAAGGGCTGACGCGCAGGCGCAGGGCGGCACCGTTTTCGGCTACCACGTGGCCGACCCCGAACGCTATGGCGTGGTCGATTTCGATGCCGAGGGCAATGTGAAGGCGATCATCGAGAAACCCGAGGTGCCGCCCTCGAACCATGCGGTGACCGGGCTCTATTTCCTCGATGGCACCGCGCCAGAGCGGGCTGCCCGGGTCAAACCGTCGGCCCGTGGCGAGCTTGAGATCACCTCGCTTCTGGAAAGCTACCTGGACGACGGCCTGCTCAACGTGCAGCGCATGGGGCGCGGCTATGCCTGGCTCGACACCGGCACCCATGGCAGCCTGCTGGACGCGGGCAATTTCGTGCGAACGCTGGAGAAGCGCCAGGGCCTGCAGACCGGCAGCCCCGATGAGATTGCGTATAACCAGGGGTGGATCTCGGCCGATGCCATGGCCGCGCGCGCGACCCTGTTCCGCAAGAACGACTATGGCGCCTACCTGGCAGGCCTGCTCTGATCGAAGGACGGATATTGTGACCACAGATACGCGCATCTCCAATCCCCGGATTCTGATCACTGGTGGGGCTGGTTTCATCGGATCGCGCCTGGCCGCCGCGCTGTCGACGGCGGCCACGGTGACGGTCTTCGACAATTTCCACCCGCAGGTGCATGACGGTAATCCCGAGAACCGGGACCGGCTGGCGCGCCACGCAATCACCGTCATCGAAGGCGATATTCGTGATGCAGCGGCGGTGGCGGATGCGGTGGCGCGCACCCGCCCGCAGATCATCTACCACCTGGCCGCCGAAACCGGCACCGGGCAATCCTTCGACCTCGTGACCCGCTACAATGACGTCAACGTCATGGGCACAGCCTATCTGATCGACGCCATCCGCGCCCATGCGCCGGACCTGACCCGAGTGGTCCTGGCCGGCTCGCGCTCGGTCTATGGCGAAGGTGCCTGCGTCGATGCCGAAGGCCGGCCCACGCCGGCAGTCGAACGGCTCGACGCCGACCTGGCGCGCGGTGATTTCGCGCCCAAGGACCGCGCGGGCCGAGCCCTGACGCCGGTGCCGACCGACGCCACCTGCGTGGTGGCCCCGGCCTCGATCTATGCCTCGACCAAGCTGATGCAGGAATACCTGCTGTCGCAGGCCTTCTGGGGCAGCGATATCGCCGTCGGCATCTTACGCCTGCAAAATGTCTACGGGCCGGGGCAGTCGCTGAACAACCCCTATACCGGGGTGCTGTCGATCTTCACCCGCCAGATCGTCGAAGGCAAAACCCTCAACATCTACGAGGATGGCGAGATCACCCGCGATTTCGTGCTGGTCGATGACGTGGTCGCCGCGTTCGCCGCCATGGGCCTGGTGCCTCGGATGCCGCGCGAAATCATCGATATCGGCTCGGGCGAGCCGGCCACCATCCTTGACGTCGCCCGACGGCTGCTCGGGCTTCTGGGGGTCCCACAGGACCGTTACACCATCACCGGCGCCTACCGCCCCGGCGACATCCGCTACGCGGTGGCCGATATCACCCGTGCCCGGGACGCGCTTGGCTGGCAGCCCTCGAAGTCCCTTGGCCAGGGTTTGGAGGCGCTGGTCGATTGGTCGTCCGAGACGATGGCTGTGGCCGGCGCTGGGCAGGAGGCCTGATCCACCCGCAAACGAAAATCGTAACAGAGCGCAAGACAGGCCTTACCGCCGGCCCTCCGGACCTTTACGAGGTGATGGCCGCGACACCGACCTTCAGGTAGAGAATCCATCATGATTGTCATGCATATCGGCCCGCACAAGACGGCCACGACCTATATCCAGCACAATTTCCGTGTCGCCCGACCCGCGCTGGAGGCGCGCGGCTGGACCTATCCCGAGCTTGGCACCGAAGGCCTGCCGGGGCATCACGACATGGCCCATGATGCGTGGCGCTATGTCGGGCCCGATGCCGAAAAGGGCCCGGATCTGGTCGACCTGGGCCGCACCGCCCGCGCGCAGGGCCGCAACCTGGTGTTTTCGGCGGAAGGGTTCTGCCGCTGGTCGCCGCCCAAGCTGGACGGATTTTCCAACGCGCTCGAGGCGGAGCAGCTCGATCTGGTCTATGTCGTGCGAGATCCGCTGGACATCTTCTATTCCTACTGGGCCGAAGAGGTGAAGCAGGGCCATTCCTGCAGTCTTCCGGAACGCATCGCCGAAAACTTCAACGACCCGTTTTCCTCCCGGCTGCTGAACCCGCTGATCGACCTGAGCGGGTTCATGCGACAGGAAAACACCCGCCTGCATGTGGTGCCCTACGAGGCGCTGCGCAGTCTCGACATCGATATTTTCGAACATATTTGCGAAGCGGTCCTGGGGCTGCCTGACATC
>NZ_JASBTN010000006.1 GCF_030148435.1 Aliiroseovarius sp.
CTCGTCGAGCGATACTTCAACAAGTTCAAACACTTCCGCCGCATCGCCACCAGGTTCGAAAAGCTCGCCGTCACCTTCCTTTCCGCAATCGCCCTCGCTTCAGCAAGACTGTGGACCAGAGCTTATGAGTCCACTACCTAGTCGTCCAGCTTGCGCGCCTCGTCGATCAGCATGATCGGGATGCCGTCACGGATCGGGAAGGCCAGCTTCGCGCCTTTCGACACCAGTTCCTGCGCCTCGGCGTCATAGCTCAACGGCTGATGTGTCACCGGACAGATCAGCGCCTCGATCATGCGGCGGTCGAACGCCTGTTCCTCGCTCATTGCACCCGTTCCTCTCCACCACCCGTGCCACCGCTGGCCAGGGCGAATTCCATCAATGTCACCAGCGTCTCGCGCCGGGTTTGCAGCGATGGCGCCTCCAGCAGCGCCTGTTTGTCCTCGGGCTCGAAGGGGCACATCATGGACAGCGAGTTGATCAGCAGCTCGTCCTCCGCCTCCTTAAGACTGTCCCAGTCGGTCTGCAGCTCCTCGGCCATGAAATACCGCGCCAGAAGGTCCAGAAAACCGGTGCGATCCAGCCGCGGATCACGTTCCGCCTTGCCCAGATCGCGCTCAAACCCGGACCAGTCGACCTGGTGGCGCAGATAGGGGGTGAACCCATCGACCCGTGCCCCGGTGCGAAACCGGCTGATCCCGGTCAACGTGACCATGTAGCGGTGATCCTCGGTCTCGGTGAACGAGGTGATCCGCCCGGCACAGCCGATCGCATGCAGCCCCTCCCCGGCCGGAGTTTCCAGGGGCTGCACCATGCCGATCAGGCGCCCCGAAGTCTTCAGCGCATCGTCGAACATCGCCAGGTAACGTGGCTCGAACACATGCAGCGGCAGCCGTCCACGCGGCAGCACGACCGCCCCGGGCAAAGGGAAGATCGGCATGGTATCTGGCAGGTCGGCAGCAGGAAACATGGTTCAGCTTACTCCGACAGACCCGAAGGTCAAACCAGGATCATCGACCCCAGCTTGCGACGTCCGTTGAGCGCAATCGGATCCTGCGGCGGCAGCGCGTCGAAAATGGTGAAGAGCTGCGTCTTGGCTGCCGCGTCGTTCCATTCACGATCGCGGCGGAACAGCTCCAGGAGCTCGTTCACCGCGCCTTCCACGTCGCCGGCAGCATTCAGCGCCACGGCCAGGTCGAACCGGGCCTGGTGGTTGTCCGAATCGGCCTCGACCGCGCCGCGCAGCTCGGCCACGGGGCCGGCGTCCGCGGCCTGGCGGGCCAGTTCGATCGCGGCGCGGGCCGCTTCGATATCATGGCTGTCGGCCAGCTCGGCAGGCACATCGGCCAGCACGGCCTCGGCCTGTTCGACCTGCTCCAGCGCCAGCTGCGCGCGGACCAGCCCCAGATAGGCAGCGCCCATGTTCGGGTCGGCTTCGATGATCGCGGCATAGGTCTGGGCCGCGTCGGCCACTTCGCCGTTTTCCATCATCTCGTCGGCGGCGGCCAGAGCCTCGTCCAGCCCGCCATTGCCACCGGCCTTCGACACGCGGTCGATGAAGGCAGCAATTTCGCTGGGCGGCTGGGCGCCCTGAAAGCCGTCAACCGGCTGGCCGTCCACGAAGGCATAGACGGTCGGGATCGACTGCACCCGCAGCTGCGCCGCAACCTGCTGGTTTTCATCCACGTTGATCTTGACCATGCGGACCTTGCCGCCGGCTGCCTCGACCGCCTGTTCCAGCGCCGGGCCCAGCGTCTTGCAGGGGCCGCACCAGGGCGCCCAGAAATCGACGATCACCGGCACCTCCTTCGAGGCCTCGACCACGTCCTGCATGAACGTGGCTTCCGTGATGTCCTTGACCAGCGGCTCACCGCCGCCACCTTGTGCATTCATCAGTTCGAGCATGATGCGCTCCTTCGTATCCGTTGCGGCTTATATGACGGTTTGCGGAGTGGTTTTAAAGGTCGAAGGTGGCAAAGACCGGCGCGTGGTCACTGGGCTTCTCCCAGCCGCGCGCGGTGCGCAGGACACGCGAGCCGTGACCGGCGTTGGAGATATCAGGCGTGGCCCAGACATGATCGAGCCGGCGCCCCTTGTCCGCCGCATCCCAGTCCCGGGCACGATAGGACCACCAGCTGTACAAAAGCCCCTCGGGAATGTCCTGGCGGGTAATGTCGACCCACCTGCCTGACTCCATCACCTCGGCCAGGTGGTCGGTCTCGACCGGCGTGTGCGACACGATCTTCAGAAGCTGCTTGTGGTTCCACACGTCGTCTTCGCGCGGCGCGATGTTCAGATCGCCGACCAGGATGGATTTCTCCGGGCTGTTCGCCGCGAAATGGTCGCGCATGTCGGTCAGGTAATCGAGCTTCTGGCCGAATTTCTCGTTCACCTCGCGGTCGGGCTTGTCGCCCCCGGCAGGCACATAGAAATTGTGCACAGTCACGCCGTTCTCCAGCCGCCCGGCAATGTGGCGGGCATGGCCCAGACCGGCGAAATCATAGCTTTCGACTTCGACCATCGGGATCCGCGACAGGATCGCCACACCGTTATAGCCCTTCTGGCCGCGCGCCACCATGTGGGTGTAGCCCAGCGCCTGAAATGCTTCGAGGGGAATTTTGTCCACCGGTGATTTGCATTCCTGCAGGCACAGCACGTCGGGCGCTTCCTCCTCCATCAGCTTGACGACGATCGGCTCGCGCAGACGGACCGAGTTGATGTTCCAGGTGGCAAGAGTGAAGGACATGTGGCGGGTTTCTCCTGTATGCGTGGGGCGAAGGTAAGCGGCGCGGCGCGCAGGCACAACCTCCTGAAACGGGCTCTTGACCCCGGTCATTGAAGCGCCCCGCTGCCAGGAGTTTCCATTTCTCAAGGCGATGACCTTCCCCGAGTGCCCCCCGGATCCTGGCGGGAACGCCACTTGCGAAAAAAGAGACCCGGGCAAAGCCCGGGCCAGTCCAACAGGGAGGATAACCGTGCCATTACCCCGACACGGAGGGGAACTCTTGAGGACAGACTGCCACAGGCTGGCCCGCCTTCACATGATATCCGTCAAGTCTGCCAAAAATAAGACCAACAGATTTTGTCACCTCGGCTCAGGCCACCAGGCGATACCCGCCTGATTCCGTCACCACCAGGCGTGCATTCGACGGATCGGGCTCGATTTTCTGACGCAGGCGATAGATATGCGTCTCCAACGTGTGGGTGGTGACGCCCGCGTTGTAACCCCAGACTTCGTGCAGAAGGACATCCCGCGCCACCACGCCTTCGGTCGCGCGGTAGAGAAACTTCAGGATGTTGGTTTCCTTCTCTGTCAGGCGAATCTTGCTGTCATCCTCGCGGATCAGCATCTTCATCGCCGGTTTGAACGTGTACGGCCCCAGCTGGAACACCGCATCCTCGGACTGTTCATGCTGGCGAAGCTGGGCGCGGATACGGGCCAGAAGCACCGGGAACTTGAACGGTTTGGTCACATAGTCATTGGCGCCCGCATCCAGACCCAGGATCGTGTCGGCATCGCTGTCATGGCCGGTCAGCATCAGGACCGGGCATTTCACCCCCTGTTTGCGCATCAACCGGCACAGTTCGCGCCCATCGGTGTCAGGCAGGCCCACATCGAGGATCACCAGATCGTATAGCGCCTCCTTGGCCTTCACCATCGCTTCGGCCCCATTGCCCGCTTCGAAGACGTCGAAATCCTCGGTCATGACCAACTGCTCGGCCAGGGCGTCGCGCAGGTCCTCGTCATCGTCGACCAGCAGGATCTTTTTCACGTTGCTCATTGCGGGCTCCTCTTGCTTTCTAGACGAAGACATGCGTTCCCCTCGCGGGCTTGGCAAGATTTGCAACAATTTCCTCACGTGCTCGTGTCCTTGCACCCGGAATTGTTTCAGTTCATGACAGGGAACAGGAGAAGATGCATGACCCTTGCCCCCAACCTGACCGAGCTGATTGCCCGCGCCCGTGCCGATCTGCGCATGGGGGTGCCGGTGTTGCTGGTCGATGGCGATCAGGCCGCAATGGTGGCTGCAGCCGAAACCCTGTCGGACGCGCGCCTGCGCGAGCTGCGCGGGCTCGGAGAGCCGGTTCTGGGCATTACGCCCCGCCGCGCCGAAACGCTGAAAGCACGCGCCTATAGCGAACACGTCGCCCGCGTGGTTTTGCCCGGGGATGCCGGTGCGGACTGGGCGCGCAACATCGCCGACCCGGCGGACGATCTGGCCATGCCGATGAAGGGCCCGCTGCGCACCGAACGGGGCGGCGACGAATGTCTGGCCCATACCGCGATCCGCCTGTGCAAGGCCGCGCAATTGCTGCCCGCCGCGCTTGTGGTGCCGGTGGACAACCCGACCGCACTTGCCCGCGACTTTTTCCTGACGCTGCTGGATCTGACCGGCACCACCCTGCCCGACGGCACCTCGCTGGCACCCGTCATTGCCGCCCGCGTACCGCTGGAGGCCTCCGAGGCCGGGCGGCTGCACATCTTTCGCCCCGAGGATGGCGGCGAGGAGCATTACGCGGTCGAAATCGGCCGCCCCTCGCGCGCCGAACCGGTTCTGGCACGGCTGCATTCGGCCTGTTTCACCGGCGACATCCTGGGCAGCCTGAAATGCGACTGTGGCCCGCAGCTGCGCGCGGCACTGGCGGCGATGGGCGAGGTCGGCGCGGGCGTGCTGCTCTACATGAACCAGGAAGGCCGCGGCATTGGCCTGGCCAACAAGATGCGCGCCTACAGCCTGCAGGACCAGGGTTTCGACACGGTCGAGGCGAACCACCGGCTGGGCTTCGAGGACGACGAACGCGATTTCCGCCTGGGATCCGAGATCTTGAAGCGCATGGGCTTTTCCGCTGTGCGCCTGATGACCAACAACCCCAAAAAGGTCGCGATGATGGAGGCCACCGGAGTTCATGTCACCGAACGCGTGCCGCTCCGGGTCGGGCGCGGGGCACATAACGCGACCTATCTGGACACCAAGGCGGCCAAGTCCGGGCACTTGCTGTGATCCTCCCCCGCCGGACCGACATGGTCGTCACCCGCTGGGGCGCGCGATTCATGGGGCGGCGCTTTCCCTGTGCCATTGGACGCGGCGGTATATCACCAACCAAGGTCGAGGGTGACGGGATCTCCCCGGCAGGCGTCTGGCACCTCCTGGGTGGCGGCTATCGCGCCGACCGCCGCGCCCGCCCCCATGCGCCGTTCCGCATGACCGCCATCGGCCCTGCGGACATCTGGTCCGACGACCCCACCGACCCCGCCTACAACCACGGGCTGCGCACCCATGCCCACCCGTTCAGCCACGAGAAACTGCGCATGGGCCCGCCACTCTATGATGTCTTCCTGATCAGTGACCGGAATTTCCCCGAGGCCACACCGGGCAAGGGATCGGCCCTCTTCCTGCACCAATGGCGCAAACCGCGCCACCCGACGGCCGGTTGCATCGCCTTCGCACCCAAAGACCTCGCCTGGATCCTCGCCCACTGGACCCCGCGCGCCCGTATCATCCTGCGCTGATACTTTCAGCTTTCCACAAATATCCTGGGGTGAGCGCGCAGCGCGAGGGGCAAAGCCCCTTCACGCGTTTTGCGCAGCATACAGCGCTCCCGCCCAAACGGGCGACTTGCCGAAGGCACGGGTGGTCGGCGGGAGCCCCTTACCCGTAGTCCCGTTCGCCGAAGATGGCCGAGCCGACCCGCACATGGGTTGCCCCCTGGGCAATCGCCCGTTCAAAGTCGCCGCTCATGCCCCTCGACAGGTATTCCAACCCGTGGCACGCGGCGATCTTGGCCAGAAGCGCAAAATGCAGGCTCGGCTCTTCATCCGCAGGCGGAATGCACATCAGCCCCTCGACCGGCAGGCCCAACTCACGGCACTCCGCCACCAGCACGTCCACTTCGTCCAGCGACACGCCCGCCTTCTGGGCTTCATCCCCGGTGTTCACCTGGATGAACAGCCGTGGGCAACGTCCTTCTTCCCCGGCAATGCGCGCGATGGCGCGGGCCAGCTTCACGCGGTCCACCGTGTGGATCACGTCAAACA
>NZ_JASBTN010000008.1 GCF_030148435.1 Aliiroseovarius sp.
GGCCGTGGCAAGGCGGGCGGCGTGCGGCTCTGCGACACGGAAAACGAGATCTACGAGGCCTGCGACGACATGTTCGGCCGCAAGCTGGTCACGCATCAGACCGGGCCGGAAGGCAAGGGCATCTACCGCGTCTATGTCGAAAGCACGGTCCAGATCGACCGCGAGATCTACCTGGGCTTCGTGCTGGACCGCACCAGCCAGCGGGTGATGATCGTCGCCTCCTCGGAAGGCGGCATGGAGATCGAGGAAATCTCGGCCGAACGACCGGACAGCATCGTGCGGTCGATCGTCGAGCCCGCCGTCGGGTTGCAGGAATTCCAGGCCCGCGAGATCGCCTTCAAGCTGGGGCTGGAGCCGCATCTGATCCAGCACATGGTGCGCACGCTTCAGGGCTGTTACGCCGCTTTCAGCGATCTGGACGCGACCATGGTCGAGATCAACCCGCTGGTGGTCACGGGCGACCAGCGGGTGGTCGCGCTGGACGCCAAGATGAGCTTTGACGAGAACGCCCTGTTCCGTCACCCGCAGATTGCCGAGCTGCGCGACAAGTCCCAGGAAGACCCGCGCGAAAGCCGCGCCGCCGACCGGGGGCTGAGCTATGTCGGGCTGGACGGAAATATCGGTTGCATCGTGAACGGCGCGGGCCTGGCCATGGCCACGATGGACACGATCAAGCTGGCTGGCGGCGAGCCCGCGAACTTCCTGGACATTGGCGGCGGCGCCTCGCCCGAACGGGTCGCCAAGGCCTTCCGCCTGGTCCTGTCGGACGACAATGTGCAGGCGGTGCTGGTCAATATCTTCGCCGGCATCAACCGCTGCGACTGGGTGGCCGAGGGCGTCGTTCAGGCGCTGCGCGAGCTTGAGCTCGACATTCCCGTGGTCGTGCGCCTGGCCGGCACCAATGTCGAAGAGGGGCAGAAGATCCTGGCCAAGTCCGGCCTTCCGATCATCCGCGCCACCACCCTGATGGAAGCCGCCGAACGCGCCGTGGGCGCCTGGCAGAACGACCTGACCCAAGCCACCAGAATGAGGGCCGTGAAATGAGCATTCTTCTTGACCGAGACTCGCGCGTCATCGTGCAGGGAATTACCGGGCGCATGGCCCGGTTCCACACCCGGGACATGCTGGCCTATGGCACCAATGTCGTGGGCGGTGTGGTGCCCGGCAAGGGGGGCGAGACCGTCGAAGGCGTGCCGGTTTTCGACACGGTAAAAGAGGCCGTCGAGGCCACCGGGGCCGATGCCTCGCTGGTCTTCGTGCCGCCGCCCTTTGCGGCTGACAGCATCATGGAAGCGGCTGACGCGGGCATTCGCTATTGCGTCTGCATCACCGACGGGATCCCGGCGCAGGACATGATCCGGGTGAAACGCTACATGTACCGCTATCCCAAGGACAAGCGCATGGTGCTGACCGGGCCGAACTGCGCGGGCACGATCAGCCCGGGCAAGGCTCTGCTGGGGATCATGCCGGGCCATATCTATCTGCCGGGCCATGTCGGCATCATCGGACGCTCGGGCACCTTGGGCTATGAGGCTGCCGCGCAGCTGAAGGAACGCGGCATCGGCGTGTCGACCTCGGTCGGCATCGGCGGCGACCCGATCAACGGGTCGAGCTTCCGCGACATCCTCGAATGGTTCGAACAGGACAAGGACACCCATGTCATCGCCATGATCGGCGAAATCGGCGGCCCGCAGGAGGCCGAGGCGGCGGAATACATCCGCAACCATATCACCAAGCCGGTGGTCGCTTACGTGGCCGGTCTGACCGCGCCCAAGGGCCGCACCATGGGCCACGCGGGCGCGATCATCTCGGCCTTTGGCGAAAGCGCGTCGGAGAAGGTGGAAATCCTCTCTGCCGCCGGTGTCACCGTGGCCGAAAACCCCGCTGTGATCGGGGAAACCATCGCCCGAGTGATGGAGGCCGCGTGATGGTGAAACCCTCTGTCTTTGTCACACGCCGCTGGCCCGCCGCCGTCGAGGCGAAGCTGGCCGAGGATTACAACGTGGTGCTGAACACCAGTGACAAGCCGCTTTCGCCTGCCGAAATCCGCAGCGCGCTGAAAACCCATGACGCGGTGCTGCCCACCGTGACCGATACGCTGAATGCCGAGGCCTTGGACGCTCCCGGTGCGCAGACCCGCATCCTTGGCAATTACGGCGTCGGCTACAGCCATATCTGCGCGGCATCCGCCCGCGATCTGGGCCTGACCGTGACCAACACGCCCGACGTTCTGTCCGAATGCACCGCCGATCTCGCCATGACGCTGATGCTGATGGTGGCCCGGCGGGCAGGTGAGGGCGAACGCGAGCTGCGCGCGGGCGGCTGGACCGGCTGGCGGCCGACCCATCTGGTGGGCACGAAAGTGTCCGGCAAGGTGCTGGGCATCATCGGCTATGGCCGCATCGGGCAGGAGATGGCCCGGCGCGCACACCATGGGTTCGGCATGGAGGTGGTGGTCTACAACCGCTCCTGCGTGGCGCCCGAGGTGCTGGCCCGGTGCAACGCCACCCAGGTGGACACGATCGAGGAGCTGCTGCCGCGCTGTGACTTCGTCTCGCTGCATTGTCCGGGAGGGGCGGAGAACCGGCACCTGATCAACTCCAGACGGCTCGACCTGATGACGCCCGATGCCTTCCTGATCAACACCGCGCGGGGCGAGGTAATCGACGAGTTTGCCCTGATCCAGGCGCTGCAATACGACCTGATCGGCGGCGCCGCGCTGGACGTTTTCGACGGCGAGCCGCGCGTCAGCCCCGAGCTTCTGCACTGCGACAACCTGGTGATGCTGCCGCATCTGGGCAGCGCCACGAAGGAAGCGCGCGAGGCGATGGGGTTCCGGGTGCTCGACAACCTCGCCGACTTCTTCCAGGGCCGCGACCCGCGCGACCGCGTCATCTGACCCCATAGGACAAGGACAAAAACATGAGCTTTTACCCCGTAGACCAGGCGCCCGGCCGCCTGAACCGCTCCGAACTCGCCGTCCCGGGCAGCCAGCCCGGCATGTTCGAGAAGGCCGCGAAATCCGATGTCGACGTGATCTTCCTTGACCTCGAGGACGCGGTTGCCCCCGACGAAAAGGACCAGGCGCGCCGCAACATCATCGAGGCGCTGAATGATATCGACTGGGGCACCAAGACCATGTCGGTGCGCATCAACGGGCTGGACACCCATTACATGTACCGCGACGTGGTGGATGTGGTGGAACAGGCGGGGCAGCGTCTGGATCTGATCATGATCCCCAAGGTGGGCACTGCGGCGGATGTCTATGCGGTCGACATGCTGGTGACGCAGATCGAGGACGCGCGCGGCTACGGGAAGCGCATCGGCTTCGAGCACATCATCGAAACCGCCCTGGGCATGCAGAATGTCGGCGAGATCGCCGCGGCCTCGAAACGCAATGAAAGCCTGCATTTCGGGGTGGCGGATTACGCGGCCTCGACCCGTGCGCGCACCACGATCATCGGCGGGGTGAACCCGGATTACGCGGTGCTGACCGACCCGATGGATGACGGCGCGCGCATGACCCATTGGGGCGACATGTGGCACTATGCGCTGGCCCGCATGGTAGTGGCCGCCCGCGCCAACGGGCTGCGTCCGATCGACGGCCCGTTCGGTGATTTCCAGGATCCCGAGGGCTACAGGGCCGCGGCGAAACGCGCCGCCGTTCTGGGTTGCGAGGGCAAATGGGCGATCCACCCCAGCCAGGTCGCGCTGGCCAACGAGGTCATGTCGCCCTCGGATGCCGAAGTGACCAAGGCCCGCCGCATCCTCGAAGCCATGGCCGAGGCCGAGGCGGCGGGCAAGGGGGCGGTGTCTCTGGACGGCCGGCTGATCGATTATGCCTCGATCCGTCAAGCCGAGGTGCTGGTCGAAAAGGCCCAGCAGATCGCGGCGGGCTGACCGGGCATGGCGCCGGATACCGACGCGCTGCGCGCCCGCGCCCGGGCGATTTTCGACCGGGCGGTGGCGGCGGCGGACCCGGCGCTGGCCTTGCGAAAAGAACTGGCGGCACGGCCTCTTCCGGTGCCGTCCGATGGCGGGCGCTGCTTCGTGATAGCGACTGGAAAAGCCGCGCCCGCCATGCTGACCGAGGCCCTGCGTCATGTGGCGGGGCCGCATGTGGCGCTGGCCGTCACCCATCACGAAAACCCGGCCGAGGTGCCCGGCGCCACCGTGCTGCGCGCGGGCCATCCGGTGCCGGATCCGGCCGGTCTGGCCGCCGGGCAAAGGGTGATGGACCTGCTGCGACAGGCGCGCGAGGGGGATCGGGTGATCGCGCTGGTTTCCGGCGGAGGCTCGGCGCTGCTGCCCGCGCCGCTGGCCGGGATAACGCTGGACGACAAGGCGAAAATGAACCGGCTGCTGTTGGGCGCGGGGCTGGAGATCACCCAGATGAACCTCCTGCGCCAGCAGGTCAGCCAGCTGAAGGGCGGCGGGATGCTGCGCCTTGCCGCGCCCGCGCCGGTCACGGCCTATATCCTGTCGGACGTGATCGGCGACGACCTGCGCACGGTGGCCAGCGGGCCGACGGTGGCGCCGATCGGCCCGCGCGACGAGGCCCGCGCCGTGGCGATGCAGGCGGGCCTCTGGGCGCGGCTTCCGGGTTCCATACGGGCGCGTCTGGAGGAAAGCGCCGCGCCCGCGCCACAGCCGCCTGCGCCCGAAAACATCCTGATCGGATCGAACCGCCAAAGCCTTGAGGCCGCGCGGGAAGCGGCGGCGCAGGAGGGCGAGGCGCTGATTGTCTCGGATGCTCTGGTGGGCGACGTGGGCGATGCCGCCGAGGTGATCCTGCGGGCCGCGAAAGGGCAGGGGCCCTGCGCGCTTTTGTTCGGTGGCGAAACCACCGTGCGGCTGACCGGCGCGGGGCAGGGGGGGCGCAATCAGGAACTGGCCCTGCGGATGGCGTTACGGGCCGGGGAGCTGGGCGGGCACTGGCTGTTTCTCAGCGGCGGCACCGACGGGCGCGACGGGCCGACCCCGGCGGCGGGCGGCTTTGCCGACGCGGGAACCTGCGCGCGGATCCGGGCGGGCGGTCTGGACCCCGCGGCGCTGCTGGCCGACAATGACAGCCACCGCGCGCTTTGTGTGGCGGGCGACCTGTTGCAGACCGGCGCGACCGGGACCAATGTGGCGGATATCCAGATCCTTCTGCGGGGCTGACCCGCGCATCTGGCACCATATACGCCGGGCCTCCATAGCCCGTGTCACAGCCCGGTTCCAGCCTATAGCCGCGTCCCGCAGGCAGCTTTGCCCGGAAATCGCGCCGAAGGGTTGGCCGCCATGATACGCATCAAGGCGAAGGGGCGCCGAGGCGAATACCCTGTCCACGATCTGCATCATCGGCATGGGGGGATTCACGTCGTTTTGGTCCCGTCCATACAGGATAGGAGACCGGAAATGCCCCGTTTCGCCCCTCTCGTGATCGGTTTCGACAAGGTCCACCGCACCGACACAGGCCTGGTCGGCGGCAAGAATGCCTCTCTGGGAGAGATGATCACCACCCTTGGCGCCAAGGGGATTCACGTTCCGCCCGGGTTTGCGACCACCGCCGATGCCTATCGCGATTACCTCTCTGCCAATGGGTTGGAGGCGGCGATCTCGCGGGAACTGGGCGCGCTGGAGGCAGGGCGCATCCCGCTGCAGGAGGCGGGCCGAGCGATCCGGTCCATGATCCTGGGCGGGGACTGGCCGGAGGCGACAGAGCGGGCAATCCTTGCGCATTACCGCAGTCTCTGTGAAACCGCCAAGGAGCCGGACGCCCCCGTTGCCGTCCGTTCCAGCGCCACCGCCGAGGATCTGCCCGAAGCCAGCTTTGCCGGCCAGCAGGAGACCTTTCTGAATGTCATTGGCGAACGGGCGCTGCTTGAGGCCTGCCGGAAATGCTATGCCTCGCTGTTTACCGACCGGGCCATCTCCTACCGGCAGATCCACGGGTTCGATCACATGCAGGTGGCGCTGTCGGTCGGGGTGCAGCAGATGGTGCGCGCGGATACCGGCGGTGCCGGGGTGATGTTTTCGATCGACACGGAATCCGGGTTTCCCGATGCGGTCCTGATCAACGCCGCCTGGGGTCTGGGGGAAAACGTGGTGCAAGGGGCCGTGGCCCCGGACGAATACCAGGTCTTCAAACCGTTCCTGGACAGCCCCGGCCTGGTGCCGATCCTGGAAAAACGGCTGGGTGCCAAGGCGGTCAAGATGATCCTGGACCGGGATGGCAGCCCGCGCAACGTGCCCAGTTCCAAGGCCGAGCGCGAACAATATGTCCTCAGCGATGCGGAAATCCTGACCCTGGCCCGCCAGGCCCGGGTGATCGAGGATCACTATGGCATGCCGATGGACATGGAATGGGCCCGCGACGGTGTGACCGGCAAGATCTACATCGTGCAGGCCCGGCCCGAAACCGTGCAATCGCGCGCCGACGCGGACAGCCTGAAATCCTACACCGTGCAGGATCCGGGGCCTGTATTGCTGACCGGGCTGAGCGTCGGCAGCGGTGCCGTCGCGGGTCGGGTCTCGATCATCGAAAGCGCCGATGACATCGGCCAGTTCGTCGAGGGTTCGGTTCTCGTGACCGGCACGACCGATCCCGACTGGGTGCCGATCATGAAACGCGCCGCCGCCATCGTCACCGATCATGGAGGCCGCACCTCCCACGCGGCGATCATCAGCCGCGAACTGGGCCTGCCCGCCCTTGTCGGCTGCGGCAATGCCACCCATGTTCTGCACGATCAGCAGGACGTCACCGTGTCCTGCGCGGGCGGTGAAGACGGGACCGTGACCGCCGGGCTGTCGCAGATCGTCACCACAGTGGAGCCGCTGGACAACCTGCCACGGCCCGAAACACGGGTCATGCTCAACCTCGCCAACCCCGGCGCTGCGCTGCGCTGGTGGCGGCTGCCGGTGGATGGGGTCGGACTGGCCCGGATGGAGTTCGTGATCAGCAACGCGGTGCGGATCCACCCGATGGCCCTTGCCCGCTTTGATCGGGTTCACGACCCGGAAACCCGCGCGCGGATCGAACAGCTGACCGCAGGCTACGACCGAAAGACCGAGTATTTCGTCGACCGGCTGGCCCGTGGCCTGTCCCGGATTGCCGCCTTCTGCTACCCCAAGCCGGTGATCATCCGCATGAGCGACTTCAAGACCAACGAATACGCCGATCTTCTGGGTGGCCGCCCGTTCGAGCCTTCCGAGGAAAACCCGATGATCGGGTTCCGGGGGGCCTCGCGGTATTATTCGGATCACTACCGCGACGGGTTCGCGCTGGAATGCCAGGCGATCGCGCGGCTGCGCGGGCAGATGGGGTTTGACAACGTGATCGTGATGATCCCCTTCTGCCGCACCCCGCAAGAGGCCGACCGGGTGCTGGCGGTGATGGCGGAACACGGGCTGAAGCGCGGAGAGGACGGGCTGGAGGTCTACGTCATGTGCGAAATCCCTGCCAATGTCCTGCGCGCGGCGGAGTTCGCGCAGCGGTTCGACGGGTTTTCCATCGGCTCCAACGATCTGACCCAGTTGACGCTGGGCATCGACCGCGATTCCGATGTCTTGTCCAACCTGTTCCGCGAGGATGACCCGGCCGTTCTCTGGATGATCGAAACAGTTGTCCGCGAAGCGCACAAGGCCGGATCAAAGGTCGGCTTCTGTGGCCAGGCCCCCAGCAATGACCCGGCCTATGCCCGGCGGCTGGTGGAGTTGGGCGTCGACAGTATCTCGGTCACGCCCGACAGCTTCCTGCAGGTCCTGCGCAACGCAGCGGATGCGGAAGCGGGCTAAGGCACCTCGCCCGTGTTGTGGCCGGGATTTCCGCGGGGCGGGGGGCGCTGTCCCCGTCAGGAAAAGCGTCGACGCAGAATGACGTTGAAGGCTTCGATGGCCACCACCATGACAACCACGGCAAGCGTGGCGCTCGCGGCCTTGTCATATTGAAAGGAACGCACATAGGTCTGGATGTAAAAACCGATCCCCCCGGCGCCGACAATGCCAAGGATCAGTGACTCGCGCAGGTTCAGTTCAAACCGGAAGATGGTGTCGCGCGCGACCACGGGGGCCATCTGGGGCCAGATCGCATGGCGAAGCCGCGCCAGCGGTCCCGCGCCCGCGCTTTCCAGCGCGGCGAGGGGCGCGGGCGACACCCCATCGATCGCTTCGGCATAGAATTTGGCCAGCATGCCCGTCGCGTGGAAGGCAACCGCAATGATGCCGGGCAGGGGGCCAAGCCCGACCGCGCCAACCATCAGCATGGCCACCAGTATCAGCGGAATGGCCCGGATGACGGCCAGCACGGTTCGGACCGGGCGATGAATGGCCGGTGGGGCCATCGTCCCGGAGGCGAGAAGACCCAGCGGAACAGACAAAAGGATCGCGCCAAGCGTCCCGATGACCGCAATCCTCAGGGTTTCGGCGCTGCCTCTGACAATCTCGTCCATCACCGAGGGATCGGGCGGGAACATCCGGCCCAGAAACTCGGCAATCCTTGGTCCGGCGGCGGCGAGACGTGTCATTTCGACATCGGTGGTGACGAAGGACCAGAGGACGACACCGGCAATCACGACGGCGGAGATGAAGCTGCCAAACCCACGCGACCGCATCAGGTCACGACCTTCAGGCCGGTGCCGGACATCTGCGCGGCGTCCCGGTAGAGGTCCGCCGCGGCATCCTCGGACAGGTCGGACACCGGTACGTCGAAAGCGATCCGCCCGTCCCGCATGCCGACGATGCGCTGTGCGAAACGTCGCGCAAGCTCCGGCTGATGCGACGAGAACAGGACGGTCGCGCCACGCGCCCGCGCCGCCTCTGTCAACAGCGTCAGGATTTCCGCGGCGCGGGTCGGGTCGAGGTTGCTGACGGGCTCGTCCGCCAGGATCAATCGCGGCTCCTGTGCAAGGCATCGTGCAATGGCCACACGTTGTCTTTGTCCGCCGCTAAGGCTGTCGACCCGGCGGTCGGCAAGATCCGAAATTCCGCAATCGTCAAGCGCGCTCCGTGCGACCTGGATATCCCGTTCGGTGGGTGATCCCAGAAAGGCCCGGAGCGGCGACATTCGTCCCAGACGGCCGTTGAACACGTTGCGCAGGACGGTCGAGCGCTCGACCAGGGCGAATTCCTGAAAAACGAAACCGGTGTCCGGGCGCAGGGCGCGCGGCGGCGGATAGTCCGGGTCGAGCGATCCGCCAAGGACCGAGACCCGCCCGCGCCAGTCCCGCAGCCGGCCGTCGAGCAGCGTCAGAAGCGTCGTTTTCCCGGCGCCCGACGGCCCCAGAAGCGCGACGATCCCGCCCGCCGGAAGCGAAAGCGACACATGCGCCAGCGCCGGGGCATCCACGCTGGAATGGGCAAAGCTGACATCGTCGATCTGTGCGGCGACACTCATCTCAGAAGCCCGTAGCGGCGCGCCATCTTCCGCACCCCGTCATATGCGCCGGGATCGGAAACAACATAACCGTCCGGACCATAGAGGTAGCGCAGCATGTCGCGGTTCGCCGGGTCGTTGAGTTTCATCATGGCCTCGACAAACCCGGCCTGAACATCGGCGTCAAGCCCGGGACGCGCAATGACGACATGGCTGGGGATCGCTTCGCTTTCCGCGATCCAGGTCACGTCGGCCTGCTGTTCGGGGGTAAGCAGCAGGTCGGCATACTGGCTTGCGCCCGCGGCATCGACAAGGCCCTCGGCCATGGCCTGCATCGCCTGCTGATAGCCGCCCGCGAAAAAGGCGCGGCCAAAGAACGCATCCGCCTTTCCCGGAGCTTCGATGAGACCCGCGCGCATGAATTCGTCAAGCGGATAGAGGTAGCCCGACTCCGAAATCGGATCGGCGAAGGCAATGTTGCGGCCGCGCAGGTCGGCCAGCGTCCTGATGCCACTGTCGCGGCGCACGAAGATGCGGCCGGTATAGCTTGGCGCATCGCGGTAAACCTCTGACAACAGGGGCACCGCGCCGATCTCGGCCTCGGCCAGCACGAAGGGCAGGGCGCCCATGAAGGAGATATCCGCGTCGCCGTTGCGCAAGGCTTCGACGGCGGCGGCATGGTCGATGGTGACGAAGCCTTCGACCGGCATGCCGATTTCATCCGCCAGCCAGCCGGTGACGGATTTGATGTCGCCAAGCAGTTTGTCCGGGTTCTCCTGTGGAATGAAGGCAAGGCGCAGGGTGCGTTCCTGCGCAACGGCCGGGCCTGCGAGAGCCAGGCCAGCGGCGCCTGCCAGGATCAATGCGGTTCTGCGGTTCACTTTGGTCGTCATCAAAACGCCCTCTCGTCAATTGCGGCGGCCTGCGTTTGAAAGGCTGCCCAATGTGTCTCTGCGCTCTCCCAGTCACCTGCGCGCACTGCGGCGCCGACTTCGGCAAGCCGTTCTGCCAGGGCATAGACCTCGGGCCGGGCGGCGAGATTGGACATCGTGCTGGCATCGGCGGAAAGATCCGCCGCGACGGTGTCGGTCAACAGAAGGATGTGCGTGGCATCCCGCCGGGGCAGCAGGGTGTTCAGTGTCGACGCGAAGGTCGTCAGCTCGGAAAAGGCCAGCCGGAAGGCGGTGTTTTCCCCGTCGAAGACCTGGTATGGCGCATCCGCCGACCCGACGGTTTCGAGGTAGGCGGTAAGGTCCGCGCGTTCCGTATCCGTCAATCCGAGGGACTTCGTCTCGTCGAACCAATCCACGACTGCGGCCAGGGTGGGCAGGGATCCGTCGTGGAAATACGGGGCCGTATAGACTGTCCCAAGCAGGGTGGGCGTGTCAAAAGCCCCGGCGCGCGCGTCCGCATATGGCGCCGCGGCGGATCCGATGTCATGGGCCTGGCGATCAAGGAAATTCCCGTCCGGGAGGTGGCAACTGGCGCAGGACTTTCCGCCAAGCCCGGCAAATGGACGGTTGAAGATCGCTTCGCCGCGCCGCGCCGCATCCGGGGCCGTGTCGGTCAGCCTGCCATCCGCAGTCACCATGGAGTTCGGCAGGAAGTCGAACTCAAGCATATAGGCGACGATCGCGTCCAGCATGAAGGGCGTCGGTTCTTCTCCGCCAAATTCGCCCACGATGACGTTGCGGGTAAAGTCACGCAGCGAGGCAAACCGACCGTCCCGGCCGTAGGGCCCGGTAAACCGCAGGCCGCGCAGGCTGGGGATGTCGATCGGGTCGTCACGCCGGTCGTTGAAGATCGGGTTGAAGAACGCACCATCCACGTCGATTGCGCCGGGTTGGTGGCTGGCGCCGGGAATGAACAGCCGCTGGTTCACGTCCGACCGGTTGTGGCAGGTTGAACAGGCGATCCCGAGGTCGCGCGCCGGGCTGCCGAAAATCTGTGCGCTGTCAAATAGCATGTCGCCATAGGCAACGAGGGGCAGGTCCGCTTCGTCGATGCCCCGTTCCTCGAAGTTGAGAACGAGCCGGGGCAGCGGATCCTGATCGAAGATGTCCGACCCCGGCGGCAGGCTTGGCGCCAGGTCGATGACGGCTCCGCCGCGCGCCGCGGTTTCCGGCAATGGGGTCAGTGTTTCACGCGGCGCGAAGGCGTCCACGAGGTAGTTCTGCCCGAGATAGTCGGAGATGACCGCGCCGGCCGTGACCATGGTTTGCTTGTCGGCGGAAACTGCACCGGCGCCCAGCACGCCCGATGACCCGGCGCTGCTGTTCAAGTCCAGCCATGCGAGGCCGATGTCACGTGCCGCTTCGGGATCGGCGGCTGTTATGCCATCGGCAAAGGCGCGATAGAGCTCACGGCCCGTCTGTACGGCTTGCCGCGCGGCGGTCGGGTTTTCGGCGATCAGCGCCCGATCCAGTTCTTCCTCGATCCTGCGCGCAATCAGCCGTGTGGCTTCGGCGAACAGCGCCTGCCGGTCCTGTTTCTCGATGGCCCCCAGCAGGGGCGCCGCGTCAACGTTGCTTGCCGATTCCAGCCGGTCCAGCGCTCCGCCGGAAAATTCCGAGTTGCGGTGCGGCTCGGACCAGGCCGTCGCGATCTCGGACCAGGGCAGGGGTTCGAGATTTCCCAGGAAAAGCGTCAGGCGGTAGGCCGCTGCCTCCGGAAGCCAGGGTGCCTCCTTTGCGGGTGTGGCCGACACGGTGCCGGAAAAAACAGCCACGCCGACATACGCCGTGACCAATAGCCTGAGGGATTTCCAGATCAACACAGTCTCCACTGTTGAAAGTTAGCCTAAGCTAACAATCATATCCAAAGCAAAAAAGTTGTCAATCTTTCCTCATCGCTTCAAACTGAGGCCATGACACGTTCGAAAACACATGGCAGCGAAGCCTTTGAAACCGCCGTCAGGGCGCCCGAAGCACAAGCGGAAGGGTTCGCAACCGTCCGCCAGGCCCATGAGACCGAAATGGCGGAGGATTATGTTGAGCTGATTGCCGAGCTCATCGAATCGCAGGGAGAGGCACGGCCGGTAGAGATCGCCGAACGCCTTGGGGTCAAACCCCCGACCGTTACCAAGAACATCTCGCGGCTCGAGGCTGCCGGTTTGGTGCGCCGCGAGCCATACCGCGCCATTTTCCTCACCGAGACGGGGCAGGCACTGGCCGAAACCTGCAAGCGGCGGCATCGGATCGTGGTGGCATTCCTGCGAAGTCTCGGAATTGACGAAGAGACCGCCGAGCGGGATGCGGAAGGCATCGAGCACCATGTCAGCGCGGTGACGCTTCAGGCGTTTGAAAACCATCTTCCCTGAAGAGACCGACGGCGAGCGTGCCCCCCAACCGCGGGGGGGGGGATACGTCATCGTGACTCAGGGCGCCTGACGCTTTTCCGACCACATTCCCGGGCGCGGGCGCCCGGGGAAGGTCACGCAATCACGTGCTCTTGGGAACCAGACCATTGCGCGGGCGTGATTTTCGCCATGTGACCGACGACGCCGCCACCTGCAGGGCCAGGACGACCCCGACCAGACCGACGAAGGGCCATTGGGCCCAGTTCGGCTCTGGTGTCTGGCGGTGAAAATCCAGGAAGTGCAGGAACAGGAAATAGCCGGTATGCGCGACCGACAACCACCACAACACATAGGCGCCACGCTGGATGAACTGCCAGACCGTGGCTCCCAGCAAGCGCAGGCTGCGGTCGTTCGAGGTGAGCGCCAGGATCGCGCCGTAGAGTAGCGCAAGGATCCCGATCAGATTGGCAAGGGCAAACCCGTGCTGCAGCATGACGTATCTTTGCAGCCCCGGGTGGAACTCGAAGCCGACAAGCCGCATGAGATCCAGTTCGACCCAGCCGATCAGGATGATCGTGGCGTGAACCAGTGCCAGCAGCACCGCGTAGATGCCCAGCTCCCGCCGGAAGGGGAGAAACCGGACGGTCTTGCGCCAGAGCCGCGCCATCGGGCCAAGCGCCATCGCCACGGCGACAAGCACCAGGGACATGTCCCCGATGGCCCTGTTCCAGCGGTGCATCGCCGACCATTCGGCGCGGCTGTACAGAAACAGCCCGGTGCCCGCCAGCAGCAGCAAGACCACCACCAGATGGCGTTTCCACCAGACATTCACGATAGATTTCCTGAACAATGCTATATCCTCGCTCGTTCATCCCCGGTGCCATTTCATACAGCGGCGCGCAGGTCCAACGTGACAGATAGGCGCGTTGAAACACAAAGACCGCCGCGGTCGCTGCAACCGCATATAGCACGATCAGTGGGACCGAGCCCAGTTTCATTGCCGTTAACGCATTATAACAATCGCGTCAGAGGGCAATTCAACCAAGCATCTCATTTGGTTTACCGGCATCATCCGCAAAGCTATCCGTGACTTGCGTGCCTGGCAGAAATCGCCGAAGCATCCGCAGCGCCGCGTCAAGGCTCAAGTGATCCGTGATCGTCGTTACGGCGCCGTGTTCCGGGCGGCCACGCTCAAGGATGCTTTGGATGGTCGCATAAGTCATCACCGCGGTCGCTTTGGCCTGATCGCCTGTCTCCAGGCGGATCCGGCCGGTCAGATGGCCGGCATCGTCAAAGCCTTCCAACACGAACCGAGACAGCGAGCGCCCAATTGCAGGGGTCCGCAGAAGCCACCTGGTCAGGCCGCGCGCCTTCCGGCCAATCGCCGGGCCAAGACCCAGGGCGAGAAGGACCGCAAGAAGGCGGGTCATCCAGGCCGGATCGAGAGCTACAAAACTGCGCACGGTTTTCAGCTGTCGGCCTGACCGTTCGGCAATTACCTGTTGCTCCGCAAACCCGTATCCGATGGCGTGGCGTGGAGGGTGGCCCGACCTGAAAGCAAGTTTGCGCCTGAACCGACCGGGGGCGACCTCGCGCGGGACGTGCTCAACAAAGGCGTTGTACGGTTGTCCGGCAGTGCGCAGGAACCACTCTGTCGCTGCAAACCCGTAATGGCGCCCCATTCCCATTTCGACACCAATGTCGATGTGCACGGTGTCCCGGGCTCTGGTCGCAATTTCAGCCGCCAACAGGTTGGTCAACCCCGGCGCCACCCCGACACACAATATCGCGATGCCGCCCCCCGGGGTGCCCTCCAGGGCTTTCTGTATCGCGCTCAGATAACCGGGTGTGGCCGATGTCTCCAAGAACCAGCCGCCGCGCTCGACGACCTGCCTGGCGACCGAGGGCGGCGTAACCTCGGTCAGATTGACCACGATGTCCTTGGGGGACGTCGTCAGGTTCCCGCCGCCGGAAAGGTCGAAAGAAACATGGCGCAGCCGATCGCCAAATTGGCCGTCATGCCCCCCGGCATGCCTCGATACCACCGTGACGGCGGCATCGGTGTTTTCCAGCAGCAGCCTTGCCAGCCGGGATCCCACGTCGCCAGATCCGCCCAGCAGGACAATTCTCTTTGCCTGAACACCAGTCCCGCCGGCAGGCTGAACCGGACCGGACCGGTGCTCTTGCGGCCGTTCAGCGGGCATGTCGTTCCACCCCGCCGCGGCCATGGAGCCACCACCCGTAGAGCAGTCCGCCCGCGAGGGCAGGGAGGACGCCCGACAGGATGAACAGCCCGCCATTCTCACCCCCGCCGAAATAGTCGAACCGGGCGTCGATACGGCTGCACAGCCAGGCGCAATAGCTGCCGACGGCGGCCATGATCGCCGCACTCGCCCCGATCGCCGCGCGCCCGGAAAACCGGCCCTCGACCAGCAACAGGGTCAAGCTGCCGACGACGGCCCCCATCGCGATCCCGCAGGTGGCTGTCCAGACGGCCTTGCCCGCCAGACTGCCAGTCGGAAACAGCAGCATTCCCCAGACGAGGAAATAGAAGAGCTCGGCAAGGCTGGTCAGCGCAATGGCGCTGCCAAGGATAAGCGTCGCGCGCTGACCAGCTTGCCGTTGCATGGCGTGTGCTTCCCTTTCTCAGAACTTCAGCCGGCGCAATCGCAGCGCGTTGATGACCACCGAGATCGACGAGGCGGACATCGCGAAGGCGGCGAACATCGGGCTGATCAGGATGCCCAGGAAGGGGAACAGCACACCTGCGGCTACGGGAACCCCCGACGCGTTGTAAATCAACGCAAAGAACAGGTTCTGGCGGATGTTGCGCATGGTTGCACGCGACAGGCGGCGCGCGCGGACGATGCCGTCAAGGTTGCCTTTGACCAGCGTGAACCCCGCGCTTTCGATGGCCACATCGGCCCCCGTGCCCATGGCGATGCCGACGTCCGCCTGCGCCAGTGCCGGCGCGTCGTTGACCCCGTCACCGGCCATGGCGACCTTGGCCCCCTCGGCTTGCAGATCCCGGATGATCCGGGCCTTGTCCTCGGGCAGGACGTCGGCGCGGATCTCGTCGATCCCCAGACGTCCGGCGACGGCCTTGGCGGTGCGTTCATTGTCGCCGGTGGCCATGATGATCCGGAAGCCAAGCTCGTGCAGCGCCTTCAGCGCGGCGGGAGTGGTTTCCTTGACCGGATCGGCCACGCTGACCAGCCCGGCGATTTCATCGCCCAGCACCACGAACATTACGGTTTCGCCTTCGTCGCGGCGGGAGTTGGCCTTTTCGATCAGCGTGTCGGCCTGCAGCCCCATATCGTCAATCAGCGCGAGGTTGCCAAGCGCCACGGCCCGACCGTCAACCACGCCCTTGACGCCCTTGCCGGTGACGGCTTCGAAGTCATCGGCCTTGGCCATGTCCACACTGCGGTCCTCGGCGCCGCGCACGATGGCTTCGGCCAGCGGGTGTTCCGAGCCGCGTTCCAGCGAGGCGGCGAGGCGCAGAACCTCGGCCTCGTCATGGCCGGGTTCGGGCAGGACCGCGACCAGGCGTGGCTTGCCTTCGGTCAGGGTGCCGGTCTTGTCCACCAGCAGTGTGTCGATCTTTTCAAACCGTTCCAGCGCCTCGGCGTTCTTGATCAGGACACCCGCCTGGGCACCGCGACCGGTGGCGGTCATGATCGACATCGGCGTCGCAAGGCCAAGGGCGCACGGGCAGGCGATGATCAGCACCGCCACCGCGGAGACCAGCCCGTAGGACAGGGCGGGTTCGGGCCCCCAGAGCGCCCAGCTGACAAAGGACAGGATCGCGATCAGGATGACGGCCGGAACGAAATACCCCGCAACCATGTCCGCGTATTTCTGGATTGGCGCGCGCGAGCGTTGCGCGTTTGCGACCATCTCGACGATCTGGCTCAGCATGGTGTCCGCGCCGACCCGTGTGGCCTCGATGACCAGCGATCCGGTGCCATTGATCGTCGCACCCGTCACCGGGTCGCCGGCCACTTTTTCGACCGGGACCGGCTCGCCGGAAATCATGCTTTCGTCGATCGAGGAGCGGCCTTCGACGACGACGCCATCGACCGGAACCTTGTCCCCCGGAACCACGCGCAGGTGGTCGCCGACCAGGACGTGTTCCAGCGGCACTTCTTCTTCCGTACCGTCGGGGCGGATGACACGGGCCGTCTTGGCGGCCATGTCCAGCAGCGCCCGGATGGCCTTGCCGGTGCCTTCGCGAGCGCGCAGCTCCATCACCTGACCCAGCAGGACCAGGGTCACAATCACCGCCGCGGCCTCGAAATAGACGCCGACGACGCCTGTCTCGGGATCGCGGAAGCCCTCGGGAAAGATCTGCGGCGCGATCACCGCCACCATCGAAAAGGCATAGGCCGCCGCAACGCCCATCGCGATCAGCGAAAACATATTGAGCTTCATCGTCCGGAACGAGTTCCAGCCGCGCACGAAGAACGGCCAGCCCGACCAGAGGATAACCGGAGTGCCAAGCGCCACCTCGATCCACAGCGTCGTCTTTTCACCAAAGAACTCGCGCAGTTCCGGGTAGCCCACATAGGGCGACATCGTGAGGATCAGCAGCGGTATCGACAGGATCGCACCCACCCAGAAACGCCGGGTGAAGTCGATCAGCTCGGGGTTCGGCCCATCCTCGGCCATTGCTGCGGATTCAAGTTCCAGACCCATCCCGCAGAGCGGGCATGACCCGGGCTGGACCTGTCGGACCTCGGGATGCATCGGGCAGGTATAGATGGCTCCGTCATAGTCTGGGGGCACCTTGTCGTAATCCCCGCCGCCGCCGTGGGCCGCCGAATGGGCGTGATGCCCGTGGTGATGCCCATGGTCATGATCGTGGTGGCATTCCTCGCCGCTGCCTTCGGGCACCAGGTGCATATTGCATTTCGGGCAATCTCCCGGTTCGGTCCGCCGAATTTCCGGGTGCATGGGGCATGTATAGACGGTCCCTGCAAAATCGGCAGGGATTGTGTCCGGCTCGATGGCCTCGGAAGGCCCCGGCTTGTGCGCGTGGGTGTGCTGCGTCATGCGATATATCCTTGCTCAATGGCGTGTCGTGTTCGGCGAAGCCCGTCCGGGCCGCGGAATTCAAGTTCAGGTATCATGTGATCCTGCCTGTTTTTCTTGCAACGTCCGCCAGCAGCGGTGCGACGGAGATTTCGTTGCTGTCGTGGGTGATCGTGTTTGTCGAAACAATCCGGGCGGCGCCGGCGGCCAGAATATCCTCGTAGGCCGATCCGGCGAAGACCGCGTGGATGACGACACACACGGCGGCGTTTGCCCCGAGTGCGTCGAGGTGCTGCAGGGTGCGCACCATCGTTTGGCCGGAGGAGGCTATGTCATCGAGGATCACCGGTGTGCCGCCGCGCAATGTGTCGCTGTCCGGCAGGCTGACCTCGACGGCGCGATCGCCACGCCGGATTTTTTGCAGCACCTCATACGGGCGCTGCGCCAGCCTTGCGACTTCGGCCACCCATTGCTGGCTTTCGCTGTCCGGCCCAAACAGGACCGCGTCGGGTATGTTTTTCCCGATCCAGTCCGCGATGACCGGCGCGGCGGCGGCATGTGCCGCCGGGATTGCAAACAGGCGCGACAGGTCGGGATTGCGGTGCAGATGCGGATCGACCGTGGCCAGCCAGTCGAAGCTTTCCCCGAGGAAGGCAGAAAACAACGGCGCACTCAGGGCTTCGCCCGGATGGAACCGCTTGTCCTGACGCATATAGCCCAGGTAGGGCGCAATCAGCCCGACGCTTTGCGCCCCGAAAGCCCGTGCGGTTTCAGCCGCGAAGCGCAACGGCAAGGCCAACCGGTCCGGGTCGCGCAATGTGGCCAGGAAGATCACCTCCCGCCCGGCCAGATCAGGCGGCAAAGTCACCAGGCTTTCCCCGTCGGGAAAATGCCGCCACGCCAGGTCCAGCTGCTCGGCTCCGAGCAACGGCGCCAGGTCGGCGGCAAGCGGTCGCATGTCCGGAAAGGCGAGGATCACGGGTTTCATGGGGTCTCCGATATGGCAAAGGCCTGCGATTGGCTGTTGGCATAATCCTTGGCATAGGCGAGTTCGCCAGGGGTTTCGGCATGGATTTCGAACAGGGGCGCGCCGGCGGTGACACGGTCGCCGACCGACGCCTGCAGGAACACTCCCGCGCCCTGCTGGCGCGGTGCGCCGGCAAGCTTGGCGATCCGGGCAATCAGGCGATTGTCGAGCGCCGTAATCGTGCCGGATTGCGCGGCCAGAACCGGGGTGCGATGCGCCGCGCGACGGGGCTCACGGAACCCGCCCTGCGCCTCGCAGATCGCCATGAATTTCGCCGCCGCCGCGCCGCTGTCCAGCAGTTCAGCCGCCCGATCCCGGCCCCGCCCGGCGACGCCGCTCTGCGCCATGTCAAGCAGCAACCCGGCCAGATCAAGCGCGCGCGCGCGCAAATCGGCAGGGGCGTCGGGATCGCCTCGCAGCACGGCCAGAACATCGCTTGCCTCCAGTGCCGGACCGATGCCCCGCCCGACCGGGGCTGTTCCGTCGCTGACATGCACGGCAAGCTTCAGCCCGATGGCCTCTGCCACCCCCGCAAGGTGGGCTTTCAGAGTTTCCGCATCCCCGGCGGAGCGCACCTTGGCCGACGGGCCAACCGGGATGTCGATCAACACGTCACTCGCCCCGACAGCGGCCTTTTTCGACAGGACACTGGCGACCATCTGGCCGACGCTGTCAAAATCGAGCGGCCGTTCGATGCGGATCAGCAGGTCGTCCGCCGGGCTCAGGTTCAGCTTGCCGCCCCAGACGACGCACCCGCCTTCGGCCTCGACAACCCGGCGCAGGGCCCGCGTGTCCAGATCGACCGGCGCCATGACCTCCATCGTGTCTGCGGAGCCTGCCGGGGAGGTGATCGCCCGCGAGGAGGTTTTCGGGATCAGCTGCCCCGCCGCCGCGACAATCGCGACAACAATCGGTGTGGTGCGATTGCCCGGCAAGCCGCCGACACAGTGCTTGTCCAGCACCTGCGCCCCGCCCCAGTCAAGCGTTTCGCCCGCCGCCTGCATTGCCCGCGTCAAGGCCATGGTTTCCGCCAGGGTCAACCGGTCCCCGGCGCAGGCGGTGACAAATGCCGCCAGATCAAGATCGGACAGCCGGTTGTCGAGCGTGTCGGCAATGATGCCCGCGAAGGCGGCCTGGTCCAGCGTCTGGCCATAGGCCTTGGCCCGGATCGAAGAGGCCGAGGCCGGCGGTTCGGGATGTGAAAACCGGGCCAGCGCCCCTTCGGATGCGCCCAGACCGGTCCAGGCGGCTTCGGAAAGCGCCGCGGTGTCCACACCCAGCCAATCCGCCCCCGACACGACATTGAGCGTCGCCGTGACCCTGCGCCCCGCCAGTTCGATCTGGATGCGGGTCATGGCGGCAAACCCTTCGGAACGGCAGATGTGGCAATCCTCGTGCATGTAGACGACCGGCTGGCTGTAAGTGTCGATCCCGGCCCGGGTCAGGGGCAACATATCCGCGTGTGCCGTCATGTCGGGCGATCCAGGCGGATGGTTTCCAGATGCTCGGGCACACGGGCATTCCAGCCCAGTTCGTGCTCCACGCGGAACCGCAACCTGTCCGAGGCCTGCGGTTCGCCATGGGTCAGATAGGTCATGCGCGGCGGCCGGTCGGCGCCTTGCATCCAGTTCAGGATTTCATCGCTATCCGCATGGCCGGAGAAGGCCTTGAGCTGGATCACCTCGGCCCCGATCGAAAACTCGCGTCCGAAGATGCGCAATTGCCTTGCGCCTGCCGCCAGCGCCGCGCCGCGCGTTCCCCCGGCCTGGAAACCCGACAGAAGGATCGCGTTTCGGGCATCGCCGCCAAAGCTCGCGATATGGTGCAGGATCCGCCCGCCGGTCAGCATGCCGCTGGCGGAAATGATGATCATCGGACCATGGCGGGTGTTGAGCGCTTTCGAATCCTCCACCGTATTGACCCGTTTCGCGAGCTCGAACATGCGCAGGCAGTCTTCGGCGGACACGTGATGCTCTTCATGGAACCGGTGGTAGATATCGGTTGCATCGACCGCCATCGGGCTGTTCAGGAAGGTCGGCGTATAGGGGATCTCGCCCCGTTTCTGCAGCCGCGCGATATGGTACATCAGGCCCTGGGCACGTCCGACCGCAAAGGACGGAATCAGCACGGTCCCGCCGCGCGCGAATACGCGCCTGAGGATCGGGGCAAGTTCCGCTTCCGCTTCGGCCGGGTCATGGGTGCGGTTGCCGTAAGTGGATTCGCATACCAGCACATCGGCCCCGCCAAATCTGCGCGGCGGCCGCATCAGGGGGTCTGCATCTCGTCCCAGATCGCCGCTGAAATGCAGGACCGTTTGGCCGATTTTCAGACGGATCTGGGCCGCGCCCAGAAGATGGCCCGCAGGGATGAACGTCGCGCTGATCCCGTCGCCAAGGTCGACAGGCTGATCAAAGCGCACCGTCCGGAACCGCTCCAGCGCCGCCTCGGCGTCCTTCAGGGTATAAAGCGGCGTCGGGTTCTTGTGTTTCGAATAGCCCTTGCGGCGGGCATAGCGCGCCTCTTCTTCCTGGATATGCCCGCTGTCGGGCAGGATGAGGCCACACAGTTCCCTGCTGGCCTCGGTGCAGATGACCTTGCCCCGAAATCCCGCGCGGACCAGTGCCGGAATATATCCCGAATGGTCAAGATGAGCATGGGTAAGTAGCACCGTGTCTATCGTGTTCGGCCGGGCCGGAAACGGTTTGCGATTGCGCTTTCGCAGTTGCTTGAACCCCTGGAACAGGCCGCAATCGACCAGGATACGGCGCTCTCCGGCCTCGACCAGGTAGCGCGAACCCGTCACGGTGCCGGTCGCACCAAGAAACCGCAGGGAAGGCTGGCTGAAACGGGTCATGGGCATGTCTCCTTTCCAATGACCAGAGAGGTCGAAGCCGAAAAAGCGTCGTTGCTGTCGCGCAGCCTGGAACACCGGCGGCTAAACCGGCGGCGGAACTGACGTCATTCAAGAACCAAGGTCTTTCAGGGCATCAGTCCCCGCCGCCGGGAACCCGTCAGGGCAGCGCAACCATCTGGTGCCCTTCGCCGTTCACCGGAAACTCGCCGATCGCGCTCAGGTCCGATGCATTCACGATCCAGACCAGCGGCTCGGAACGCGACGAGACGTAGAACGTGCCGGTGCCGGGGATGTTTGTCAGGTGGTAGGGTTCCGGGGACAGGGCCGCGAAAGAGATGTCGCCGCTTGACAGCGCAACCGTTGCAATCTTGTTCTCGCCCCGACCAGCGACGAACAGCGCCGCGCGGTCATCCGACAGGTCGATCCCGTGCAGGGTTCCGCCGATCGCAAAGCTGCGCAATTGCGAACCGTCCTTCAGCGACAGTTCCAGCACGTTGCCTGCGTCCGCATCCGCCGCGTAGAGCGTCATTTTTTCCGGGTCGACAGCGAAATGTTCGGGGGCATCGCCTGCCACCATGTTGCGGCGTACGATCCCGCGCGAAAGATCGACTTCGCTGATCGTTCCGTTGCCGGTGTTCGAGACATAGACAACGCCGGGATCCGACCCGAAGGCCACGTAGTTGGGCGTGCTGCCGGTCTGCACGAATGCCGTCAGTTCGAAGGTGGTCAGGTCAACCACGGAAATCCCGTCGCCCGCAGGGTGGGTTGCGACGGCGAAACGGCCGTCGGGGGACACGGCCGTGTGGTGCACGGCACCCGGGACTTCGATCCGGCGAATGATCTCGCCGGTCGTTGCGTCCAGAACGCTGAGGATGCTGATCCCCGCGTCCGAAGGCCCGATCGGTTCACTTTCCTTTGGCGCATGGTGTGCCTCATGATCGTTTGCGGAGACGGTTTCGGGCTGAGCCATCTCGGCGATCGCGGCGCGGTCGGTCTCGGCATAGCTGCCAGCGACGAGATAGGGCACACCGGGCGCCCCCGCGAGCCCGTGCACCGCCTCGACCCCGGTGATCTGCTTTACCGTTTCTCCGGTATCAGCCTTGACCATGCGGATGGAATTGGCGCTGCCCTCGGGCACGAAAACGATGGGCTGGGCCGCCGCGATTGCGGTCGACACCAGAAATGCTGCTGTTGCAGTGGGGAATGCACGAAACTTCACGATTTTTCCTTCGATGTATTTGCTGATTTGCCGACCGGGTTTTTCGCGGTCGCGAGTGCTGCGGTTGCGGGCCGGTTCCGGCGCACGCGCTGTTCAGGAAAGGGAGGCAGACCAGCTGCAAAATGGAACGGAGCAGATGTCACGCTTTATCTCCTTGATATCCGTACCCCGGCGCCAATGGCCGGGATGCGGTTGCCATGTAGGTCTTTGCACATATTAATTTTTCCTCCATCAGGAATGGGCCTTGTTGGTGTGTAGACGCGCGTGCGGGCCCGACATTACAGGATGCGCGTGAGAAATCAGGTTTCCGCAGTTTCCATCAGCTGGCAGTCGCAACCGGCAAGGCCATGCTGTGGGCAGATTATGCACATCTCCTCGATCCGTTCCTCCAGCCCCTGCCGCCCAAGAGCAAGCTGCGCAGCTACCAGGTCCGGGCTGAGCCCCGAGGTCTCTGCAACCGTCGCGGGCAACTCCCCGGCCAGATCGACGGCCCGAACAATCCTGGCCTGCTTCGGCGGGAGTGTGGACAGGAGCACGTCGAGAACACCACATATCAACGCCTCGAGTTCTTCGTCGGGCACCGGATCCGTGGTGTGATCGGGCATTTCTTTCGCGGCTGCTCTGCCCCTCGAAGCCGCGTTCGCCGGTTCTGTCATTGGCACCTCCTGAGAACATGCTGTGTCTGAACAAAGGACGCGCCATGGGGCGGAACCTTACAGCCGGGGTGCCAATGCGGTTTCGGGTGGGATCAAAAGTGGCTGCCTGTCCCGTGAATGATCGCAGTCACATTGCATGAAGCCGCCTTCGCCGCAGACCGGGCAGATCTCGGCGATCTTTTTCTTCAGCGCGGCCCTGCTGCGATGAAGCCGAACCCCCAGGGCATTCAGGTTGACGCCAAGATCCGCCGCAACCGCGTTGCGTGGCTCGTCCTGCAGGTCCAGGCGCGTCAGCAGCTCGGCCTGCGCCGGTTCGAGCTTGCGCAGGGCTGCGCCGATGCAATGGCACGCGGGCTCCTCGGTATTCTCTGGTTCCGGCGCAAGAATGCGGGCCTCGATCGAATAGGCTTGCGTCCCGCGGTTTCGGGTCGCCCGACGCCGGTAGTGGTCCGTCAGTGTGTGCCTCAGGGTGATGCCAAGCCAGGCATCCAGCCGCGCGCCGCGCTTGATCGAGGCATGGCTGCGCAGAACCTTGACGCAGAAGTCCTGAAAGACGTCCTCGGCCTCGTGCTGACTGCCCAGGCGTTTGCGCAGGAATCCAAGGAAACGGTTGCGGCATTCGATGAGTTTCGCCTCCGCGTCACGGCGCGAGACCTCTGGTATTCGGTGTTTGGAGTCAGCGGGCATGTTTTGCTCCTTTCACATGGTTTCGTGCAGCATCGGAAACCAATGCTGGCGATCGGACCTGTCAAAGAAAGCGGGGTGGCTGAAACAGCAGATATCCTGCCTCGGACGGCTTGAGGCGCGCCGAGCCGGGGAGCCCTGTTGCGTTGTCCAAATGGACCTGCGCCACGTCGCTGCGGGGCATGATCACGTAAATGCAGCTATGTCCGATTTGGCATTTCGTATCTGACACGAGCTGCGCCGGAAGGTCATCGGTCACACCGGGTAAGGCCGCCGAGACAATTTCGGATTGCGAGGGCAGGGCGCAACGCCCATCCTCCGCCGACATTGCGAATGCCGGGGTCACAATGGCCAGAGCCACCACGGTGAAAATCACCGCGCGCAACCAGACAGCCAAATTTCCCAGCATTGATCCGAACATGCGCCCAAACTTTTCATGTATTTCGTGCACAACGTATTCAATTTTAGAATTTTACACTGTGGCTCTCTTTGACTTGAGTCAATCTGCAAAACCGTCCGAACTGGCGGGAATCGTGAACAAAACCGTGAACTGACCGGCGCCGGAATGACGCCCGCAGGGTGGTTTCATCGGACACTGCCCCGCGCGCAACGCACCGCTTTCAGGTCCATCGCCTGTAATGTTTCACCGTGCCAAGCGTCATTAGGTCAGTGACCGTTGAGGCTGCGGTCCATTGCCGGCGGCTGAAAGCGGAGCACGAAAGGTGGGCCTGAGATGAATGCTTCAGATATCATGACGAAAACGGTTGTGACGGGAAGGCCGGACATGACCGTAAGCCAGGCCGCCGAATTGATGTCGCAACACCACATCAGCGCCATTCCGGTCCTCGACGACGCCGGGGCCATCGTGGGGATCGTCAGCGAGGGCGACCTGATGCGCCGCGTTGAAGGCGCAAATGACCCGCCCCGGTCCTGGTGGCTGTCGCTCTTCTCGGAGACCGGGAAAAATGCCGGGGATTTCATCCGGGAGCGGGGCCAGCATCTCAGGGACATCATGACCAGGCATGTGACGACGGTGACGCCCGCAACGCCCGTTGGCCAGATCGCCAGAGTGCTTGAAAAGAACAAAATCAAACGCGTGCCTGTCGTCGAAGGCGGCAAGCTCATCGGTATTGTCAGCCGGGCCAACCTGTTGCAGGCCCTCGCGGCGCAGCCTGTCGTGCACCTGCGCTCGGAGGCGAGCGTGGACGAAAAGCGCGACATCGTCCTTGGTGCACTGGCGCAGGTGCCGGGGCTGAACGCGGTTCATCTTAACGTCATCGTCACGGACAATCGCGTCGATATCTGGGGCATCGTCAACTCCGACGACGAGGAGGCCGCGGCCAGGGTCGCGTTGGAGGCGATCGACGGTCTGGGCGAGATTTCGATGCATCTGGGCCGTATCCCCGCCTACGCCTGGGGCATCTGAGGAAAACCGCGCATTCGCAACGTAGCAAAGGAGCATGACATGACCGAAACAAGCGCCCCCCCCGAGGTCTCGCCTGCGCGGCGCGACTTTATCTACTATGCCACCGCCGGCACCGGCGCCGTCGCGGCGGGCGCCGCCACCTGGCCGCTGATCAATTCGATGAACCCAAGTGCCGACGTGGCCGCATTGGCCTCGATCGAGGTTGATCTCGAGGGCATTCAGGTCGGCACGCGCGTCACCGTGAAGTGGCAGGGCAAACCGGTTTTCATCGATCGGCGCACCGAGGCGCAGATCGCCCTTGCGCGGGCGGATGATACGGCGACCGACCTCATCGACCCCGCGCTGGATGCGGAGCGGGCGGAACGCCCGGAATGGCTGGTTGTCATCGGGATCTGCACGCATCTCGGCTGTGTCCCGCTGGGTCAGGACAGCGGCGATCCGCTTGGCGAATGGGAGGGGTGGTACTGCCCGTGTCATGGATCGCATTACGACACCGCGGGTCGCATTCGCAAAGGCCCGGCACCGCGCAACCTTGATCTCCCGCCTTACACTTTCGTGACAGATACGCGTTTGCGTATCGGGTAAAGTGCCCGATAGGGTCGCAATGTGCGCTTGCCGCAAATTGATCTGATAATTGAGATTATGTTAATGCAGAGAAAGGATCTGCTATATGCATAAATAACACCTCCTTATTTATGCATATAGTCACAAAACCCACAAAAACAGGCGTTTTGACCCGGATTCGCACTAGGATGGCGCTTCGGTATGCGGTAGAGCACAGTCGTCTTTCCGTTGCAAACCTTGTTTCCCACAGCTTGCGCCACGGTGGCTTGAGGGTCGGGAAAACGACAAGGGCGGAAACCGAAGGCCGGAAAAGGAGACCAGCCGTGTTGGACCTTACCAATCTCCGCGATGTGCTGAGCGCGCATTACGACCTGACCCCGTCGCCCGAACTGGCGGCCGAGATGCAGGATGTCTACGCCCGCATGGACCGTGTGATCACGCCGCCGGAATGGGCCGTCTTTGCCCCCTATGTGAAGGCGATCAACGCGCTCAAGAAGGAACGGGGCGCGGTCATCCTGGGCCACAACTACATGACGCCCGAGGTGTTCCACGGCGTGTCCGACTTCGTGGGCGACAGCCTGCAGCTGGCCATGAAGGCCGCCGAGGTCGAAGCCGACGTGATCGTGCAGGCCGGTGTGCATTTCATGGCCGAGACCTCGAAGATCCTGTCCCCCGAAAAGACCGTGCTGATGCCCGACATGGCGGCCGGCTGTTCGCTGGCGGAAAGCATCACCGCCGAGGGCATCGCGGAAATGCGCGCCAGGTATCCCGGCGCGCCGGTCGTATCCTACGTGAACACCACCGCCGAGGTGAAAGCGGCGTCGGACATCTGCTGCACCTCGTCAAACGCCGTGCAGATCGTGAACGCGATGGAGGCGGACACGGTCATCATGACCCCGGACCAGTACCTGGCCCAGAACGTCGCGGGCGAGGCCGACAAGAACGTGGTCTACTGGCCGGGCTCCTGTATCGTGCATGAACAATACACCGCCCAGGATCTGCGCGACTTCCGCGAATGGAACCCGGGCACGCGGCTGATCGCCCACCCGGAATGCACCCCCGAAGTGGTGGCGGAAGCGGATTTCAGCGGCTCGACCAGCGGCATCATCAAATACGTCACCGATCAGAAGCCGGAAAAGGCGATGCTGATCACCGAATGCTCGATGGCGTCCAACATCGCCGACGAACTGCCGGAGGTCGATTTCGTCGGACCCTGCAACATGTGCCCCTACATGAAGAAGATCACGCTGGAAAAGATCCTTTATGTGCTGCACACGATGGACAATCAGGTCGAGGTCGATCCGGCGGTCGCCGAGAAGGCCCGCCAGTCGGTGCAGGCAATGATCGACCTGTCGCGCAAGCTGGGCCTCTGAACGGGGCGCGCGCCGGTCATGGAACGCATCTCCACCGATCGCATCGTGATTGTCGGGGCCGGGATGGGCGCGCTTTATGCCGCGCTGAAACTGGCGCCGCGTCCGGTGGTGATGATCTCGCCGGAACCGCTGGGCGACGGGGCCAGTTCGGCCTGGGCGCAGGGCGGCGTGGCGGCGGCGATGGATGTGGCCGACAGCCCGGCCTCGCATGCCGAGGATACCGTCAGCGCCGGGGCTGGCACGGTGGATCCCGGGGTGGCCGCTCTGGTCACGCAGGAAGCGCGCGACCATATCCTGGACCTGACCCGGCTGGGCACCCCCTTTGATCGGACCGAGGACGGCGGCTATGTGCTGTCGCGCGAGGCGGCGCACAGTTTCGCCCGCGTGGTGCGGGTGAAAGGCGACCAGGCCGGGGCCGAGATCATGGCCGCCCTGATCGACCAGGTGCGCCGGACCCCGTCCATTCAGGTGCTGGAGGGCACTTTGGCGACCGAATTGGAGGTCACGGACGGCCGCGTCACCGGCGTGACCATCTGCGAAAGCGACGAGAGCCGCTCGGCCCCGGTAACGCTGGCCGGGCCTGCGGTCCTGCTGGCCGGCGGCGGGTCCGGCGGGCTTTATGCGCTGACCACCAACCCGCCGCGCATTCGCGGTCAGGTGATCGGCATGGCCGCCCGCGCCGGGGCGGTGATCGCCGATGCCGAATTCGTACAATTCCACCCCACCGCGATGGATGTCGGCGAGGACCCTGCCCCGCTGGCCACCGAGGCCCTGCGCGGCGAAGGCGCCATCCTGATCAACAGGCATGGCGAAAGATTCATGCAGGCCCTGCACCCGGATGCCGAGCTTGCCCCCCGCGACGTGGTCGCCCGGGCGATCTTTGCCGAGGTGCAGGCGGGCAACCGCCCGATGCTGGACACGCGCGACGCCTTGGGGGCTGCGATCAAGGCGCAATTCCCCTCGGTCGCAGACTACTGCGCCCGCAACGGTATCGACCCGGCCGTTGACCCCATTCCGGTTGCCCCGGCGGCCCATTACCACATGGGCGGCATTGCCACCGACACCAGGGGCCGCGCCAGCCTGCCCGGGCTCTGGGTCTGCGGCGAGGCGTCCTCGACCGGGCTGCACGGCGCGAACCGGCTGGCCTCGAACGGTCTGCTGGAAGCGCTGGTCTACGCCCGCATCTGCGCGGAAAACATCGCCGCCGTGATCCCGCAGGTTGCCAAGGCCGCCGCCCCGGTCGAGATCACCTTCGCACCCGGCGGCACCCCCCCTGCCCCGCTGGCCGTGGATGAACTGCGCCAGGTCATGACCCGCGACGTGGGCGTGGTGCGCGACGCGGCGGGGCTGACCCGCGCCCTGACCACCATCGCCAGGCTGGAACAGGCCCATGGCGACAGCCCCTCGTTTCAGAACATGTGCGCCACCGCCACGCTGATTGCCGCCGGAGCATTTGCCCGCAAGGAAAGCCGTGGCGCCCATGAACGCGCCGATTACCCGGCCCCCCTGCCCGGCCCCGGCCAGCGTTCGAACCTGACATTGACCAAGGCCCGCGTGATCCGCGCCGCCGCCATCTCCACAACCACCCAGGAATTGACATGAGCTTTGCCACCCTGCCCGACCTCGTGCTGGAACCCATGGTCCGCAATGCCCTGATGGAGGATCTGGGCAGCTACGGTGACGTGACCACGCGGGCGGTGATCCCTTCCGGCACGACCTATAACGCCCGGCTGAACGCGCGCGAGGAGGCCGTGGTCTCGGGCATGCAGATCGCCGCGCTGGCGTTCCGGCTGGTCGATCCGGCGCTGGAGATCGTGACCCATGTGGCCGACGGAGACCGCTGCGCCAGGGGCGATGTGCTGATGGAAATCCGGGGCTCTGCCGCCTCGATCCTGTCGGGCGAGCGTGTCGCGCTGAATTTCGCGGGCCGCCTGACCGGCATTGCCACCAAGACCGCCGGGTTCGTGGCGGCGGCGGCGGGCACCGATACGCGCATCACCTGCACCCGCAAGACCACGCCGGGCCTGCGCATTGTCGAGAAACTGGCGGTGCTGCATGGCGGCGGGTTCAACCACCGCTATTCACTGTCCGATGCGATCCTGATCAAGGACAACCACATCGCCGCCGCCGGCGGCGTGCGCCAGGTGCTGGAGGCGACCCGGGCCCATGCCAGCCACATGATGGCGGTGGAGATCGAGGTCGATCGGCTGGACCAACTGGCCGAGGTGCTGGAGGTCGGCGGGGCCTCGGTGGTTCTGCTCGACAACATGGACAATGACACGCTGCGCGAGGCGGTGGCGATGGTCGCGGGCCGCATGAAGACCGAGGCGTCGGGCAATGTCACGCTGGAGTGCATCGCCTCGATTGCCGCGACAGGGGTGGATTACATTTCCTCCGGCGCGCTGACCCATTCGGCGCGCACGGTCGATCTGGGGTTGGATTTTTGAACCAAGCCGGCACACCGCGTTTGATGTGGGAAAGGCAACTTCGCTTGCGCTCGTTGCCCCCCTGCCCTGCCGGGAAAGACCCGCGCCTCAGCGCAGCCCTTCGTTGATGCTCTTCAGCACCTTGGACCCCGGGCAGAGCTCATCCTTGCCCAGCTTGTTCAAGGGCGTGGTGGCCAGGTTCAGAACCTGGTTCAGGTCCGCCTGGTTCGGGTCCAGAAACATCAGCCCGGTCAGGATGTTGCCCTCGTCCCGCGCCTCTTGCATCCGCAATAGCGCGGCGGTGCGGTCGTCGGTCTTGACCCCGTTCGCCGCCTTCTGCAGGTGGATGACGGATCCGTCATGCAGCGTCACCGCCTGGGTCGTGCCCGGGTCGTAGGTCGTGGTGATCTCGTCGCGCATCGGCACGAAATCCACCGGCATCGGCGCCAGGTGCTCGCGGGTCTCGGCATAGCTTTTGGTCGATCCGGCGTGATTGTTGAAGGTCACGCAGGGGCTGACAACATCGATGAAGGCAAATCCCTTATGCGCCATGGCCGCGCGGATCAGAGGCTCCAGCTGCCCCTTGTCACCCGAAAAGCTGCGCGCGACGAAACTGGCACCCTGCAACAGGGCAAGGCTGGCCAGATCAATGCCTTCGAACGGGTTCACCGCGCCACCCTTGGCGATCGATCCGATATCGGCGGTCGCGCTGTCCTGCCCCTTGGTCAGACCATAACAGCCGTTGTTCGCGACGATATAGGTCATGTTCAGGTTGCGGCGCACCAGGTGCACGAACTGCCCCATCCCGATCGAGGCGGTGTCCCCGTCCCCCGACACGCCGATATAGGTCAGGTCGCGGTTGGCCAGGCTCGCGCCCGTCGCCACCGAGGGCATGCGCCCGTGGACCGAGTTGAACCCGTGGCTCTTGCCCAGAAAATAGGTCGGCATCTTCGAGGAACAGCCGATGCCGGACACCTTGGCGATGCGGTGCGGCTCGATTGCCGATTTGAAACAGGCGTTGCGGATCGCCGCCGAGATCGAATCATGCCCGCAGCCCGCGCAGAGCGTCGAGATGGCGCCGTCATAATCGGCCACCGTATATCCGCGCCGGTTGGTCGGCAGGTTCGGGTGGCGGAACTTCGGTTTCACATAGGACATCAGGCTTTCTCCCGCTTCAGGGCCACGACCTTGGCCTTCTTGGTGCCGATGGTTTCACGGATCTTGCCCGCGATATGGCGCGCCGTGATCGGCGTGCCGGAGTAATTCAACACTGATTTCAGCTTGTCCGGCGCGATCTGGCATTCGTTCATGATCAGCTGGCGCATCTGCCCGTCGCGGTTCTGTTCGATCACGAAAACCACGTCATGGTCATGGATGAACTGGTCCACCTCGTTGTGGAACGGGAAGGCACGAATGCGCATCGTGTCGATCGGATAGCCCTCGTCCGCCAGCATCTCGACCGCCTCATAGGCCGGGCTGGCCGAGGTGCCGAAGAACAGCGCGCCGATCTTCAGCTTGGTCTTGCGCCTCTTCACCTCGATCGGCGGGTGGGTCTTGGGCTGCGGTACGTAGCCCTTGGCGGTCTCGAACTTGCGCAGCAGGCGATCCACGTTCTGCACGTAGTCTTCGCCGCTTTCCGAATAGACCGCGAATTCGTTCTTGCTGGATCCACGGGTGAAAAACGCGCCCTTGGACGGGTGCGTGCCCGGCAGGGTGCGATAGCAGATGCCATCGCCGTCCACGTCCAGGTAGCGGCCCCATTTTTCGGCCGTATCCAGCCCCTCGGCGTCCAGCACCTTGCCGCGGTTCAGTTCCTTGTTGTCGTCCCATTCCAGCGGCGGCGACATCCAGTCGTTCATGCCCAGATCCAAATCGGTCATCAGGATCACCGGGGTCTGCAGCTGTTCGGCCAGGTCGAAGCTCTGCGCCGACATTTCGAAACATTCGGATGGTGTGGCCGGGAACAGGAGCACGTGCTTGGTGTCGCCGTGGCTGGCATAGGCGGCGGCCAGAACGTCCGACTGCTGGCTGCGGGTGGGCATGCCCGTGGACGGGCCCGAACGCTGAACGTTGATCAGCACCACGGGCAGTTCGGCGAAATAGGCCAGCCCCAGGAACTCGCTCATCAGGCTCAGCCCCGGCCCGGACGTGGCGGTAAAGGCCCGCGCCCCGTTCCAGCCGGCGCCGACCACCATACCCATGGCGGAAAGTTCATCCTCGGCCTGCACGATGGCAAAGTTCTTCTTGCCGGTGCCCGCGTCGATTCGCATCCGTTCTGCATATTTCGCGAAGGCATCCACGACAGAGGTCGAGGGCGTGATCGGATACCAGGCCGCCACCGTCGCCCCGCCATAGATCGCCCCCAGCGCGGCCGCCGTGTTGCCGTTCATCAGGATATGGTCGCTTTCCAGGATATGCGACGCCAGGTTCACGCCCGATTCCAGCCGGATCGGCAGCGGGCACTGGAAATTCTCGGTCGCGTATTGGTATCCCATCTCAAGAGCGTGCACGTTCGAGGAAATGAGCTTCTCCTTGCCCTTGAACTGGTCGTTCAGCAGATCCTTCAGCACCCGGAAGTCAATGTCGATCAGCGCCGCCATGGCGCCGACATAAACCACGTTCTTGAGCAGCTGTTGGAGGCGCGGATTGGCATATTCGCGCATGCACATTTCGGTCAGCGGAATGCCGAACATGGTAATGTCGTCGCGCTTCATATGTGGCGCGAGCGGCTTGGTGTTGTCGTAAAGGAAATAGCCCCCCGGCGCGACCGCCGCGATGTCCTTCTCCATCGACTGCGGGTTGACGCAGACCATGAAATCGACCCCGCCGCGCCGGCCCAGATAGCCGTTCTTCGATACCCGCACCTCGTACCAGGTGGGTAGGCCCTGAATGTTCGACGGGAAGATATTGCGCGGGGACACCGGGATGCCCATGCGGAAGATTGCCTTTGCAAACAGGTGGTTGGCCGAGGCCGACCCGGTGCCGTTCACATTGGCGAACTTGACGACGAAATCATTGACGCCTTCGATCTGTTTCATGTCAGAGCCCCTCCAGTCCGGGCACAAGGTTCGGCGCTGCCTTGGCGGTGTTGTAGGTGAAAAGCTGCATGTCCCAGGCTGCGGTCGGGCAGCGCTCGGCGCAGAGGCCACAGTGCAGGCAGACGTCCTCGTCCTTCACAAGGACCTTGCCGGTCGCCAGCGCGTCCGAGACATAAAGATCCTGTTCCGCATTCTCGGCGGGCACCATGAGGCGCGGGCGCAGGTCGTCCTCGGTGCCGTTTTCGACGAAGTTGATGCAGCTTGTAGGGCAGATGTCGGCGCAGGCGTCGCATTCGATGCAACTGGGCGCGGTGAACACCGTCTGCGCATCGCAGTTCAGGCAACGTTCGGCCTGCACGAAGGCGGTTTCCGGGTCAAAGCCCAGCTCCACCTCCAGATCCCGGTCGCCAAGCGCTTTCTCCAGCGCGACCAGCGGCACCGCCACGCGCTTGTCATCCACGGGGATCGAATCATAGCTCCATTCGTGGATGCCCATCTTCTGGCTGATCAGGGTTACATTCGGGGGCGGGCGGTCCTCTTCCAGGTCCTGGCCGTTGCAGTAGAGGTCAATCGACACCGCCGCCTTGTGGCCATGGGCCCCCGCGGTGATGATGTTCGACGGACCAAAGGCCGCGTCGCCGCCGAAAAAGACGTTCTTGCGGGTCGACTGGAAGGTCTCGTCATCATTGATGATCGGCGTGCCCCAGGAGGTAAATCGAATGCCGGTTTCCTTCTCGATCCAGGGAAAGGCGTTCTCCTGCCCGATGGCGATCAGCACGTCGTCACATTCGACAAACACCGGATCCTCGCCGGTCGAAATCAGCGAGCGCCGCCCCTCGGCGTCATATTTCGCTTCGACCTTGTCGAACTTCATGCCCACCAGTTTGCCGTCCTTCACCACGAATTCCAGCGGCACGTGGTTGTCGATGATCGGGATGCCCTCGTGAATGGCGTCCTCTTTCTCCCAGGGGCTTGCCTTCATGTCCTCGAACGGCGAGCGCACGATGACCTTCACGTCCTCACCGCCCAGACGGCGCGAGGTGCGGCAGCAGTCCATCGCGGTGTTGCCGCCGCCCAGCACGATCACGCGCTTGCCAATCTTGGCGGTGTGTTTGAAAGCCACATTCGCCAGCCAGTCGAGGCCCACGTGAATGTTCTCGGCCCCTTCCTCGCGGCCCGGTACGTTCGGCAGGTCGCGCCCGCGCGGTGCCCCGCAGCCTACGAAAATCGCGTCATAGCCCTTGGTCAGCATGTCGGCCATGCTGTCGATGTAGGTGTTGAAATGGGTGTGAATGCCCATGTCCAGCACGTAACCCACTTCTTCCTCCAGCACCTCTTCGGGCAGGCGGAAACTGGGGATTTCCGAACGCATGAACCCGCCGCCTCTGGGCTGGGCATCATAAAGGTGCAGCTCATAGCCCAATGGCGCCAGGTCGCGCGCCACGGTCAGCGAGGCCGGGCCACCGCCGATCAGGGCGATCTTCTTGCCGTTCGCGGCCCCCGCCTTGGGCAGACGGTCACGAATGTCGTCCTTGTGGTCGGCGGCCACCCGTTTCAGGCGGCAGATCGCGACCGGTTCCTCTTCGACCCGGCCGCGGCGGCAGGCCGGTTCGCAGGGGCGGTCGCAGGTGCGGCCCAGAACGCCCGGAAAGACATTGCTTTCCCAGTTGATCATATAGGCGTCCGAATACCGCTCCTGCGCGATGGCGCGGATATAGGCCGGCACCGGCGTATGGGCCGGGCAGGCATATTGGCAATCGACGACCTTGTGGAAATATTCGGGGTTCGTAGTGTTTGTCGGTTTCACGCTGGCGGTCCTTGGCTGGCGAGTGCTCGCGGCCGCCGGTATGCGACGGCGCGCCCAGTGAGCGATGAAAACCGGCAACTGTAAAGGGCTAACACACCGGAATCCGGCGGTTTGCAACCTGTTTGCGACACCGTTAGCGCCGGACAGGCCCCGGGACGTGAATCGGGCGGCGGCGGTGCGGCCCCCTGCCCTGCCCCGCCCAGGCGGCGCTGCGCGGCAACTTATCCACAGGGTGTGGAAATAATCCTTGCGAGAATCTCCGGCCTCGGACATGTATATACGGAAGAAAGTGAATAAAACGATCGGAAGCGTAACAACAGCTCCGGCATGAGGTACGACAGATGGACGACACACGGATGGGCGCACCCGGTCCGATGGGCACCACGCTGGGCACACGCATCGACCAGCTGGTCGGTGATCATGCTCTGAAACTTTCCGAACGATTGCAAGCCCACCGGGCACAGCTTTTCCCCCCCAATGCGCGCAAGGAAATGCGGCGGTTCACCTCCGGTGAGGCAGCCGATCTGCTGGGCGTCAAGGACGCCTATCTGCGCAAGCTGCATCTGGAAGGCCGCGGCCCCGAACCCGAGGTGCGCGCGGGCGGGCGGCGCAGCTATACGGCGGCCGATATCCAGGCGCTGCGCGAAATGCTGGAAACAGGCACTAAGTCGCCCGGAACCTACCTTCCCGGCCGTCGCGAAGGCGATCACCTGCAGGTCATCACGGTGATCAATTTCAAGGGCGGCTCCGGCAAGACCACCACCGCCGCACACCTGGCCCAGAAAATGGCGCTGGACGGCTATCGCGTGCTGGCCATCGACCTCGATCCGCAGGCCAGCCTGTCCGCCCTGCATGGGTTTCAGCCGGAATTCGACCTGTTGGACGGCGGCACGCTCTATGATGCGATCCGCTACGACGACCCGGTGCCGCTGTCCTCGGTGATCCAGAGGAGCTATTTCACCAATCTCGACATCGTGCCCGGCAACCTGGATCTGATGGAGTTCGAACACGACACGCCCCGGGCGCTGGTGCAACGGGATGGAAACCTGTTTTTCACAAGGGTAGGCGACGCGCTTGCCGAAGTGGAACAGGAGTATGACGTGGTGGTGATGGATTGCCCTCCGCAGCTGGGATACCTGACCATGTCCGCCCTGTCGGCGGCTACGGCGGTGCTGGTTACGGTGCATCCTCAGATGCTGGATGTCATGTCGATGTGCCAGTTCCTGCTGATGGTCTCGAACCTGCTGGGCGTCGTCGCCGAGGCGGGGGGCAACATGTCCTACGACTGGCTGCGCTACGTGATCACCCGATACGAGCCCGGCGACGGGCCGCAGAACCAGATGGTCAGCTTCATGCGCTCGATGTTTGCCGATCATGTCCTGAACCACACGGCGCTGAAATCCACCGCGATTTCCGACGCCGGGATCACCAAACAGACCCTGTACGAGGTGGAAAAGAGCCAGTTTACCCGCGCCACATATGAACGCGCGATGGAAAGCCTGAACGCCGTGAACGGCGAGATCGAGGCGCTGGTTCAAGCCGCCTGGAACCGGGGTGTGAGCCGGATGGAGGCAAGTTGACATGGCACGCAAAGGATTGCTCAAGGGGCTGATGGACGCCCCGACGGACACCCCCGCCGAGGCGACCCCCGACACCCGCGTCGATGCGGCCCGCCCGCGCTATACCACCGGTGCGATCGGGGCGGTCAGCCAGTCGATTGCCGATCTCAAGGCGCGATCGCTGGTCGAGGTCGACCCGCGCATGATCGACAATGCCGGCATGCGCGACCGGCTGGGCGAGGATGCCGAGATCGAGGCGCTGATGGGCTCGATCCGCGACTATGGCCAACAGGTGCCGGTGCTGTTGCGCCCGAACCCGAACAACCCGGAGCGTTACCAGGTCGTCTATGGCCGCCGCCGGGTCGCCGCGCTGAAGGCGCTTGGCCAGCCGGTCAAGGCGATGGTGCGGGTGCTGGACGACCGCGCGCTGGTGCTGGCACAGGGGCAGGAAAACGCCGCGCGCAAGGATCTGAGCTTTATCGAAAAGGCAAATTTCGCGCGCCAGATGCGCGATGCGGGTTATGAGCGCAAGGTGATTTGCGCCGCGCTGCACATGGATAAGACCTTGATTTCGCGAATGTTATCTGTCGCCGACCGGGTGCCCCCCGGCTTGATCGAGGCGATCGGCGCGGCCCCGTCGGTGGGGCGCGACCGCTGGCTGGCGCTTGCCGAGCGGATCGGGGATCGCGACCTCGTCGCGTCGGCCCGTGGAGACAGTTCCGACGCCCGCTTCGACGCGGTGATGGCCGAGCTGAAGGCGCCCAGGCCCCCTGCCCCGCAGCCGGTCAAGCTTGCCACCGACACCGGTGAGCCCCTGGCCACGCTGGCGCGCAAATCCGGCCGCCTGGTTGTCAACGTCGAGCCCGGCGACGGGTTCGACGACTGGCTGGCGGAAAACCTGACACGACTTCACCGCGACTGGCAACAGCAGCGCGACTGAGGACCGAGAGAGAGCAGCAACAAGGACAGGAGGCACAGGAAGGCAAAACAAAAGACCCCCCAGGACCGGGATCCCGAGAGGCCGTTTCGTTGTCTAGCACCTCCGAATCTAGGCCGTTCCGTTGACAGCTGTCAACAACCTCCGACTCTGGCGGGCAAAAAATTTTGCCGTGTGAAATCCCATGGAGATTCTGACAACGACGCCCTTTGGGCGGCGGCCGGTAACGGCTGGCCTGATTGAACGGGCCCAGGCGGCGCAAGGCGCCCCCGCGGTGCCCCATTGTGACAAGTGGGAGCTGTTTCGCACGCTCTGCACCGCGCGGGTGGCCTTCTGCGTGAGCGACCGCGATCTGACCGTGCTGAACGCGCTTCTGAGCTTTCACCCCGAGGCGAACCTGTCCGACAATGCCGGGCTGATCGTCTTTCCCTCGAACCGGGCGCTGTCCGAACGCGCCCATGGCATGGCGGAAAGCACCCTACGGCGCCATCTGGCGGCTCTGGTCAAGGCCGGGCTGATCGCGCGGCATGACAGCCCCAACGGCAAACGCTACGCGGCGCGGGATGGTGACGGAATGGTGACGCGCGCCTTCGGTTTCGACCTGCGACCGCTGTTTGTGCGCGCAGGAGACATTGCGCAGGCCGCGCAGGCCACACGCGAGGCCCAGGCGCGGCTGAAACGGCTGCGTGAAGAGGTGGTGGTGATGAAGCGGGACGCGGTGAAACTGTCTCTATTCGGGCAGGAAACGGCCCCAGGGCCGCTCTGGGCACCGCTGGAGACCCGCCTGCTGGACCTTCACAAGCAGATGCGCCGCAAGCTTGATCCGGATGCTTTGGAGGCGCTGAAAGCCGAGCTGATCGAGATCCTGTCGCAGATCCGTACCCTGCTGTGTGAAACGGAAGAAATGAGCGGCAATGACGTCGTAAATGAGCGGCACTATCAGAATTCAAATACAGAAACTCTCGATTCTGAATTGGGCTCAGAAGAGCCTAAAGCGGCTGACGTAGAGACGGAAATGCACCCTGAGCGTCCGGCTAGACCGGGGCCCACGCTGCCCCTGGGTCTGGTGTTGAAAGCCTGTCCGGACATTCTGCCCTATTCGGCGCATGACGTGACGAATTGGCATGAACTGGTGGGGCTTGCCGCGCTTGTGCGTGGCATGATGGGTATCAGCCCGGATGCCTGGGCCGATGCGGTTGAGGTCATGGGACCGGAAACGGCGGCGATTACCGTTGCGGGCATCCTCCAGCGCGTGTCCGAGATCAACGCGCCGGGCGGGTATTTGCGTGCGTTGACTCGCAAGGCGGCGGTGGGGGCGTTTTCTCCCGGACCGATGATCATGGCGCTGCTGCAAAAGGACTCTAACGCTGCGTGAAACGGTCTGCGGCGATCCGGCTGGGGGTGTTGACAGCTGTCAACGCTCAGGCCCGCGCCCGGGCGCTGGTCGGATCCCAGGCGCAGGTGTCGATCACTTCGGCCGTGCGCATTTCATTGTGGACCTTGACCTGCATCTGCGTGCCCGGCTCGGTCATCCCCTCGGGCACAAGCGCCATGGCGATGTCGTGGTTCAGGTAGTACGAGAACCCGCCCGAGGTGACGCGGCCGATCAGCGTGCCATTGGCATAGACCCCTTCGTCGAACATCACCGAAGTGTCGCAGAAAGGAAGTTTCAGCGACACCAGCCGGCTGTACCCGCCCGCCGCCTTCTGTGCCAGCAGAGCCTCGCGGCCGATGAAATCGCGCCCCTGGGTGATCACGAAACGGTCCAGACCGGCCTCGTAAGGGGTCATGTCCTTGCAAATCTCACGGTTGATCGCGCGATAGGATTTTTCCAGCCGCATCGACTCCAGCGCTTCGAGGCCGAAGGGTTTCACCCCGGCTTTCAGCAACAGGTCGACAAGATGACGATTGTAGCCGACCGGGTGGTGAATTTCCCAACCCAGCTCGCCAGTGTAGCTGACGCGCAGAAGCTGCACGTCCTTGGCATAGCCCACTTCGCCCATCTGCGCCGAAAGCCAGGGGAAGGCGGCGTTGGACAGGTCATTGTCGGTCAGAGGTTGCAGGATCTCGCGGGCTTTCGGACCGGCCAGGGCGATGACGCCCAGTTGTTCGGAGATGTCCTCCAGCTGAACCGAGCCATCCTTGGGCAGCAGTCGTTGCAGCTGATCCCAGTTGTAGGCGCGCCAGTTCGGGGTCGAAATCAGGTAGAAATCATCCTCGGCGTAGCGCACCACGGTATATTCCGCGTCCATCCCGCCCTTTCCGTTCAGAAGCAGCGACAGGGTCATGCGCCCGACCTTGGGCAGCCTGTTGGCCATGATGCTGTCCAGCCACGCCGCCGCGCCGGACCCGCGAACGGTGAACTTGGTCATCGGCGACATTTCGATGAAGCCGGCCTCTTCGCGGGTACGCCGGACTTCTTCCTGCACGTATTCCATGTGGTCGGTGCGGCGGAAGCTGTGTTCGGGCACGGCCTTGTCGGGCGAGGGGGCGAACCAGCGCGGGAATTCATAGCCTGCGAAACTGGTCCAGACCGCGCCCTGAGTTGACAGCAGGTCATAGGAGCCCACGGTTTTCATCGGACGCGCCGAGGGGAAATCCTCGCCCGGCAGATGGGCGTCCATATGGGTGCCCCAGGTCTCGCGCACCTTGTCCATGGTCCAGCGTTTCGAAGCGAAATCGCCAAAGCGGCGCGGGTCCAGTTCGGACATGTCCATGCCGGGATCGCCATTGAGAATCCAGCGCGACAGGCGTTCGCCCACGGTGCCGCCCCAGAGGATGCCGCCGGGCATGCCCTCGGCCAGCCACAGGTTGTCGTGCCCCGGCGCGGGACCGGCCAGCGGCAGCTCGTCCGGGGTCATCTGGAACGGGCCGCGGGTGTTGGCCTTGATGCCGACCTCGCCCAGCACGGGCACCCGTTCGATAGCGCGTTCCCATTGCGTTTCCACCGCGTCGAAATCCTCGGGCAGCAGGTCGGCGCCAAACTCGGGCGGTACGCGGTCCTCGGCGAAGAGTTTCAGGTCTTTCTCGAACTCGTAGGGGCCGAACTGGATGCCGCCAACGTCCTCGCGCAGGTAGGCGCCGTAATCCTCGTCGCGCAGGATCGGGAACTCCGGCAGGCCCTGGGCGCGGCGTTCCTTCAGCACAGGCACGGTCTCGGTTGTCCAGTACTGGTGCACGATCGGGATGCAGGGCAGGGCGAGCCCCACCCGGCGGGCGTTTTCGCGCGCATAGTTACCGGTGGCGAAAACCAGGTGGTCGCAGGTGATCTCGCCCTGATTGGTGCTGACCTTCCAGCGGCCGTCGGCGAGCTTTTCATAGCCCTGCGCTTCGGTGTTCTGATAGATCTTGGCGCCAGCGTCGCGGGCCAGTTTCGCGAGACCCATGGTGATGTCGGCCGGGTTCACATAGCCGTCTTCGGTGTGCAGGATGCCGCCGCGAATCTCCGGGCTCTGGTTCAGCAGGGGATGGATCTCGGCGATCTCGGCGGGTGTCAGCAGGCGGCAGGGCACACCGGCGGCCTCGGCGATCGAGATATAGGACTGGAACTCGTCCCAGCGTTTTTCGGTGTTCGCCACGCGCAGCTGGCCGACCTTGCGCAGGCCCACCGAGGCACCAAGCTTTTCTTCGACCTCGGAATAGATGCGAATGGTCTCCATCGTCATCTTCGAGACATTGTGCGAGCGCACGAAAGTCACCAGCAGCCCCGCCGCGTGCCAGGTCGAGCCCGAGGTCAGCGTGGTACGTTCCAGCATCACCGCATCTTCGCAGCCGTTCTGCGTGAGCCCGTACAGGATCGAAGCCCCGACGCAGCCGCCACCGACCACCACCACTTTCGCATGCGATTTCATGACATTTCCTTCCTGACTTTTCCGGTTTCCCGCTTCCGTGCAGGTTGGCCAGAGGGGATGCTCCGGTCAAGCGTCGCGTGCCGCTTTGTGGGGTTTTTGAGCTGCCACCAGCGCTGAAAATTGTAAAATGTTATCAACAGCTAAGCTGACCCAAGCCTAACTGACGGATACTTGTGAACTGTCAGTAATCTTGACAGTCGCGGCACCGGATAAGCGTGCTTAACCGACCCGATAACCTGCTGCCGATGAGGTACGCGTCGCCGTCAAAGTAGTCGCGTGTCACGAAGGGTTCAAACCGGCGCATGGCAGCCCGGCGTGACCCGGGATCCGGGAGCATTCTTTCACCCCAAGTGCCGTGGGGCAGGGGGCTTGAGCTCACTTGCTTGACCACGATGGCGGGCGCGGTCAGGCTGGCGGCATGACACAGGAGACACCAAATCCCAGCGCGGACCAGGCGTTGATCCGCCCGGCCCGCCCGGAGGATGCGCGCCCGCTGACCCTGTGCATCGATGCGGCCTATGCGCGCTATCGCGCCCGGATCGCCGACCTGCCGCCGGTTTCGCTGGGCATCGAACAGGACATCGTCACCAACTGCGTCTGGGTGGCGGAGGTTGGCGGAAAGATCGTGGCCGGTTTGGTCATGGTGCCGGGCCAGGGTTTCGTGAAACTGGCCAATCTTGCGGTTCATCCCGATTTCGGCGGGCGCAGGCTGGGTCGCAAACTGATCGCGCTCTGCGAGGCCGAAGCGCGGCGGCGCGGGGCGGCCGAGGTGCGTCTGAACACCCATGTAGACATGCCCGAGAACATCGCGCTCTACACCCGGTTGGGCTGGCAGGAGGTCGGGGTTAACGGCAATACGGTGACGATGGTCAAGAAGGTCTAGCGCGGTCCGCCCGAAAACTGCGACGAATAGTAATAGGCAATCGCCTGGGTGCGGTTCTTGACCGCCAGTTTCTCGTAGACGTTGGACAGGTGGAACTTGACCGTGTTGGTTGAAATCCCCAGCTCCTTCGCCAACTCGCGGTTGGACATGCCCTGGGCCAGCGCCTCGAGCATTGCGCGTTCCTTGCGCGACAGGCTGTGGATCGGATCCTGCTGCATCTTGCGCACGTCGATGAAGGGAAAGACCATCCTGCCCGCCGCCACCTCGGCGCAGGTTTCCAGAAGGCCCTCGACCTCGCCGGACCGCGCGGCGAACCCGGCTGCGCCCGCCTGCATCGCCAGGCGCGGAATTTCCCCGCTGTCCTCGCCATAGACCACCAGCCGCGGAGCATTGGCCTGGTCGCGCAAGACCTCGATCAGCTTGGCGCCGCCCAGGGCGGGCAGGTTCCAGTCGACCACGCCGACCTGCACCGGCACCCGCATGACCGTGCCCAGAAACCCCTCGGCAGTGGCGGATGTGGCCACAAGAGAGAATCGGGGATCGCGCTCGAAAATCTCGGACATGGCGGACAGGACCAGCGGATTGCTGTCTGCCAGCATGATGTCCACAGGACGCCCAGTTTGCTCAACCATCTGTTTTCACACCCGGAATCAGAAAAACCTACCCGTTCGGGTGGTTCGAATTTGCGTATACCGTCGAATACTTACCATAATGGGTAGGGAAACCCCCACCCAATTAGATACCCGAAAGCAGTAGTAAGTTCCGTTGTGCGATCTGGCAAGCCCGGGTTTTCTGACCCTCAAGCAAGACACCGGGCCGGATCGGCCCCCGTTCGCGAGGGTATCGCATATGACAGTTCAGATCTTTCCGCCGCTCGAAATTCCCGAGACATTGGCGGCCGGGCCGGGGCCGGGCAACACGGATGCCCGCGTGCTGAAGGCCTTTGCCGGGGCCGGGATTGCCGACCACATGCACGGTGACGTGCTGCGCGGCATGGTGGAATGCAAGCACATGCTGCGCCGCCTCTGGGGCACCACCAACACCTACACTTTCGCCGTCGCCGGCACCGGGTGGAGTGGCCTGGACACCATGTTCGCCGCCGTCATGCCGGGCGACAGGGTGGTGGCCTTCTCGAACGGCACCTTTTCCGGCATCGACGCGCTGACCCTGCGCATCAAGGCGGCCACGCCAACTGAGCACGCCGCCAATCCGCTGGACCCGCAGGCGGCATCGGTGATCGTGATCGACGTGCCGCACGGTACCTCCGTCACCGGCGAGATGGTCGAGGCCGCGCTGGCCGAACACAAGCCGAAATGGGCCTTCATGGCGCATTGGGAGACCGGATCGGGCCGGATCAACGATCTGCGCGGCTTCTCGGATGCCTGCGAGAAACACGGCGCGATGGGCCTGGTGGACGCGGTGTCCTCGCTGGGTGTGGAAGATTTCGCGATCGATGATTTCCCCGGCGTGGCCGGTTGGGCGTCCTGCCCGCAAAAGGGTCTGTGCTGCCTGCCACTGACCTATGCACCGGTCAGCTTTACCGACGCCTATATCGACAGCCTGCACACCTCGGGCGCCTACAGCTATGTGCACAATCCGCTGTTCGAAGCGCGCCACTGGGGCATCCTCGACGGGCAGGACGCGGACAAGGGCAGCTATCACCGCACCCATTCCGCCTATGCCGTGTCGGCGCTGCATGAAAGCCTGCGCCTGGTGCTGGCGGACGGGCTGGCCAAACGCGCCCATGCCTATCGCACCCACGAGGCCGTTCTGCGCGAGGCGCTGGTTGCGATGGGCTGCGAAGTGACCTCGAACATGACCAGCCTCGTGGTGCTGAACCTGCCGCCCGCGCTGGCGGGGCGCGAGATGGAGCTGGTACAGAACTGCCGCGCGCGCGGTTTTGGCATCTGGCCGACGCTCTCGGCCCCGGTGCAGGTGCGTATCGGCATTCTGAACCTGCTGGATCGGGGTGTGATCACCCGCATCGTGCAACTTTTCGCCGAGGCTCTGGAGGAGCTGGGCGGAGAGGTCGACCACGACAGTGTCACCGCCATTCTGGACAGCCGCTACGGCACCTGCGTGGCCGCGTAAACGCCACGCTTTAGGGAGGAAACCATGGATATTCACGAATATCAGGCCAAGGAAATCCTGGCGAAATTCGGTGTCGAAGTGCCCTCGGGCGCTCTGGCCTACAGCCCGGAGCAGGCCGCCTATCGCGCCCGCGAACTGGGCGGTGACAAGTGGATCGTCAAGGCGCAGGTCCATGCGGGCGGCCGTGGCAAGGCGGGCGGCGTGCGGCTCTGCGACACGGAAAACGAGATCTACGAGGCCTGCGACGACATGTTCGGCCGCAAGCTGGTCACGCATCAGACCGGGCCGGAAGGCAAGGGTATCTACCGCGTCTATGTCGAAAGCACGGTGCAGATCGACCGCGAGATCTACCTGGGCTTCGTGCTGGACCGCACCAGCCAGCGGGTGATGATCGTCGCCTCCTCCGAGGGCGGCATGGAGATCGAGGAAATCTCGGCCGAACGACCCGAGAGCATCGTGCGCTCAATCGTCGAGCCCGCCGTCGGTCTTCGGGAATTCCAGGCCCGCGAGATCGCCTTCAAACTGGGGCTGGAGCCGCATCTGATCCAGCACATGGTGCGTACGCTTCAGGGCTGTTACGCCGCTTTCAGCGATCTGGACGCGACCATGGTCGAGATCAACCCGCTGGTGGTCAC